>CAZXWK010000100.1:0-2660 GCA_964644675.1 uncultured Eubacteriales bacterium | reverse complement strand
CCCGCCGACGTGACCAACTGCACGCCGTGCCACAGCGCCTCGCTCACCATCGAGCACAACACCGCCGGCCGCACGACCTCGACCGGCGGCGCGATCGTCTGTAACACCTGCCACACGAGCACCGACCCCAACGTGGTCGCCGCCATCGCCGCGAAGAACTCGGCATGCAGCGCCTGCCACCCGGGTGCCGGGCACTCCGGTGTGCATGGTTCGGCCATCGGCGGCGTCACGCTCGCCGGGACGAGCCTGCTTTGCACCGAGTGCCACGACGGCGACCTGCAGACCGAGCACGCCAAGCCGACTTCCTCGTCGTTTGCCGCCGACTGCGCCGCGTGTCACCCGAGCCCGCGTTCGACGCTGACGCCCGCGTGGGACAAGAGCTGCGTGCAGGGCGGCTGCCACACGGTCGGCTCCACGGCGCCGATGCACGCCGACATGACCTCGAAGCACACGACCACCAACGTATGCGCCACGGGCGGCTGCCACAACGGCGGCACTGACGTGACGGCGATCCACACGACCTGCCGCTCGTGTCACACCGGCGGCAAGGTTCCCACGACCGACTGCGCGACCTGCCACAGCGGCCAGCACGCCGCGCTGACCGGCGACGACTCGACCCACACCGCGACGCCGTTCACGGCCGCCGCGCAGGGCACGGGTGCCGACGGCGCCGTCGCCGCGGGCGGCAAGGAGTGCTCGACCTGCCACTCGGCGACGCTCAAGACGGCCCACGCGACCGTGAGCGCCTCCGGCGGCTCGGTCACGTGCTCCGAGTGCCACACCGACACCACGCTCGGCTCCAAGTCCGTGATCGTGGCGGGTTGGACGAGCTCCACCTGCACCGAGTGCCACGACACGGGTGCTGCGAAGACCCACGACGCCTACTCGACCGCCCACGTGGTCTCCACGGGCCGCGGCTGTGCGGGCTCGGGCGCGAGCTGTCACGACTACACCGACCTCGCGCTGCTCCACGACAAGAGCCGCGCGGGCGGTGCGCCCAGGTTCGCGTCGTGCGCCAACACCGGCTGCCACACCACCAAGGATGCGCGCCCGGCGGCTCTTGCCGCCGACTCGTGCGGCACGGGCTCGGCCGGTGGCTGCCACGCCGACAAGACGACCGATAACCACGGGTACAACGCCGCGCGCCACACCGCGACGCCGACCGCGCAGACCTTCACGATCGGCGGGGACACCTTCGCCGCCGTCGCCTGCGAGAGCTGCCACGCCACCGAGCTGGGCTACGAGCACAACAAGCCCACCTCGAGCTCCGGCGGCATGGGCTGTGCGACGTGCCACCCGTCGCCCAAGGACACGCTCACCCCGAGCTGGGACAAGACCACGTGCGCCCAGGGCGGCTGCCACACGGCCGGCTCGACGGCCCCGATGCACGCGACGATCGACGCCGTGCACGTCGCCGACGCGACCAACGCCGCGGGCTGCCTCGGCGCGAACTGCCACGGCGGGACGCTCGCCAAGATCCACGAGACCGCCGTCAAGAGCGGTGATCCGAGCGTGACGTCGTGCGCGGTCTGCCACGAGGGCGGCGCCGTCCCGGTCTCCAACGCCTGCGCCGACTGCCACACCGGCCACGGCGACCTGGGGGCCGCGCACACCCCGACGCTCGGCTCGGCGGACTTCACCATCGCGGGGACCGACTTCGGCACCCACGCGTGCTCCGAGTGCCACGCGAGCACGCGCATCGACACCACGCACGCCAACTGCGCGACGTGCCACCCGACCCCCAAGGACACGCTCACCCCGAGCTGGGACAAGAGCTGCGCCCAGGGCGGCTGCCACACGGCCGGCTCGACGGCTCCGATGCACGCGACGATCGAGGCGAGCCACACCGCTGCCACCCAGCCTGACTGCACGCAGTCCGGCTGCCACGCGGGCGGCTCAAACCTCGCGCTGATCCACCAGACTCAGGGCTGCGACACGTGCCACGCTGAGGCCAACCTCGTCGGCGGCAAGCCGTCCTCGACGTGCGCCGACTGCCACAACACGAGCGACCCGCACGCGGGTATGGACACCAAGCACGCCGCGACGCCTGCCGATGCGACGATCTCGATCAACGGGACGGGCTACGGCACTCACGCGTGCTCCGAATGTCACTCCAACCTGCGCATCGACACCTCGCACGCCAGCTGCGCCACGTGCCACCCGACGCCCAAGAGCACTCTGACCCCGAGCTGGGACAAGAGCTGCGCCCAGGGCGGCTGCCACACGGCCGGCTCGACCCTGCCGATGCACGCGACCATCGACGCCGCTCATGCGGTCGGTACCGCGAACGCCTCGTGCGCCGCGACCGACTGCCACAGCGCCGGTGACGTCGCCGCGATCCACAAGGACGCCGTCAAGACTGGAGATCCGTCGGTCACGTCCTGCGCCGTGTGCCACTCGGCTCCGACGCTCACCAAGGACTGCACGAGCTGCCACGCCGGTCATGGCGACCTGACCGCGAAGCACACCGCCTCGCCGGTCTCGCCCGCCACGATCACCATCGATGGCGTCGGCTACTCGCGTGACTGCTCCGAGTGCCATGCGAGCATGCGCATCGACACCTCGCACGCCAGCTGCGCCACGTGCCACCCGACGCCCAAGAGCACTCTGACCCCGAGCTGGGACAAGAGCTGCGCCCAGGGCGGCTGCCACACGGCCGG
>CAZXWK010000099.1:0-2663 GCA_964644675.1 uncultured Eubacteriales bacterium | reverse complement strand
ACCGACGTGGGATCGATCGCGTCGTAGAACAGGTCGAGCAGGAACGGGAGCGGCGCGACCTCCGGGTCGTACTCGATCTTGACCGCCTCGGCGTAACCGGTGTGGTCGCCGTACTTGGCGTTGTCACGGGTGCCGTTCGCGTAGCCGACCTCGGTGCTCTTCACGCCTTGGACCAGGCCGACGTACTTCTCGAGTCCCCAGAAGCAGCCGCCCGCAAGATAGATCGTCTTCACGTTCGCATCTCCTGCCGTCGTCGTGATGGAGCTCGTGCTCTTGACCGAGTCGGACGCGGACGGGCCGTCCGCGCGTGGTGCGCAGGCGACCAACGCCAGGCTCAGCAGTGTGAGCAACGCCAGTATTCCCACGGTTCGTCGCATGGAATCCGCCTCTTTGCGAGCTGGGTACGCAGTGCCGACGGACTCTAAGGAGCAAATGGCGTGCGGGCTTTACCGCGCCGCGATGGTTGCCGCCACGTGGCCGGGTACGTCGCCCGCGCGGTAGAGCAGTCCCGTGCTCCATACCGGCATCCAGGGCATGCCGACGAAGTAGAGGCCGGGCGAACCGGTCACGCCGCGCTCGGCGATCGGGAAGCCGACCTCGTCGAAGACCGGGGCCTTCACCATGCTGAAGTCGAAGGAATACCCCGTCGCCCAGATGACGGTCGTGACTCCTGCGGCGGCGAGGTCGAGTTCGGCGATCTCCGGCGCGCCGAACGCGTCGCGAAGTGCGGGCAGAGTCTCGACCGGCGCGTCGATCCCCTCCCGTGCGATGTAGTCGTCGATCCTTCCGATCATCGTGGCCTCGAACGCGTCGGCCTCCGCAACACCCTCGTGGGCGTCCGGCTCGAGGCGGAGCGTCGAGCCCTCCACGCCGCGGGCGTGGCCGAGCAGCGTCACGCCATCGCGCACGAACCGGTGCAAGTTGAGCGTCTGGCCGCCGTCCCGCCCTGAGAGATGCGGGTTGCCCGCGAACCGCGCCTGCGGCGACGGCAGGTCGTCGACCGTACGGTCCATGAACCCGATGAGGGACAGCCACTCCACGATGTCCCTACCTCGATACCGTCGGGGGATGCGCCCGGCGCCGCCGACGCACAGGTAGACCTTGCGTCCGTGCTGGTAGAGCTCTTGCGCGATCTGGCAGCCGGACTGCGCGCTGCCCACCACCAGCACTGCGCCGTCGCGGAGCGCGCCCGGGTTTCGGTACTGTCCCGAGTGCAGCTGATCGATGTCGGCAGGAAGCGCCGCGGCCATCTGCGGGATCTTCGGCCGCTGGAAGACGCCCGTCGCCATCACGACGTTGGCGGCCTCGATGGTCCCGAAGTCGGTTTGCACGCGATAGCCGGCCTGCTCGGCGGGTTCTACCGAGGTGACGCGGACGCCGAAACGAACCGGCAGCGAGTTGTCGGCGACGTAGCGCTCGAAGCGCGCGACCACCTCGTCGCGAGGCATGAACCCGCCGGGGTCGTCGCCGTCGTACTCGATGCCTGGCACGCGGAACGTCCAGTTGGGCGTCACGAGCGTAAATGAGTCCCAGCGGTCGTTGCGCCAGGCGTTCCCTGCCTGCTGCGCCTGCTCCAGCACGACGTGCTCGCAACCGCGCTGGCTCAGCAAGTAGCTCGTTGCAAGGCCTGCCTGCCCGCCGCCGACGACGACCGTCTCGATCCGCTGGCTGCTCATGCCGCCCTCCTACCTCGCATCACGCGCTCTACCTACCCACATAGCGCGTGTGGAGCATCGGCGGGCTACGCCTGCGCGTCGATCCTCTCGGCGACGCCGGGGGCCAGGTGCGGACGGAAGACCTCGAGGATGAGGCGGGCTCCGCGGCGGACTTGGGCCTCATCGGCGGCGAGGCCCATCGCCTGCAGGTACGCGAGCCACTGGTCGCCGACGACCCAGCTCGCGAGCACCAGGTCGTCGAGGCGCTCGGACGGCAGCGGCTCGGCGATGCCGGCAGCGATCCACGCATCGATGAGGCTGCGGTAGAACGCGAGCCGGCGGCCCTGGACGTCTCGATAGCGCGTGCGGATCGCCTCGTCGCGCTGGACGAGCCACCCGAGTTCGCGCTGGAAGAACCGGAACCGCCACTGCGCGTCGAACGTCCCCTCGAGCAGGCGTAGCATCGTCTCCGGCGCGGGGGGTGCGGCGCCGGCCTCTTCCCACACGGCGTCGTAGGCCTGAAGCGCGCGCTCGTACGCGGCCAGGATGATCTCCTCCTTGTTGCGGAAGTGGTAGTAGAGGTTGCCCGGGCTGATGCCGGCCGCCTCGGCGATGTGGTTGGTGCTGACGGCCGGCGTGCCCTGCTCGTTGAAGAGCTCGATCGCCACGTCGACGATGCGTTCCTTGGTGGTCGTTCCTGCCACGCTGCCTCCCGAGTTCGTGCGTGCCTCGCGCGGTTCTAGAGTGTCTGCTCTACGCCGAGCGGTCAATCGCCTACGCGGTCACCGGCGCGCGGCGGAGCGACGGCGGCTGCTCGCGCTCGGGATAGCCCAAGCGGAACGCCAGCACGACCTCGCCCGGGCCCGCGAGCTTCTCGAGCCCCGCCGAGAACGGCCCCGGCGCTCCTGCCGAGAGCTCGCGGTCGCGCAGCGCGAGCGCCTGCGAGAGCGGGTGCGTCGCGACACCCGCGAGCGTCGCCCGCAGCTGCATGCGCTGGTACGCGCGGCC
>CAZXWK010000098.1:0-2677 GCA_964644675.1 uncultured Eubacteriales bacterium | reverse complement strand
CGTCGGTGATCGAACTCGCCGGCGTCGGGTGGCACGTCTTGCAGACGCCGCCGTGGGCGGTGGTCAGCATCGTCGAGGCGTGGCAGTCGGCGCACGGCTTGAGCCCGTAGTCGACCCCTCCGATCGTGAACGCGTCAGCGGTCTCGGTCGAGGTGTGGGTCGCGTCGATGTCGCCGTGCGGTGTCGCGGTGTCGTGACAGCTCACGCAGTCAGGCGTCTTGGACCAGTTCGTCTTGCTGTCGTGGCAGATGCCGCAGCGCGCGAGGTCGGCATACGCGCCGTGGATTGTCGCGATGTCGGTGCCGTGGCAGTCGCTCGCGGTGCAGGCGGCGCTCGCCGAGGTGACCGCGTGCTTGCTCGGCCAGCCGGTGTGGTTCGCGGTGTGACACGAGCCGGTGCAGCGCTCGTTGGGGCCGACGAGCGACCAGTTGATGCGGTTGGGGTTCTCGTTCTTGTGGCACAGCTCGCAGCTCGAGTCGTACTGCGAGAACCACGCGCCCTCTCCCACGTACTTGTCGTGGACCAGGTCGAGGCGCTTGGACGCGTCGTGGCACCCGGCGCCGAAGCATCCCGCGTTGGTCGTCGAAACGTGCGTCGCGTCCTGGCCGGCGTGGTAGTCGGTCTTGGGTGTGGTGTGGCACGAGGTGCAGTCCCCGCTCGTCGGCACCCCGTCGGCGTGGCAGACGAGGCAGCTGCGGCGCGCGACGCCGGCGATGGTGGCCTCGGCGCTCGCGTGGATCGCCGACAGGTCGGTGCCCGAGTGGCAGCCGCTGCCGAAGCATGCGGCGTTGGCGGGCAGGACCGCGTGGCTCGCGTCGATGCTGCCGTGCATCGGGTCGGTCGAGCCGGCCGTGTGGCAGCCGCCCTGCACGCAGGTCTTGTCCCACGCGGTCAGGCTCGCCCGCGGGGTCGGGTGGCAGGCGGCACACTTCGCGGCGCTGCTCGACGAGGAGGGCGCGGCGTGCTCGACGCTCACCTCGGTCGCGTGGCAGTCACCGCAGGTGAAGCCGGTAGCACCCAGCGCCGTCGCGGCCACGTTTGAGTCGTGGCGGTTGGTGGTCGGGACGGAGTCGGGAGTGAACGCCGGAGGGTAGGCGCCGACGCGCTTGAAGCCATTGGGCTCGAGGGCCGGGTTGACCGTCTCGGCGTCGTCGGCGAAGAGCACCCCGTTCGAGCTGTCGATCCTCATGTCGTCGATGGCCCAACCGGCGAGGTTGACGTAGCGGTCGCTCACGAAGCGGAACCTGACCGAGATCTCCTGACCCGAGAAGGCCGAGAGATCGAAGGTCGCATCCACCCAGCCGCCCGAATCACCCGTGATGCCGTTGCCCAGGTTCAGGCCGTTGGGATTGTTCGTGGTGGTCCCGGTGCCGGCGATCGGCGTCCACGTCGCACCGTCGGTCGTGACCTCGACGTAGCCGTAGTCGTTGTCCTGCTCGGCCTGGTAGCTGTTCTTGAAGCGCAGCGTGGCGCTCGCCGGGACGGTGATCGTCGCGATCTTCAGCTGCGTGTCGTCGAGGGAGCCCGCCGCGCTCCGCAGGCCGGAGTACCACATCTTGTCGCCGGCGTAGGGCTGGATCGGCGCGGGAGCCGGCGCCGTGGCACCGCCGTAGAAGTCCTGGTGGCAGTACTGGCAGTCGTAGTTCGACAGGTCCTCGTCCCAACCGCCCGGCGGGTCGACCGCGTAGTAGGCGCCCGGCGTCGCATCGGACGAGTCGAGCAGGTACTTCTTGTTGTTGTGGTGCATGTAGCTCGTGTCGCCGCCCCAGCCGCTCTCGTGGCAGCTGATGCACGTGGTCTTGGGCGTCACGCCGCTCGCGTGACAGATGGCGCAACCACCCGAGCCGTCGTGCACGCCCTGGTGCAGGCGCGAGACGTCGGTGATGTCGTGGCACTGCATGCCCGGCAGGCCGTTGCAGCCGTATCCCAGATACGCCGAACCTGACCCGGCGTCGTCACCGGCGTGCTTGACGGCCGAGACGGTATGGGTGCCGGTCGAGTGGCACGAGGTGCAACTCCCACCCCATGGCGCGATGGCTTCGACCATACCCGAGTGGCACGAGGTGCACGTGCCGCCGGTGTGCACCGGACCGAGTTCGGTGCCGTGGCACGACCCGCCGCACGAAGGCGTCGCGGTGTGCTTCTCGGCCTTGTA
Organism: uncultured Eubacteriales bacterium; assembly: GCA_964644675.1. Classification (GTDB taxonomy): domain Bacteria; phylum Actinomycetota; class Coriobacteriia; order Anaerosomatales; family JAAXUF01; genus CAZXWK01. The sequence continues at coordinate 522 of CAZXWK010000098.1, read as the reverse complement.
GCCGTGGGTGCCATCTATCTTGTCGGCGTGGCAGCTCGCACACTCGCGGCTCGCCGGAGTGCCGTCGTAGTGGCAGACCTGGCAGCTCGTGCGCGTCTTTCCGCCCAGCTCGGCGCTGGCGTTGCGGTGCGTCTGGGCCAGGCTCGCCGTCGCGGCGGCGGTGTGACAGCTGCTCTGGTAGCACGTCTGACCGGAGACCGGCGCGTGGCTCGCGTCGATGCTCTCGTGCATGGGCCGCGTGGACCCGGCGGTGTGGCAGCCACCCTGCGTGCACGTCTTGTCCCAGCTCGGGGTGAGCGTATCCATGGGCGCCGGATGACAGGTGGAACACGCTGCGTGCGACGTGTTCACGACCAGGTTGGTGTGGCAGTCGCCGCAGGTTACGGGTCCGAACGACTCGCCCGAGATCGTGACGGTCTGAGGCGCCGGATCCGCCCTGTGGACCTCGGTCAGGTCGCCGTGACCGCTGTGGCACGAGGTGCAGTCCCCGCTCGTCGGCACCCCGTCGGCGTGGCAGACGAG
>CAZXWK010000097.1:0-2712 GCA_964644675.1 uncultured Eubacteriales bacterium | reverse complement strand
ACCGACTCGGTCGCGATCTCGAAGGTCGCCACTGACGGCGCCTACGAGAACACGGGCGGCGACCATGGCGCCGGCTACGACGGCTCGGCCCACGGCGGCGCGGTCGCGGTCGGCAACGCCGGCGGTGCCGACACCGGCGTGCAGTGCGAGGCGTGCCACTCGCACACCTCGGCGAACCTCGACGGACTGCTCGACTACCGCACGAGCGGGCTGCCGGCGTCGCAGACCGCGCAAGCACAGACGTGCTACAACTGCCACTCCGGCGATGCGCCTGAGACCGCGAGCACCGGCTCGAAGCCGTACTCGTGGAACGGCCGCGACGTGAAGGCCGAGTTCCAGCGCGCGAGCCATCACCCGGTCATGGAGGCAGCGCCGAACAAGGTCTCGAGTCCGGAGACCCAGACCGTCTTCACGCAGTCCACGCAGGTCGAGTTCGCCCAGAGCACCATGGTCGACGCGAGCAACCTGAGCGAGGACGGACCGGAGTTGCGGTGGGGTCAGGTGGCCATGACGGGACGCCCCAACCAGAACATGATGTTCTTCGTGGACACCGCCGGGACGCAGCAGTACGACCTCGACGTGAACGGCGGTGCCGCCAGCTGGAACGACGACGGCTACAACCCGCCCGACCTGCCCACCGGCAGCCAGCCGCTCAAGGTCTTCCGGACCGGCGACCGACTCTTCGCGCTCGTCGCGCGGCCCCAGCACGAGATCTGGGAGTACGTGCTGAACGACAACGGGTCGGTGGCGAGCGAGTGGACGCTCGCGGCGACGCTGCCCACGGCCGGCGGCACGCTGTCCAACCCGCAGGGCGCGGATGCGGTCTACGACGAGCCGCACGGCAAGGTCTACATCATCCCCGCGAACGGCAGCGATCAGTTGTTCTGCTGGGACGTCGCCGGTCGCGCACTCACTCAGGTGACGCTGACCGATACGACCGGGACGCCCTTCGCGCTCGGTCGCGGCGCCGCGATGGCCTTCTCGGAGACGCCGCACGCGTTGTGGGTGATTCGCTCGATCGGCGCGGGCACGCCCGACCAGGGCAAGCTCTACCGCGTGGACGAGCCACTGCCCGGCGCCACGACCACGGTCGGAACCAGCACGGGCCTGACGGTGGGCGAGTGGTGGCCCGACTACTCGGGTGGCGACGCGCACAAGAACCAGATGGCCGTCTGGTACGGGCTCTGGAACAACTACCGGATGGTGCGCTACCGCGTCGGCGGCGTGGACAAGCTGATGATCTGGGGCGAGTCGCCGAACACCATCTCCGATTCTGCGCAGATCACTGTTTCGAATCTCGACACCACACCGTCTATGACGTGGGCGAACTTCTATCCTTGGTGCGTCGTGGACAACGGTGACTACCTCAACGCGTGCGATCTCGAGTGGGACGGCGGCTCGTACGTCTACGCGACGAATGCTCTCACCGAGGGGTACCGAGACCGCTTCCAGCTCTCTCGCCCCAACATCCCCGCGTGGTTCAAGCGCGTCAACGTGAACACCGGAGCGTGGGAGACGCTCACGCCGCCGCCGGGCTTCAACGGCGGTCAGGTCGCGTTCGGGACGGCCACGCCCCCGTCGAGTGCGCTTGGCACAGGGTACGCCTCGATCGGATCGGTGTACTCTCCCGAGATCCACCCGCAGGCCGACGCCGTTTCGTGGGGCTCGGCGTCCTTCTCGGCGAGCGTGCCGAACGGGACGAGCATCGTCGTCAAGGTCCAGGGCAAGAGCGGTTCGAACTGGGTCGACGTGCCGGGGTACGGCAATGTCGCGTCGGGCGCCGACCTCTCGGGGATCGGCCTCTCGACGTACGAGGCGCTGCGGCTCGTCGCGATCATGCGCACCACCGACCAGGCGACGCTGACGCCGCAGCTGCATTCGTGGAGTGTCTCGGCCGCGCGCCAGGGGCGCCCGTACGTGGCGCAGACCGTGCCGGTGTCGTCGCCTGCGTGGTTCGGGCTCTCGGCCTACGGCGCGGACACCCGAACCGTGTTCACCGGAAGCGAGCAGACGGTCACCGCTCAGCAGATGACGGTGCCGCGCGCGCCTCGCCGAGCGATCGTGGCGATCGGCCCGCGCACGGCGACCGACACGCTGCCTGCCATCTACTACCCGATGACCAACACGTGGAACGACACGTCCATCGGCGTGCCGCTGCTTCCCGAGCTGAGCATCACCTCGACGTTCACCTCACCCGTGCGGGGCGAGGCGCTGAACGCGTATGGCAAGCTGTGGTTCGTGGCTGGCGGCAACACGTGGGAGAACTTCGTCAACATGTCGAGCATCGTCCCCGAGGACGGAGCCGCGTGGTGGAACGGGCAGTGGAATGGTCCGCGCTACGTACAGTCGGCCCATGCATTCGCGTCGCCGTTCGGCAACGGTATCTGGGCGTACGTCGGCGCGTACAACGCCTGGAAGCTGATGACCCTCGACGGGCAATATGCAGGCCAGTCCTTCTACCCGTACCGCGCGACCGGGCCGGCCGGTACGCAGAAGGCCCCGCTTTGGTTCGAAGGCGCCGGTGACTCGATCTACTCGGCGAAGCGGAACCAGCTCTACACCGTCGACAAGGACCGGGACGGCACGTACGGCACGGGCAAGCTCTATGTCGCAAGCATGCCCACGCCGTCGCCCGTGTGGCTGTGGAACGGCGAAGCCTACTCGGCCGATACGCCGTTCAGCCTGGTGACGAGCGGGACCACGACCGGCACG
>CAZXWK010000096.1:0-2767 GCA_964644675.1 uncultured Eubacteriales bacterium | reverse complement strand
CCCGCCCCGAGCGACGAACCGATTTCCTGATCCGGAGTGTGACGGCGGTCATCGACCTCTGAGTGCTGCGCACCGATACCTTTCTCGCTGCGCCTGCCTGCCAAGGAGGTCTTCCGATGTCGCGCACGTCCCGCTCGGTCTCGCTCGCACGACGGTTTCGACTCGCCGTGCTCCCGCTGCTTCTGCTCTCGATGCTTGTGCTCGCCGTGAGCGCGGCCCCAACACTCGGGGTCGGTCAGCCGGTCCGGACCGCCGAGGAGTGCGCGAACGCCGAGTGCCACCCCGGCGGGCCTGACGGACCGCCCGCGGCACAGGACCCGGCTCCCGAGCCGACGGTCGTGGCTCTCTCGAAGCCGTCGGTCTCCCGCAAGCCGCGGGCCCGCAAGCCGATCCGTGTCGGCGGGACCATCGGCGCGGCCCACGAGACTCCCGCTGCCGTCCGACTCGAGTTCGCGCGCAAGGTCGGCAAGCAGTTCCGTGTGGCGCACTCCGTCGACGTGACCCTGACTCCCGGCAGCACGTCATACACGGCCACCTTGAAGCTCAGGAAGGGCAGCTGGCGCGTACGCGCGCGCCATGAGGACGCGACCCACCTCGCGAGCGCGAGCGGCTACCGGACATTCACGGTCAAGTGACCGGTCTGTTGTGCCCGCGGCGGCGAACATTAACAGCTTCTTCACACCCCCTCTCGCAGGAAACGCCCTAGGCTGGGTGAATGTTTCACGGATGCCCCTAGGGGGTGTCGGGAGGCAAGGGAGAAGCGGGTGGAGGAACCAAGCGAACTCTCGGTAGATCCCACGGCTCTGTGCGGCTTCGGCACCGAGCAGGTCTACGAGGCGCTGCAGACGTCCCGCAAGGGCCTCAGTTCAGACGAGGCCACACGTCGGCTCGAGCGCTTCGGCGAGAACGTGCTCACCGCGAAGAAGCCCAAGCCGATGTGGATGCGGTTCGCCGCTCACCTCCTCAACATGTTCGCGATCCTGCTCTGGGTCGCCTCCGTCCTCGCGTTCCTCTCCGATCAGGCCGCCTTGGGCGTCGCGATCATCATCGTCATACTCGTCAACGCGGTCTTCGCCTTCGTGCAGGAGTTCCGCGCCGAGAAGGCCATCGAAGCGCTCAGGAACATGCTCCCGCCCATGGCCAAGGTCGTCCGCGACGGCCAGATGCAGGAGATCGAGGCGCGCTACATCGTCCCCGGTGACATCATGATCATCGAGGAGGGCGACCTGATCTCGGCCGACGCGCGGCTCGTCTACTCCGCCGATCTGCGCGTGGACAACTCGGCCCTGACCGGTGAGGTGGACCCCGTCGTGCGCCGCGCCGACGTGTTGTGCACCGACCCGCCCAGCGTCACGGATGTCGAGAGCTACATCTTCACCGGCAGCACGGCGGTACTGGGCTCGGGACGCGCGGTCGCGTTCGCTACGGGCATGAGCACCGAGTTCGGCAAGATCGCCGGTCTCACCCAGAGCGTGGAGGAGCGGCTCTCGCCGCTGCAGAAGAACATCGAGCGGCTGTCGAAGCTGATCTCGATGATCGCCGTGGGCCTGGGCATCTTCTTCTTCGCTATCTCCAAGATCTTCGTGGGGATGGAGACGCTCGCCGCGGTCGTCTTCGCGATCGGCATCATCGTCGCCAACGTGCCGGAGGGCCTGCTCCCGACGCTCACGATGGCTCTCTCCGTCGCCGCGCAGCGCATGGCCAAGCGCAACGTGCTGGTGAAGAAGCTGTCGAGCGTCGAGACGCTCGGCTCGACCACGGTCATCTGCACGGACAAGACAGGGACGCTCACCGCGAACCAGATGACCGTGCGCGAGGTCTGGCTGCCCGGGGTCGCGATCGAGGTGGACGGCGTCGGCTACGCGCCGGAGGGCTCATTCTCGGTGAGCGGCAACGCAGTCACCGGCGACGAGAAGACGCGGCTCGACGACTGCCTCGCGGCAGCGGTGCTCTGCAACAACGCGCGCCTGCGCCCGCCAGCCGACGACGACGCGCCGTGGACCATCCTCGGCGACCCGACCGAGGCAGCGATGCTCGTCTCGGCGGCGAAGGCCGGTTTCGACATCGAGGACCTCGAAGCCGAGCGCCCGCGCCGTTTCGAGTTCCCGTTCGACTCGTCCCGCAAGCGCATGACCGTCGTGTGCGACGTGAGCGGCAAGCTCGTCGCGTACGTGAAGGGCGCTCCCAAGGAGACGATCGAGCTGTGCACGCACGTCCGCACCGCCGAGGGTGTCCGGCCGATCACCGACGCCGACCGAGCCGAGGCGCTCGCCGCCAACGACCGGCTCGCGAGCGAGGCGCTGCGCGTCATCGCCGTGGCCGAGCGGCCTGTCGCTCGCGACGAGGACCCGCAGGACATGGTGGCCATGGAGCAGGGTCTCACGCTGCTCGGGCTTGAAGCGATGCAGGACCCGCCGCGGCCCGAGGTCACCGGGGCGGTCGAGGAATGCCACACGGCCGGCATCCGCGTCGTGATGATCACGGGCGACTACGGTCTGACCGCCGAGGCCATCGCGCGCAAGATCGGCATCATCACCAGCCTCGACGCCCACGTCATCACCGGGCTGATGCTCGACGACATGGACGACGAGGAGCTCAAGAAGATGCTCGTGGGCGAGGTCGTCTTCGCTCGCGTGGTTCCGGAGCACAAGATGCGGATCGCCCAGACGCTGCAGTCGATGGGCGAGGTCGTTGCGATGACCGGCGACGGGGTCAACGATGCGCCGGCGCTCAAGGCCGCCGACATCGGCATCGCCATGGGCAAGGC
>CAZXWK010000095.1:0-2880 GCA_964644675.1 uncultured Eubacteriales bacterium | reverse complement strand
AGCGCCCATACGTGCACGCTGAACTTGCGGAAGCTGCGCAGCACGCCTTCCTGCTTGAAGGCCAGGGCGACGCTCGCCCAGATCGAGTGGCCCAGCATCAGCACGACGGCGGTCAGCCCGATCACGCCGTGGATGTCCCACGTCCAGCCGCCGGCGATCTGGGACATGAGGGTGGTCCCGGCGGTGTCGAAGACGAGTCCGAGCCAGAACAGCGCCAGGTGCCACGGCTTGAGGATGCCGGCTTTGCGCTCGGCGAAGACGGCGATGGTGTAGAGGGTCGCCGCGAGGAACATCGAGACGATCGCGACTATCAGGGTTGTGCTCATGGTGTTGCTCCTACTTCTGTCGGTCTGCCGGCTCGAACGCCGGCTTCATGGATTGCCACCCGTCGCGCTCGACCTGCGCCGAGAACGCCGTGAGCCACTCGAGCTCGTCGGTGAGGCGGTGCGTCACGCGCGCGAGGATCGCCGCCGGGAAGCCGCCGGTCTCAGCGTCGGCCGCGGGGTCCTCGGCGGCACGCGCGAGGTCGGCGAGCGTCTCCTCGAGCGACGCCACCCGCTGCGCGAGCACGGCGGTCTTCGCCGCGTCGTCGAGGCTGTCCGTGTAGCACAGCATGCCGAGCAGCACGTCGAACTCGGAGTACGGGATCGCCGTGATGAGGTTCTCGGCGGTCATCATCTGCGCGAGCGCGGCGAGGCCGGCGTCGGTGATCGCGTAGACGCGGCGGCGGGGAAGCGCGCCGGTGCTCTCCTCCGTGACGCTGACCAGACCGTCCCGGTCGAGCTTCTTGAGGATGTAGTAGACGTGCTTCTCGGAGAGGTCGATCCAGAGGTCGGCGTGCGACTCGCGCAGGGTCCGCATGATCTCGTGCCCGTAGGTGGGGCGGAGCGAGATGCGGCCGAGTACGAACAGGTCCTTGGCGCTCGCGACGCTCATGGCGGTGCTCCTTGCGGTGGTGGTGGTTGGTACGATTCATACCATAGTACGAATCGTACCAAGACGCAAGAGGGGGCACCGCGTTCCGCGGATTCACTTCGTGATCGCGCTGGCGCTCGCTCTACCCCAGCCGCTCGCTGACCTCGACCCAGCGGTCTTCGAGCTCGGCGACCACGGCCTCGGCGGCCTCGAGACGCGCTTGGGCGTCGAGCAGCGCCTGGTAGTCCGAGGGGTCGGCGCTCGCCAGTTCCTCGCGCGCGGCGTCGGCCTTGCCGCATGCCGTATCGAGCTTGCGCTCGACCGACGCCAGCTCCTTCTTGAGCGCGTACTCCTCGGCGCGGGTGAGCGCGGGGGTCGCGGGCGCGGGCGCGCCGGTGCCGCTTGCGGCGGTGCCCCCCGCCGCGGGCTTCTCGGCGGCGGCCTTGGCGCGCGCCTCGGCACGCAGGTCGAGGATGCGCAGGTACTCGTCGATGCCGCCTGGCAGGTGGCGGAGCCGGCCGTCGATGATCGCGTACTGGTCGTCGGTGACGCGCTCCATCAGGTGGCGGTCGTGGGTGATGAGCAGCAGCGTGCCGGGCCACGTGTCGAGCAGGCTCTCGACGACGGCGAGCATGTCGATGTCGAGGTCGTTGTCGGGCTCGTCGAGGATGAGCACGTTGGGCTTGTCGAGCAGGACGAGCATGAGCTGCAGCCGGCGCTTCTGCCCGCCGGACAGGTCGGCGACCGGCGCCGAGAGCTGCGCCGCCGAGAACCCCAGCCGCTCGAGCAACTGCGCGGGCGAGAGCTCCTTGCCGTCGATCTCGTAGCGGGTCTTGTGGCGCGCGAGCACCTCGCGCACGCGCAGGCTGCCGAGCTCGGTCAGCTCGTCGAGGTGCTGCGAGAGCACGGCGAAGCGCACGGACGCGCCGATCTTGACGGTGCCGCTCGTCGGCTCGAGCGCGCCCTGCACGAGCCGCAGCAGCGTCGTCTTGCCCGAGCCGTTCTCGCCCAGGATGCCGATCCGGTCGCCCGGGCCGATGATCCAACTGACGTCGTCGATGACGGTGCGGTCCCCGAAGCGCTCGGTGACGTCCACGAGGTCGACCACCTGCTTGCCCAGCCTGGAGATCGCCGTGCGCTTGAGCTCGATCGAGTCGCGCAGGGGCGGTTCCTCGGCGACGAGCGCTTGGGCCGCGGCGACGCGGAACTTGGGCTTGGTGGAGCGCGCCTGCGCCCCGCGCGAGAGCCAGGCGAGCTCGCGGCGCATGATGTTGCGGCGCTTCTGCTCGGCGGTCTGGGCGGCCTCGGCGCGCTCGACGCGCTGCAGGACGTACGCCGAGTAGCCGCCCTCGAACCGGTCGACGCGCCCGTGGTGCACCTCCCACATGCCGAGGCAGACCTCGTCGAGGAACCAGCGGTCGTGGGTGACCACGAGCAGCGCGCCGGACTTGCGTGGCCAGCGGGCTTTGAGGTGCTCGGCGAGCCAGGCGATGGCGTGGACGTCGAGGTGGTTGGTGGGCTCGTCGAGCATGAGCACGTCGTAGTCGCCCACGAGTACGCGCGCGAGATCGACTCGGCGGCGCTGACCGCCCGAGAGCTCGCCGACCCGGCGGTCCCAGCCCACGTCGGCGATCAGGCCGCGGATGATGGCGCGGATGCGCGCGTCCGACGCCCACGTGTGCTCGGGCACGTCGCCCACGACCGCGTGCGCGACGCTCGAGGCGGGGTCCAGCGCGTCGGTCTGCAACAGCATCCCGATGGTGGTGCCGCCGCGCTTGATGACGCGGCCGTCGTCGGGCGACAGCGAGCCGGCGAGCAGGGCGAGCAGCGTCGACTTGCCGTCACCGTTGCCGCCGACGATGCCGATGCGGTCGCCCTCGTCGATGCCGAGACTGACCGAGTCGAAGACCTTCTTCGTCGGGAACTCCAGAGACACGTTCTCGCATCCGAGCAGGTACGCCACGT
>CAZXWK010000094.1:0-2901 GCA_964644675.1 uncultured Eubacteriales bacterium | reverse complement strand
GTCACGTCGCGCCGACCCCCCCCCTGGATCGTCGAACACCGAGACATGGAAGGACCGTCGCCGGCAGACCGGCGCGGCCCCTAGTCGCGAATCTGAGCTCGGTTGGAGTCTGCGCGGTGCCCCCCGCCGCAGCATCCCCCACCCCCTGAAGCAACCCTAGCCGAAGTGTTCCCATGTGAGAAGCCCCTCGCAGTGACGTGCGACACAGTACGGGCCTGGCGGGACGCAAGGGCGGCGAGGGAGACCGATCGGCCGGCCTCGCCGCCCCTTGAAGTGCGCCGCGCGTTCCACTCGTTCGAACCGCCATCCGTCTGCTAAGGCCAGAACGGACCGGATGCCGGGTTGTAGCGGGAGTGCGTGCTCGAGCACCCCACCTGGCAGTCGTTCACGCGCCACTGGCCGTCCGGCCGGTCGCGCACCGTGACCCCGATCAGGCCGGTCGCCGTGATCGTGTGCGTGCGGTACGGTGCGGGATCCGTGCTTGTGCCGAGCAGCCTCGGACGCTTCCAGCCGTGAGGAATGCCCACGTGACAGGAGGTGCATCGCATGCTCCACGCCGTGTGGACCCGTGGCGACGAGATGCCCGACGCCGTGTGGACCGGGTTGTCGTTCGCGCCCATGAAGGTGTGACACTTGACGCAGATGATGTTGCCCGAGACGCCCGTCTCGGACGTGCGGCTGAGCGTTGCCTCGGCCCAGTCGTCGGGGTATGCGGGATCGAGCATGAAGCGCACGTTCGATCCGTGCGGCCCCTTCGCCTGCCCGACGACCTCACTCGTGTGGCAGTCGGTGCACGTCATCTTGGAACTGGGCGTCCACGGAGCCTTGAGCGTGTTGTAGAACGGCCACGCGTAGGGATTGCCCTGATACGTGAACGTGGTGCGGACTCCCGTCGAGAGCCCGAGTGCGTTGTGGTAGCTCAGGTTGTTCGGGTTGAAGCCCTCGGTCAGGTCGACGCCCGCGTAGCCGTCCGCCGTGGACGTATCCGGAAGCGACGTGTAGCCGGAGTGGCACTTGAAGCAGAGGTACGCCTCGCGCGCCGTCGACTGCCCGGTGAAGCGCAGGTTCGTGAACGAAGTCGCCGGCGTACCGGGCGCCGCCGACCAGGTCGGACGCACTCCCCAGGCACCACGAAGAGCCGGGGCAGGATCGCTCGTGCCGACTTCGTGAGTGCCCGGCTGCGCCGCGTGCGGATCGTGACAGTCGGTGCACTCGGAGTGGCGATTGTAGCCGCCAAGGGCGCTGGCCGGCTCCCCGGAAACGTGACGGCCGTCAAACGAGACCGGGTGGCCGTACGCCGAGCTGACCGCCGAGGCGACGTCTTGCGCGCCCGGAGCGTGCGTGCCTACCGTGCCGTTCCCGTGGCACTGCAAGCACAGGTTCTCCTCGTGCGCGGCGGCGGACGTGTTGTCACGCGGGCCCGCAGAACCGGCAAGTCCGTCGACGTACCACGCGGGCTTCGTCCACGCCGTGAGGCGAGCGTTGTCTGAGCCGTGAGGGTCGTGACAGTTCGCGCAGTCCGTGCGACCGGCTCCGAGACCGCGGTCGGCGGCCGTGTAGTGACCCGACGATGCGAACGCCGCGCCGGGCGAGGACTTGTCCCAGACGACCGGAGTCCCCACGCTGAGCGGACGAGCGCCGCGTACCTCCCACGGCACCCACGTCGCGAGCGTCGCACTCTTCTGGGGCATGGAGCTGTCGTGGCACGACAGGCAGAACGCCGTCGCGTCACCCTTGCCGGCCGCCGCTGCGGTCTGCTTCGTATCGTCGGGATCGGAGACGCGCGAGAAGTCCCACGGAGCAGAGCCACCGATCGCCACCGTGTGCGGCTCGTGGCAGCTCGCACACGCAAGCTGTGCCGAGACGACCTCCTCGGGCTTGACCGAGGTGACTGACCACGAGCGAAGCGTGGCGTCCGAGGCGCTCGGCACGTCCTTGCCGGTCCGTGCGACGAGTCGCAGCCGCGGCCAGTCGCTCACCTTGAGTGAGGTGAGGTCGGTATCGGTCGCGTTCACCGAGCCGAAGCCGGGGACGTCGACGAAGTCGGTCCCGTTCCATCCGCGCACGGTGACGTGGAGCCAGGCCCCGTCAGGGATCGTGCGGTCGATCTGGAGCTTGCCCCAGGTGCTCGCGCCGGCCTGCGGCACGATCTCCTCGGAGTAGTAGCCGGTCTCGTCGGTGCCCGAGGTCACGGTCCACGTCGAGAGTGTCGGCGAGACGCGGTAGTCGTCACAGACCAGCTCGGCCACGACTCGCAGCTTGGGCCACGCGGCCACGCGCAGGGAGCCGAGGTCGATCGTGTTTGTGGTCTGATCGGAGAGACCGGGCGCGTCGACCCAATCGCTCCCGTTCCAGCCTTGTACCGTCATGCGGATGTCCGTGCCCTTGGGCTCGGTGCCGGTCCACGTGAGCCAGCCCCACTCCTCGGTGTTACCGGGGAGGATCTCGGTGCTCGTGACCGTCTTGCTCGGATACCCGACCGCCTCGAACGGACCCATCTCGACGTCCATCGCGGTCGCCGCGTAGGCACCGGTCCACCGTCCCGGAGCGGGAGCGACAGGCGTCCACGGACCCCACGCGGCGGGGTTGCCCACGTCGGAGGGGATGACCAGCTTCGACATCGCGCCGGGCGACGTCTGCGAGCCATAGCTGTAGAACGCGCCCTCTCCGTCCCACAGGATGTTGGGGCCGCCGTCGACACCCGTCATCGGTATGGTTGCGCCGCCCATGCCCAAGTAGCCCTGGTCGAGGCCCCACATGATGGTCAGGGTGTCGTTTCCGGCTGGATCGTTCCAGTAGTAGAACAGGTACTCGTAGTCGTTGACGTCGGCCAGGACCAGCTGGCCCGTGCCGGTCGTGGTCCCGCTCGTCACCAGGCTGAACGGCGTATCGGCCGAGTAG
>CAZXWK010000093.1:0-2991 GCA_964644675.1 uncultured Eubacteriales bacterium | reverse complement strand
GTGGCTACTTCACGACTACCTTCGTCGGCTTCGACGTCGGTCCCGCCGCGTGTTGAGCATCCGCAGGGCAGTCAGCATAGAGCCGATAGGTGCCGGCCTTGAGCTTGAGCGAGAGCAGGTAGCTGCCACCATTCGGCGGCACCTGGGCCCAATACGTGCGCGGCGAGACCCACTTGCGGCCCTTCTGGCGTCGGACGATGACCCGAACCACACGAGAGCCACCCGGCCGAGCCGACAGCGATCCTTTGACCTTGAACGACTTGTTGCGCTTGACCTTGCCCGAGACCTTCGGCGCCGTCGCCACGGCATAGGGGTCGACGGTGAAGGCAGGCGAAGCGGCCGCGTTGGTGAGGTTGCCCGCGACGAACGCGAAGCGGTAGGTTGCGCGGTTTGCGACGCCAAGCCAAGCGCCGTGATAGTCGTTTGCCGCATTGCCATAATGGAGCGTTCCCGGCACGTCCGACCAGGTGATGCCGTCTGCCGTGGTCTGCAGGCCGACGTTGCCGGTCAGGGATGCGCCGGTATAGCCGGTGGGCACGACGCCCTGGATCCATCCGCCTGCGCAGACAGTCGAACCGATGGGCCGTGCAAGCGATGGTGCGGTGTCCTGCATCCATCCGCCGGACAGACCGGCCTTCGTCCACCACGCGTTCCCGGTCTTCGGCGAGATGTGGTAGGCCGGAGACTCGACCAGCACGCCTGTCGAGGGATCAGTGACGACCAGCTTGACGTAGCACGAACGGCTCACCGAGAAGGTGGCCTGGTAACGGCCATCGCCCATGTCGGACACGCCGATGCCGGACTCACCGAACGCGCCACCCGTCGACGACAGCAGCCGCACCGGCTGACCGGGGTAGCCCGTGCCATTCGAGTCCCGGAGCGCGAGGCCGATGCCCGTCTTCTCGCCGTAGAACGGCGTGAGCTTGTGAGCACCAAGCTGCGTCGCATCCTTGAAGGAGTAGCGCCCGTAGTGCGGGCTGAACATCACTGACCAAGAAGTGGCGCCCACCGTGAACTCGTCGGTGGCGACCGCGAACCGATAGGAGCGCTGGACGGCATCCGGAGCCGTGATCGCCGCCACGTAGTCGCCGTCGCCCATGTCGGTTACGGGCGCGTTGGCCCGGACCCATGCCGAACCGGGCGTCGCCGTCTCGATCCAGACCGCGCGCCCGGGAACGGGCTCGCCGCTCGTGTCATCCCATAGCGTCGTCGAAAGTTTGACCTGCTCCCCGACCCGCGGCTCGAAGCTCCCGGTGAGAAGGGTCGGCGGGTCGAACGAGGCCGTCACAACCCACGGTGTCAGACTGTCGTCGCAGCGCAGCGGATCGGGCGAATCCACCACGACAGGAGTCGCGGTGTCAGGAGAGAGCGCGCCTTCCCAGAAGCCGATATCGTAGTGCGCCGCGTCATCGATGAACTCGAGGATGTAGGTGCCCGGAGGCAGATCGCCGATGGAGTAGCTGCCGTCGGCGGCGGTCTCGTCCATACCCACCAGGTTGAAGTCCGCGCCACTCTGCGACAGCAGGAAGACGCCGACGTTCGGCAGCACCGCGTTGGTCGCACTGCTCCGGAGTACGCCTGTCACTGATCCGGGCGACTCGAGCGCAAGCGTCGCAGACACCGAGCGCGGCGGGCTTTGGGGGACGATGTCTGACGCACTGTCCAAGTCGGTCCCCCCGACCCACGTGTCGCCGTGCATGCCCATCGGGTCAACCATGTGCAGCCGTACAGGACCGGTCTCGTCGGTGATGTAGCGCCAGGTGCCGCTCGCCTGCGTGGTGACCGTCGTGTCGAAGGACCAGCCATCCACCCCTTGGCGCCAGACGCCGACCTCCACGCCGCCGAGCGGTACGCCGAGCCCGTCTTCGGAGTCGGGAGAGACGTGACTCGAGCGCACGACGCCTTGGACGCCCCCGCGCATGCTCACCGCGCGGACGCCGCCCGGGACTGTCGAGAACAGCATCGTGTTGTCGCCTGAGACCTCCAGCCTCGGCGAGGGGAAGCTTGCCCCCTGGCTCAGCGCTGCCGAGTACGCGGGGAACGTCGTCTCGAAGTCGTAGCTGGCGATCTTGGAGTAGGTCTCGGTCTCGTAGGCGTCGATGGTGTTCTCGCCCGCGACCGGCATGTAGAGCACGTCCTCGGTGCGGCTGAACTCCGCCCCCGCGGGCGACCCGAAACTCGTTGGTTCGGCCGATGCCGAGAAGACCTTGAGGGTATCGAGAGGTACGGCCATCTGTTGGCCGTCCTTGCTGAGGCTCATGTCGTAGGCGGGCAGTGGCAGGGTCGTTCCTCCGGGCCAACCGGGCGTATACAGTTCGCCGGTGAGGGCGGGGCTAGGGAAGAACTTCCAGCTACCGCCGAGGTCGAACCCTCCGTTCGCCACGCCGATGACGCTGTGGTCACCGGCAGCGGTCACCGCCGCATTGGGCGAGAGCATCGCTGGGACGCTTGAGGTCAGATTGTCGAGTCGGATCGCACGAACGGGACACCACGACGAACTTGAGGTCGAGCGGCTGGAGACGAGGAGGCTACGCATGGGGCCGAACGCCGCCATCCACGTACCGCTCTCGTAGCCGTACCGATAGAACGAGATCTTGGTGCTCTCCCCGGTGTTCAGGTCGACGAGATGGACCCAGGCCTGCTGGGTGTCGCAACTCGAGTCCGCGACGACTAGCAGGTCGGGGTCGGGCCCTTCGGGCGAGATGTCCATCCCGCGCAGGTCACCGCCGAGCACCCACGGGGTCAGGAACTTGGCCGTGACGACGTCGTAGCGCAACACCGAGTCGCCCGAGGTCATGTAGAGGACTGCGCGCTTGTCGTCGTAGCGGATGTCGCTTACGCCCGGAGCCGAGATGAGGGTCCCCTCGGCGTGCGCCTGCTGCGGATGGTACGAGCCGAGCAGCGCAAAGCACACCACCATGCCCAAGAGTACCCACGCGAAACGCCGAATGCCCGTCGCGAAACCGCTCACGCCGACTCCCCCCAGAGTGT
>CAZXWK010000092.1:0-3104 GCA_964644675.1 uncultured Eubacteriales bacterium | reverse complement strand
GCGTAGCCAACGGGTTTACAGCCCGTCCCCTTTAGCCACTCGGGCACACCCCCGCGAGACAAAAAAATAGACCCTCTGTACGCTTTTCAAGTTGCAGCGCCTGGAAAGGCAGGGGGGATAGTAGACCATCGCGTTGGCGAGTGTCAACGCCCACCACGGTGCCGGGCGTATCTAGCTACCCGGTTGCGACCATTCACACACTCCCCTGCTACAGCCGATCAGTCCGCGAGTCCCGAGAAGATCGGACCGACACTCCGAAGCCCCGGAACGCCTCGGACGATGACATCTCGCGGAACCAGACGATACCACGCCGTGGCGTTGCCCAGTAGTACCGGGCGCGGCGGGTACTCGTCGGAGTTCGCCGAGAACCACGCTCGCGTCTCGCTCATCGGCAGGACGAACAGGGCTTCCCGGTCGACGGCGATCTCCGAGAAGAAGACCTCGTCCTTCTCGGACATGAGCGCGGCGACCTCGTGTTCGTCTTGGCCGAGGACGAGGAAGTAGTAGTAGAGCTCGTCGGCCTCGGAGTCGACGACCCATCCGGGCTCTCTCGTCGCCGTGTTGGCGACCGCCTCGAACGCGAAGCAGCCCGAGTCCTCGCGGTAGAAGGCCAGCGAGCGGTCGCGCACCTTCGCCGCGTCCACGCCGAAGTAGGGGTCGGCCTTCACCTTGATCCGGTGCTGGGCGCCCTGCCACGGATAGGTGATATCGATCCCCCGGCCCCCGAGTGAGCGGAAGCTCGAGACGATCCCGACGTCGGTGCGACCCTGGCGCTCGAGGTACCTCGCGAGGATCCTCTGCGCGACGTCTTGCAGGAGCAGCATGCCGCTCGAATGCATGGGCACTACCTTCCGATCCGCTCGTCGGCGACTCGCAGCCGCCGGCTCAGGACCTCGAGCAGCTTGATGGCGATGGACGGATGGCGCTCGAGCAACGCCTTGAAGTCCCAGCTCGAGAGCATCAGGCACGAGACGTGGTCGATGGCGCGGATCGTGGCCGAGCGGGGGGCCTGGTCGAGCAACGACATCTCACCGAAGAAGTCGCCCGGGCCGAAGGCACCGAGCGAAACGCCGTCGCGAAGGATCTCGACGCGCCCCTGGAGTATCAAGTAGAACGCCTGGCCGGGGGTTCCCTGAGTGACGATGATCTGTCCCGGCGTGAAGAACGCATCCTGTGCGACGTCGGCGATCGCCTTGATCTCGTCTGCGGTGCAGTTCGCGAAGATCGGCACCTTTGAGATGAACTCCTCGTGCGACATCCGGCGAATCCCCCTCATCGTCATTCGCGCTCGGTGAGCTGCTGTCTCTCTGATTTTACCGCAGCGGCGTTTTTTGAGACTGTTACGGCACAAGTGGGCCAGGCCGGCGGACACCCGCCCGACCACCGGGAGGTAGCGTGGCTCAGCGTACCCCACGCAGAAACGAAAAGGCAGTCGAGTGGCTGCGCGCTGCCGCGCTCGCGGCGGTGACGTGGCTCGGCCTGACGGCCATGCACGTGAGCCCGGCCTGGCTCGCGATCGCCCTGGGGTTGTGTGTCGGCGGGCTCGCCGTCGTCTCGCCCGAACTCGGGGTGCTCGTTGCGGTCGCGGCGCTCTCGATCCCCATCATCGCGGCCCAGCCGCTCTTGGGTTTCACGGCGCTCGTGCTCGGAGTGGTGGCTGTGCGCTACCTCGGCGCCGACGGAGGCCGGGCGTTCCTCATCGTGGGCATCGCCGTGGTTGGCGCCTTCTTCGGGCCCGTGTGGGCCGCTGCCGCCCTCGCCGGCTACCTTCTCGGCGCGAGCGAGGGCGCGCTTGCCGCGGCGGTCGCCTGCATCGTCGTCGAGTCGATCGGCGTCGCGATGGGCAGACCGGCGATCGGCGTCACGATCGTCGGCGGACCGGCCGAGGCGCTCGTGACGTTCGCGAACATGCCGGGCACGATGCTGTCGGTCGAATGGCTGCGCGCCGCCTTCGTCTCGGTGAACAGCGAGAGCGTGAACCGAGTCGTCGCCGGGTTCTCGGCGATCACCCAGCCGGTGGCCCTCATCGCGCAGCCGGCGCTGTGGGCACTCGGTGCCGGCGTCGCGGGGCTGCTCGGCGAGCGGGCGCGGAAGCGCGACCAGCTGTGGCTCTCGGTCGTCGCGGCGGCGGCGGGCGTAGCGGTCATCGCGGCGGGCACGGTGGCGCTGCTCGCCGTGCTCGGTCTGCCTGTCGCCTGGAGCGGCATCGCCCTGGCCCTTGGGTCCTCACTGGTGGTGGCGTGTGCGTTCGTCGCCGTCTGGGAGCGCTTCTTCCCGCCGAAGCCGGTCGCACGCGTGCCCGTCGCGGCTCCGCGCCGAGTGAGCATGGCCTCCGAGGACGCGGACGTCGACGAGCTGCTGCGCCTGATCGCCACGGCCGAGGACCAGCTCCAGAGCCGGCACACCACGAGCAAGATCGTCATGATCACGGACATGAAATCGTTCTCTCGCATGACCGAGGAGGACGGGAGCGTCGTCACGGCAAAGGCGATCCAGCGCCATCGGGACCTGCTGCTGCCCGTGATCGAGCGCAACGGCGGATCGGGCAAGTCGACGGGTGGCGACGGACTGGTGGCCGCGTTCGAAACGCCGGAGCAGGCGGTCACGGCCGCTGCCGAGATGCAGCGGGCGCTCGTCGACAGCAACACCGCGCACCCCAACGAGCGCGAGATCTGGGTGCGGATCGGGCTGGCGTCGGGCGAGGTCGTCCTCGACAAGGGCGGGCGCCCGTTCATCGGGGCCGCCCTCAACCTTGCGGCCCGCGTGATGAATCTCGCGGACGGCGGGCAGGCGTTCGCCACCGCCGACGTCGCCGCCACGACGCACGTTCCCGGAGTGGCCACCCACTCCTTCGGTCAGTTCGAACTGAAGAACATCGCCAAGCCGGTCGAGGTCTTCGAGCTCCTCTGGGCCGAGGACCAGCAGCCGCACGACCCTCGCGAAAACATCGCGGAAGGCTAGCGCGCAGCAAGATCGGGACATGCGACGGCCCGGGTCACGCGACCCGGGCCGTTGTGCAACCGTGGAGCTGGCGACAGGAGTTGAACCCGCAACCTACTGATTACAAATCAGTTGCTCTGCCATTGAGCTACGCCAGCGCGCGC
>CAZXWK010000091.1:0-3110 GCA_964644675.1 uncultured Eubacteriales bacterium | reverse complement strand
ATCGCGTGCAGCCAGCGCAGCGAGGCCGGCAGCGGCACCCACGCCGCGACGACCGACACGAGGTAGACGACCGCGACCGCGAGGTAGAGCCACCACGGCTCGCGAATCGCGTCGAGGCGCGGTCGGCGCTGGGGGCGGACCGAGTCGCCCGCGACGAACGCGGACAGCGCGACGGTCAGCCCGTAGAAGCCGACCACGAACCACCAGACGAAGCCGTTGAGCGTGTCGGGAGCGCCTCCAGGCACTAGCCGGCCACCTCGGCGAGCTTGCGCACGATGGTGGTGAAGAACGGCTGACCGTCCTCGCCGCCGGTGAGCGGGTCGACGACGCGCTCGGGGTGCGGCATGAGGCCGAAGACGTTGCCGCGCTCGTTGCAGATGCCGGCGATGTCGTCGAGCGCGCCGTTGGGGGCGCTGCCGCCCTCGGCGGTCGAGCCGTCGGCCTCGACGTAGCGCAGGACGACCTGGCCGTTGGCGTCGAGGCGCTCGAGCGTCTCGGCGTCGCAGTAGTAGTTGCCCTCGTTGTGGTTGATCGGGATCTGCAGGATGGTGCCCGCCGGCTGGTCGAGCCACTGGCAGACGTTCTCCTCGACGCGCAGGTTCGCTGTCTTGCAGATGAACTTGAGGCCCCGGTTGCGCAGCAGGGCGCCGGGAAGCAGGTGCGCCTCGGTGAGGATCTGGAACCCGTTGCAGATGCCCAGGACCGGACCGCCCGCCTCGGCGAAGCGCACGACCTCGCTCATCACGGGGCTGAAGCGCGCGACCGCGCCGCAACGGATGTAGTCGCCGTAGGAGAAGCCGCCCGGCAGCACGATCGCGTCGTAGCCCGACAGGTCGGTGTCGCCGTGCCAGATGTACTCGGACTCGAAGCCCAGGAACCGCGTGGCGCGGATGACGTCCTGCTCGCAGTTGGAGCCGGGGAAGATGACGACGCCGAAGCGCATGCTAGCCCTCCTCGACGGTCTCGATGCGGTAGTCCTCGATGACCGGGTTCGCGAGCAGCTTCTCGCACATCTCCGAGACGGTCGCCAGGTCGGCGTCGGCCTCCATGCGGATGTACTTGCCGATCTTGACCTCATGGACGCCCTCGTAGCCCAGGTTGACCAGCGCACGCTCGGCGGTGGCGCCGGGCGGGTCGAAGATGCCGGTCTTGTAGGTCACGTAGATCTCGTAACGTGCCATCCGCGTGCGTCCTTTCGGTCGGGCTGTCAGGAACCGTCGGCGCCGGTCTTCTCGGCGGGGGTGTCGGAGGAAGCGTCCTTCGAGTCGGACTTCGCGGGCTTGCTCGCCGACTTGGATGCGGTGTCCTCGGGCAGCTTGCCGCTCTTGCGCCACGCGTCGCGCATCGGGCGCATCTTGCTGAAGTCGATGAAGAACGCGGCGATGATCGCGCCGTACGCGAGGCCGAGCGTGACCGCGCCGATGACGTCCTTCGAGGGGAGGCTCGTGTACGTGCGCACGGCCCACGAGATCGCGACCAGCACGACGCCGGCGCCCAGCAGGATCCACCAGATCGTGCGGAGCCGCTTGAAGGCGGGGCTGGGCGGGTCGATGAGCCGCGCCTGGCGTGCGGCGTCCTTGCTCTTCGACGACGACTTGGAGCCGCTCGACGACGAGTCGGCGGCCTTGCGCGACGGCTTGGCGGCGGCTGCGGACTTGCGGGTCTTGCCCGCGGGCTCCTGGTACTTCTGGTACCGGGCGTTCATGGGGCTGCGACGGGACACTTAGAGGCTTCTTCCTTCGGGTTCGAACGTACGGCCGGTGATCAGCTCGTACGCCTGGATGTACTTCTCGCTCGTGGCCTGGACCACGTCGGCCGGCAGCGCCGGAGGCGGCGGGGTCTTGTCCCAGCCGCTGCCGATGAGCCAGTCGCGGACGAACTGCTTGTCGAAGCTGGGCTGCCCGCTGCCCGGCGCGTAGGTGTCGGCGGGCCAGAAGCGGCTGGAGTCGGGGGTGAGCACCTCGTCGACGAGCGTGATGACGCCGTCAATGACGCCGAACTCGAACTTGGTGTCGGCGATGATGATGCCGCGCGTCGCCGCGTGGTCCCTCGCTGCCGAGTAGACCGCGAGCGACTTCTCGCGCAGCTCCGCGGCGTCGAACACGCCGACGATGTTGACCATGCCCTCGTAGCTGATGTTCTCGTCGTGCAGGCCGAGCTCGGCCTTGGTCGACGGCGTGAAGATGGGCTCGGGCAGACGGTCGGACTCGACCAGGCCTTCGGGCAGCTCGATGCCGCACACGGTGCCCTGCCGCTGGTACTCGGCCCAGCCGCTGCCGGCGAGGTAGCCGCGGACGATGCACTCGACCGGGAAGACCTGCGCCTTCTTCACGAGCATGAAGCGCCCGCGCAGGTAGTCGGTCATCTCGGCGAACTGGGGCGGGAGATCGGCGACGTCGGTCGAGAGCAGGTGGTTGGGCACGACGTCGGCGAGCAGCTCGAACCAGAAGAGCGAGAGCTTGGTGAGGACCTCGCCCTTGTACGGGATCGGGTCCGGCAGCACGAAGTCGAACGCGCTGATGCGGTCGCTCGCCACGAGGAGCAGCTTGTCGCCCAGGTCGTAGAGGTCGCGGACTTTGCCCTGGGAGTCGGGGGTCGGCGAATGCTGCGGCACGGGGGCTCCTCCGGGGTCTCGTGGCGGGACGGCCGGCCCGGGGGCGTCGAGTGCTGCGAGGGCGGGCTGACTACGCCGCCATTGTAGGCGAAGCGTGCGCTCGCCGCGAGGGCGGCCGCGGGTGTCGCGGGCGTGGCGCTGCCCTCACCGCCGTGCGTCAGCCCAGACGCAGCCCGAACGCGTACGTCATGCCGATCACGGCGTGGAGCGCGGCGACCGCCACGATCGCGAACGCCGTCCGGCGGTGCCACACGCGGTGGTGCTTGCCGAGCTTGATCCAGCGCATGCCCATCGCGACCTGGAAGAGGACGAGCGTGAACAGCAGCACGCCGCCGATGGCGACCGCGACGTTGGTGATGACGAGACCGAACAGCATCGAGAGCCCCATTCGCTGGTGGACTGGAGAGAGGATACCGCGCGGGCCGTCTGCCGAGACACCCGGCGATCGCCCGCGCCACGGCGCGAAGCGGGCGGGCCCCGGAGGACCCGCCCGCGT
>CAZXWK010000090.1:0-3151 GCA_964644675.1 uncultured Eubacteriales bacterium | reverse complement strand
GTGTCCGACACCCGGCTGCCGGTCCGAATCCGGCAGGGCCTCAACATCGAGAGCGGGCTGAACGACGGACTCTCCGTGCCGGTGTTCCTTGTGCTCCTGGCGGTCGCGGCCGAACCCGGGGGCTGGGTACCGGGAGCGCTGGTCACCGAGCTGGGCAGACAGATCGGGTTCGGGATCGTCTCGGGCGTGGTCGTGGGTGGCGGGGCCGGATGGCTGTTCCGCGTGTCGGCACGACGCGGCTGGATGAGTGACGTCTGGAAGCGTATCGCGGTCCTCGCGATCGCCATCGCATCCTTCGTCCTCGCCGCGGTCCTCGGCGGGAGCGGGTTCATCGGCGCGTTCTCCGGAGGTGTGGTGTTCGGCCTTGTCTCCGGGGCCCGTTCGCCTCGGGAGAACGCCTTGACCGCGTATCTGGGCACGGTGTTCGACGCGTTCAGCTTCGTGCTCTTGGGCGCCGTCCTGATCCCGTTCGCGCTGCCCTACCTGACGTGGTCCGCCGTGGGATACGCCGTCCTGAGCCTCGTGGTGATCAGGATGGCCTCGGTCGCGGTCGCGATGATCGGCTCGGGGGCGCGCGCTCGAACCGTGCTGTTCATGGGGTGGTTCGGCCCTCGAGGCCTGGCGACGCTCGTCTTCGCCGTATTGCTGGTGGACGCCGCCGTGCCCAACGGGAGCCTCATTGCATCGATCGCGGTCGCGGGCGTCGTCCTGAGCGTCCTCGCACACGGGCTGTCGGCGCCGCCGCTGGTCGCCGCGTACGCCGCGTGGTGGAAGCGCGTCTCGGCAGGCGAGTCGAATCCGATGGAGGCCGTCGACGTCCACGAGCACGCGATCCGGACGGCGACCGACTGAGGCGTCACGCCGAGCGCGAGAACCCGCGCCCCGACCCCGGCGCATCGCGTCGTCTCGGTCGCGGCCTCGAGCGAGCAGCCCGTCAGTCGCCCTTCGGCGCCGGATCGGCCAGCGTGCCCCCGGCCGTGGCGTCCCCGCCCACGCCCAGCGCGGCCATGAAGATCGCACTGGCCTGCTCGGTGGTGCCCACGTGCGGTCCCCACGGGTCCACGAAGTCGTGCCACCAGCCCAGCTCGCCGTCGATGGTCGCCTCCCCGTAGGTCGCTGCGCGGGCCGAGAAGGTCCGCTCGGCGAAGATGCGGGCGACGTCGCGGCGTATGGCGAAGTCGCCGGGGTTGGAGAGCAGCACGACGCGGTCGGGGCGGTTCGAGGGCTTCACGTGGCGGTCGTAGAGCGCCTCGGCCAGATGCAGGAAAGGCACCATTCCCGGGAGCGGGAACCCCGGATAGACGTAGGGGCTCTCGCCCAGGTTCTCCTTCTTGCGCGGGTCCCACCAGAAGTAGAGGTGCGGGATGAGCGGCCGCAGCACGATCAGCAGCCGGACCACCTGCATCGGGATCGCCTTGGGCGCGACGAACGGGGCCGCGAGAACCGCCCGGCGAACCTCGGTGCGCGTCGCCGCCACCCACGCCGCGAGCACGCCGCCCGCCGAGAGGCCCGTGACCCAGACCTCGTCGCCAAAGCCGGCCGCGACGTCGACACAGAGGTCGGCATGGGCGGTGAGCTCGGCGTCGGTGAGCTTGAGCAGGTCGTGATTGAGCACGTCGGCGAGCCCGTGCCGAGGCATCCGGGCGAGCAGCACGCGGTACCCCGCCGAGCAAAACGCCTCGGCGACGGCGGCGAACTGAGTGGGGGCGTTGGTGAAGCCGTGCCACATGACGATGGTGGCCTTGGCAGCACCGTCCGGCTCGAGCAGGCGGGTGCGCGCGGCCGCCGCGCAGGTCTCGTCGTCGCACGACTCGAGCTCGGCGAGCAGCGCGAGAGCTTGCTCACGGTCGCGCGCCGGACGTGCATCGGCCCGCCGGGGTGCGCGGATGAACAGGCCGAAGAACGCGACGAGCACGAGCCAACCGACCAACGCTGCCAGCGCCGCGCCAAGGATCCACCAGCCCACGACGACCTCCTCCGGGTGACGGGCCACGCGGCCCGTCACCTCTATTCCCGCGCCACGGCGCCGGAGAGCGTGCGGGCTACGACTTCTTAAGCTTCTTGTGGCTCGAACCGTCGCAGTACGGCGGGGTCTTGGTGAGCCCGCACGTGCAGATCGAGTAGGTGTCCTTCTTCTTGACCTCGAACTTCACGGGCTTGCCGCCCTTGCACGTGCCGTCGCACCACGGCACGCTCTTGGTCTTGCCGCAGGCGCACCACTTGTAGCGCTTCCCCGGCTCGAGCTTGACCTCGAGCGGCACGGGCGTGCTCTTCTTGACGTGCTCGAACTGCTTCCCGCGTGCCGAGGAGTCCTTGCCCACTACGCTCCACCCGTTCCGCGCACCGCGCAGTCGTCGTCGGTCTCGAAGCCCTTCTCCTCCGCCGCCTCCTCGAGCTCCTCGGTCCCCTCGGCGTCGCTTGCGAAGACCTTGACGTCGTCGAGGCCGAGCTGCTCGGAAGCCATCTCGCGGAGCTTGTACTTCTGGATCTTGCCGCTGGCCGTCATGGGGAACGCGTCGATGAAGAAGACGTACTTGGGGGCCTTGTAGCGAGCCATGCGCGCGCGGCAGAACTCCTGCACGTCGCTCTCGGTGAGGTCGGCACCGGCCTTCAGCCGCACGAACGCGCCGACGACCTCACCGTACTTGGGATCGGGCACGCCGACGACCTGCGCGTCCTCGATGCCCTCCATCGTGTAGAGGAACTCCTCGATCTCGCGGGGGTAGATGTTCTCGCCACCGCGGATGATCATGTCCTTGATGCGGCCGGTGATGCGGTAGTAGCCGTCCTCGTCCACCGTGCCCAGATCGCCCGAGTGCAGGTAGCCGTCCTTGTCGATGGCCGCCTCGGTGGCCTCGGGCATCTTGTAGTAGCCCTTCATGACGTTGTAGCCGCGGCAGCACAGCTCGCCCGGCACGCCCGGGGGGCAGTCCTTGCCCGTCTCGGGGTCGATGACCCGGACCTCGACCTGGTCGTGCGCGCGGCCCACCGTCTCGCACTTCCGCTCGAGGGTGTCGTCCGTGGTGGTCTGCGTGAAGACGGGGCTCGTCTCGGTGAGGCCGTAGCAGATGGTCATCTCGGAGGCGTGCATCTTGTCGATGACCTGGCGCATGGTCTCGATGGGGCACGGCGAGCCGGCCATGATGCCGGT
>CAZXWK010000089.1:0-3427 GCA_964644675.1 uncultured Eubacteriales bacterium | reverse complement strand
CGGGCAGCCCCCTCGACGACCACGACCATCCCTGCGCGGAGTGCCACGAGGTGTCATGGGGCCATCCCGGCACCCCGTCGCAGTTCCACATCCCGGCCGACGTGACCGGCTGCACGCCGTGCCACGACCCCTCGCTCACCATCGAGCACAACAAGAGCGACCGCACCACCGCCTCCGGCGAGCAGATCGTCTGCAACACCTGCCACGGCTCGACCGACCCGCGCGTCGTCGCCGCGATCGCGGCGGGGGACTCAGCGTGCGGGTCGTGCCACACGTCCGCGGATCATGTGAGCGTGCACGACTTCACTGTGGCGTCGGACGCGAATGCCACCGGTGACGCCGGCTGCACGAACTCCGGTTCGGGTTGCCACGGGACCGACCCTGAGCACGCCACCTTCACCGTCTATCACCCGACCAGCGGGTGCACGCTGGGTACGTGCCACACCTCGCCGAGCAAGCCCGGCTACGTCGGCAACGGCGACTGCCAGACCTGCCACGATTCGAGCTACCTGGGCGCGCCGGCTCGCGCGAACCTCGCGACGGAGCACTACAACGAGACCACGCACACGGCGGCCGGTATTAACGCGACGGTCACCGCGGGCGGCAGCGCTGGCGCCACGTGCGCCAACTGTCACAACCCCTATCCGGCGTCCGGTCCACGGGGCCTCGCCGCGCAGCACACGGGCATCACGCCGGTCGCGGGCTCGCCGTACGGCACCACCGTGGCGTGCGTGGAGTGCCACTCCGACACCCGCGCGAACGGAAACGCCCAGGTGCTCGCCAACTGGTCGAGCGACGCGTGTTCGGACTGCCACACGGCCTCGAGCTCTGCGCCGCAGCATGCGGCGACGGCCCCGGTCACGAACACGACCTCATCGGCCGGCTGTGGGAACAGCGGTACCGGATGCCACCGGACCTACGACGTTCACGCCCTGCACAAGAACGCCGCAGGTGGCTGCGGTATTGCGGGGTGTCACGACTACGCCCTTCAGGGGGCGAAGCCGGTTCTCAAGACCTGCGGTGAGGCCGGCGGCTGCCACGTCACGCCGGGTGTGGACTACCACGTCGACCAGGCCGCGGCGCACGCCTCCAAGACCGTCTGGAGCTGCTTCGTCAGCGGGTGTCACGCGTCGTCAAGGAGTCTGACCGACGTACACGCGCTCTACGCGGGGCCGGGCAGCCAGTATCCGCAGTACGCATCGACGTGCGAGCTGTGCCACAACAACGACGATCCCGGCCGCATCGATTGGGCCACAGCCAACGCAGACTGCACGTCGTGCCACCCCATCTATCACGGGCGTCCGCCCGGGGCGCCGGTGATCCACCAGGATCGCGACATCGCACACACCCCGACGGCGGCCAGCGACGGCTGCACGGGTTGCCACAGCGAATCGCTCTCGACCATTCACGGCGCCACAGACGTGCCGCGCAGCGACTGCAAGAGCTGCCACACGGTACACGGGGCCGCGTCGGGATGCGGCATCTGCCATTCGTCGATCGGCAACTGGTCGAAGACCGCGGACTGTGTCAGCTGCCACGACACGGCGAACCCGCACCCGAACGCGGATGCCTCGCACACCGCGAGTCCCGCCCCGCAGACGGTCACCATCTCGGGCGAGACGTTCGGTCCCGTCGAGTGCGGTGACTGTCACGAACTACCGCTTCTGACGACGATTCACACGGGAGACTGCGCCATCTGCCATCCCACCCCCAAGGACACGGTCGCGGGCACATGGAACAAGTCCTGCGTCCAGGGCGGCTGCCACACGGCCACGTCGAGCGCCCCGATGCACGGCAGCATCGACGCCAGCCACGCGCCGGTCGCGGGCCAGACGTGCTACGCGTCCAGTTGCCATCCGGCTGCGGCCACTCAGAGTCTCGCCCAGACCCACAGGAACGCCTCCGCGGAGCTGGGCGGAGCCGTTCGCACCGGCTGCCAGGTTTGCCACTGGAACGGCACTCCGGCAAGCCGCGAGTGCGCGAGCTGTCATGCCGACAAGGTCGACGGGGTCCACGGCTATAGCGCCGCGACTCACGCCGCCGATACCGGTGCCGCTGCCATGTCGGGTACCTGGACGATGGCGCTGCTGCCGAGTCAGGCGGTCGCAGGGGAGCTCCTTCATGCGCCGCTTGCCTACGACCTCACCTGTCCGACGTGCCACGCTACTGACCTGAAGGCCGAGCACGAGAAGGCTTCGTCAGCTCCGGCGAACAGCTCGGTGTGCAGCGACTGCCATCCGACCCCCAGAGACACCCTGCAGCCGACCGCCTGGAACAGGGGCTGCACTCAGAGCAGCTCGACGGGATCGGGTTGCCACTCCGTCGAGGGCCAGCTGCAGCATCCGTCCACGGCGACGCTCGAGAAGCACTCTGTGGCGGCCTCGTACACGGCGGAGCCGGGGGGTTGCTCGGCGGCTCCCGGAAGCGTCGAGGGTAGCTACCAGCGACGGACCTGCCACACGACTGACCTCGTTCAGGAGCACAACCGCAAGATCGCGGGCATCACTTCGAGCTGGGTCTCGGTCGTTGCCGGGGAGATCTCCGTGACGTGCGACGAGTGCCACTCGAGTGCGGCGTTTCGCGCGCTCGACGGCCCTTGGGACGGCACGTGTGACGCGTGCCACGACGGCACGACGCTCGAGAACCACACGGTAGCGGGCACCGCTCGCTACGATGCCGTCCGGGCGATCCATGAGGCTCCCCGCGACTACGACGGCGGCTACAATTCGCGCACCGGCACTCGTGTCGCGGGGCGCAACGCGATGGACGCGCATGGTCCGCTGAGGACTGCGCCGGCGGGCACTGCCGTGCCGTACGGCTGCGGCAACCAGTTGTGCCACCTGCAGTTCTATCAGGAGCCCGGCATGTCGGGATACTACCCGGCCAACGGCTGTCCGACCTGCCATGGCCCGAACACGCTGGTGCTGCCGCCGTACGATGGCACCTACATGTGGGATTCACGCGCGGCGAGCGACGGGCAGGCACTCACGAGCAACCTGACCATTTCGCTTGCCGACCCGCTGCCGCCCGGCTCGGTGCTGAGCTTTGAGTCTCTGCACGAGATCGAGGATGGATGGGACTACGGCTACATCCAGGTATCGACCGACGGCGGGTCCACGTGGACCAACCTGCCGGGCACTATCACGACGACCACGAATCCCAACGGCATGAATCAGGGCAATGGGATCACGGGGACCGTCGGAGACTGGACCGACTCGGCGTTCGACCTGTCCGCGTATGCCGGGCAGAGCGTCAAGCTCCGGTTCAGCTACGTCTGCGACCAGTACGCGTACGAGGCGGGGTGGAGGGTCGACGCCATCAAGATCGGACCGCCGGGTGCGCCGGTCTTCTCCGACGATGTCGAGTCGGTCAATCCACTGGTCTCCGTGGAGTCGACGCTGGGCCGCTACGAGTACGACGAAGAGAC
>CAZXWK010000088.1:0-3650 GCA_964644675.1 uncultured Eubacteriales bacterium | reverse complement strand
CCGGGCCGAGCTGCCGAGAACCGCGCCGGGTCGCGAACGAGCGCGGTGACTTCGTGGCCGCGCGCGAGCGCGAGCTCGACCAGTAGCCGGCCGGTCCGCCCACTCGCTCCGACGATCAGCAGTCGCACGTGGGTGGTCCCTCCCTCGGCTGGTTAGAGCGAGGCGATCGAGAAGCCGCAATTGAGCAGGTTGTAGAACTTGCCCGGGATCGTCTTCTGGTATTCGGGAAGCGTGCGTCCGTATCGGCTGATGTCTTCCTTCGTCAGGTCACGGATATCGGTCTTGCCCGCGAAGATCGCGGCGTCCTGCATCCGCGACTCCACGTCTGCGGCCGAGGCCCTCACGATCTCGCGATAGAGCGCCGTGTACGTTGGGTCGGCGTCCGGAATCAAGGGTGTCGACTGCTGACCCTCGTAGAAGTGCTGCATCGCTGCGACATAGGCCTCGTCGTCCGCCGACGCCAACACCCCGCCGGCCGTACCGACGAAGCTCGCGATCTTGGTGCCCATCGAGAAGGAGACCGGCGGGTTGTCGAACATCTTCTTGATGAAGTAGTTGAACGCCTTCTTCGCGACCTTGAGTCCCACGCCGACCGCCGCATCCCTCTGGGGATTAGGCTCGACCGCACTCATCCCGCTCGGATCGACCCCGTTCACCGGGTCGTCCAGGCAGTACGCATACCGGTTCAGGCTCAGCGGGTTGGCCAAGCCCCCCGTGTCGGCGTCCGCCGTGATGAAGCGGTACTGCGCCGGCGCGTAGTAGCGGTTCCAACAGTAGTAGAGACCGGTCGCTTCGTCGTATCGGTACTGCGCGTAGCGATAGGGATTGGCGACGGTCTGCTCGGCGGATGTGGGATTTCCCCACGGATCGTAGGAGTAGGTGTTGACGACGGCACCTGACTCGTCAGTCAACGCCACGACGTCGCCGCGCGCGTTGTGGTGGTAGTAGTACGACGCTCCGCCGCGCTTCATCGAGTGGAGCAGCCCGCCCGCGTACGTGTAGACCGCGACGACGTCGCCGGAGCTGTTCGTCTCGGCCACGACGTCGCCGGAGAAGCCGTCGTAGTGGTAGTACGTCGCCACGCCCTGCGCATCGGTCGATGAGGTCCGTCGGTTCAGGTGGTCGTAGGTGTAGGCCGCTATCGTCGTGTCGTTCGACGAGTCCTTGACCGAGACGAGGCGATTCAGGCCGTCGTATCCATACTCGCGCGCGCCGTCGGCGCGAAGGCGCCCGTTCGCGTCGTACGCGAAGCCTGCGTTCGTGATCTGGTCGGCCAGGTCGAAGTCGAAGTGGGTCGTCGCGCTCCCGTCCGTGGATGCATCGGTGAGGTTGCCGGCCGCGTCGTACACGTAGGCGCCTTCCCGCCCGGATGCCGGATCGCTCCAGTGCGTGAGCCGTCCGGCGTCGTCGTAGGCGAACGTCGCCGAGTTCTCCGCGGTCACCCGGCCGTTGGCGTCGCGCACGTACTCAAAGCCGAGCAAATCGGACGTCGTCGTGATCGCGATCGAGGAGAGGCGTCCCGCACCGTCGTAGCTCACGCCCACTCGATCACCATTCGGCAGGCTCTTCCCGGTCAGCAGGCCGGTCGCGTCCCACGTGAGATTCGTGTGCAGGTCGGTCTCGCCCGGGAGGTCGATCCGTGTCAGGTGTCCGGCCAGGTCGTGGCTGAAGGTCGCGCTGCCGGCGCCCTCCACACCCAGGCTCGACCGGTTCCCGGCGGCGTCGTAGGAGCTCGACACACCGAGCCCACCGTCGATCGAGGGGTTCACGGTATCGGTAGTGGCGATCAGGCGGCCGCCGGCGTCGTACGAGTACCGCCAGCTCGACCCCGCCTGGTCGGTCACTCGCGTGATCGCCGGCGCCGCGTTGTAGTCGAAGGTGTACGCAGCGCCCTGTGCCGAGACGCGGTGCAGCAGATCGTCAGCGGTGTAGGTGCTCGCAACGCTGTTGCCTGCAGGATATGAGATTGAGGTCCGGTTGCCGTTGGCGTCATACACCTGCTCGTTGACGCGTCCGAGCGGGTCCGCTACCGAGGTCAGACGATCGTTGTCCGAGTAGCCGAAGGTCGTCCTCGCGCCCCGCGGATTCACGATCTCCGCCAGGTTCGAGTTGGGGTCGTACCCGTAGTGGCTGTCGTTCGAGAGGGCGTCGGTGACGCCAGCAAGACGCTCCATTGCGTCGTAGTCGAAACGTGTCGTCGCACCGAGGGCGTCTGTGTTGCTCTCCAGAGTGCCGTCAGCTCGGTAACTCGACTCGGCCCGGTGCGAGAGCGGATCGGTCACGCTCGTGATCCGACCTGCGGCATCGTAGCCCGTCGATGTCTGCCGCCCCTCGGCATCCGTCACCATCGTCACGCGGCCCGCACCGTCGTAGTCGAAGCGCGAGACCTCCCCCATCGGGTCGGTGACCGAGGCCAGCAGTCCCGCATCGGTGTAGGTGTACGTTGTCGTCGCGTCGCCCGAGGTCGCGTGATGGACCTGACCGCTCGGGTAGTAGTCGAACGTCTGCGTCGACACCGGGGTCTGGATCCGCTCGACGTTGCGACCGCTCGCGTCGTACTCGTAGGTGTTGGTCCGCCCGAGAGCATCGGTGAACGTGAGCACCTTGAGCGTCGCGGGATCGAAGGTCGCTCGGGTCGAGTGTCCGGCGGCGTCGGTGCTCGACGTCCGGTTCCCGCCCGCATCGTACGTGTGATGAGTCGTCCCGCCACGACCGTCGGTCGTGGACTCGATCAGTCCGGCGTCGGTGTAGGTCGTCGCCACCGTCACGCCCGCCGCGTCGGTCTTGGACGTCTCGCGGTACTGAGAGTCGAAACGATGGCGCAGCACGTGTCCCCTGTTGTCGGTGATCGTGGTGACACCCGACGTCGTGTCGTACGACAGCAAGCTGGTCGCACCCACCCCGTCGCCCTGACTGATCACTCGGGATGCGTCGTCGTAGACGTTCGTCACGAACGGCGAACCCGTGTGACCCGGCGCCATCACGGACGTGATGCGATGCCGGTCGTCGTAGGCATACGCCTCGGTGCCGCCGTCGAGTTCGGTGACACCCACCAGGTCACCGTTGCCGCCGTACTGGTAGGTGACCGACCTGCCTGCAGAGTCGGTCACTCGCGAGAGCAGTGCGCCCGAGTACGCGAACGTGAGGGCCCGCCCTCCGACACCGCTCACCTGCGCGAGCTGGCCGTTTTCGTAAGAGAACTGCAGCTCGTTGCCGTTCTCGTCGGACTGCCGAACCATTCGGCCGGCCGAGTCGAACGTGTAGGTGTTGCCGGAGTTCCCCTTGAGCTCGAAGCCATCGCCGACAGCGTTGAGTTCATCCGTGACGCCGGCGGGCGCAACGTAGCCGGACTCACCGGCCACGAAACGCACCCTGCGGCCGTCCGGGTACAGCACGACGACCGCACCGTCAGTCTCGGGCTGCAGCCACATCGAGTAGTTGCTGGTCCATCCCCAGCCCAAGATGGTCTGGCCCTGCACGTCCTGTGCGTTGTACGTGCGCGTGAACCGCATCTCGGGCCCGACGCCGGGCAGCTCGATATCGTTCGCCGTGTAGTAGAAGTTGCCCGTGGCGGTGTTGATCGGCTCACCGAACGACGGCGACTGGCTCTCAGCGCCAAGGGCCGCGACATCGAACTCGGGGAAGAACTG
>CAZXWK010000087.1:0-3906 GCA_964644675.1 uncultured Eubacteriales bacterium | reverse complement strand
GTGAGCACACGCGTGGTCGAGTGGCACCGCGACATGACACCCCTCGGCGAGGCCGTGGTGGCCATCGGCGTCTTCGACGGCGTCCACCTGGGCCATCAGGCGCTCCTCGCCGAGACGGTCGCCCAAGCGGCGGCCCGAGACGTCGCCGCGATCGCCGTGACCTTCGACCGCGATCCGGACCAGGTCGTCTCGCCGCAGACCGCGGCACCCCAGCTGCTCACGCTCGAGGACAAGATCCGCTTCATCGCCGAGACCGGCGTCGACACCGTGCTGGTGGTCCCCTTCACCGACGCGCTCTCGCGCCTGCCTGCCGAGGAGTTCGTGGGCAGCGTACTGCTCTCGGCGGTCTCGCCGATCGCCGTGCACGTGGGTGGGGACTTCCGCTTCGGGCACCTCGCGACCGGTGACGTCTCGGCGCTGCAGCGCATGGCGGTCGTACACGGCTTCGCCGTCTGCCCGTCCGACCTGCTGTCCCGCGACGGCTCGCCGATCACCTCGACCCGGATCCGCGGGCTGGTGGCCGCCGGCAAGGTCGCCGACGCCGCGGTCCTGCTCGGCAGGCCCACGAGAGTTCGCGGCACGGTCGTCCGCGGCAGGGGAGAGGGAGCCGAGCTGGGCTTCGCGACCGCGAACCTGGAGCCGGTCCCGTTCGCCGCGCTGCCCGCCGACGGCGTGTACGCGGGCCGCGCGCTGCTCGCGGACGGGAGCGAATGGGCGGCCGCGATCTCGGTCGGGACGCCCCCGAGCTTCCCGGAGGCGCGGGACTACCTCGAGGTGCACCTCATCGACTTCGACGGCGACCTCTACGACACCGACCTGACGGTCGCCTTCTTCGAGCGGCTGCGGGACCAGCGGCCGTTCGGCTCGCTGCCCGAGCTCACCGCAGCGATCGCGGCCGACGTCGACCGCGCGCTCGAGATCGCGGGGTTCACCGACGAGGAGCTCGCGGCGGACGCGCGCGACGCCGCGGACGGACTCGAGTGGGACGCGGCGGACTCGGACGGGCCGACCGACGACGACACCTGGGACCCGAACCCGATCGCGGCCGCCAAGCGCGCGCTGATCGGGCCCGACGAGCCGCTCGACGAGGGCGAGCTCTCGGACGGCGAGCCGGTGGTCGCGAACCCCGACCTGCTCGAGGCGGCGGAGCGCGCCGTCCACGACGGTGCGCCGGTCTACTTCGAGGACATCGCCACGGGCGAGTGGGAGGTCCTGGCCGGTCCGATCGAGTTCATGGACGCGTGGTCGACCGGGCCCAACGCGTTCATGTTCACCACGCCGCTCGAAGCGGCGGGCATCCCGTTCGTCTGGCACCCGTATCCTCCGCAGGACCGGCCCAATGCGCTTCCGGGGGGCGGCACGTACGGCCAGCCGTTCACGCTGCTGGTCCCGAGGTCTCGGCTCGACGAGGCGCGCGAGGTCATCGGCACGCCCACCGAGTACGTCGACCCGGCCACCGCCGCCGCGTTCGCCGAGGCCGCCGAGGAGTTCGAGGCCGAGGACCTCGGGGAATCGGGCGACCTCTCCGAGGACGACGTCTACGACCCCGCCGCGCTCGAGGCCGCCGAAGCGGCCGTGGCGGCCGAACCCGAGGACGACTCGGTGCCGGAGGGGGAGTGGCTGCTCGTCGAGTCGGACCTGCCCTACGACCTGCGCCGCATGCAGGAGATCAAGCACGCGCTCACCGACGCCGGCATCGCCTCGTACTGGGAGCCGTACCCTCCGGAGAACGCGCCCCTGCTGCACCTCAACCTCTTCGGTGGCGACACGTTCAGCGTCTACGTGCTCGAGACCGACTTCGACCGAGCGCGCGAGGTGCTCGGCGCCCTCGAGGCCGGCGGCGCCGAGTAACGGTCCGCTGGATACGCTCGGCGGCGTGTGTGTGCTATACTTCGTCGGCTACAACCGCTACCCCGGCCTGTGAGGTTCGACTCACCGACGGCCATCTCGGACCGGGGCGTATCCACGTGAAAGGTGGAACAGAATATGCCGCTTCCCAAGGACGTCAAGTCCGACATCATCGCGCAGTACAAGCGCGCCGATGCGGACACCGGTTCTCCCGAGGTTCAGATCGCCCTGCTCACGCAGCGCATCCGCGACCTCACCGAGCACCTCAAGGTCCACAAGAAGGACCATCACACCCGCCGCGGCCTGCTGAAGCTGGTCGGCCAGCGCCGCCGGATGCTCAACTACCTCAAGAAGAGCGACATCGAGCGGTACCGCAAGGTCGTTGCGGACCTCGGCATTCGCGGGTAGACACCCACTGAGAGCCTGAAGGCGGGGAATCTCCCCGCCTTCTCGTTTGCTGGCGCCCACGCACGCTCCGAGGCGCCGGACCCGCACGGACGCGGGCTAGTGTGGCCGGACGCGCAGGATGCGCGGCGGCACGCGGAGCGTGACATGAGCCGGTCGCATGGGGCGGCCGGTGCGGTAGAGGGAAGAAGAGAGAAGCTTCATGACCAAGGTAGTAGAAACGTTCGAACTGTACGGCAAGGAATACACGCTCGAGACCGGCGAGCTGGCCAAGCAGGCCGGCGGTGCCGTTCTGGTGCGTCAGGGCGAGTCCATCGTCCTGGTGACCGCGACCGCGTCGAAGTTCCCGAAGGACCTGGACTTCTTCCCGCTCACGGTCGACTTCGAGGAGCGCATGTACGCGGCCGGCAAGCTCCCCGGCGGCTTCATCAAGCGTGAGGCCCGCCCGTCCGAGAAGGCCACGCTCACGGCCCGCATGATCGACCGCCCGATCCGCAGCTCGTTCGCGGACGGCTTCCGCAACGAGGTCCAGGTCATCGCGACGGTCCTCTCGGCGGACCAGATCAACCAGCCCGACGTGATCAGCATCATGGGCGCGTCCTCGGCGCTGCTCGCCGCGGGTATCCCGTTCGAGGGCCCGCTCGCCGGCGTGCGCATCTGCCGCGACATGGAGACCGGCGAGTTCCTGGTCAACCCGACCTTCGACGAGACCGAGGACAGCGACCTCGAGCTCGTGGTCGCCGGCTCCAAGGACGCCGTCTACATGCTCGAGGCCGGCGCCAGCGAGGTGACCGAGGAGGACATGCTCGCGGCCCTCATGTTCGCGCAGGAGGCCATCGGCAAGTTCTGCGAGGCGCAGGAGAAGTTCCTCTCGCGCGTCGAGATCACCCCGATGGAGGTCGCGCTGCAGACCGTCGACCCCGAGGTCGAGGAGCGCATCTTCGCCGCGGGTGGCGCCGAGATGGCCGAGGCGCTGCACAACCCCGACAAGCACGCTCGCATGGCCGGCGTCCAGGCCGTCAAGGACAAGCTCATGGCCGAGCTGTTCTCCGAAGAGGAGATCGCCGCCAAGGGCAAGGACATCAAGGCCACGCTCAAGAAGCTCGAGAAGAAGACCATGCGCACCATGGTCCTCAAGGAGGGCGAGCGCGCCGACGGCCGTAAGCTCGACGAGGTCCGTCAGATCACGACGGTCGCCGGCTACCTGCCGCGCAGCCACGGATCGGGCCTCTTCACCCGCGGCCAGACCCAGGTCCTCTCGGTCCTGACGCTGGGCATGCTCTCCGAGTGGCAGCGCATCGACACGATCGACGTCGCCGAGGGCAAGCGCTACCTGCACCACTACAACTTCCCGCCGTTCTCCACCGGCGAGACGGGCTTCATGCGCGGCCCCAAGCGCCGCGACATCGGCCACGGTGCGCTTGCCGAGAAGGCGCTTCTGCCGGTCATCCCGGCCGAGGACGAGTTCCCGTACACGATCCGCATCGTCTCCGAGGTCCTCGAGAGCAACGGTTCGAGCTCGATGGGCTCGGTCTGCGGCTCGACCCTCGCGCTCATGGACGCCGGCGTGCCGATCAAGGCCCCGGTCTCCGGTATCGCGATGGGGCTCATCAAGGAGGGTGACGACGTCGCCATCCTGACCGACATCCAGGG
>CAZXWK010000086.1:0-4165 GCA_964644675.1 uncultured Eubacteriales bacterium | reverse complement strand
GTTGCCCATGCCGCCGACCACGAACCAGCCGCCGGTCGGAGCGAACGAGAGTCCCTGGTAGATGCTGTTCGTCGCGCCGTACGCAGGCGCCACGCCGACGACGAGTGCGCACACGAGCGCCGCCGAGAAGATCGTGCGAGCGAGCCGCATGAAGGACCACCCTACCCGAGAAGACGCCGACCCTTTGGGGGCCGTCGCCCGGCGTACCGGAGCCGGGCGCGAACACTGGCGATACTAGCACCGCCCGCGCGAAAGCCGCGCGCGGAAGGCGCCACACCCAGCTGCAACCTTCGTGCCGCACCCCCGCTTGATGAGGGGTTCCACAGGAAGCCCGCCCCTTGCCGAGCGCGGGGCCGGCGCGGCTACTCCCAGCGCTCGGCGCGGACGAACTCGGGCTTGTAGCGATCCACCTCGGGGCCCGGGCCCGCCGGCACGCCGACCGCGATCATGCAGACCACGCGCAGGTTGCCGGGCACGCCGAGGATCTCGGCCACGGCGGCCTCGCGGTCGGGCTCGGGATTGACGCCGAGCCACACGGTGCCCAGGCCCGTCGCGTGCGCGGCGAGCAGGATGTTCTGGGTGGCGGCCGAGCAGTCGAGCGGCCAGCGCCCGGGGAACTTCTCGGCGGCGGGCTCGGCGAGGACGACGATGCCCACCGGCGCGCGGCCGATCGGCTTGGAGTACGGCGTCGCCTCGGCGAGCTTGGCGCGCGTGGCCTCGTCGCGCACGACGACGAAGCGCCACGGCTGGCCGTTGCCGGCCGACGGCGCGGCCATGCCGGCGCGCAGCAGCGTCTCGATCTGCTCGTCGGTCACGGGCGTCTCGGCGAACTGGCGCACGCTGCGGCGGGTGTGGATCGCGGTCAGGCAGTCCATGGCGGGTCCTCTCAGGTCAGGTCGGAGCGGGCGGGTGTCTCGGCCGAGAGCGCGCGGACGCGGCGGTTGTCTCGGCGGATGACGGGGCTGGTGCCGAAGAGCAGGTCGTTCTCGAAACTGATGCGCTCGAGCCCGATGAGGGTGCGCGCGAGCTCGTCGGAGTTGAGGCGCACCTCGGGCGAGTCCACGGTCAGGTCGTGCAGGTCGACTCCCTCGAGGCGGCCCTTCTTGGCGGCATGCACGTACGTCTTCCACATCGCCGAGCGGATCCGGGGGCGCGTGGACGGCTTGCGCAGCGCGTCGAGCATGCGCGCGCGGAGCTCCTCGAGCTGCTCGGCGGGCGCCCCCTTGGGGAGCGCGGCGAGTTCTCGGCCCATCGAATCGGCGAAGGGGCGGTCGGTCTCCTGCACCACGAACTTGACGACGTGCCACGCGTCGTACAGGTCGCGGCTGCGCTCGATGGGGCGGCGCCGCAGCCACACCCATGCGTGGAGCCGGCGCCGCCAGTCCCACCACATGAGCGGGTTGGCCAGGCCGTCGTCGGGGATGAGGAACAGGTCGTCGTGCTGGGCGAGCATCGCGCCGAAGACGCCGGCGCCCAGCATCCCCGTGCGCTTCTTGCCCACGCGCGCCTTGGCGATGCCGCACGTGGGCGAGGACTCCTTGCCGATGAACGCGACCACGCCGGCACGCCTCAGCTGCGCGAGCGACTCCTCGCAGCCGGCGATGACGCGCTCGGTGACATCGTTGCCGCGGCGGTCCTTGACCGCGGCCGTGCCCGCGAGCACCTGGGCGCCGGTGCCGGTCAGGTGGATGGGGTTGCGCGGCACGCCCAGCCCGGCCGCGCACTCCGGGCACACCGGCGTGAAGGCGAAGTCGGCGCGCTCCCGGCCCATCACCGACAGCGCGTCCTGCGCTCGGCCGTTGTAGCGAACCGGGCAGCGGAACGCGCACGCGCTGATGCCGACGGGCAGCTTGTCGGTGATGATCCGGCTCATGCGGCTCCCTGTGTCGCGCGGCACTTGTATCCTTTGTTGTGTACCCGAGGCGGCGACACGAGGGGAGGCCGGGTGCACGACACCGCGATCGCGTGGTTCCGCAACGACCTGCGCCTTGCCGACAACCCCGGGCTCGTCGCCGCGATGAAGTCCGCGCGGACGGTCTGCCCGCTCTACGTCTACCCCTCCCCGAGCGACCCGCACGGTCCCGGCGCCGCCGCGCGCGCCTACCGCGCGCTCTCGCTCGACGCGCTCGACGCGCGCCTGCAGGAGCGGGGCAACCACCTGGCCGTCCGCCCCGGCCCCGCCGCCGAGACGATCGTGCGCTGCGCGCGCGAGTGCGGCGCGACGCTCGTGACCTGCACGCGGGACCACACGCCCGACGGCCGCGCGCTCGAACGCGCCGTGGGCGAGGAGCTGGCCCGCGAGCGTATCGGGTTCGAGGTCGCTGACGAGGGCCAGCTCCTGGTGCCGCCACGCACGCTCCCGAGTGCGAGCGGCGAGGCGTACCGGGTCTTCACGCCGTTCTGGCGCGCGTGGCGACGAGCGTGGCGGCTCCGCGAGCCGGACCCCGCGCCGCACGCCATCGCGGCTCCGCCGCTCCGTCCGCTGTCCGCGGGGTCCGTCTCGCCCGCCCCCGGCGCCCCCGACGTCGCCCGCTGGTGGACGCCCGGCGAGGACGGCGCGCGCGAGCTGCTCCGCGCGTTCGACGCCGGGCGCATCGCGCGCTACGACGCCGAGCGCGACCTGCCCGCGCGGCCGGCGACGAGCCGGCTCTCGCCCGCGCTCGCGTGCGGCGAGCTCTCGCCGATGCAGGTCGCGTGGGAGGTCGTGCGCTCGGCCGGCGAGGAGGCCGCCGAGCCGTTCCTGCGCCAGCTCGCGTGGCGCGAGTTCGCGTACCACACGCTCGACGCGCACCCCGACAGCTTCGAGGTCCCGCTTCGCGCGGAGTTCTCGGCGATGCCGTGGCGCGACGATCCGGCGGCGCTCGAGGCGTGGGCCGCGGGCCGCACCGGGTGGCCGCTCGTGGACGCCGGGATGCGG
Organism: uncultured Eubacteriales bacterium; assembly: GCA_964644675.1. Taxonomy (GTDB): domain Bacteria; phylum Actinomycetota; class Coriobacteriia; order Anaerosomatales; family JAAXUF01; genus CAZXWK01. The sequence goes on along the minus strand of CAZXWK010000086.1, from coordinate 1,248 downwards.
CAGCTCGCGGTGCTGGGCTGGATGCACAACCGGGTGCGGCTGGTCGCCGCCTCGGTGCTGGTGAAGGACCTGCTGGTGCCGTGGCAGGCCGGCGAGGAGGTCTTCCGGCAGCGGCTGGTCGACTACGACCCGGCGGCCAACGCGTTCAACTGGCAGTGGGTCGCGGGCTGCGGCGCCGACGCCGCGCCGTACTTCCGGATCTTCAACCCCACGCTGCAGGGCACGCGGTTCGACGCGGACGGCGCCTACGTGCGCGAGTGGGTGCCCGAGCTCGCGGCGCTCCCCGACCGCTGGATCCAACGACCGCACGAGGCGCCCGCGCGCGTTCTGGAGGAGGCCGGCGTGGTGCTGGGCGAGACGTACCCGCGACCGCTCGTGGATCACGCGGAGGCGCGGGAGCGCGCGCTGGCGGCGTTCAAGTCGCTGCGGCGCTAGGCCGCGTGGCGAGCAGCGGCGCGCCGGGTGCGCGCCGGGGTTCTCGGCGCTACTTCTTGGGACCCATCACGTAGTCGATGGTCACCTGGCCAGGGGCGACGTCCGTGATGGTGATGGCGCCCTCGATGTTGTCCTTGGAGACGGTGAAGACCGCGGCCTTGGCCTCGGGCGTCCCGATGTCCTCGGTCTCGACGGTCCACCCCGCGCGCTGGAAGCCGGCGCCCATGCCCTTGAAGACGTCGTCGTAGGCGTCGGTGGTCGTGAAGCTGGTCGCCCACGTCGTGCCGCCCGGGACGTGGCTGGTCGTCGACGCGGTCGCGACCGCGTCCGGCCATAGCGGGAGACCCTGGGGCATCTCGGCCTCGACCGTGCCCGAGACGTTGGCGCCCGCGACGGCAACAGTCGCCTCCTGCGTGACGACCTTGGGCTTGGGGTTGAGGTACGCGTCGACCTTGTCGCAGCCGGCGAGGCCGGGCAGCGCGACGGCGAGCAGTACGGTGACGGCGATGATACGGACGCGCATGGAATCCCCCTGGTGTCCCCGCGCCGGGCGGCGCGCCTCTGTGTCGCTCCCTGCAGACGAGCGGCCTTCTCGGCTGGGCTCGGATCGATTCATTGGCGGAGACGTGTGCGAATCGAACACACCCGGGACGCTCTTCACGCCCCACTACGGTTTTGAAGACCGCGGAGCCCACCAGGACCCATCCGCCTCCATCTGACGCATTCTCACGGCGGCTCGGGGTGGTGTCAATCGCAGGGAGTGCGCCTCGAGGACAACGGGTACCATGCGTCAGGGGAGGCGATGGACGATAT
>CAZXWK010000085.1:0-4198 GCA_964644675.1 uncultured Eubacteriales bacterium | reverse complement strand
GACGACGCCGGTTCCTCGGCGGACAAGCTCGTCGAGGCCTCGAAGGCCTCGGGTCGCACCGGCCTGGTATGTGCGGGCGGTTCGACCGTGGACGCCACGACGTTCCTCACACAGCTCTACGACCAGATCCACACAGGCGGGGCAGTGGGCAACGCGACCGGGCGCAACATCCACCAGCGCTCGCTCGACGAGGCGGTCCGCCTGACCAAGGCGATCAGCGCCATCACGCTGGGCGACTACGACGTCGACCGCGCGCTCGCCGTCTTCAACGGCACCGAGGACTTCTCGCTCTAGGGCGAACCTCGCGCAAGCGAAAACCGCGTCGCGGCACCGTTCGGCGTCAGGCCGGGCGGTGCCGCGGCGGTATTGCAGGGAATAGTAGACCGACCGGTACAGGTAGCAGAGGGCGGCACGACACGATATGTCGATCGCAGACTGGTTCTCCGCCAGGGAGAACAAGCGATACACCAAGGTGACGGAGCAGCAGCGCGGTCAGGCCGCGGGCTCGGACGTGCCCGATGGCGTCTGGGTCAAGTGCGAGGGCTGCAAGCGCACGCTCTACGAGGGAGAGCTCGCGGAGAACGACCGCGTCTGTCCCACGTGCGGCCACCACTTCGAGCTGACCGCGCCGCAGCGCATCGAGCTTCTCGCCGATCCGGGCAGCTTCGCCGAGACGGACGCGGGCATCACGCCATGCGACCCGCTCGAGTTCGAGGCGGCGAAGGCGTACGTCACGCAGCTCGCGTCGGCCGCCGAGAAGAGCGGCCTGCCCGAGGCGGTCGTGACGGGCCGAGCCACCATCGACGGCCGGCCGGTCGTGCTCGGCGTGATGGACTTCCGGTTCATCGCGGCCTCCATGGGCTCGGTCGTCGGTGAGAAGATCACGCGCGCCTTCGAGCTCGCCACCGCCGAGGGGCTGCCCATCGTGCTGGTCACCGCCTCCGGCGGAGCGCGGATGCAGGAGGGCATGCTCTCGCTCATGCAGATGGCCAAGACCTCGGCGGCAGCAGAGCGCCACTCCCGGGCCGGCCTGCCGTACGTCGTCGTGCTGACCGACCCGACGTACGGCGGCGTGACCGCCTCGTTCGCCGTCTTGGGTGACGTGCTGCTCGCCGAGCCGGGCGCGATGATCGGCTTCGCCGGCCCGGCGCTCGTCGAGCAGACCACACGGCAGCGGCTGCCCAAGGGCTTCCAGACCGCCGAGTCGCTCCTGCAGCACGGGATGATCGACGACATCGTGCCGCGTGCCGAGCTGAAGGAGACGCTGGCGGTGCTGCTGACCTACCTGCAGCCGCGTGCGAATCGGGGTGAGGCTTCGTGACCCGGCCTCGCCACGTCATGGAGTTCGAGCGTCCGCTCATCGAGCTCGAGACCAAGATCGCCGAGCTGCGCCGCCTCGACCTCGCGGCCAACCCCGATCTTGCGGCGGAGATCGACGACCTCGCCGCCGAGATCGAGCGGCTCCGCGTCGAGACTTACACGCACCTTGCGCCGTGGGACCGCGTCCAGATCTCGCGTCACCCTGACCGGCCCAAGACGCAGCACTTCATCGACGCGCTCTTCGACGACGTGATCGAGCTGCACGGGGACCGCCACTACGGTGACGACGAGGCGATCTTCGCCGGTCTCGGCGCGGTCGCGGGTCGCAAGGTCGTCGTGCTCGGACACCGCAAGGGCACGACCACCAAGGAGAACATCAAGCGGAACTTCGGCAGCCCCAATCCCGAAGGCTTCCGCAAGGCGATGCGCGTCATGGACCTCGCCGAGAAGTTCGGTCTGCCCATCGTGAGCTTCCTCGACACCGCGGGCGCCCATCCGGGCCTCGAGGCCGAGGAGCGCGGGCAGGCGTGGGCGATCGCTGAGTCGCTCGCCAAGCTGTCGGCGGTCGACGTCCCCGTCGTCGTCGTGGGCATCGGCGAGGGCGGTAGCGGAGGCGCGCTCGCCATCGGGTTCGGCGACCGGCTCATCATGCTCGAGAACGCGTACTACTCGGTGATCAGTCCCGAGATGTGCGCGCAGATCCTCTACCGGGACCCCAAGCAGGCCGAGGCCGCGGCGCAGGTGCTCCACCTGACCGCCGACGAGCTGCTGGCCCTCGGGATCGCCGACGAGGTGGTTCCCGAGCCGCTCGGCGGGGCCCACCGCGATCCTGCGGCGGTGTTCTCGGCGGTGCGCGCGGCCGTCACGTCGGCGCTCGACGAGCTTTCGGGTACGTTCTCCGACGAACTCGTGCGCTCCCGCTACGAGCGGCTGCGCGCGATCGGCGAGTTCTGCACGCTACCCGAGGAGTGAGCCGAGTGCCGCAAGGCCGGCCCAAGATCGCGGTCCTGACCAGCGGCGGAGACGCGCCGGGGATGAACGCCGCGGTGCGCTCGGTCGTCCGCTCGACCATCGCGGCCGGCGGCGAGGCCATCGGCATCCAGCACGGCTACCTCGGCCTGCTCGATTCGTGCTTCCAGCCGCTCGGTCTCGGCGACGTGGGTGGCGTCCTCGACCGCGGCGGCACCTTCCTGGGGACGTCGCGCTCGGAGCGCTTCGAGACCGAGGACGGCGTGGATGAGGCCGCCGCCATCCTCGCCGAGCAGGGTGTGACCAACCTGGTCGTCATCGGCGGCGACGGGTCGTATCGCGGCGCCGAGGCGCTCAATGCGCGCGGCATTCGCGTCGTGGGCATCCCCGGCACGATCGACAACGACGTCGCGGGGACCGACACGTCCATCGGCTTCGACACGGCCCTGAACACGATCTGCGACGCGGTCGGCAAGGTCCGCGACACCGCCTCGAGCCACGAGCGCACCTTCGTCATCGAGGTCATGGGGCGCACGTCGGGGATCCTCGCGACATACGCGGGGCTCGCGTGCGGCGGCGACTGCATCCTGGTCCCCGAGGTGCCGTGGAAGGTCGAGGACGTCTGGAGCTGCATCACCGAGGGCGTCGCGCGGGGCAAGAAGCACTCCATCATCATCGTCGCCGAGGGCGCCGGTCACGCGTTCAGCATCGCCGCCGAGCTCGAGGAGCGCTACGGCCACGAGGTCCGCTCGGTGGTGCTCGGCCACGTGCAGCGCGGTGGCTCGCCGTCGGCGTTCGACCGCATCCTCGCGTCGCGCATGGGGGCCCGCGCCGTCGACGCGCTGCTCGCCGGGGAGACCGGGGTCGCGGTGGGGCTGCGCGGCTCGCGGACGTACACGTACCCGCTGCGCGACGCCTACGAGATCCATCACGAGCTCAGGCTCGAGCTCTACGAGCTGGCTCGGACGCTGGCTCGGTAGCGCGAAACGGCGCGCTCGTCTGCTAGCATGAGACGCTGCCCGAGAGGGCCCGAATACCTCGTACTTCGATCCCGAGCTGGAGGTCGCACGTCATGTCCTGGGGACTTCAGAACCGCCTCGCCAAGATCCTCAAGCCCGAAGACGGTCGCACGGTCATGCTCGCGGTCGACCACGGCTACTTCCTCGGCCCCACCACGGGCCTCGAACGCTGTCGTGAGTCGATCGTGCCGCTGGCGCCGTATGCCGACACGCTGATGCTCACGCGCGGCGTGCTCCGCAACGACATCCCCGCCTCGGTCGGCACGCCCATCGTGCTTCGCGTCTCGGGCGGCAGCAGCGTGCTCGAAGACGACCTCTCCAACGAGACGATCCTCGTCGACACCGAGGAGTGCATCCGTCTCAACGCGGCCGGCATGGCCGTCCAGGTGTTCATCGGCGCGCCCCACCAGGCGCAGACGCTCGCTTCGCTCGGCAAGCTCGTCAACGAGGGCGAGCGCTACGGCATCCCGGTCATCGGCGTCACGGCCGTAGGCAAGGACATGGTGCGCGACGCGCGCTATCTCGCGCTCGCGAGCCGCATCATCGCCGAGACGGGCGGCCACATCGTCAAGACGTACTACTGCGAGGACTTCGAGCGCGTCACCTCGACGTGCCCGGTGCCGATCGTCATGGCCGGCGGCAAGAAGCTGCCCGAGCGCGAGGCGCTCGAGATGACGTACAAGGCCATCGAGGGTGGCGCCGCGGGCGTGGACATGGGCCGCAACATCTTCCAGTCGGACAGCCCGCTCGGCATGATCAAGGCCGTCAACGCCGTGGTTCACGGTGGCGCCTCGGTCGACGACGCCTACACCATCTACATGGACGAGAAGGCGGCGACGGGCATCACGGGCCCCGGCGTGGGCTCGGCCGCCGACCACAAGAAGATCTAG
>CAZXWK010000084.1:0-4284 GCA_964644675.1 uncultured Eubacteriales bacterium | reverse complement strand
GAAGAGCCACGATCCTCTGGTGCTCGAGCCTCCATGCGGCAACATGGCGAACTCCCTCCGAGCAGGCCCGCGCGATCCGGCTCTCCACGCGGTGGCACACGAGGTGCGTCCGTGTCTCAGAATCGCCGCTCCCGCCGTGCCCCTTCCATCAGGCGCGTGCGACGGGCAACTTGAGACAGGGTCTCGTTCATGGCCTCCGAGCCGACGGCAGTCACCGCGCGGGCGACAACCGACCATATCGAGTATACCCGCACGTCAACTCGTCGCCCGCAGAAGGGCATCCAGGCGTCGTCGAACTTCGGACTAGAACCTGTCCTTCGTTCCTCGGCCTTCCGGCTGCACCATGACCCCGAGCACGGTCACGCCCTCGTCGGATATCGCGACGTCGACCGTTCTCCCCCTCGGGTCCTTCGTGTTCGATCCGGACACCAGTATGGGAATCGAGATCTTCTTGCCATCCCGGCCATCCGGGTAGATCACCAGCGTCGCCGTCTTCCCGGCGGGCAGGGGGCCGAGAACTCCGCGGTCCATGGCTCGCTGTGTGTCCGGCTTGAACGACGATTTGCCCAGAACGATCTCGGTGCCGGCAGGCGGCCTCTTCTTCGCGATGGTGCTCACGTAGACGAGCACGTTGGTGCCCAGGTTCTCCTCAGGGTTCTCTCCCGGCTTGGGAGTGATGCCGCCCTGTCCCTGCGACCCGGACGTCTTGGAGCCGCCGGGCTTGGAGGCGCTACCTCCGGTGGCTCCGGACGTGCCAGGCCCCGCCGGATTCGTCGACACAGTGGCAGCAGCACTGCCCGTGGGCGTCACAGACTGCGTGGTCGTTGCCGTAGCCGTCGCAGCCGTCGACGGTGCGCCGGAAGTCCCGCCCTGTCGAGATTTCGAAGCACACCCGGCCGAGACCGCAAGTGCGGTTATCACCAGAGCGAGTACCAACCTCCGAGAAGCGCTCACGAGCTTCCTCCTTGATGCACTTGGCCGAGAAAGCGGAGCCGGGGCCCCCCGATTGCGGGGGCCCCGGCCGCTGCTAGTCGATAGGGATTGCTAGTAGCCCCACGCGTCTCCGCCCATACCGACGATGGCGCCTCGTGCGCGCACCCAGTAGGTCGGATCCCAGTGCGACTGCTCTGTCTCGGCGTCATCGAGGAACAGCCCACCACTGACGCTGTTGCCGATACCGATGTTGTCAACGCCCCAGTGGCCGTATCCCATGCCGTTGCTGAGCCACGTCTCCATCCGGAACCTGACCTTGATGGTCTGACCGGCGTACGCGGACAGGTCGTAGTCGGCGGGCACCCACTTGTCGCCGGACGCCGTCATGGAAGCCAGCACCGACCTGGACTCGCCGTTGACGGTACCCGTCAGCGGCTGCCATGTCGCGCCGCCGTCGGATGAGGCTTCGACGTAGCCGTCAGCGAGTGCCCTGTCCGGATCGTAGTCCGGACCGTAGCTGCCCGAGTACCAACCGATGCCCGGCTTGCCGAAGTAGTAGCGCGTCATGAACGACAGCTTGGTCGTGCCAGTGGCCGGCACATCGATCGAATGCGTGCTGAGCACGCGCGTGTATGGCGTGTAGCCGCTGGCCAGCGGATACCACATCTTGCCCTGATCGCTGTAACGCTCCCAACCGGTCACATTCCACGTGGCCGGATCGGCGGACTGCGCCTTGGTCAGGCCGCCCTCGCTCGTGATCTTGATGTGGTTGATGCCCCAGCCCCACGCGGCGCTGTCCGATCCGTTGTTGAACACGAACCTGACCTTGACCTTCATGCCGTACGAGATGTCAAAGCTCTTGTGCACCCATCCGTCAGCGTTTGCGCCCGTGATGTCGGCGGAGCTGCTGCTCTGGGGAAGCGGCAGGTTGATGAGCGGCTTCTCCCACCATCCCGGATAGGTCTCGCCCATGTCGGGATCGTAGTACTCGGGATGCCAGATCCAGTTGTCGGGATTCGGGTCCTGGATCTGCTGTGCCTTGCGCAGCTCGGAGCCGTACAGGGTCTGCCAGCCACTCCAGTTCTCGCCGTCGTACGAGGTCGCGATCTGGATCTCGGCCGTGTCCGAACCGGTCAGCATGTACGCACTGTCGAACTCGAGCTTCGTGGAGCCGCCCCACTCGCCGTCGCCGGTCTGAACCCCGGTCTTCATCTCGAGGATGCGCTGCGAGTTCGCGCCGAAGTCACCGGGGCCGGTGTACCACATCGGCGTGACACCGTCGCCGACGACCGACTCGGCAAGCTTCCAGGGCGTGAGAATGGACTCGTAACCCGAGCCAAGCGGCGTGCGCGACTCGGCGGTGAAGTAGCTCGGCTGCATCGTCTGCCACTCGCTGGCGTACGTCTGCGTGCCGCCCTTGAGCGCGACGTCCTTGACCTTGAGATTGCCGCCCACCGCGCCCTCATCGTGGAACACGAAGCGGATCTTGTACGGCGTACCAACGGTGTTGTAGCCGATGATGGGCTTGTCGTAGCTGCCGAAGTCGGCGCCCTCGTACCACTGGTTCCACATCAGGTCCTGGTAGGTGTTCTGATCCGCGGGGCTCAGGGTGTCGAAGAGCTCCTGATCCCACCAGAAGGACTTGCCCTTGTTCGATTCGATCCGCAGGAACTCCGGAACCCAGCTGGACCAGGTCCACGTCCACGTCGCCTGATCGGGATTGTAGATCGGGCTGCCGTTGCGGGTGGTCACCTCGCTGGACAGGTCGTAGTTGAAGCGGACCCACTGGCTGCTGCCGGGCTGACCGCTGATGTCGCGTGGTGCGCCGTCAACCATCCCGTTCGTCAGCGGTGTCCACGTCGCGTAGTTGTCGTCGGCAGTCGCGATCTCAACCCGGATGGAAGTGCCCGGCTGGCCGTAGCTACCGTTGGGATTCGTCGAGAAGATCGCGTCGAACGAGAGCGTCGGCGCGTCGCCCGGAGTCCACTGCACGGGATTCGTGGAGGTGAGGTAGCGCTCTTCCTTCCACCAGTCCCAGTAGCCCCTGGTTCCGCCGGCATCCCAGACAGTCTCGGTGAGCGGGCCGCCGAACTCGGAACCCTTCTTGCCGGTGCCTCCGAAGACGCTCCAGACGCCGGTGCCCTCACCGTGGCACGAGTTCGTGCAGTCGTAGTCGTAGCGCGTCATGTCCCAGCCGTTGGCGGGCGCCTCGTAGTAGTTGGTGTCGCTGAAGCCGCCCTTGACGTCGGGATCGTTCCAAGCGGACATGTCGCCGTAGCCCAGCCAGCTGCGCGTGTACTGGGCATCGGAGTGCAGGAAGTACTTGTCGCCCGGCGACCGAACGTCTGCCGGGTTGTTCAGGTACTTCACGTTCAGGTGGTGGTAGACAGCGGTACCCAGCGGCATCGTGTCGCCCGCGAGTCCGAACTTGTGGCAGTCGTTGCACTCGCTCTTCGGGGTCTTGCCTGCGCCGTGGCACAGCGGACAACCCTGGTTCGGCAGACTCGCGTGCAGGGTCGAAACGTTGCCGATGTTGTGGCAACCGGTACCCGGCCCGTCGCTACATCCGCCGCGATCCTGCCCGTCGTTGTAGTAGAGGGCCCTCGATGCCCGCGCGCCTACGTCCGTACCGGCATGGGTCGCCGTCGAGTGCGTGATGGTCGGGTGGCAGTCACCACAGGTCTTGTCCCACGGGCCGCCCAGCGCATCCCTGGCCGTGTGGCACGTCGCACACGAGACCGGCGTAGGCAGCGCATCGTGGGTCGCCTTGAGTCCAGCGTCGTGACAGGCGCCGAGGCACGAATCCGTCGCCGTATGCATCGCGACATCGTAGCCGTGCGGCTGGAGACGCTCCTCGTGGCAACCCGCTGCGCCACAGGTCTTCTCCGTCGGCACTCCGTTGGAGTGGCAGATCATGCAGGAGCTGACCACTTGAGCGTTGACCGTCGTGGTGGCGTTCACGTGAATGCCGTCAAGCCCCGCCGTGGCCAGGCTCGGGTGGCAGTCCGTCTCGAAGCAGGTGGTGCCGGCCTCAGCAGCGTGAGCTGAGGTGTAGTTGCCGTGCGTCTGGGCCGCCGAACCCGCAGCGTGGCAGCCGCCCTGCGAACAGGTCTTGTCCCACGGCGCGAGGGTGCCCCTCGGAACCGGATGACAGCCGACGCATCCGACTGCGGCGATCGACGTGCTCGCCTTCGCGTGCTCGGTCTGCACGTCGGTGTCGTGGCAGTCGCCGCACGTGAAGCCGGACGTGCCGAGAGCGGTCGAGCCGACCGTCGAGACGTGCGCGTCAGCGTGGGCGGCACCCGGGTGGCAGGCGCTGCATGCCGAGTTCTTCGCGGCGATGGCGGCGAC
>CAZXWK010000083.1:0-4291 GCA_964644675.1 uncultured Eubacteriales bacterium | reverse complement strand
TCACGACGCCGACGCAGGACATGGTCATCGGTCTGTACTACCTGACCGCCGACCGTCCCGGCATGGAGGGCGAGGGTCGCGCGTTCATGAACATGGACGACGCGCTGCTGGCCTACGACGCGCGCAGCGACCTCGACCTGCAGGCGAAGATCTTCATCCGCCTGACCGAGGACGTCGTCGTGCAGCTCAAGCCGGGCGTCTTCGAGGAGAAGAAGGCCGGCGACCGCATCGAGACCACGGTCGGTCGCATCACGTTCAACCGCTCGCTGCCCATCGACCACCCCTACATCAACCACGAGGTGGACAAGAAGGGCATCGGCCGCATCGTTGAGGACTGCTCGGTCCGCTACTCGACCACCGAGATGGGCCAGATCCTCGACGAGGTCAAGCGTCTCGGCTTCCACTACGCGACGCGCGCCGGCGTGACCGTCTCGGTCTACGACGCGACGATCCCGGACAACAAGCCCCAGCTCCTGGACGCCGCTGACGAAGACGTCGCGCGCATCGAGGAGCAGTACGACATGGGCCTCATCACCCGCGAGGAGCGCCACCGCCAGATCGTCGAGCGGTGGACGCGCGCGACCGACGAGGTCGGCGACGAGATGGGTAAGCAGTTCGACCGCTTCAACCCCATCTACATGATGGCGTACTCGGGTGCGCGAGGTAACATCAAGCAGATCCGTCAGCTGGCCGGTATGCGAGGCCTGATGGCGAACCCGAAGGGTGACATCCTCGACCGCCCGATCAAGGCGAACTTCCGAGAGGGTCTCACCGTTCTCGAGTACTTCATCTCGACGCACGGCGCCCGCAAGGGTCTCGCCGACACCGCGCTGCGAACCGCCGACTCGGGGTACCTGACCCGTCGTCTGGTCGACGTCGCGCAGGACGTCATCGTCCGCGAGAGCGACTGTGGCACCGACGAGGGTGTCGCGTTCTCGATCCTGAAGGACGACGGCAACGTCGACCACAACCTCGTGGGCCGCTGCCTGCTGGAGCCGGCGGTCAACGCCGAGACCGGCGAGATCGTGCTCGAGGCCGGGGAGTACATCCAGAACGACGAGCAGCTCGTGAGCCTGTCCGCCGCCGGCGTCACCACGCTCGTGGGCCGCACGGTCATGACGTGCCGGGCGAAGCACGGCATCTGTCAGGCCTGCTACGGATGGGACCTCGCGAGCAGCGACCCGGTCGACATCGGCACCGCGGTCGGCATCATCGCCGCCCAGTCGATCGGCGAGCCGGGTACGCAGCTCACCATGCGGACGTTCCACACCGGTGGTGTCGCGGGTGAGGACATCACGCACGGTCTTCCGCGTGTCACGGAGCTCTTCGAAGCCCGCAAGCCGAAGGGCCAGGCGGTCCTCGCCGAGGTCGCCGGCAAGCTCACGATCGACAACCAGGAAAAGAACCGCACGCTGACCATCACCGATGCAGAGGGCCACGAGAAGGCGTACACGGTCTCTCGCCGTGCCACGCTGCTCCCGGGTGTGGTCGACGGTGCGGAGATCGAGTTGGGCAAGCAGCTCACCAAGGGTTCGGTGAACCCGCACGACCTGCTGCACCTCAAGGGCCCCAACGAGACGCTCCGCTACATCGTCGAGCAGGTTCAGGACGTCTATCGTTCCCAGGGCGTCGACATCAACGACAAGCACATCGAGGTCATCAGCCGCCAGATGCTCCGCAAGATCTCGATCACCGAGCCTGGTGACACCGAGTTCCTGCCGGGTCAGCTCGCTGACCGCCTGGACTTCGAGGGCGCGAACACCGAGATCCTCTCGGGCGGCGGTGAGCCTGCGAGCGGTCATCCGATCCTGCTCGGCATCACCAAGGCATCGCTCGCCACGGAGAGCTACCTGTCGGCCGCCTCGTTCCAGGAGACGACCCGCGTGCTCACCGACGCCGCGATCGCCGGCAAGGAAGACAACCTGCTGGGCCTCAAGGAGAACGTCATCATCGGTAAGCTCATCCCGGCCGCGACCGGAATGAAGCGCTACCGCAACGTGAAGCTCACCTACAAGGGTCAGCACATCGAGGCCGATACCGGCGCCGAGGGACCGCTGCCCGAGTGGGCACCCGATGAGCTGAAGGAGATCGAGGCGCTGCTTCCGGTCATCCCGGAGCCGTCGGCGCTGTCCGAGGCGGACTTCGAGAGCGCGTTCGCCGACCTCGACCTCGAAGAGGGCGACATCGACGTCACCGCGTTCACCGGCATGACGTTCGACCCCAACGTCGAGCTGCTCGCCGCTGCCGAGGACATCGAGATCGAGACGATCGACATGTCCGGCTCCGAGGACCTCTCGACGATGACCCTGACGGACTTGGGTGTCTCGACCCGCTGGGTCAACAAGTTCGCCGAGGCCGGCATCTCGAACGTCGCGGACCTGCAGGGCATGAGCGAGGATGATCTGCTCAACCTGCCGGGCGTCGGCCAGAAGGCCGTCGAAGAGCTCAAGGAAGGTCTGGAGAAGAGCCACATCGGCATCCTCTCCTAGCACGGCTACGCGGAACGCCCCCGCCGGATGACGGCGGGGGCGTTTCTTTCGCCCGATGCGCGAACCCCCGCGTGCGGTCGAGGTATGGATACGCCCGGGCGCGTTGCGTTTGACACGCACCATGGCGATTGGTAGAGTGCCACCTTGTGACTTCATGCTCGGGGGAGTACGCACCCAAGCGCGTGCGCCCCGAGTGAACAAGCACGAAACGTAGACGAAGGAGTACAGCGTTGCCTACCATCAACCAGCTGGTCCGCAAGGGCCGCAAGCAGGCAGCCGAGAAGAGCAAGACCCCGGCCCTCAAGGGTAATCCGCAGAAGCGCGGAGTGTGCACGCGTGTGTACACCACCACCCCCAAGAAGCCGAACTCGGCCCTGCGCAAGGTCGCCCGTGTCCGCCTCGTCAACGGCATGGAGGTCACGGCCTACATCCCGGGCATCGGCCACAACCTGCAGGAGCACAGCATTGTGCTCGTGCGTGGCGGTCGTGTTAAGGACCTGCCGGGTGTCCGCTACAAGGTCATCCGTGCCGCGCTCGACTGCTCGGCGGTCAACAACCGCGCCCAGGCCCGCTCGCGTTACGGCGCCAAGAAGCCCAAGTAAGGTTCGGATGGAGCGGACAGCGCAGGCGCTGCCGCTCATCCAACCGGCGTTTTCTGAACTCACAGGTAGAGGAGAATCGGTATGCCCAGGCGCGCAGCAGCTGTTCGGCGTGAGATCGCTCCCGACAGCGTCTACAACAACCGTTTGGTGACCCAGCTCATCAACAAGATCCTGCTCGACGGCAAGAAGTCGACCGCCGAGGACATCGTCTACGGCGCGTTCGACCTCATCGAGCAGCGCACGAGCGCCGATCCGCTCGCCACCTTCAAGAAGGCGATGGACAACGTGCGCCCGACCCTCGAGGTGCGCCCGAAGCGTGTCGGTGGCGCCACCTACCAGGTGCCGGTCGAGGTCAACTCGCGCCGCTCCACCACCCTCGCGATCCGCTGGATCGTCGGCTTCTCCCGCAAGCGCCGCGAGAAGACGATGGCCGAGCGTCTCGCCGCCGAGATCATGGACGCCGCCAACGGCACCGGTTCCTCGGTCAAGAAGCGTGAGGACCTGTTCAAGATGGCAGAGTCCAACCGCGCGTTCTCGCACTATCGCTGGTAATCCCAGCTGACCTGACCACGCTGACGAGATAGAGGTCCTCAGGCTCATGGCCACTCAGCAGTATTCGCTCGACAAGACCCGAAACATCGGGATCATGGCTCACATCGACGCCGGCAAGACGACCACGACCGAGCGCGTCCTGTACTACACGGGCAAGACGCACAAGATCGGCGAGGTCCACGACGGCGCTGCCACCATGGACTGGATGGTCCAGGAGCAGGAGCGCGGCATCACGATCACGTCCGCCGCGACGACCGCGTTCTGGAAGGACCACCGAATCCAGATCATCGACACGCCCGGCCACGTCGACTTCACGGTCGAGGTCGAGCGTTCGCTGCGCGTCCTCGACGGTGCTGTCGCCGTCTTCTGCGCGGTCGGTGGCGTCGAGCCGCAGTCCGAGACGGTGTGGCGTCAGGCGGACACCTACGGCGTCCCCCGTATCGCCTACATCAACAAGATGGACCGCTCGGGTGCTGACTTCTACAACGTCGTCGACATGATGAAGACCCGCCTCGGCGCCCGCCCGGTGCCGATTCAGCTGCCGATCGGGGCTGAGGACACCTTCACCGGCATCATCGACCTCATCGAGATGAACGCCATCTTCTTCAACGAGGACGACAAGGGCATCAACCCGACCGTCGGCGAGAT
>CAZXWK010000082.1:0-4755 GCA_964644675.1 uncultured Eubacteriales bacterium | reverse complement strand
CCACTGGGTGAACCGGCGGGTTCCGTGTAGCCTTGCGTCGGGGCACGGGTCGTAGTCAATGGGCATCGGGGGTGCGAGCGTGCAAGTCGTTCTGGGGATCCTGAAGTGGTTCGGCATCGCGCTGCTGGTATTGATCGCGGTGCTCTTCGTCGCGATCGTCATCCTGCCGCCGATCACCCGCTCCTTCACCGACCACTGGGGCGCGAGCAAGTCCGAGGTCGACGAGGCGCTCCCCGGCGACACGTGGGTCAAGGCGCCGCTGCAGAACTCGACCCGCGCGATCACCATCGACGCGCCGCCTGCGCTCGTCTTCGCGCTGGTGAAGCAGATGGGCTTCCAGCGCGGCGGCTGGTACGCGTGGGACTGGTTCTACAAGATGACCGGCTCGGCCGAGTTCAAGGACGACCACCACACCACGCGCATCGACCCCGAGCTGCAGTCCTTCGACCTCGGCGACAAGATGTACCTGTTCCCGGGCGCCGGCCTCGAGGTCGTCGAGTTCACGCCGCCGTCCGACGTCACTACAGCAGCGGCAGCGGACGCCGCGTCCTCCCAGCCCGCCGCCATGGTGCTCTACAAGAAGACCGACGCCGAGAACAAGCTCGTCGCGCCGACCGCCGACGTCCCGGTCTTCTCGGACATGTCGTGGGCGTGGATCGTGAAGCCCGCCGAGAACGGCACCACGCGTCTCATCCTGCGCACGCGGGCGAGCGACGTCGGGCAGCCGCGCTGGCTGATGTGGCTCAACGACAAGCCGCTCGAGATGGGCGGGGCGATCTTCGGCTACAAGACGCTCGTCGGCATCAAGAAGACCGCCGAGACGCTCGCGAAGAAGGGCGTCGTGGTCGACGCGGCTGGCGTGCAGACGGCCGGGCCGCAGTAGCGGAGCCCCGCGCGCCGCGCACGAGCGGTCCAGCGCCTCACCCCAGCTTGAACCGCTGCCCCTCGAGCAGCTCGGCCTCCGAGTAGAACGTGTCGCGCCAGATCACGCCGCCGCGCCGGTGAAAGAGCCAGCCGCTGCGCAGCACGCCGCTCGCCACCAGCACCCACCCGATCGGCCAGAAGAGCGCGGGCCAGACCATGCCGGTGTTGCGGTACATGGCGGCGACGTTGGCGACGGTCGCGTACACCAGCGTCGCCGCGCCCAGCCACGTCAGCCATGCGATCCCCGCACCCAAGCCGACACCCACCGCGAGCAGCGGCGACATCTCGATCAGCCCGAGCACCGCGAACGTGAACGCGACGAGCCAGAACGGGCGCCCCGCGAGCGACGAGCCGTTCTTCTCGACGCCGCGGAAGAACTCGCCGAGCGAGTCGTAGATGCTGACGCTCGCCGCGCGCCGGCCGTTGACGTACTCGCACAGCCCGCCGGCCTGCTTCACCATCGCGCCGAGCGCCATGTCGTCGCCGGTCTCGAGCCGCAGGTGCTCGAAGCCGGGCGTGCGGTCGAACGCCTCCCGGCGGATCAGGGTGTAGCCACCGCTGCCCACGGCGACCTTGGTGGCGGGGTCTCGGACGGCGCGCGGCGAGGCGTACATCGTCATGATGCGGACGAACACCGCCCACAGCACGTCGACCACGCCGCTGCGGCTACGGAACTCCGGAATCATCGCGAGCAGGTCGAACCCGCTGTACAGGCAGTGCGCGATCGCCTTACCGAGCATCCCAGGCTCGACGTGCACATCCGCGTCCGAGAAGAGCACCCACTCGCCACTCGCCGCCTCGACGCCCTTGGACAGCGCGTGCACCTTGCCGAGCCACCCCTCGGGCAGCTCGTCGATGCGGACCGGCTTGATGCGCGGGTCGCGCGCGGCGGCCTCGGCGATGATGCGCGGCGTCGCGTCGGTCGAGCGGTCGTCGACGACCACCAGCTCGATTTCGCCCGGGTAGCCGTCGGTGAGCCGCGTTTCGAGCGAGCGGGCAAGGTCGACCTCCTCGTCGCGCGCGGGGATGACGACGCTCACGCTCGGCCAGCGCTCGGGAGCCGGCGGGTCGAGCTTCGCGAGGTCGAGGAGCTGGGAGAGATTGCGGAACACGACCGCGCCCTGGAGCCACCAGAGCGCGCACAGGACGGCGATGGCGATCGCGAGCAGGGTCACGCGCCGCGCCCTTCTGCCTCCGGACCGGAGGCGTCAGTCACATCAAGAAGGCTCAGCCTTGGCCGCCGCGCCGCCTTCGTCGCAGCTCGAGGCCACGATGGGGCCACCTCCGCAGCAACTGCTGCCGGCGCCCGCCGGTCCCGGGGTCGAGCAGCCGCACGTGGGCTCGCCACCGTAGATCCACGAGTGGATGATCGCCTCGGCGCACCCGACGCCGGGCTTCACGCTGATCGCTCCGTACGCGCAGTTGAGCGCGCACGCGCCGCACTCCATGCACGCGCCGCGGTCCACCACGTGCGCGCGCCGGTCGTCGCCCATCGCGAAGACCCCGTGCGGGCACACCAGCGTGCAGACCTGACAGCCGGTGCACTTCTCGGCGTCGAAGGTCAGCGTCACGGCATCTTCGAGGTATCGCAGTCCCTGCATCACAAGCTCCTGCCTGCCATGGCCCACGCGATCGTCCAGCAGACGAGCGCGACGCCCAGCGCCGCGGCCTGGACCGGTATTGCTGCACGCAACTCGCGTTCCACGCCGCTGGGTGAAGTGTACGGCGTGGAGCCGGTGAAGTTCACGCCCACGTAGCTCGCGAACGCTCCCGCGCCCAGAAGCACGGCCGCCCAGCCCCACGGGCTCGCGAGGCCGACCATGCCCGGTAGCGCGATCAGCGCGGCGAGCGCCAGCACCACGCCGGCGACCGCTCCCTTCACCGTGAACGCGCGACCGGGGAGCCACGGCAGCAGCGCGGGGAGCAGCAGCCCGCCGCCGAGCGCGCCCAACGCGAACGCGGCGATCGCGGGGAAGAGCGACATCCACAGCGCCGCGCCGACGAACGCACGCGCTCCGATCGACGCGCCCAACAGCGCGAGCACCGCGAGGACCGGCACCGCCCACGCGTAGCGCAGCGTGCCGAGCAGCTCGATGGGCGCGAGCGCGAGCCTCTCGGCGAAGGTGAAGGTGACGGCGCGCATCTCGGGCGTGGCCTTCATGTCGCGTGCGAGGAATTCGCGCAGGTCCGCCGAGCGGATCGGGCCCCAGACGACGCGGTAGCCGGTGAGCTCGCGCACGGTTTGGGCTGCCACGCCGGGCGCGCCCAGCTGTGGCAGCACGATGCGCTCGTGCGCGACGAAGTCGGCGAGGTGGGTGGCGTAGATGCGGCGCACGAGCTCGTCGGTGCCGAACGTCTTCTTGCCGGCGGCACACCACACGTTGACGCCGTAGGTGTCGAGCACGAGCAGCCATGCGTCCACGCCCGCGAGGTCGCGGCGGACCAGGTCGGTGGTCATGCGGTAGTTGCACGTCACGATGACGGGGGAGTCGGGCGTCGGCTCGCCGATGCGGTAGAGCCCCGGTTCGGTCGTCGAGTTGGTGCGGGCGATGCCCCACCGAAGCGACCAGCGCTTGACGGTGTCGCGCCACGACAGCGTGGTCGACAGGCGCGGTACGTCCTGCGGATCGAGCATGCCAGCGGGCAGGGGCATTGGGTTCCGGCTCTCGGTGTCGGGTTCAAGGACGCACCGATACTATTTCGATAATCATCGAAGTGTCAACGCCGAGACGGGCGACCGTTCTTCTCGGCTGGGGTACTTTAGGAGCGGCAAACGGACAGTACGGCCTCGGCCGCGAAGGAGAGATGCATGTTCAAGGCGTTCAAGGAGTTCGCGTTCAAGGGCAACGTCATCGACCTCGCCGTCGGTCTCGCGATCGGCGCGGCGTTCGGCGCGATCGTGACCTCGTTCGTGAACAACCTCATCAACCCGCTCGTCGGCGCCGTCACCGGCAAGACGAACCTCGCCAACATGTTCGTGGCGATCCCGCCGGGCGAATACGCGACCGTCTCCGAAGCCAAGATGTCGGGCGCGGTCGTCTTCACGTACGGCGCGTTCCTGACCGCGGTCATCAACTTCCTCGCGATCGCCTTCGTGCTCTTCCTGGTGGTCAGCGCCGCCAACCGGTTCCGCCGCGCCGAAGAGGCCGCCGCCGACAAGGAGTGCCCGTACTGCCTGACGCTCATCCCGTGCGGTGCCACGCGGTGTCCGGCGTGCACCTCCGAGCAGCCCGCCGAGGGAGACGCCGAGGCGCTGCCGACCGCGGGGAAGTAGCTCCGTACGGCGCTGACCTGCGCGGTGTAGATTCGGTGGAGAAGCAGGGCGCGACCCGCCTGCGGCGTAGACTTCGCTCAGGTGGCGCGCGTCCGACGGGAACCACCGTCGAGGTGAAGGAGTGACACGATGGCAGCCGAGACTCGGCGCATCCTGCTGGTCGAAGACGAGAAGACGATCCGCGCGGCCGTGAGCGCGTACCTCGAGCGCGAGGGCTACTGGGTCACGCCCGCCGAGGACGGGCAGGCGGCTCTCGACAACTTCGCGAAGCACCGCTTCGACCTCGTCGTGCTCGACCTCATGCTGCCCAAGGTCTCGGGCGAAGAGGTCTGCCGCGCCATCCGCGACTCCTCCGACGTCCCCATCATCATGCTCACCGCCAAGGGCGAGGAGGCCGACCGCATCGCCGGCCTCGAGCTGGGCGCCGACGACTACCTGGTCAAGCCGTTCTCCCCGCGCGAGCTGGTCGCTCGCGTCCGGGCGCTGCTGCGCCGCGCGCACGTCGACAGCGAGCCCCAGCGCGACCGCCTCGAATTCGGCGACCTCGAGATCGACGT
>CAZXWK010000081.1:0-4814 GCA_964644675.1 uncultured Eubacteriales bacterium | reverse complement strand
TCATCAACGCGATCTTCTCGTTCTGGCAGGAGTTCCGCGCCGAGAAGGCCACCGACGCCTTGAAGAAGATGATCCCGCGCAATGCTCGGGTGATCCGTGACGGCAAGACGACGCAGATCCCGGCTTCAGAGCTCGTGCCCGGCGATCTCATGGTGCTCGAGGAAGGCGACGCGATCTCGGCGGATGCGCGCCTGGTCGAGGAGTTCGAGCTACGAACCAACAACGCCACGCTGACCGGTGAGTCCGAGCCGGTCCGCAAGACCGCTTCGCCACACGCCGATCCCAACCTCACACTCATCGAGATGCCGAACCTCGTCTTCGCCGGTACCTCGGTCGCGTACGGCGGCGGCAAGGCGATCGCCTTCGCGACGGGAATGGGCACGCAGTTCGGCAAGATCGCCGAACTGACCCAGAGCGTGGAGGCCGAGCTCAGCCCCCTCCAAAAGGAGATGGGCAAGGTCGTCCAGCTGGTGGCGATCCTGGCGACCGGTCTCGGCATCGCGTTCTTCCTGCTCGGTTACTACGTTGCGGGACTGAGCCTTATGGAGGGCTTCGTCTTCGCGGTCGGCATCATCGTCGCGAACGTCCCCGAGGGGCTTCTCCCGACCGTGAGCCTCTCGCTCGCCATGGGTGTCCAGCGCATGGCCGGCCGTCATGCGCTCATCAAGAAGCTGTCTTCTGTCGAGACGCTGGGGTGCACGACCGTCATCTGCACCGACAAGACGGGAACGCTCACGAAGAACGAGATGACGGTCCGCGACATCTGGGTCGCCGGTCAGCACTTGGAGGTGTCGGGGGGCGGGTACGACCCCAGCGGCGAGTACCGTCAAGATGGCGCTCCGCTCGACGAGAAGCAGTGCCGAGCGCTCGAGATCCTGGTCAAGGCGGCCGCGCTCTGCAACAACGCTCGGCTGATCGAGCCTGGCGGGCCCGAGGACTCATGGACGATTCTGGGCGACCCGACCGAAGCCGCGCTGCTCGTCGCGGCCAAGAAGGCCGGCTTCGACTACGAGACGGAGCTCGACAAGACGCGGCGCGTCTTCGAGCTGCCGTTCGACTCGGTCCGTAAGCGCATGACCACGATCCATATGGACCACCGCTTCGGCCGGATCGGCTACGTGAAGGGCGCTCCCAAGGAGGTCCTCGAGCTGTGCACGCACATCGAGACCCTCGAAGGCGTCCAGCCGATCGGCCCCGAGCAGCGGGCGGACGTCGTCGCCCAGAACGACGAGTTCGCCCGCAACGGTCTTCGCGTGCTCGCGATGGCCTATCGGAGCGTCGAGAAGGACGAGGTGGACTTCTCCCCCGAGAAGACCGAACGCGACCTGACGTTCGTGGGACTCATGGCGATGATGGACCCGCCGCGGGACGAGGTCGCCGTCGCGGTGCAGGAGTGCGCGACGGCAGGCATCGAGATCATCATGATCACCGGCGACTACGGCCTGACCGCCGAGTCCATTGCGCGCCGGATCGGGATCATCAAGGGCGAGCACGCCCGGATCGTGACCGGAAACGAACTCAACGAGATGGGTGACGACCAGCTCAAGGAGGCCCTCGCCGCGAAGGACATTCTGTTCGCACGGGTGTCTCCGGAGCATAAGATGCGTATCGCGCAGGCGCTCAAGGACATGGACCACATCGTCGCCATGACCGGAGACGGCGTGAACGACGCGCCGGCTCTCAAGGTCGCCGATATCGGCGTTGCGATGGGTATCGCCGGCACCGATGTCGCCAAAGAGGCGGCCGACATGATCCTGACCGACGACAACTTCGCGAGCATCGTCAACGCGATCGAAGAAGGCCGCGCGGTCTACGACAACATCAGGCGCTTCGTCGGCTACATCTTCACGAGCAACATCCCCGAGCTCGTGCCGTTCCTGCTCATGGTCATCTTCCGCATCCCGCTTGCGCTGACGGTCATGCAGATCCTTGCGATCGACTTGGGAACCGACATGCTGCCTGCGCTTGCGCTGGGGACGGAAGCGCCAGAGCCGGGGATCATGAACCGGCCACCACGCCCTCGCAACGAGCGCCTGCTGAACCGCAAGGTGCTCGTACGCTCGTACCTGTTCCTCGGGATGATCCAGGCGACGGTGTGCATGATCGCGTTCTACTTCCTGTACTGGTCGTACGGGTGGCGACCGGGCATGAACATGTTCACCTTCGGCGCCATGGCGGTGGGTGGCTCGACGGTCTACATCCTCGCCACGACCATGACCCATGGCGCGGTCATGACCACCCAGATCGGCAACGGGTTCGCGCAACGCACCAACGTGCAGTCGATCTTCAGCGTGGGGTTCTTCAGCAACACGTTCCTGCTCTGGGGCATCGTCGCTGAGATCGCGATGTTCGTCGCCCTCGTATACGTGCCGGCGCTCGCGCAGGTCTTCCATCACGGGCCGATCAGGCTGTGGCCCGACTGGGCGTTCTTGTTCGCGCTCGCGCCGACCCTGCTCATCGCGGACGAGATACGCAAGTTCTTCGTCCGTCGGCGCATGAGGGCCGAGGGGCTTCTCGGGAAGAGTGAAGAGGGGACCGAATCTGGCCGCGCCACCGGCGTGGCGGCTGAGGAGGGTGCAGCGTGAAAGTCATCATCGGCGGCTGCGGCCGGGTGGGCGCGATGCTCGCCACCAAGCTCTCGTTCGAGGGCCACGAGGTGGTCGTCATCGACAAGGACCCCCTCGCGTTCCGGCGTCTGGGCAAGTCGTTCTCGGGAACGACGCTGCGCGGCATGGTCTTCGACAAGACGGTGCTCGAGACGGCGGGGGCGGACCGCTCCGACGCCTACGTCGCCGTGACGAGCGGCGACAACTCCAACGTGGTCTCGGCGACGATCGCCCGCGAGATCTATCGCATCCCCAAGGTCGTCGCGCGCATCTTCGACCCGCGCCGTGCCGAGATCTACCGCCGTCTGGGGATTCAGACGGTCTCGTCGGTCAGCTGGGCGGCGAACGAGATCTCGTCGCTGCTGCTCTATCAGCACCTGGTACGCGACCTCTCGCTCGGCGGTGCCGAGGTCCAGGTCGTGCGCGTGTCCATCTCGCCGCGGCTCGTCGGCCGCACGATCGCCGACCTGACGGCGACCGGCGAGATCCTCCCGTTCGCGATCGTGCGCGCGGGCACCTCGATGATCCCGACCTCTCACGAGGCGTTCCACGAGGGGGACATCGTCGAAGCGGCGGTGCTCAACTCGGCGATGGGACGCTTCCAAGAGATGACCAACCCGTAGGAGGACCTCATGTTCGCAGTGATCGTCGGCGGAGGAAAAGTGGGGTCGCACCTGGCCAAGACCCTGGCCGAGGACGGCCATGAGGTCGCGCTCGTCGAGGTCAACCCCGACCGCTGCGAGGCGCTCGAGGGCTTCGCGCAGGGCGTGCGGGTGATCTGCGGCGACGGCGACGAGCCCTACGTGCTCGACGACGCCGACACGCGCAGGGCCGACGCGATCGTCGCGGCGACCGGCCACGACGAGGACAACCTCGTCGTCTGTCTCCTGGGCAAGCTTGAGTACGAGGTCCCGCTCTCCATCGCCCGCATCAACAACCCCTCGAACGCGTGGCTGTTCACCGAGCGGTTCGGCGTGGACGTGCCGGTCTCGAACACCTCGATCATGGCCGACGTGCTCAAGAAGGTGAGCCTGGGCGACATCGTGACGATGCTGCGCCTCCAGGCCGAGAACATGGTCGTGGACGAGATTGTGCTCTCTAACGAGTCGCTCGCCGCCGGCAAGCGCCTCGCCGACCTGCAGATGCCCGAGTGCGCGCAGGTCATGGCGATCATCTCGGACGGGGCCGTCGTCGTGCCACGCGGCGACACCGTGCTCAACGGCGGCGACGAGCTGCTGATCCTGGCGAAGTGCGAGGACGAGGCCGAGCTGCGGCGACTGTTCGGTGCTCGGGGCTGAGCGCGGGATAGGATCGGTTCGACGCCTCGCGACAGTGACCTCGGGGGCGGGCCAAGCGGCCCGCCCCTTCGCGTTCTACTCGGCTACAATGACCTCGACGCCCACCCGCTCGACCTCCGAGGAGCCGCATCCATGCCCGAGTCCCTCGCCCCCGAACTCGCGCCGAAGCTCGCCGAGGAACTCGGCCTGAAGCTCGACGAGTACGAGAAGATCGCCGAGATCCTGGGGAGGGTGCCGAGCCTCACCGAGCTCTACATGTACTCGCTCATGTGGAGCGAGCACTGCAGCTACAAGCACTCGCGCAAGGCGCTGCGGATGTTCCCCAACGACGGCCCGGCCGTGCTCCAGGGCCCCGGCGAGAACGCGGGCGTGATCGGCGTCGGCGACGGTTGGGCGGTCGCCTTCAAGATGGAGTCGCACAACCACCCGAGCGCCATCGAGCCGTACCAGGGTGCGGCGACCGGCGTCGGCGGCATCATCCGCGACATCTTCACGATGGGCGCGCGCCCCATCGCCTCGCTCGACAGCCTGCGTTTCGGCACCCTCGACAAGCCGCGCCAGCGCTACCTGTTCGAGGGTTCGGTCGCCGGTATCGGCGGCTACGGCAACTGCCTGGGCGTGCCCACCATCGGCGGCGAGGTCTACTTCGACGAGGCGTACGAGGGCAACTGCCTGATCAACGCGATGTCGCTCGGCGTCATGCGCGAGGAGAACCTCACGCGCGCGGTCGCCGCCGGCCCCGGCAACCTGATCGTGCTTATCGGTTCCACTACCGGCCGAGATGGCATCGGCGGCGCTTCGACGCTCGCCAGCCAGGAGTTCGACGAGCGCGCCGAGGACAAGCGCCCGGCCGTCCAGGTGGGCGACCCGTTCGAGGAGAAGCTGCTCATCGAGGCGTGCCTCGAGCTGC
>CAZXWK010000080.1:1924-5018 GCA_964644675.1 uncultured Eubacteriales bacterium | reverse complement strand
CGTCGCCCAAGCAGGTCGACTGGACGATCAAGGTCATCGGCACCGAGAACCAGGAAGCGGAAGGCTGGAAGTTCACCTACGACCTCGACTTCTTCGCGTCGGGCGGCGGCGTGGGCCAGGGCGGCACCTACAAGGGCCACGGCACCATCGTGATGGTCGGGAAGTACGACAAGACGATGGCGGGGATCATCAAGGGCCTGGGCGACATCAAGGCGACGGCGCGCGACGACAACCTGACGTTCACGATCGTCGACGCGCCGCTCACGGACCTGCTCACCGGGACGACCGACGTGAACACCGAGGACGGCGTGTTGCGCGGCAGCGGCATCTTCCACGGCAAGACGGAAGGCACGCTCGCCATCTCGGCGAAGGGTCCGAACGTGTCCGGCAAGGTCGACAAGGACGCGAGTGGCGACTCGCCGCTGCCGTTCACGATCGAGATCGCCGGCGAGGACGTGAAGGTCGAGATCGAGAACATGGGCATCTTCGGCGGCAAGATCCTGCGCACCGAGAAGTAGCGGCCGGACGGGGTCCGACGCTAGGGGCGCTTGATGACGCGCCAGCGCACCTTGTGCACGCCGTTGAACCCGAGCGCTCGGACCACTCCGGGCCCGAGGTCGAAGATGCGGTTACCCGAGTAGGGGCCGCGATCCTCGACGCTCGCCACGCAGCGCTTGCCGTTGTACTCGATCTCGACGAGCGTGTGGAACGGCAACGTCTCGTGCGCGACCATCATCGAGTACGGCCCGATCCTCGCGCCGCTCGCTCCCTTGCCGGTGAAGTTCTTGCCGTAGTGCGACGCCTCGCCCACCTTCCACTCGCCGCTGCCGGTGAGCAGTTGCGCGGGGTCGTCCTTCTGCGGCTTGGCCGCCACCTTCTTGACCGTCTTGGGCTTGGCTTTCGCCTTGGCCTCGGCCGCGGCTGCGGCGGCGCTGGCGGCCGCTGCGACCCGGGCGTTGTAGGCGGCGAGCGCGGCCTTGTCGGCGGCGAACCGCTTGCGCGCGGCCGCCGCATCGCGCTCGGCGGCATCGACGGCGCGCGCTTCCTGTTCCTGCAGCGAGATCATCTGCTTGGCGAGCTTCTGGGCCTTGGCGCGAGCCGCAGCGAGCTGGAGCAGATCCTGGGCGTCCTGCTGGTTCATGCGGGTGAGGATCTCCCAGCGCGACGCGAACTCCTCGAACGACGCCGCCCCGAACAGCACCTCGACGTAGCCGGTGTTGCCCGTGCGATACATGGTGCGCGCGCGCGAGTCGAGACGGGCGCGCACTTCGGCCTGCTCGGCCATCACCTGGTCGAGCTGCGCCGAGGCGGCGCGTGCCCGCGCGTTCAGCTCGGCCGAGCGCTTCTGCGCGCCGGCGAGCTTGGCGACGGCCGCATCCACCTTGGCGGAGTCAGGGGCTGAGGGTGCGCCGAACGCCACGGCCGCGGGCGTCGCGAGGACGCCGGCGAGGACCGCGGTGGCGATCGCGCGCATCAGTGTGAGTCGAACAGGCACGTTGCGTAGTCTACCAGCCGAGGGTGACCCGACGCGCGCGCCCTACTCCTCGGGCAGCCGAACGTCGAGTTCGCGCAGCAGCCGGCGCGCCTCGTGGCGGATGCGCGGGTCCTCGTCCTCGAGCGCCCCGCGCAGCGTGCGGATGGCGTCGGAGGCGGTGTCGGCGAGGCCGAGCAGCGCGTGGATGCGCTCGTTGGAGTCTGCCGACCAGCGGGCCTGCGCGCGGAGGTGCTGCGAGTCGGGCGCAGGCTCGAACGGCATGCTCGCCGCCGCTGCGGACGGCGACGGCCGCGACAGGTACGACGGTTCGGACAACGGCATGCCGGCGGCGAACAGGTCCTCGATGGGTCGCTCGGCGAAGGCGGGCGAGGCCGCCATCCGTGCGCGGGTGTCGGGCTCGCCTGGCTTGCGCGACGCGATGTCCGCCACGTCCCGATCGGCGCTCACCGAGTCGCGGCGCCTGAGCGAGTGCTCCTCGTCGAGCGCGCGCATCACGACTTCCTCGGGGATCCCCAGCTCCGACGCGATGCGCACGGCGTTGCGCGGGGTGGGGAGGCGGCGGCCGCTCTCGATGTGCGAGAGCGCGCCCGGGGTGACGCCGACCCGCTCGGCAAGGTCCTCAAGCCGGAGGCCTCGCGCGTGTCGTGCATGCCTGATCATCTGGCCGAAGTCGGTCGCCATCGTCTACCTCCCAAGGCCGACTATACCACTTCGTAGTTTGACTTGACAGTAAAGTATACAAGTGGGTATAGTCGCTCTGGGCCCACTGACACCGACGCACCACGCAGGAAGCGAGCCGCGTGTCAGAGCCTCCCGCTAGAGTGGCGGGCGACACGAGAGGGTGATCCGTATGAGCAAGAAGAAGCGCAAGTCCGAGAAGCCCGAGGAGGCCCGCACGATCCTCATCAACTTCGTGCTCGACAAGTCGGGCTCGATGTCCGACATCCGCGAGGCGACCATCTCGGGATTCAACGAGTTCAAGAACGACCAGGCCGCCGAGGAGGGGGCTGCGTTCTTCACCCTCACGCTGTTCGACACCGACTTCACGACCGCCTGCCAGGCGGTTCCCGTCCGAGAAGTGCCGGACCTGGACGGCGGCACGTACGTGCCGGGCGGTATGACCGCCCTCTACGACGCCATCGGCCACACGATGGGCATCACCGACCGCTTCGTCGCGGCCAACCACCCCGATCAGGTGGTGTTCGTGATCATGACCGACGGCTACGAGAACGCGAGCCGAGAGTTCGACCGCGACAGGATCTTCCGGCTGATTCAGGATCGGCAGAGGGACGCCGGCTACGAGTTCATCTACCTGGGCGCCAATCAGGACAGCTACCAGGCCGGCGAAGCCATGGGAGTGCGGAGCGGCCGGATGATGGACTATGCCGCCTCACCGGAAGGCTCGCACGAGGCCTTCCTGCGCGCGTCGCACAACGTGAAGGCGCACCGGCGCATGGGGACCAAGCAGCGCGACGAGTTCTTCTCGGAGGACGTCGAGGCGCTCGGAGCGATCCCGGCCGACGAGTGGGCCGCAATGCCGTCGGAGGTGCGCAAGTACCACCGCGACCGCGCGGACGGCAAGGAGAAGTCGGCGTAGGG
>CAZXWK010000080.1:0-1824 GCA_964644675.1 uncultured Eubacteriales bacterium | reverse complement strand
CCTGGAAGGTCATCGCATGCCGGTCCGCGACACCACGATCGACGTCACCCTCGCCGAGGTCTTCGGCTACCCCGAGTTCCGGCCGCACCAGCGCGAGATCGTCGAGCGCGTGGTCACGGGCGGCGACGCGTTCGTCCTGATGCCGACCGGCGGCGGCAAGTCGCTCTGCTTCCAGGTGCCGGCGCTGCACCGGGCGGGAACCGCGATCGTCGTCTCGCCGCTCATCTCGCTCATGAAGGACCAGGTCGACGCGTTGCGCGCCAACGGCGTCTCGGCGGCGTGCCTGAACTCGGCGCTCTCGGCCGAGGAGGCGAGCGCCGTGCTCCGCGACCTGCGCGCGGGCGCGCTCGACCTGCTCTACGTCGCGCCCGAGCGGCTGATGCTCGAGTCCACGCTGCAGATGCTGGACAGCCTGCCGATCGCGCTCTTCGCCATCGACGAGGCGCACTGCGTCAGCCAGTGGGGGCACGACTTCCGCCCGGAGTACGTGCAGCTCGCGGCGTTGCGTCCGCGCTACCCCGACGTGCCGATCGTCGCACTCACGGCCACCGCCGACGATGCGACGCTGCTCGACGTCCGCACTCGGCTCGACCTGCTCGACGCGCCGGTCTTCTCGGCGGGGTTCGACCGGCCCAACATCCGCTATACCGTCGTCGAGAAGACGGACCCGATCGCGCAGCTCAAGACGTTCGTGGGCCAGCACGCCGGCGAGTCGGGGATCGTGTACTGCCTCACGCGCAAGCGCGTCGAGGAGGTCGCGGCGAAGCTGCGCACCGCCGGCGTCGAGGCGGCCGCGTACCACGCGGGCCTGCCCGCGCCCGAGCGCACGCGCGTCCAGGACGCGTTCCTGCGCGACCAGCTCGAGGTGGTCGTCGCGACCGTCGCCTTCGGCATGGGGATCGACAAGCCCGACGTGCGCTTCGTGGTGCACTACGACTGCCCCAAGAACATCGAAGGCTACTACCAGGAGACGGGCCGAGCCGGCCGAGACGGACTGCCCGCCGAGGCGTTCCTGCTGTTCGGGCTGCAGGACGTGGTGACCGCTCGGACGCTCATCACGAGCGGCGAGAACCACGACCAGGTCCGCATCGAGCTGCACAAGCTCGACTCGATGGTCGCGTTCGCTGAGGCGGTGACGTGCCGGCGGCGCGTCCTGCTCGGCTACTTCGGCGAGCCGCTCGAGACCGACTGCGGCAACTGCGACGTCTGCCTCGACCCGCCCGCGCTCTACGACGGGACCGAGGACGCGCAGAAGGCGCTCTCGGCGGTGTACCGGCTCAACCAGGGCTTCGGCCTGGGGCACGTGATCGACGTGCTGCGCGGCGCACAGACCGAGGCGGTGCTGCGGCGCGGGCACGACCGGCTCTCGGTCTACGGCATCGGCGCCGAGCACTCGCGCGACGAGTGGGGGAGCATCATCCGTCAGCTCATCCACCGCGGCTACCTGACGCAGGACATCACGCGCTACTCGGTGCTGCAGCTCACGCCGCTCGCGACGCCGGTGCTGCGCGGCGAGGAGCGCGTCGAGCTCGCACGGCCCCGCGCCCGGGTCGCTCGGCCCGCGAAGGCCACCAAGCCGCGGCGGGGCAAGGGCGGCGCCGTCGTCGAGCTCGCGCCCGAGGACGAGCCGCTGTTCGAGCGGCTGCGCGAACTGCGTCGCGAACTCGCCGCCGAACAGCAGGTGCCGGCATACGTGGTCTTCTCGGACGCGACGCTGGTGGCGATGGCGACCGCTCGGCCGCGCACCCGCGAGGAGTTCCTCGCGGTCTCGGGGGTGGGGCAGGCGAAGCTCGAGCGCTACGGGGACGTGTTCCTGGAGGCGAT
>CAZXWK010000079.1:0-5265 GCA_964644675.1 uncultured Eubacteriales bacterium | reverse complement strand
CGGGCGAGCTTCCCCGTCATCCCCCAGTACGCCATCTTCGCGCCGCCGCGGATCATGTGTCCCGGCGAGAGCATCGCGTAGATCTTGCCGGTCGCGGCGCCGGGCTTCTCGGCGATGAGCGAGACGGCGCGGCGCGCGACCTGGTCGACCGGCGTCCCGAACGCTTCGAGCGCGAGGTCGATGTTGCCGCGGGTGGACTCGAGGCGCGGGCTGCACTCGATGTCGGCGTAGAAGTCGGTCGCCACCATGCCGGGCGTGAACGCGTTGATCGAGACGTTGGTGGCGTCCTTGTTCTCGGCGGCGAGCGAACGGGTGAGCGAGGCGATCGCCGCCTTGGACGCGGCGTAGGCGGTCGTGTACGGCGTCGCCGAGCCCTTCCAACCCCGGCCGCACATGTTCATGAGGTAGCCGCCGTGCTCGCGGAAGTACGGGATCATCGCCTTGGCGCCGTAGAGGTGGCCCAGGACGTTGATGGTGATGAGGTCGTGCAGCTCCTGGTTGCTCTCGTCGTCGAGGTAGCGGTAGCCGTTCGAGACGCCGGCGTTGTTGAACCAGACGTCGATGCGGCCAAAGGCCGAGAGCGCGTGTGCCTTGAGGTCGTCGACCTCCTCCCAATGTGCGACGTTCGCCGAGAACCCCGAGATCTCCGCCGAGGGGACCGCGCCGCGGATCCGCTCGACGGCCTGTTCGACCGAGTGCGGCGTGCGGCTCGAAACCACGACGCGCCCGCCCTGCCGGGCGGCCTCCTCGGCGATCGCGAGTCCGATACCGCGAGTCGATCCGGTGACGACGACGACCTTGCCGTTCAGGCTCATGCGCGCTCCTTGTCCGCGAGGAATCCGGCGGCGAGTTCGATCGCCTCTTCCGGAGTGGCGGCGTCCACCAGCGCGCCGCGTTCGTAGTGTGCCGAGAACGGCGGCCCCAGCGGGAAACCGAGCATGATGACCGGGCGTCCCGCCTTGAGTGCGAGGGCGACCTCAGACAGGGTGCCCGCGCCGCCCGGCAGCGCGATGACGACTTCGCTCGCGAGCACGTTGATGGCGTTGCGCGCGTCGCCCAGGCCGGTGGGGATGGCGACGTCGACGTGGGGCGCCGCGCCGCGGACCGTGTCGCCGGGCAGGATGCCGATCACGAGCCCGCCGGCCTCGCTCGCGCCGCGAGCGGACTCGGCCATGATGCCGGCGTCGCGCCCGCCGTTGAGGAGCACCCAGTCCTGCTCGGCGATGAGGCGACCGAGCCGTCGGGCGTTCTGCAGCGCGTCGTCACCGACGACGGCGCCACCCATGACTCCCACGATCGTGCGCATCGTCCCACCTCCTGGGCGTCATCGTACGCCGCGGGAACGCCGTGCAGAAGGCAGAAGCCCCGTGCGGGGGCGCGAGGCTTCTGTCGAGTGAGGCCCGCAAGGCCCCCTCAAGCGGGAGCTCAGCTCCGGGCTCAGATCGGAGCGAGCATCACCGAGTTCCTTGGTACCCAATTCGCGCGACGCCTGCCGCCGCTCGCGCCGATTTGCCGCCGAGATACCCATGGGGGTATGGTGGACCGTGTCGGAACCCGTCGCGGAGGGCAGCATGACCGCCGAGATCACGATCCACGTCGTGGACATCGAGGAATGCAGTTGAAGCGGGCCGGGTGATCCCTACTCGGACGGTCTGTTCGAGTCACTCAGCTACGCGGCGCAACTCACCGGGGACTTCGAGCTCGTCGACGACGTCTCGGCGTGCGGCATGCCGGTCTCGGCGCAGGTCGAGCGGCTTCAGCGCCAGCTCGCGGAGTCGTTCGGCAGCCGGTTCGAGGTGCTCGAGACCGACCTGTACGACCTCGTCGGCCCCGACCTCGAAGCCGCGCTCGACGCCGTGGTCGCCGGAGAGCCGTCGCCGTTCGTGCTGGCCGGCGGTCGGCTGGTCTGCTGCGGTTCGGTCGAGGTCGGCCTCGTAGTCGAGGCGCTCTCATGAGCGAGTCGGGTGCCGGAGACCGCCGCAGCGCCGTGGTGCGCTGGCTCGAGAACGTGCGGGCCGGCGAGACGTGGGGCGGCCCGCTTTGACTGGTGGCCGCGTGGGTGTGGTCACACCTGGTGCCGGGACGCTCGGGTGCTCCCGCTTGAAGCTACAAGCGCTGACGGGCCGTGCGCCCTGAACCTGATCGCGCCGACGAGCATGCGACGCGAGTGAAGCGGAGTAGCGTACCGAAACCACAAACGGCCTCCCCAAGGGGAGGCCGTCTCGCATTCGTGGTGCGCCCTGCAGGATTCGAACCTGCGACGTCCTGATTCGTAGTCAGGCCCTCTATCCAGCTGAGGTAAGGGCGCGTATGGCCCCGAAGGGCTTAGGTATCCTGCCACCGACCTGGCGTGCTGTCAAACCGCCGCCTCGAGGGCGGCCCGGGCGGTGGCATCCACCGTGGGTGTCAAATGGCGGAGAGCGAGGGATTCGAACCCTCGAAGGGAGCTTTACCCCCTTACTCGCTTAGCAGGCGAGCGCCTTCGACCTACTCGGCCAGCTCTCCGCGTCCACGCGCCACGACCTCACGCGCGAATGGTAATAGTACCCGCGTGACCGCCGAGCGGCAAGAAGCGTCGGCTCGCACGCGTCGCACGGCCCCGCGCTAGTGGGGCGGCAGCGTGAAGGTCCACACACGCCGCTCGTTCCACCCGCGGTCGATGAGCCAGACCAGCTTCTCGCCGAGGAACGCGAACCCCTCGTGCCAGCCCGGAAGGGTGCTCGTGTAGACGAGCTTGGTGTTGCCGGCGCGGTCCGCGACGTAGACCAAGCCGAGGCCGGACGAGTTGCCCTTGCCCAGGTAGAAGCGGCCGTTGTGGTACGCGAGCGCCTGGAAGCCGGTCGCCGGTACCGGGAAGAGCGGCAGGTCGCCCAGGTACTCCTGTGTCTTGAGGTCGTAGCGGAACAGTCGCGAGCTGTCGTAGTAGGACGCGACGTAGAGGACGCCGTTCGCACCCTCGTCGGGAACGGCCGCGATCGCGGCGACCTCGTGCGTCTGGCTCGTCGCGACCGACGCGACGCGCTCCATGGTCGAGGTGTCGAAGGTCAGGATGTGCTGGTCGGTCACGGCAGGGTAGTTCTCGGCGACGACGTAGAGCTTGCCGTCGTAGCACGTGCCGGAGCCCAAGTGCTTCTGGAACGAGTCCGTGAGACCTTCGATCTCGTACATGGGCGAGAAGGTCGCGTCCACCGAGCGCCACGACAGGTCGTACTTCTCGATCCAATCGGTGTGGATGACGTAGTAGTAGCTGCCGTCGGTCGCCACGCCCTGGTGCGCGGCGGTGTCCGGTCCCACGCCACCGTAGGCGGCGTCTTCCTGGATGCTCACGATCAGGTCGGACAGCCCGTTGACGGCGCGGCTGAGCGAGGCCTGCGTGATCTTGCTCGTGGTCGAGCTGAACCGCCGCTTGTTGTACTCGTTGACCAGCTTCGAGTAAGAGCCGTGGCTCGACCTCGCCGCCGAGACGGTCGCCGCCGCGGGGTCGGTGACGTGCCGGTAGCCGTCGTAGTGGACCCACGCTGCGTTCCATCGAGGGCGCGCCAGCCGGGCGTCGACCGCCTTCTCGTACCGGTCGTGCATGCGCTTCTCGGCGGCGACATCGTCGGTGTGCAGCGGGTCGCATGCGTCGGCGTAGTAGTGCGACATCATGCCGACCGCGTACGACGCGGTGCGGGTGTCTCCGGCCCTGAGCGACGCCACGGCCTGCTGGTACCATGCCCGGACCTTCCGGTCGGCGTAGCCCGAGCGCTTACCCCAGCGGTCGTAGGTGTGGTAGCGCTGATCGCGCACGTGGGTGTCGGGGTCGTCGCTCGCGTTCAGGGCGGTGTTCGTGTCGAGCCAGCTCACGCCGTGTGCGGCCGCATAGCTGCTGGCTTCGAGCACGATCCAGTCGTGGGTGCCGAATCCGTTGCCGCTCCTGGACTTGCCGTTCTGCCACGCGAGCGCGGTCGCCGGGACGGTCAGCGCGACGGCGAGCGCGCCCACCAGCGCGATCATGGCGAGCAGGCGCGCACCTGGGCGAACGAGGGTCGGGCGCGAGCGGCGGATGTCGGGATACGCGGTCATGGCGTCCCATCTCTGAGATCTTCGCGGAGGCGTCGGTGGCGGAGGGGGAGGGATTCGAACCCTCGGACCCTTGCGGGTCGCCGGTTTTCAAGACCGGTGCAATCAACCGCTCTGCCACCCCTCCGCGAGGCGACGCACGGTCGAAAGTATAGCGCGTGAGCTATTCGCCGCCGGCGGCAGCGGCCTTTACAACAAGGCGCTTGCCATCCTTGCGGACCTGCGTGAGGTGCGCGCGGTACGCTCCGCCACCCCCGGCGAGGAGCGTCGCGCTCGTCGGCACCCGATAGACGCGGAGCTTGCCGTCGAGGAAGTCCGAGAAGGCCAGGGTGCGGCCGTCGTCGGAGACGTCGAGCGCGGTGCACTGGTTGCCGCCCACGATCGCGTCGAGCGGTTTGCCGGTGCGCGTGTCGAGCAACAGGACCGAGCCCCACTCGGGGCCCGGGACGTAGTAGGACTCGGGGTTGTTCGCCCCGCGGCACGAGACGAAGAGGACGCGCCCGTCGGGCGAGATGTCGATCGTGTTGGGCTTGTTGTCGGTCTTGGCGAAGACGTGCGTCTCGTTGGTGGTGAGATCGGTGACCCAGATGCAGTTGCCGCCCAGGTCGCTCGTGAAGAGCCGCGCGGTGGTGGCATCGGCGACCATGTGCCGCATCGCCCGGCCCTTCGCGATGGTCTTGCCGGTGCCGCTCGCGAGATCGAAGACCTGGATGACGCCCTTGAGGGTCTGCTCGCCGAAGCAGGCGACGTACATCTTCGTGCCGTCCGGCGTGATGTAGAGGCCGCGTGGCGTGTCGGCGGTCTTGATGCGTCGCAGCAGCTTGCCGCTCGCCAAGTCGATCTCGCTCACGTCGTCGCCGCTCCAGTTGGCGGCGTAGAGCTTGCTCTCGTCGGGACTCAGCAGGACGACCTTGGTCCACGGGGACTTCGTGTCGAAGGAGCGCACGACCGTGCGGGTCGCCGTGTCGATCTCGTAGACCCGGTGCGTCTGCATCTCGCTCGCGTAGGCCTTGCTGCCGTCCTTGTTGAAGATGACCTCGACGGCGCCGGCCTTGCCCACGTCCACCGAGCCGAGCTTCTTGCCGGTCGACGGGTCGTAGATGCCGATCGAGGGCCGGGTGACGAGTGCCGTGACCCAGACCTCGGTGCCGTCCGGGCTGATCGCGAGGCCCTTGGGTGCCGGGACGCTCTTGAAGACCGCGA
>CAZXWK010000078.1:0-5326 GCA_964644675.1 uncultured Eubacteriales bacterium | reverse complement strand
CCGTAGCGCCTTGAAGAAGTCGCCGGTCACCGAGGAGACCCCGGTGCGCTCCCGGTAGTTGACCGGGATCTGCACGATGCGCAGCTTGCCCTTGACCGTCGCGATCATCATCTCGGGCCCGAAGAAGTTGCCCGTCACGCGGCAGTGCTCGAGCACGAACTCCTTGGCTTCTCGGTCCATGAGACGGTACGTGCACCCCACGTCGCTCAGCGAAGCCGTCCCGTAGAGCACCTCCATGAGCTTGGCGACCGCCCAGTTCCCGAAGCGGAGGAACCAGCCCATGTTGGCGCCCTCCCAGATGAGGTCGTTCATCGTTCGTGAGCCGTAGACCACGTCGAAGTCGCGGCTGAACTCGAGCAGCTTGAAGAGGTCCGTGGGCTCGAAGGTCGCGTCCGGCTCGCAGACCGCGACGAGGTCGGTGGCGGTCTCGCGCAGTCCCGTCATGATCGCGGCTCCGTAGCCTTGCACCGGCTCGTGGATCTCGCGGGCGACGGTCCCGGCGACCTGCTCGGACGTGCCTTCCGCCGCATTGTTGTTCACGACGACGATGTCATCGACCACGCCGAGCGCGTCGAACGCCTCGATCACCGCGCGGATCGAGTCCTTCTCGTTGTAGGTCGGCAGTACGAGCCCGACGGTCTGTCCCAGGAACACGTCATGGCCTCTCGGCTACGACGAGCATCTGCCCCCCGATGAGCGGGCTGCCCAGGGCGAGGTAGAGCTTGGTGAGACGGTACGAGCGGGGAAGGCGCGACTTCATCGTCAGTGGCAGGTAGCGCGGGCGGACCACGACCGGCTCGAGTCCGCTGGCGCGGACCCAGCCTGCGAGCGACTCGTGCGTGAAGATCGTTCTGTGGGTGTAGTCGTCGAAGTAGGCGCGCGGACTGTGCGCGAAGTTGGGCTGAAGCAGCATCAGGCGTCCGCCGCGGCGCAGTACCCGTTCGACCTGGCCGAGCAGCGGCCCGATGTCATCCCAGTCCAAGTGCTCGAGAAGGTTGGAGGCGAAGACGAGATCGACGGAAGCGTCCGGTAGGGATTCGAGCGCGGCGGCCGCGGTCGCCTGCACGAACTCGATGCCTTCCGGCAGGTGGGCCGCGCAGTCGCGCGTGTCGACGCCGGTGCGGCGTGCGGCCGCGACGTGGGCGATGAAGTCGCCGTAGCCGCAGCCCAGGTCGATCACGGTCTCGCACGGCGACGGGAACCACCGGCTCGCGTGCTCGGCTATCGCTCGCCAGACGTCGCCACGTCCCGAATGCGGTTGCAGGCGGACGGCTTCGTACGCGTCCGTTGCTCTTTGGTCGTTCTTGACTCCCGTAGACATGGTGTCCGATGCCCTCCCTCTCGCACACAGGCATGATACAGGTGGAACGCTCGTGTGCCGCGCATCCTGCCGTCGGCTACAATCCACGAGTGGCATCGTGCGCACCCGGGAGTGAGTCGAGGTGCCGGTGCACGTGACCAGCCAGCACAGAGGGAGCGCATACGTGACGACCCAGACCAACCTGTACGCGACGATCCTCGCCGGCGGGAGCGGGCAGCGCTTCTGGCCCCTGTCGCGCGAGCTCAACCCCAAGCAGCTGCTCTCGATGTTCGGTACCGAGTCGCTCATCGCGCAGGCGGTCCACCGCATCCTCCCGTTCGCCGAGGGCGGCTCGAGCGTCGTCATCGCGACCAACGAGCGGCTCTTCGACGAGCTGCGCAACCACCTCACCGCCCAGGACGACACCGAGCTGCACAAGGTGCGCTACATCCAGGAGCCGCAGCCCAAGAACACCGCGCCCGCGATCGCGCTCGCGGCCGCGACCTTCGCCGCCGAGGACCCCGAGGCGATCATGGTGGTCCTGCCCAGCGACCACCTGCTCGAGGACGGCGAGGTCTGGGCCGACTGCATCAACGCCGCAGCCAAGGTCGCGGAGGCCGGCTACCTGGTCACGATCGGCATAGAGCCGACGCGACCCGAGACCGGCTACGGCTACATCCGCGCCGCCGAGGCACTGCCGGAGTACGCGGTCGGCTCGGCGACGCCGCACCTGGTCGAGCGCTTCGTCGAGAAGCCCGACCTCGAGCGCGCCGAGGCCTTCCTCGCGAGCGGTGAGTACTACTGGAACGCCGGCATCTTCGTGATGCGCGCCGCTCAAGTGCTCGAGGAGCTCGACCGCGCCGGCGGGGAAGAGGCGAGGATCGCCGAGGTGTGCCGCTGGATCGCGGCCCAGCCCGCCGACCAGCGCAACGGCGAGGAGGCGCGCGAGCGTTTCGGTTCGCTGCCCTCGGTCTCCATCGACGTCGCGGTCATGGAGCGCTCGCAGCGCGTCGCGGTGATTCCGGCGCCACTCAAGTGGAGCGACGTCGGCTCGCTGCTCGCGCTCGAGGGCATCTGCGGGGCCGATGCGGATGGCAACGTTCGCGACGGCCGTGGCGTGGACATCGACAGCGCGGACTCGATCATCTACTCGGG
Organism: uncultured Eubacteriales bacterium; assembly: GCA_964644675.1. Classification (GTDB taxonomy): domain Bacteria; phylum Actinomycetota; class Coriobacteriia; order Anaerosomatales; family JAAXUF01; genus CAZXWK01. The sequence continues at coordinate 2,871 of CAZXWK010000078.1, read as the reverse complement.
CGACCGGCTCGTCGCCACGCTCGGGGTCAAGGACCTCATCGTCGTGGACACGACCGACGCGACGCTCGTGCTTCCCAAGGAGCGCGCGCAGGACGTGCGGCTCGTGGTGGACGCGCTCAAGGCGATCGGCGCGCCCGAAGTAACTCAGCCCAAGGTGAGCTTGCGCCCGTGGGGCAGCTGGATGAGCCTGCTCAAGGGTCCCGGCTACCAGATCAAGCTGCTCGAGATCAAGCCGGGCTCCAAGCCCAGTCTCCAGCGCCACGCGCATCGGAGCGAGCACTGGATCGTGGTCGAGGGCGTCGCCGTCGTCACCTGCGACTCCGACGTCTTCGAGGTGCCCGTCAACAAGAGCGCCTACATCCCGCTCGGGGCCGTGCACCGCATCGAGAACCGCGGTACCGAGATGCTCAAGGTCATCGAGGTGCAGGTGGGCGACTATCTGGGCGAGGACGACATCGTCCGTCTCGAGGACGACTGGGCCCGTGACAGCGTCTGATGCGCCCGTGTCCGTCCCGGTCCGACCTGCGTGGGTCGTGCCGGTGGTGGTGGCCACGACCGTCCTGACGCTCCTTGGCGTGTTCGTCCTGCCGTGGTTCTTCCCGCCCGCAGCCCGGCAGGTCGTCTCCGACGCGCAAGCACTCGGCTTCAGCAACCGCGCCGCCGAGATCTCGCTCGTGATCGGGTGCCTGGCGCTCGCGATCGTCGCGCTCGTCTCCGGGGCCGCCAGGCGGACGCCCCAGGGCCACGCCGAGCCGGTCGTCACGCTCGTCCCGTGCGAACGCGACGAGCGAATCGGCCCGATCGCGCTCCTCGCGGCGTCCGTCGCGGTCGTCGGCATGGTCGTCGTCGTGTCTTCGACCTACCGGTCCTACGTCTTTGGGGACGCCGCGTACTTCATCGACCGACTGCAGTACATCATCAACGGTCAGCGCCTCTTCACCGACGTACAGTTCGGCTATGGGCCGCTGCTCGTGTATCCGACCTACTGGCTGTATCTCGTCACCCGCCACGTGGGGATGGGGCTCTACGGCGCGTACTACCTCAGTGTCGCTGCGTTCCAGGTGATTGGACTGCTGTTCACGACCTACCTGCTCAACCGCCTGCGCATGCCCAAGTCGGGGCGCACGCTGATGCTCGTCGTCGTGTGCGCGTTCGCGATGACGTTCTTGTCGCTGGGCTTGAACTACACCGGCGTGCGGTTCCTCGCCCCGTTCGTCCTCACGGTCGCCGCGCTGCGCGTCTCCGAGCAGCGCGGTCTGCCCGGCCTGCTTCTGGCCCCGCTCGTCGCAGTGGCCGTCTGCACCCTGCTCTCACCCGAGATGGGCATCGTGGCGCTGGTCGCGCTCGGGGTGGCGTTCGCGGCGAGCGCTCTGGCGGGCAAGCGGGTTCGGCTCCTCGGCGTCGCCAGTGCCCTGGCGGGGATACTCGTCGCCATGCCGGCATTCGGGAGCAGCGGGCTCGGGATGTTCGAGAGCTTCGCGGCGGGCGGAGCGCACTTCCCGGTCCTCCTGAGCGCGGTGACCGTCATCTACGTGGCGACGATGCTCGTCGTCGGATGGGGGGTGGGTGCGACCACCGACCCTCGCGACCTCGATCCGGCGGGTCCGCAGCTGGGGTGGTTCGCAGCCTGTGTCGTGCTGCTCGCCGCTGCCCTCGGCCGCGCCGACTTCATCCACCTCTTCTGGAACGGCGCCGCGGCGATTCTGCTGGCCAGCGCGTTCCTCTGGACGACCGCTCGTCGCTACGCCGCGGCCTATCCTCTGGCCATCGGCGCCGTCTTCGTCAGCGCGGGCATCATCTTCGCCTGGACGGGGCTGGGGACCGGCGTGGTCGCAGGTGCGATCCGTTCGGGATCGCTCACGCCGACTCGCAGCGTCGCTGTAGCCCGCGTGTTCGGGCGATCGCAGGCCTCGGCACTCGCGACCTGGCGGCTGTACTCCGTGGAGGAGCCTGCAAGCAAGGACATGGGCTGGCTCGCGCGGCAGCGCTCGGTGCTCGCGCTGTACCTGCTCCACGGAGAACTGGGGTCGCGGCTCGCCGGCTCCGACGCGCTTGCCAAGGCCTACTCGCCTCCCGCGTATCTGCTGTCCCGCGCCGAGCTGGATCGCGAGCTTGAGGACATCTCCCGAGCGAAGCTGATCGTGATCCCGACCGCCGAGTACCGCGAGTACGTGTCGCGCGCTCGGATGGCGAGCGGCATGGGCGACGATGGGATGCGGGTCGCGCCGCTCGAGCGGACGGCGGCGCACTACGCGGGCGTCACGGGGTTCCCGCTCTTCGCGCAGCCCGCGTTTCCGACGCTGGACGTCTTCGGAGTGATCGGGCGTGAACTCGACCGGCACTGGTATGTCTACCGGACCTCGGGGGGCTATTCGTTCCTCGCTCGGCTGCCCGAGACGCCGTAGGCGCCGGTAGCCCGGGTCGACGTCGACCCCCGTTCATCGACTACAATCGGCCAGCGACCGCGTGTCGCGCCTCGGCATGCTCCGCTAGCGAGGAGGAAGAGTCAGCCATGTCGTTCTGGACCGACGAGCGCGTGTGCGTCACTGGTGGCGCCGGCTTCCTTGGGAGTCACCTGATCGAAGAACTCGAGCGCGCCGGAGCACGTGACATCTTCGTCCCCGAGTACCCGGCCTACGACCTCACCAGGCGCGAAGACATCCTACGGATGCTCGCCGACGCACGCCCCGACGTCGTCATACACCTCGCCGCGGTCGTGGGCGGCATCGGCGCGAACATGGCCAACCCGGGCCGCTACTTCTACGACAACGCGATGATGGGCATCCAGCTCATCGAGGAGTCGCGCCTTGCCGGCGTGAAGAAGTTCGTCGCGCTCGGCACGATCTGCGCCTACCCCAAGTTCGCGCCGAT
>CAZXWK010000077.1:0-5387 GCA_964644675.1 uncultured Eubacteriales bacterium | reverse complement strand
CCGGCGGCGTCGAACCACTCGCGCATCTCGGCGGTGGACTCGCGGACGTGCTCGTCGACGGCTTCCGCGAGCGTGGCCGCTTCGACGCGGATGTGGTCGGTGACCGGCGCGAGGTAGTCCGGGGCCTCTCCGCTGCGCGCCGCGGCCACCGCCCCGCAGTCCTCGTGGCCGAGCACGACCACCAGCCGCGCGCCAAGCTCCTGCACCGCGTAGCGGACGCTCGCGTACCCGGCGTCCGAGATCACGTGACCGGCCGTGCGCACCACGAACAGCTCGCCGGGCCCCACGTCGAAGAGGGTCTCGACCGGGACGCGGGAGTCCGAGCATCCCACGACGACCGCCCACGGGTACTGGCCCTCGGCGAGCCGGGCCCGCTCGGCCGGCGTGAAGTGCGGCTTCTGGCGGCCCTCGGCGAAGCGCTCGTTGCCTTCGCGGAGCAGGTTCAGCGCGCTGTCGGGTGGATGGCTCATGCGGAGATTGTCGCAGAACGCGCGGCCGGGCGGGTGACCGAGTCCGGCGCCGTCTGATCCGCCATCTACGCCGATTCGACTCGCAGCTCGCACGTCACGCCCAGGAATGCCGCGTAGCGCTCGGCGGCGAGCCGGAGACCGCGCTTCTCGGCGTTGGTGAGGCGGCGGAAGGTGCGGGCGGTGACGGTCGCGCGCTTCGCGGTGACCGAGCGTTTCCAGACGCCGGCGACGCGACCGTCCACCACCACCGTCGCCGAGAACATCCCGTTCGCCGAGATGGTCGACCCGTACGTCTTCGCGAAGGCGCCGAGCATGAGCGAGCGGTCGGCGTAGCCCAGCTGGTACTCGTCGAAACCGGGCACCAGCAGAACCTCAGGACGCGGGCCGTTCGTGGCCGCTCTCTCCGGCGTGTGGTGCAGCGCGTCCGCGGCGTCTGCGAGCACCCGGTACTCGATGCCGTCGGCGGTCACGCTGCCGAGCGCCTCGCCCGCGCCTTCGACGCCGAGGCGCGCGTCGGTCGCCGTGAGCCCGGCCCAGCGAGCGAAGTCCGCGACGGTCGCCGGACCGTGCGCCGCGACGTACCGCTCGGCGAGGAGCGCGAGCGCGGCGGGGCGGTCTGTGGCGAGGTCGGTCGCGGGCGGTGGGGCCCACTCGTCGAGTAGGACGAAGGTCTGCTCGGCGCCGCGCATCGGGCCGCAGCACAGCAGGCCGCGCTGCGCGAGCGTCCACAGCACGTGGTAGCCGCGCTGTCCGTCGGTCGCGATGCCGGCGCCCTCGAGCAGCGCCATCATCTCGCCGCGCGTGAGAACCCGGCCGCCGCGCAGGGCGTCGGCGAAAAGCTCGCCCGCTCGACCGAACACCGCGTCGTCGAGGCCGAGCTGCCGGTGACGGCCCGCGGCCTGCGCGAGACGGCGCGGCGCCAGCAGGGCGAGCAGCCAGTGCACGTCCTCGGGCGCGACCAGGTGCAGCGTTCCGCGCATGGGCCACGTGCGGACGATCCTGCCCTCGGCGATCGTGCGCTCGACGTCGGCGACGGTGGTGCCCGGCGCACAGCGCACGCCGACCGACCAGAGAGCGCCGGCGTAGTCCTGCGCCTGCATCGCGCAGAGGCGCCGCACGACGCCCGCGGGGTCACGCGGACCGTCGGCGCTGGCGGCCAGCAGCTGCCGCTCGAGTCGCGCTTGCAGGATGTCGGCGCCGCTCGGCACGTCAGCGTGGCTTGCCGGGTCCCGGCGGATCGACCAGGAGCGCGACGTCGCCCGTGCGGATCGAGCCGCGGTACAGGTCCTCGCCGAACCGGTCGAACGCCCGCACGGTGACCATGCCGTCGACTCGCGACGCGATGCGCTCGAGCAGCTCGTCGGTGGAGAGGTCGGCGTCGGTCGCGAGGAAGACGATGTTGAAGTTCTTCTCGGCGGGCCTGGCGGCGAAGTCGATGGGAAACGCCCAGGTGGTGCGCCAGACGTTGCGGGCGGTGCGGTGAAGGCTTCGGAAGGGTTTCGAGCGCGGGCCGGCGAGCGCGCCGATGAAGTTGTACGCGACGACCCCGTCGGGAGAGAGCCGGTCGCGAAGCGTGCGCATGAACTCCTCGGTGGTGAGGTGGCGGGGGACGTGGTCGTCGTCGTAGGCGTCGACGACGATGACGTCGTAGGTCTCGGCGGTGGTCTCGGCGAAGGTGCGGCCGTCGCCGACGAAGACGGTGATCCGCTCGTCGTCGGGGAGCGCGAAGTGGGTGGCGGCGAGCTCGGCGACGACCGGGTCGATCTCGACGGCATCGAGGTGCATCGCGGGGTAGTCGCGCCACATGCGCTTCACGAGCGAGCCTCCGCCCAGCCCGATGACGAGCGCGCGGCGCGCATCCGGCTTCACTGCCATGGTGAGGTGCAGGTAGTCCACGTACTCGATGCTCGTCTCGAAGGGGTCGTCGAGCGCCATCGAGGACTGCTGGTTGTGCGCGAAGCGCATGGTGCGCCACGCGCCGTCGTCGGCGACGTGGATGGTGTGGCGTGCGGAGTCGCGTTTCATGCGCTGATGGTACGCCAGCGGGTCAGGGCGCGGGCGTGGACGCGGGCCGTGGTCTCGGTCGCATCCCGAACAGCCAGCGCAGCGCGCCGACACGACGCACGACCTCGTAGATCGCGTAACTTGCGACCACCGAGCCCACCAGGATCACCGCCCACTGCGCGACGCCGCCGATCGGCCACGCGACCACGAACCATGCGATCACCACGATCGCCGTCTGGTGGAGGATGTAGACCGGGTACGAGCCCTCGGCGAGGTAGGAGAGCGTGGTGGAGGGCCGGTCGAGGTAGCGACGTCCGCAGCCGAGAAGCCCCAGGATCATCGTCCAGCTGCCGAGCATCCCCAGGTAGTTCACGGCGAACAGCTGCAGCGACGGGTCCGGCAGGCTGTCGCGCAGCTGCCAGGCGGCGACGTAGCCCGCGCACAGCACGATCCCCGAGAGCAGCGCGGCGAAGCGGAACCGCTCGACCTGCTCGGCGAACGCGTCATCGGCGATGACGATGAAGCCGAGAACGAAGAAGACGAGGTAGAGCAGGATCGCCTTGCCGAAGAGGTCGGGCAGACCCTCGGCGAACCACAGCACGAGCGGCGGGAGCAGCCACCACGCCGGCTTGCCGAGGCTCCGCGCCCAGCCCTGCACGCGCGCCTCGCCGCGGCCGCGTCCCCACGCGAGCAGCGGCAATACGACGAGCGAGATCACGAGCAGGAACAGGATGAACCACAGGTGCCCGACGCCGAACCCGCCGTAGTAGTCGCCGCCGTCCTGGATGTTCCACCTGAGGAAGTCCAGGCTCGTCAGGTAGTACCAGAACGACTGCGTGTAGCCGGAGTTGAAGCGCGCGCCGATGTAGGTCTGCGGCGGCATGATGACGAGGATCCCGAAGACGAGCGGGACGCCCAGCCGCAGCAGCCGCTCGCGTGCGAACGTGCCGGGAGAACGCCGGCCGAGCGAGAAGTACGCCGAGCTCCCCGCGAGCAGGAACAGCAGCGGCATGTGCCACTGGCCGATGAAGCCCAGCACGTAGTTGACCGCCATCGAGAGGTCCGCGCTCTTGATGTAGAAGTCTTCGCCGTAGTTGAAGACGCGCGAGGTGTGGAACGGGAACAGGAGCAGCACCGCGAGCACCCGGAGCCAGTCCACGTAGTGCAGCCTGCGCCGGCCCACCTCAGCCCTCCGCCCACTCGAGGACCTGGAGCGCGCGCAGCGTGAGCCACTTGCTCGGCTCGCCCTTCTTCTCGATGTCGGCGAGCATCTTGCCGTTGAAGGTGTTGCGCAGCTTCCAGCGCCACTGCTTGTCGGCGGTCGAGCGCACCAGCTCGATCGCGTCCGCGTATTCCGGTCGCGGCGGCTCGCCGATGCGCACGAGAGCCCACAGGGCCTCGAGTGCGTCGGAGTTGTACGAGAGCGGGAACCCGAACCGCATCCAGCCCGCCTTCTCCTTGTAGTGCAGCGTCGGGTGCTTCTCCAGGTAGCGCTCGCGCACGCCTTCGCGCTTCGAGGTCGGCAGCGACCAGAGTTCGTCGTTGAACTCGCGGGCCTCCGAGGGCACGGAGCGGAAGACCTCCTTCTCGCGCAGCTTGGCGACACACTCGTCCCGGAGCGCCTCGGCGCCTGCCGGCCACAGCTCGCGCGGGACCTCGGCGAGGAAGAGCAGCTCCTTGGGCGCGAGCATGTGGCAGTAGCCGTTGAGCTGGTAGCCCTCGGCCTGCCAGCAGTTGATCGTGCCGAGCCGCTCGAACAGCGCCACGTCGTAGGCGAGCGCCGCGACCACCCGCTCGTCTTCACTCCAGCCGAGCCGCGCGAGCGCGCGTCCGACGTTGCTCGTCAGGCAGGGGATGCAGCCGCCCTCGCGCATGTTGCTCGCGCTCCACGAGCCGTCCGCGGTCTGGCGCGAGAACGCGTAGTCGGCCGCACGGAGCACCCGCTCGTCTTCCGCGTCGGCCCACAGCTCGCCGAGGAAGTGCACCTGCCACAGCGACCCGCCGTACTTCTGGTAGTCGCGCGCCGGCGGCGCCCACGAGCCGTCCGCGAGCTGCGCGTCGAGGATCGCGGCGACCGGCGCGTACTCGTTGCGCCGCGCCCACAGCGACGCGGTCGCCGCGTCGTCCTCCTCGCCGAGAAGCCCTCGCCGCGTCAGCACGGCGACCGCCGGGCTCTCGGGTTCGAGCAGCCACTCCAGCGTCTGCTCCGGCACGTTCTCGAGGATGCGCGCTCGGGTCAGCGGCACGGTACCCACCTCCAGATTCCCCACCTCTCTGAGAGTACCCCTGTCCCCGAAATCCGTGCGAAACCTTCGGGTGGCATGATCGGCGTGCCGGCACATCGTCACGGAGGCACAGCATGCAAGCGGGCGAGCACTTGGACCTCATCACGCGGACCACGAGCGCACGGATCCGGCCCGGATCGGTACCCGGGACGTGGGCGATCACGCTGGAGAGCGAGCCGCTTCCGGGCACGCTCGCGGCGTTCGCGGGGACGCTGACCGCCGCGCACCTGTCGATCGTCTCGGCGGTGGTGCGCGTCTCAGAGGACCGCGTCGCCGACACCTTCCAGGTGGTGCCGCTCGATCGCGCCTCGTTCGATCCCGAGAAGCCCGAGCAGCTTGCCGAGGCGGCCGCGGACGTGCTCAACGGCAACCGCTCGATCGCCGCCGAGCTCGCCGAGCTGAGGCGCCGCTTCCCGCCCGAGCACCACACCGAGCCCGAGATCACCACCAACACCGACAGCTCGCTCACGACGGGCGTCAACGTGGTCGCTCCCGACCGGCCCGGCCTGCTCTACGACGTGACCTCGATGCTGTCGCGCTACGGGCTGCGCGTGCGGTCGCTTTCGGTGCTGACGTTCAGCGGCCACGCACACGACACCTTCCGGGTCGTGGACAAGCTCGGCTCGCC
>CAZXWK010000076.1:0-5530 GCA_964644675.1 uncultured Eubacteriales bacterium | reverse complement strand
CGTGGGCGAGGATGAGCGAGTGCAGCGGGACGCCCACCAGCATGCGCGAGCCGGCGATGAGGGCGAGGACCTCCCGGGGGCGGTCGGAGACGAAGATGCTCGCCGAGTCCTTGCGCGCCATGCGCTCGAGCACGTCGCGGCAGACCTGGTCGTCTCGGGAGGAGAACTCCTTCTTCAGGTAGCCGGTGGTTCCCTCCGCGGGTCCGATCGCCGAGTACATGGGCAGGAAGACGACCTCGCAGCCATGCGCTTCGACGAGGTGGTCCGCGACCTCGGCCAGCAGCGACTTGAAGCGGTCGAGCTTCTCGCCGTAGCCGGCGGGCAGCAGGCCGAGCCGCTTGCGCAGCGCGAACGGCAGGACCGTGTTGCCGTAGTGGAAGACCCGCCGGGGAGCGATGATGACGCGGTTGACGCGCTCGGGCGCGGGCTGCGGCGCGCGCAGCGAGAACGCGACGTCGCCGGTGGCTTCGAGCGCGAGACCCGCGGGCGCGAGCGGGGCGAGCTCGGCGACGCTCTCGGGGTCGCGCAGGAACGCGAGCGTCGTGCGTTTCAGCGCGCCGCGCACGAGCGCGCGGCTGGTCGCGCGCATGAAGCCGCTCGCGACGCCGTAGAGCGCGACGGGCGTGCGGAACCAGCGCGCGAGGAACGCCGCCGAAGTGTTGACGAGCACTGCCATCGAGGTCGCGTCAGTGAAGAGCGTGCCGCCACCCAGAACGACGAGGTCGGCGGTGCGGATCTCGCGCACGTAGGCGCGCAGGCCGAAGCGGCGCGCGGTCACGCTCTCGTAGAGCGACTCGGTGTGGGCGGGGTCGTCCGAGAGGATCACGATCTGCGCGTCCGGGATCTCGCGGCGGATCGCATCGACGGTGGCCGTGATGATCGCGAGGTCGCCCAGATTCGATCCGGACGCCTCCCAGATCTTGTTCTTCCAGAGCAGGATGCGAGGACTGCTCACGGCGCCGCACCCTCCAGCACGTCGTCGAGGATCGGCGAGAGCCGCTCGAGGGTGAAGTCCGACAGCTCGATCATCCGCTCCTCTTGTCCTGACAGCTTCACGAACTCGGCGACCTTGTCGTCGTAGCTCACGACCCCGAGCGGCACCCCCATCATCGTCCCGAGGATGACCGCATGCAGCCTCGAGAGCACCAGCGCGTCGCACGCGCCGAGCAGTGCCATGTACGCAGCGGGGTCGGGATACGTCTCCAGGAGCGAGAACCAGCCCGGGTCACCCAGCCCCTCGCGCAGGCGCCGGCCGAAGTCGAGGTCGTCCTCGAGGTGCCTGTCGGGGTGCTGGCTGATGGGCAGGAAGAGCACGTCGCAGCCGCGCTCGTCGTGCAGGTGGCGAGCCAGCCGCGCGGCCTCTTCGAGCGTGCGGTCGTTGTCGACCGCGGGATCCCCCACCCAGCGGAAGTTGAGCCCCACGAGCGGCCGCACGCGCGAGGACCGCGGCAAGGCGCCGGCCACGCGCAGCAGCGCGTCCGCGGCGGCCGGCTCGGCGGGCTCGAGCGACGTCGCCGGGTCGAGGACCTGCACGATCTCGCGGGTCACGCCCAGTCCGCGCAGGTTCTCGATCGTGAGCGGGTCGCGGGCCGAGACCACGCTCGCGCGCTTGAGCGCGAAGCGCGTCAGGCCGCGCACGACCGGGTCCGGGAAGCTCTCGGCGCCGATCCCGTAGTAGAGCGTGAACGCGCCCGTCCAGCCCGCCAGCAGCGCCGCAAGGAACTGGAACTTGCCCTTGGGGTCGAGCCACTTGAGCGCCATGCGGCCCGAGTAGGCGTTGATGCGGTTGACGATGCCGCCGCCGCCGATGACGTAGAGGTCGCTGCGCACGGCGGCCCGCAGCGTCGCGAAGCTGCGGAAGTGGGACACGGTGAGCGGCCCGGCCGGGTCGCCGCGGTAGCGGTCGAGCACGCGCTGCGGGCCGTGGCAGACGACGTGGACCTGCGCCGACGGGAACGCCCGCAGGACGCGACCGCGGATCACGTCGAGCAGCGCGTCGTCCCCCAGGTTGTTCTTGCCGTAGCCGCCGTGGATGACGACGCGCGGCGCGCGCCCCAGCACAGCGAAGCGCTGCTCGAGCGTCTGCCAAAGCCCCGGGACCTCTGCGGGTATCTCGGCGAGCTTGCCGGGGAGCGGGCGCATCACTCGCTCGCCCGTTCGTCGCCGGCGGCCGGCGTCTTGGGCGGGTTGAGACCCTTCAGCTTCACCGCGCCGGGCTCGCTCGCGGCGCGCAGGCACGCCATGCACCTGACCGGCATGCACTTCTCGGCGACGATGCGCCGGGTCGCGACGTCGATCGCGCCGACGGGGCAGAGCGCTGCGAGCCGCGCGAGCTCCTCGTCGGAGAGCGTGCCGAGCTCCGGATGGACGCCCAGGCTCCAGTGCAGGTGCGGGATGATCGAGTCTCCGCCCACGGTGCGGCTCTTGACCTCGTCGACCAGGTAGAACGCCGAGTACATCGCGCGGTGCAGGCGGTCGCGCGGGGCGTCTCGGCGGGAGAGCTCGCGCTCGGCGCCCTCGGGAAGCGCGCCGTCGACGACGTAGTCGGGGACGCCGGTGAGGTGGGCCACCGAGTCGGCGTCGAGTCCCAGCAGCTTGGCGCCGAAGTGATCGAGCGCGAACGGGTCGTCGGCGGCAAGGAAGAAGCCGAGCGGCCGCACGTCCGAGAAGACCGCGCGCACGAGCAGATTGCGGGCGTCGGCAAAGTGCAGCGCCGATGGGAACTGGCGCGAGACGGCCGCGATGCCCTCGTGCAGCCCGCTCACGTGCAGCCGGCGGCGACTCTCGCGGGACAGCAGCCCGAAGGTGTTCTTCACGGCGCCGGTCACCTTGGTGATCGTGTGGCCCTTTAGCACCGCCATGTTCACCACGAGTTCGGCCTCGAGGGCGAGCCGGGTGAGCTCGACGCGCTGGCCGCTCGCCTCGAGCACGACCTCGTCGTAGGGGTACTCGTCCAGGTTGACGAACCTGATGTCGCGCTCGGCGAGATACGGCCCCACGCCCAGCACGGCGTGGGTGGACTCCGACGCGAACTCGTAGCCGCTCGACTCGCCGACGACCGGCACTCCCCCGGCCGCGCGTATCGCTTCCGCGACCGCCGCGACGAGCGCAAGGTCGGTGGTCGCCGCAGGGAACGGCGCGACGAAGTTGGGCTTGATGAGCACCGTCGCACCCGCCGAGAACCGCCCCGCGAACCCGCCCAGCGCGTCGACGAGGTCGCCGAGGACCGGCGTCGCGTCGCCGTCGGGGTCGACCCGGCGGCTGAACACGGTCACCGGCGGCGAGCCGGGTTCGCGGCGCTCGGCGCTCATAGTCCTTGCTCCTTGAACCAGCGGACCGTCTCGACGCAGCCGTCGTGCAGGTCCACAGACGGCTCGTATCCCAGCTCCCGGCGCGCCTTCTCGATTGAGAACACGCGGTCGTAGACCGTGTTGGCGATGTTGCGGCGCGTGGCGATCGGCGCCTTGCCCGTGACCTTGCCGAGCAGCTCGAACGCCCACGCGGCCGAGTACATGAACCAGACCGGGACGTAGGGGTATGCCGCCGTCTCCCCCCAACCCTCCATGATCCATTCGCGCAACTCGTCGAGCGCGGGCGAGCGCGACGAGGCGACGAGGTAGGTCTCGAACGGCGCGCCACGGGTCCCCGCGAGCAGCGCCGCCCGCACGACGTCGTCGACGTGCACGAGCGGCGTGAGGTTACGCCCGCGTCCGACCTTGGGGAACCTCCCCCGCCGCATCAGGTCGGCCATCTTGAAGAACTCGCCGGTGCCGCCCACCCCGAAGATCATGCACGGGCGGAGCACCAGCACGGTCACCCCCGTCTCGCGTCCGACCTCGAGCGCGGCGAGCTCACTCCGGCGCTTCGAGAGCTGGTACGGCGTCGCCGGCCGCGGCTCGTCTTCCTCGTCCACGACCGGCTTCTTGATGAGCCCCATAGCCGCGGTCGAGCTGAAGTGCACGAACCGCTCCACCCCGCCCGAGCGGGCGACCGAACGGACCAGCGCCTCCGTGCCATCGACGTTGACCTCTACGAAGCGGCGGAACGCCTCCTGGGACTGCGCGGAAACGTGGCCCTCGGCGGCGAGGTGGTAGACGACGTCGCAGCCCTCGCCCACGCCCTCGAGCGTAGCGGGGACGGTGAGGTCGCCCACCACGTGGGTCAGCAGCGAGTGGACGGGCAGCGCGGCGGCGCGCTCCTCCGAGCGCACCAGGCAGCGGCACGCAACGCCGGACTCGAGCAGCGCCGAGACCAGCCGCGATCCCACGAATCCCGTGGCGCCCGTGACCAGCGCGCGGCTCGTCGTCACGACACACCCCCAGCCGCGAGCACGGCGTCGGCGAGCCCTTCCCAAGTCAGCTCGGTCGCCTTGAACTCCCGCACGGCCTCCACCATGCACCCGAGGTCGCTCTCCGCGAGCGCTTCGATCGCGGCAGCGAGCGCCGCCGGCGACTCGGGGTCGACCACGAAGCCGGTGACGCCGTCCTCGACGACGTCGGGAAGCCCTCCCACGCGCGTGACGATCACCGGCTTCTCGTAGTGGTGGGCGATCGCGACCACGCCGCTCCCCGTCGCGCTCCGGTACGGCAGCACCACGGCGTCGGCGCGGGCGAAGTACTCGGCGACCTCTTCCTCGGTGAGGTAGCGGTTCACGAGCTCGACCTTCTCGGAGATGCCGAGCTGGGCCATCCGCTCCATCGTCTGCTCCGGGCCGTGCCAGAACTCGCCGGCGACGGTGAGCCGCACGTCGAGGTCGGCCGGGAGCAGCGCGATCGCCTCGATCAGCAGGTCGAGGCCCTTGTAGGGGCGTACGAATCCGAAGAACAGCAGCTCGAGGGCGTGTTCGCGCGGAAGCGCCCCGCGCGCTTGCGGGAACTGGTCGTAGGCCGGATGCAGGTGCAGGACCGGCGCCGCGCCGGGAACGAGCTCCTCGAGGTGCTCGGCGTCGAGCCGGGTCTGCACGACGTAGCCGCTCGCCCGCGAGAGCGCTCGGCGGGTGAGCGCGCGCTTCCACGCGGCCGCCTCGTGCTCGGTGACGTTGTGGCACAGGAACACAACCGGGATCCCCGCGCGGCGCAGCCGGCGGGCGACGTAGGAGAAGCTCGGCGCCCAGTAGACCTGCCACCACGGCATGACGACCACGTCCGGCCGCCACGCCACCATCCGCTTGACGGCCGCGCGCCACGACAAGGGGTTCACCGAGTCGATCGCGTACTCTGTGTGGGGCTCGACGTGATCCGCGAACGCCGGGTCGCGGTCGCTCTCACCCGGGAAGAGCGCCTTGGGGTACTGCCGGGTGAAAGAGATCGCCAGCACCTCGGCCCTACCCCGGAAGGCGCGCAGGAGCATCGTCGTGTGCTGCGCGATGCCGCCGCGAAACGGGAGGATCGGGCCGATGATCCCCACCCTGGGAAGCGCGTCTCCCACGCTACCGGTCCTTCTCCGTACGGCCGGTCTCGGCTTCGAGCTCCATGCGGCGCGTGCGCCACTGGATGTCCTCGAGCATCTTGCGGTTGTTCCCGATGAGCTC
>CAZXWK010000075.1:0-5714 GCA_964644675.1 uncultured Eubacteriales bacterium | reverse complement strand
GCGCTGTCGTTGTGGGGGCCGCCGCCGTTCGCGGCGCCGCCCGCAGCGGCCTTGGATGCGGCCGTGATCGCGGCGTTACGCTGGCTCGGAGTCGCGGCCATCCACGCTGCGCCACCGACCGGATACAGCGGGTTGGCCGAATCGACCTCGGGCACCCAGTTGACGTCGTACGGAGTCCACGTGATGGTCTTGGCCGTGATGGCGGTCCCGCCGGTGTGGCAGCCCGCGCAAGTGGCGTCAGCGGTCGGCAGGAGCTTGGTGCCTGCGCCCGCAGCACGGTGGACGGAGTGGCACATGCCGCACTTGGCGGTCGTGGCCAGGTAGTTGGCGTGCGCGCCCGGGTTAGTGGGGTTGTCGCCGACGTTGAACAGGCCGGCCGGAGAGCCGGTACCCGGAGGTATCACCGCCGGCTTGTTCCACTGGTAGTAGCTGGTGGAGTTGGCGAAGAACTTGCCTGTCGTCGCAGACGCGCTCATCGCGAACGCGAAGACGAGCACGAGCGCGAGGACGACTACGAGTACTATTCGCTTCATGAATCCCCCTTGAAGTGGTTTGTGTGTCCCGCTGGCAGACAGCCCTCCCCTCCGCGAGGACTCTGGGGTCTCTCGGCGCGTACCCCCACGCGTCGATCAACCCGATTTGTAGATTCAGCCCGCCACTTCTGCGGGCGCCGGTTTCTGTTGCTGGACGACCAGGACCGGTACACGGAGCCAGAGGAGAGGACACCGCGCCGACTACAGTCGTCCGCATGGCTACCTTCGAGGCAAACTCCCGGGTCCCCTTTAATTAATTAGTCTGTATGCCACGACGCTACTCGGTCGAGGCTGCATCGGGGGTCTGAGTCTCCGGCTCGTTCAACGCGCGCTTTCGGCGCACGAACCAACTGATCACGAAAGCCACGGTGGCGATGAGCAGGAGGAGCAGCGGAAGGAGACACGCCCGCTGCGGACCCGCGAGCGCCCGACCGACGGCTGCCGTCGCGCCGCCGACGCCACGGCTCGAACCGGGAATGCGCACGATCTGCACCCGACGGTTGAACGCGTCGGCCACGGTGAACCAGTCCCTGGTCGAGTCGTAGCCCACGCTCACCGGATAGAAGAACTGGCCGTCCTCCGCGCCGACGTCGCCGTACTTCCCGATGAATGACCCGTCCTTGGGGTCAAAGACGGCCAACGCGCACTCGTACATGTCGACCACGACGACCCTGCCCGCGCCATCCACGGTCAATCCGAGCGGCAGCTGCAGGACATCGGAGCCCTTCAGAACGGTATCGCTCGGCACCTTGGAGGTCAGCATGTTGTTCGTCATCTCGGCGGAGTTCGCGGGAGCACCCGTCCGAATCATCCAGCGTCGTTTGCCGTTGGGCTCGTAGGCGCTCAATCGGTTGTTGTAGGAGTCCGCGACGTAGATGCTGCCGTCCGGGCCGAACGCGATTCCGTGCACGTAGTCGAACTGGTCAGGTCCCTTCCCGCGGGTGCCGTTGACGCCAAGGATCTTGCCGTTCTTGTCGAGGACCGCGAACCCCGAAACGGCGCCGACGGCGATTCTGTCCTCGCTCACGGCTACCGACACGGGCTGTGGCACGCTGAACGATCCGCCGTCAGTACCATCGAGGTTCAGCACGTGGATTCGGTCGGATGGGGTCTCGCAGATGTACACGCGCCCGTCGGGGCCGACGGCTACGCGGGAAGGCATGCTGATCGGATCAGAAGCGACGGCCGACTCGAGCGCCCCCAGATAGCTCCCGTCTGGTGCGAACCGAGTGACGCTGCTGCGGTTCTTCACATCCGTCACCCAGATGGTGCCGTCATCCCCCGGAGTCGCGCCCTGGGTCTGACCGAAGAGATCCTCACGTCGATCCGACGTACCGTAGATCGACCGGACCCACTCCACGCCGGCCGTGTCGATCGGCTGCCCGTCCGCGCTCTTGGTCGTCGGAGCGTGCATCGCGTTGTACAGGAGGTATGACGAGAGTCCGAGCAGCAGGAACAGAATGATCATCAAGAACGCCATCGCGCGACGCGCTCGCGAGTGCTTCACGGTTCCGGCGGGACTATCGGTGGGCGGCACCGGCGATGCGTCGCTCATTGCGCGACTCCTATCCTCTTCAGGCCCTCTTTTGCTTCTGAGTCATACGGAACGAATCTCAGCGCGGCCCGGAAGTCCTTCTCGGCACCGGCGTTGTCCTTCAGCTCGATCTTGGCGTTCCCGCGATCGATGAGGACATCTGATGCGGTCGGGGTCTTGTCGATGTAGATGTCGAACGCCTTGACCGCCTCGTCGAAGCGGCGGAGCTCCACCAGCGCGTACGCCTTCACGAGTGCGGCGTTGTAGTAGTCGCGACTCGGACCGAAGGTCTGTTTCTCGGAGCTCGAAGATTCAGCGCTCTTCGCGGTGAGGGCGTCGGCCTCGGCCTGGTACCCCTGCATCGCCTTATCCGCGAACGCTATCGCGTCTTCGTACTTCTTGTCCGCGCTCGCGAGCCGCGCCTCCGCGAGGTCGAGATCGGAGACCGGCGCGCTCGCGGCTACGCTCGCGCGGGCCTGCCCGAGAGCGACGCGCGCGGCGGTCAGGTTCCCTGCGGCCACAAGCGCGTTGATGTAGGGGGCCGATGCCTCGCCAACCGTGCCCTCGGCCTGCGCGAGCAGGATCTGCCGCTCGGCGGCGGACCGGGGCGCGGACTCCTCGAGCGATCCGGTCGCGACGACTCCCAGCACGGTGGCGAGGAAGAGGATCAGCGCTCCGAGCGAGACGAACACCATGACTCGCACGACGGGGTCCGCAAGCAGCGGAGCCTTCGCGGGAACTGGATCAGCCTCAGGCGGCTCATCGAACGGCTGGTAACTCGGCGCAGCGTTGCTCATTGCGGTCCTCCTGTGTGATTCTTCGCGCACTGGTTGCCTGAGGCCGTGGCCCCTCTACCAGATTCGCGCCGCGGGTGACGAACCCTTCGAGGAATACGCGCAATTGGGCGGCTCCACACAATCAACACAACAGGGCACGCTGCGACTGCGGCCGCGGCCGCTCGGCGCGGCGCGACGGCCAAGCTCACCGCTCCGAACGCGAGCGGCCCCAGCCCATCAGGGGCTGGGGCCGCTCGGTCGCGTCAGGCGGTTCGGCGACATAGAAGGCGCCGAACCGCCGCAGTGCCTACAGCTCGACGTACCACGCGTTGTCCATGGCGGCGGCAGCCGTGATCTGGTCGAGCGTCTCGGCGGCGAGCGCCGCATCGACGGTGATCGCCATGAGCGCCTGACCGCCGGCCTCGTTGCGCCCGACCTGCATCGAACCGATGTTGATCCCCTCGTTGCCCAGGATCGTGCCGACCTTGCCGATCATGCCGGGACGGTCGGGGTAGACGAAGAACGCCATGTTCTTGGCGGGAGCCATGTCCAGGTCGTAGCCGAAGAGCGAGACGATGCGCGGCTCGTCCTTCTTGCCGATGAGCGCGGAGCCGATCTCGACCGGGCCGTGCGGCGTGGTCGCGCGCAGCACGACCATCGACACGAAGTCGTGGGTCTCGGCGCGCTTGGTCTCGGTGACCTGGATGCCACGCTGCTCAGCGAGATACTCGGCGTTGACGAAGTTGACGCCCTCGTCGCTCGCGCGAGTGAGCAGGCCCTTGATCGCGGCGGTGCGCAGGATGCGCGTGTCGTCGTCCGCGAGCGCGCCGATCGTCATGACGTCGAGGGTCTCGACGCCGCCGGTGGCAAGCTGCGCGAGCATGGTGCCCATGTCCTGCGTGAGGTCGATGTAGGGGCCGACCTTCTCCATGACCTCGGGCGGCACCGGCGCGACGTTGACGGCGGTCGGGACCATACGACCCTCGAGGCCGAGCAGGACGTACTCGGCGATCTGCTCGCCGGCGCGGTCCTGCGCCTCGGCCGTGGACGCACCCAGGTGCGGCGTGAGGATGACGTTGTCGAACTCCACGAGCGGCGAGTCGGTGCACGGCTCGACCTCGAAGACGTCGATGCCGGCGCCGGCGACCTTGCCGCTTCGGACGGCGTCAGCGAGCGCCGGAACCTGGTAGATGCCGCCGCGTGCGGTGTTGATGACGCGCACGCCGTCCTTCATCTTCGCGAACTGCTCGGCACCGAACATGCCGATGGTGTCCTTGGTCTTGGGCAGGTGCACCGTGATGAAGTCCGCGAGCGGGAGCAGCTCGTCCACGGTCTCGTAGAGGGTGACGCCCATCTTGGCGGCACGCTCCTCGGAGGTGTAGGGGTCGTAGCCGATGAGCTTCATGCCGAAGCCGCGGGCCCGCTCGGCGACGAGCGATCCGATGCGGCCGAGGCCGATGACGGCGAGCGTCTTCTCGTAGAGCTCGGCGCCGGTGAACTTGGAGCGCTCCCACTTGCCGGCGTGCATGGACTGGTTGGCCTGCGGCGTCTTGCGCGCGACGGCCAGCATGAGCGCCATGGTCTGCTCGGCGGCGGAGATGATGTTGGAGGTCGGGGCGTTGCAGACGATGATGCCGCGCTCAGTGGCCGCGTCCACGTCGACGTTGTCCACGCCGACGCCCGCGCGGCCAATGATCTTGAGGTTCACGCCGGCCTGGATGACCTCGCGCGTGGCCTGCGTGGCCGAGCGCACGATGAGCGCGTCGTACGCGGGAATCTCGGCGACGAGCTCCTCGGGGGTCAGGTCCGTCTTGACGTCGACCTCGAACTTCTCTTTGAGCAGCTCGACGCCGGAAGCGGCGATCTGCTCGGCGACCAGTACCTTCATGCTCCCCTACCCTTCCATGAAGACGGATTCGGCGGCGACGATGCCGGCGCCGCGCTCGAACTCGTAGCCCAGCTCGGCGAGCGTCATCTCGAGCGCCGCGAGCGTGGTGATGATGTCGAAGTTGCCGAAGTAGCCCAGGTGGCCGATGCGGAAGATGCGGCCCGCGTAGTCGTCCTGGCCACCGGCGATGGTGATGCCGTGCTTGTCCTTGAGGATCTTGACGATCGCCTTGCCGTCGACGCCCTCGGGGACCCAGACCGGCGTCACGGCGCTACCGCGGCCCTCCGGCGGCGCGAACAGCTTGAGGCCGAGCGCCTCGCACCCGCGGCGCGTGGCCTCGGCGAGGCGGCTGTGGCGCGCGATGACGTTGTCGATGCCCTCTTCGCGCATCATCTTGAGCGACTCGTTGAGGCCCAGGACGAGCGTGACGGCCGGGGTGAACGGCGTCGTGTCCTTCTCGACGTTCTTCTTGTACTTCATCCAGTCGAAGTAGAACTTGGGCAGCGTCGAGCGCTCGTAGGCCTTCCACGCCTTGGCCGAGACGGTGCACGCGGCCAGGCCCGGCGGGAGCATGAGCCCCTTCTGCGAGCCCGTCATGACGACGTCGAGGCCCCACTCGTCGGTGTCGCACTCGACGGCGCCGATGCCCGTGATCGAGTCGACGATGAGCACGCACTCGTCGTAGCCCTTCACGATCTCGCCGATCGCCTTCACGTCGTTGAGCACGCCGCTCGAGGTCTCGGACTGCGTGACGATGACGCCGCGCACGCCGGGGTTCTCGGCGAGGGCGGCCGCCACGTCGGTCGGCTTCACGACCTCGGTCCACTCGTAGGCGAGGTCGATGACGTTGACGCCGTACGTCTCGCAGATGTTCTTCTGACGGTCGCCGAACTTGCCGTTGCGGCACACGATGACCGTGTCGCCGGCGGAGAAGCAGTTCACGATCGCGGACTCCATGACGCCCGTGCCCGAGCACGCGAACA
>CAZXWK010000074.1:0-6050 GCA_964644675.1 uncultured Eubacteriales bacterium | reverse complement strand
TCATCGGGATACCGCAGCACGCCTCGTCCTTGCCCATGTAGGCGACCTTGACGCCCGAGTCCTGCAGCAGGCGCAGCGAGGCCTCGGCGATGTCGGTCTCGACGAAGCTCGCGGTACAGCCGGCGAAGTAGAGGACGTCGGCCTTCTCCTCGAGCTTCTCGGCGACTTCGGCGGGCACCCATGCATCGCGGTTCTCGGCCTTGCCGGCCCAGATGTCGTTCTCGCCGCGCAGCGAGGCGGCCATCATCTCGAACGGCGGGAAGGTCCCGCGCTTCTCCTCGTTGATCAGCTTGCCGCGCATCTCCATCCAGTTGTGCTCGATGGGGAGCTGAAGCTGGCAGCGGGTGTTGCACACCTCACACGTGGTGCAGACGAGCATGGTGTCGATCGCCTTGCGATCCCACTTCTCGCGACCTTCCATGACCTCACGGATGTAGGCGTACTTGCCGCGCGGCGACTGGCTCTCCCAGCCGCGGCCGGAGTACTGCTCGCACGTCGGCACGCAGTAGCCGCACCGCGCGCACGCGTAGGCCATGAACGCGACGTCACCAGGGATGCCGTTCACGTCCTTGGACAGGTCGCCCGGGCCCGCCGGCGGCTTGGCCGCGTTCGCGATGGGGCGGACGATGCCCTCGAACGTCCCCGCCGAACCCATGATGAAGTCGAGCATGCCGCCCTTCCCCGTCACCTTGCCGGGGTTGAGGATGTCCTTGGGGTCGTGCTTGGCCTTGAACGCGCGCAACTTGGCGACCTTCTCGGCACCCAGCACGCTGTCGGCCTCGCGGCGGAAGTACAGGCCGGTCGAGTACGCCGCGCCGCCGTGCGCCTTCGCGATCTTGATGACCGAGAGCGACAGGGCGAACGCGAGGTTGAAGTTGAACGAGCGCTCGTCGTGCGGGATGAAGCCGAGCATGACGACCTTGTCGCCCTTTCCGACCATGGCCTCGAGGATGAACGGCTGCTTGATCTTCTCGTCGATCTCGGCGAGGACGGCGCCGAACTCCGAGAGCGGCACGACGACCTCGGTCGGGACGATCGACGGGCCGAGGCGCTTGAGGCGCATGGGCGCGAAGCGCTGCTCCCACTCGTGCTCGGCGGCCTCGGCGGAGAGCTCGGTGCCGCTGTTCTCGGCGGCCAGGCGCTCGAGGGTGGCGTCGATCTCGCCGCGGCGCGACTCGGGGTAGGCGATGACAGCGAGGTAGCTCACGGGGATCTCGGGCTCGAAGTGCTCGTGCGCCATCTCGTAGGGGTGCCCGTGGCGGTGGGGCAGCTGCTTCTTGAGCTTGCTCGACTCCGGGTTGAGCGAGGTGATCGACCAGATGGGCAGCTTGTTCGCCGAGATTCCCGCGAGGAACTTCACGAACGGCGCCGCGTCCGTGAACGAGACGAGGCGGTGGACCTCGGCCTCGAACGGACGCACCCGGAACTCGACCTCGGTGATGATGCCGGTGATGCCTTCGGCGTCCGCGACGTAGGTGAGGAGTTCGTCGCCGGTGAACTCGCGAACCTCACCGTCGGCGAGGACGACGCGCGCGGCGGTGACGTTCTCCTTGAAGGTGCCGTACTCGTAGCTCCCGAAGCCGCTGCCGCCCTGGGCGAGCCAGCCGGCCGCCGAAGAGCTCGGATACGAAGAGGGGTACATGCGCAGCGCGAGACCCTCCTTGCCGATCTCGCGGTCGATGTTCTCCCAGATGGCTGACGCCTGGACACGGACAAGGTGGTTCTCGGCGTCGACCTTCAAGACCTTCTGCCAGCCGGCGAGGTCCACGACGATCGCGCCTTCCGGCGGCAGGACGCCACCGTAGCCGGACGTCGCCCACGCGCGCGGGACGAGCTTGATACCCGTGCGGTTCGCATACTTCACGAGCTCGACGAGCTGTTCCTCGTTCTTAGGCCGCACGACCGCCCCCGCAAGGCCCGCAGGCACGAACGGCTTCACCAGCTTGGGCATCGCCCCGATGTCGAACGAGTACATCTTGCGCTCGCGACGATCGGATCGGACGCGGTCCTCCCCGACGATCCCTTCGAGCGCGGTCTCTATCTGCTGACTGACCTTGGCCATTTCCCGCTTTCCTTCCGTTCGCGCGTTCCCGGCAGGACGCGCCTCTGGACGCGATGCCCCGTGGGGTATTATCGTACGACTTGGAACGATACCCCTTAGGGTATCTGTATGTCAATGAAGGAGACTTAAGATGCCCGCACCCGACGGCCACTCGGCCGAGATGCCCCGGATCGACTACACAGTACCTACCCGCCATTCGTACCTAGAGGCGATCGCCTCCGTGCAGGCGGCGGCTTCCGACCACGGTTACCGCGTACAGTTCGTACACGACGTCGCCGCGACGCTCGCCGAGAAGGGCTTCGAGCGCGAGCCCGTCACGATCATCGAGATGTGCAACGCGAAGCACGCAAGCCAGGTGCTGGCGGCCGACATCAACATCGGGCTCATGCTCCCCTGCCCGGTGATGGTGTACGAGCGCTCGGGAGAGGTGTTCATCGCTACCATGCGCCCTTCGCTGATCGGCGCCTTCTTCCCGGAGGCCGGGATCGACGAGATCGCCGGAGAGGTCGAGACGCAGATCCGGGCCATCGTCGACGAGGCGGCGGCATAGACCGAAGAACGCCGATCGGGACGTCGATGCCGAGCACGAGAGGAAGGGGCGGGTCCATTTGGACCCGCCCCTTCCGGCGTCAGTGCTTCGTACGTGCCCGTGTGGGCTACGGCGTGACCTGCACCTCGTTCGACGGCGTCTCGCCGCCGGCGCTGTACGCGACCACCCGGTAGGTATAGCTCTGTCCCGCCACGGTCGTATCGTCAACGAACGACGTCTTGTTGGCGAGCGCGTTGCCGACCGTGCCGAACGTGAACGGCCCGACGGTCCCGTCGGCGCGTTCGACCCGGTAGCCGATCTCGTTCGACATGTTGCCGAGCGTCATCGGGCTGCTGCCCGGTGTCGGATCGTCCCACGTGAGGCTGATGTTGGAGCCTGGAGTCCCGCTCGCGCCCAGCGTGGATGCTGCCGGAGCGACGGTGTTCACCGCGACCGTGATCGGCCGCATCATGTCCATCTCCTCGTGGCTGAGGACGTGGCAGTGCCACACGTACTCCCAGCCGAAGTCGGTCATCTCGTTGGTGACCGGCGTGACCACCGGCTGGCCCGTCAACGGATCGATGTTCGAGAAGCCCATCGTGTCGCCGATCGGCCGCGCGGGGTTGAGCGGACGAACGCTGTCCGGGACACCGAACGGGATCTTCGCCGCGACCGGCTTGAGAGCGACGATCGTGTCCTCGAGCGGACTGACGCGCACCGTCTCCTTCCAGCCGAGCTCGTTGTCGTCCGGCGGCCGGATGAACCCGTCCCACCCGACGCGGTTGATGAGCTGCACGTTGAACAGGTGGAAGTGGATGGGGTGGGTGTCGACGCCGTTGTGGGTGATCTTCCAGATCTGCGTGCCGTCCTCGCCCACCGGTGAGAGCGGCGTGAACGAGTCCTGCAGGTTCTCAGTGGCGGGATCGATGAAGCTGTACAGGACGAAGTTCGCGTTGGTCGCGTTAGTGCGAGGCATCTCAAGGCCAAGCTTGCCGCTCATGCGACCGTACTCGTAGTCCCAGACCTCGCTCGTCTCGTCCTGGATGGCCTTGGGCTCGAGGCCCATCGTCACCGTGCGGCTGCTGTACTCAGGCAGGCTCGGCTGCGTCGTGACGTCCATCGTCTCGAACGTGTGCGTGGTCTCGTAGATGCGAACGTACTGGTCAGCCGGGAACGTCGTGGCGTAGACCGAGTCGTAGCGCGAGTCAGGGATGATGATCGGGTCCTGCGTGGCCGCGAACACGCCCTTGGTGGTGGCGGTCGACGTGAACGCCGCATTCAGCTTGTTCAGGTCGAAGGGAGCAGCCGGCGCCTTGCCCGCGACCTTGATCTGCATGATGGTGCGGATGTTCGGGCCGTAGCCGGGCTGCGTCGTCTTGGTGCCACCGGTGGCCGTCTTGTCCGTGTCGCCGGTGAAGTAGTCGAGCCTGGGATCGAGAGCCGGGAACGCGGCCGGTGCATCGTTGTACAGGATCAGCGTCTTTCCCGCGTACTTGGAGAAGTCGACGATCACGTCGGCGCGCTCGGCAGGTCCCAGCAGGAGGCTGTGGTCCTGGACGTTGCCGAAGTTGAACATCGTCTGGTCCATGTTCCACGTGATCGGCTGGTTCGGGATGATCGCCGGCTTGGGCAGGAAGCCACCCTCGGTGCCGATCTGGACCCACTCGGGGCCGACAGTCGCAGGATCCGGCGCGCCACCCTCGCGGCCATCGGTCGGCCACGTGTCCGGGAAGCCTGCGGTGGGCTGCGCCGGCACCATCTTGACCTCAGTCTGGCTCAGGGTGTTCGGGCCGGACTGTATGAGAGCCTGGAGCTCGAGACGCACGGGCTCGGTGACGCTCTTCTGGCCACCGAACACGGTGCCCGCCATGAACTCGTCACGCGCGGCGACGAGCACCTGCGTGGTGGGACCGGGCACCTGGTTCGAGCGCACGTAGAGCATCGGGCCGTTCTTCTTCCCCATGTACGCGCCACCGGTGGCCGCGTCGGGGATCTTCGCCGCGCTGCCGAAGGAGCCGAGCGCGAGCCAGCCCTCGACCTTGGAGCGCGTGGCAACCGCAGCCGCGGTGCCATAGCGGTCGGCTCCGGCGATGCGGTTCGCTTCGCCGATGCCCAGCGAGCCCTGGACCCGAGTGTTGACGGACGCGGGACCGCCGATGATGTAGCGGTTGCTCAGGTTGAGCGCCGCGAGCATGCCCCTGGTCTCGCTCGGCACGCCGTCGTTGCGTACGAGCAGAACCGGGAAGTGGTTTCTCGCCGAGACGGCCGAGGCGGTCAGGGCGTCGTACATCGCGTTGGGCAGGTTGCCGTTGGTGATGAGCACCGTGTTCGGCATCGACGCGCCGAGCACGCCCTTCATCGCAGCCGCGACGTTCGCGGCGACGGCGTAGCGGTTCGATCCGCCGATGCGGTCGACGCTGGCGACCTTGGAGATGCCGAGGCACTGGTTTGCGACCTTGGTCGAGACCGAGCCGGTGCCGCCGACGATGTGGACCCTGACGCCGGAGGGCATCTGAGAGATCGCGTTCTGCACCTGGGCGTTCAGTCCGCCGTACGGAACAAGCAGCAGCGGCGCGTCCAGCGCACCGGCAAGGCCAGCGGCGGTCAGGGCGTCAGGCTGAGCGCGGTCCTCACCGCTCGCGAGGACGACGTGCTTCACGCCGGTCCAGCCGGGATAGGCGTCGAGAGCCGATGCCACTGCCACGTCATACCGGTTGGCCCCACCCATCCGCGTGACGACCTTCGGCTGCACAGTGCTGCCCTCGGCCTGGTACATCTGCAGGTTCCAGAAGCGGTCGTTGGCCGCATTGAGGATCCTCAACCGGTAGGACTTGGGGTCGACGTTGAGCACCGGATACGCGGTGCCGTTGATGACAGGCGTGTCGTTGTAGTGCTCCATGCCCACCGACGGCTGGGGAGTCGCCGGCATCAGCGAGTACTCCCACGGTGCGTTGACCGGGTCGTACCAGGGGTTGGGAATCGGCGGATGGCCGAGCGCCGAATCCGGGACCGGCGGCCAGAACCACGGCCCGTAGTGCCAGCGCCCGGTCGGGTTGATGCCGTCGGGCATCGCCGGGTTCTGGGCCGGGACGTAGACGTGCGGCTCCCAGAGATCACCGGTCTTGGGTACGCGGTAGCCGGTCTTGGGATCGATGGGGCCGGTGCCCCAGTTCCACGTCGGGTCGGTCTGGAGGACCGTGCTGGCGTCCACGAAGGTCTTGTCCTGGATGATCAGCGGAATCTGCTCGGCGGGGATGACCTTGTCCTCGACCAGCTGCTTCTCTTTGTCGTCCTGGATGAGATAGCCGGCGGCCTCGCCCGCGTAGACGTTCAGCCGCGTGATTCCGAACGAGTGGTCGTGGTAGAACATCAGCCGCGCGGTCTGGTTGTTTGTGTAGTAGTACGTCTGCGAGCCCTTGCCCGGGTCGGGCATGTCGGGCACGTTGCGCATGCTCGCGC
>CAZXWK010000073.1:0-6406 GCA_964644675.1 uncultured Eubacteriales bacterium | reverse complement strand
GTCACTCGTAGCGAAGCGCGGCGATCGGGTCCAGACGCGACGCCTTCCACGCCGGGTAGACCCCGAAGAACATCCCCACTGCGGCGCTGAACGCGAACGACAGCGCGATCGTCCCCGCCGTCACGCTGGACGGGACCCACGGCCTGACCGCCACCGCGCCCACCCAGCCGAGGACGATCCCGGCCGCCCCGCCCAGAACCGACAGTACCATCGCCTCGATCACGAACTGGCGGAGGATGTCGGACGTGCGCGCACCGACCGCCTTGCGCACGCCGATCTCGCGCGTACGCTCCGTGACGCTGACCAGCATGATGTTCATGATTCCGATCCCGCCGACCAGCAGTGAGATGCTCGCGATGCCCGCGAGCATCGCGGTCAGGGTGCCCAGAAGCGACGAAACGATGCCGAGCGTCTGCGCCTGGGTCATGACGGTGAGCTGGTTTCCGAACCGCGGGCGCAGGGCCTGTTCGGCGCGCGCCCTGACCAGCTCGACCTCTCGCGGATCGACAGCCTTCACGACGATCTGCGACAGGTGGTCGATCCCCAGGAGACGCTGCGCGGTAGTGCTGGGGATGTAGATCTGGTTGTCCTCGGAGCCCGCGATGCTGCCGCCCTTGGGTTCGTAGGTTCCCACGACCGTGAAGCGCTGGCCCTCGATGTCGACGGCTCGGCCCACCGGATCCTGATTGGGGAAGAGCCGGTCACGGGGTTCGGAGCCAAGGGCGACGACGCGGGCGCCGTTGAGCCACTCGGAATGCGTGTAGTGGCGCCCCGCCTCGAGCGTCGCGGTGAAGACCTCGGTCCCACGAGCGTTACCCGCGGCTGCCCGGGAGCGCCAGCTCCGATTGCCAGCACGCAGAGACACGGGCGCCTGAAGGACGGGGACCACGATCGCACGGTCGCCCAGCCGAGTCTCGAGAAGCCGCGCGTCGGCGTCCGTGAGCGGTCGCGTCACCGAGACCCCCGGTCCCGCACCTTGGAGCTGGTCGAGACTCTGCGGGAACACGAACACCAGGTTCGAGCCCAGCCCCTCGAGCTGGCCGGAGACGCTCGCCTTCACACCGGTCCCGATCGAGACGAGCAGGATGACTGCGGCGACCCCGACCACCACGCCCAGCATCGTGAGCGCGCTGCGCACGCGGTTCGCTCCCAGCGTCCGCAGCGCGGTCTTCACGATCTCGAGCGTGCCCATGCCACCGCCCTTCTCGGCCGGTCCGTGTGCACGGGCGAATGCGAGAGAGGTGCCAATCACGCGCCGGAGAACGGGCGTCGCGACGATCGGCGGCCATACCGCCGCGGATATTGCGCAGATTCGCGCGCGGGCCGGCAACCGCTACTCGTAGCGCAGGGCCTCGATGGGGTCGAGCCGCGACGCCCGATACGCCGGGTACACGCCGAAGAAGACGCCGACCGCCGCACTGAAGAAGAATGCCAGCAGGACGGCCCACCACGTGACCTGAGTCGCGACAACCGGCTTGAGCGCCGCGGCACCGCCTGCTCCCACGAGGATGCCCACCGTGCCGCCGGCAACCGAGAGCACGATGGCCTCGATGACGAACTGCGACAGGATGTCGTAGGTGCGCGCGCCGACGGCCTTGCGGATGCCGATCTCGCGCGTGCGCTCCGAGACGCTGACCAGCATGATGTTCATGATTCCGATCCCGCCGACCAGCAGTGAGATGCTCGCAAGCCCCGCGAGCATCGCGGTCAGGGTACCCAGGATCGTCGAGAGGAACGAGAGTGTCTGCTCCTGAGTGAAGACCGTGACCTGATCGCCGAACCGCGGCCGCAACGCAAGCAGCGCCTGGGCCTTGGTCGACTCGATCTGATCGGCCTTGCCCACGCGGACCAGGAGCACCGAGACCTCACGCGTGCCCAGCAACGTCTGCGCGGTCGAGAGCGGGATGGCGACCTGGCGGTCCTGGTCGCCTGCGAAGCCTCCGCCTCGCTTCTTGAGCGTGCCGATGACCTTGAAGGGCTGCCCGTTGATGTCGATCTCCGCTCCCAAGGGATCCTGGCCCGGGTACAGCTTGTCTCGGACGGATGCGCCGATCACCGCCACGCGCGACGCGCCGACCACCTCTCCCCGCCCGAACCAGCGACCGCTCTCGAGATCACCGAGGGCCGCGAGCGTCACGTTCTGATCGGAGGCCGTGATCTGCGCGGCCATGGTCTTGTTCCTCGCCCGAAGGTCGCCCGCCGCCGCGAGCTCGGGGATCACGATGTTGTCCGGACCCAGCCGGTTCTGCAGGTACGCCATGTCATCCAGCGTGAGCTTCTTCCCCGCGCCGTTGGAGCCCGGACCTCCCCCGCCGCTCTCGATGTTGCCGGGGAAGATGTAGAGCAGGTTCGAGCCAAGCCCCGCGATCTGGCCGGTGATCTGACTCTGCACGCCGGTGCCGATGGAGACGAGCAGGATGACGGCGGCGACGCCGATGATGACGCCGAGCATGGTCAGCGCGCTGCGGACCTTATTGGCGTTCAGCGCGCGAAGCGCGATGCGAAAGCTCTCGACGAGGTTCACTGGTGCCCCCTCGTGTTGACCGAGAGCGACTCGGACTCGCGTCCGGCCTTCGAGTCCGCGTCGAGTTGCAGGACCTCGGCGCTGGCGCGGATGCGGTCCTCGACGTACTCGTTGAGCACCATTGAGCCGTCACTGATGTGGACGACGCGCTGGGCGTGTCGAGCGACTCGGGCGTCGTGGGTGACGATGACGACCGTGATGCCCTGATCGTTGAGGTCTTGCAGGATCTGCATGACCTCGACCCCGCTGCGCGAGTCCAGATTGCCCGTCGGCTCGTCGGCGAGCACGATGCTCGGCTCGGTGATCAGGGCCCGGGCGATCGCTACTCGCTGCTGCTGTCCGCCCGACAACTGGTTGGGCATGTGCCCCAGCCGGTTCCCCAGCCCGACGCGCTCGAGCGCGGCCTTCGCCCGGCGGGATCGCTCACCCGCGCCGATGCCCGCGTAGATGAGCGGCAGCTCGACGTTGGCCTGCGCGGTCGTGCGCGCCAGCAGGTTGAACGACTGGAAGACGAACCCGATGCGCTTGTTGCGCACGGTGGCCAGCGCGTTGGGCTCCATGCCCGAGACGTCTTCGCCGTCGATGGTCACGGTGCCGCTCGTGGGATGGTCGAGCAGGCCGACGATGTGCATCAGCGTCGACTTGCCGGAGCCCGAAGGCCCCATGATCGCAAGCATCTCGCCACGACAGACCTCGAGATCGACACCACGCAGCGCGTCGACCTCGACCTCGTCAAGGATGTAGCGCTTGGTCACGCCCTTCGCCTCGAGGACGACGTTGGGCGCGCACGACGCCACCGGCGTCGCCGGTTCCGTCGGTACTAGGACGTCACCGTCAGGGGTGACGGGCAGGTTCTCATCATGCGCCACGCGCGACCTACTGGTTCTGTACGCGAACCGTCATGCCGTCCGTGTACTGGGTGGGACCGGAAAGTGCGACCACGTCGCCACCCTTGAGGCCTTCGAGCACCTCGACCTCGGTGTCTGTGGTCGCGCCGATCGTGATGTCGGTCTTCACGAGCTTGTTCGTCTCGACCTTGTAAACGAAGTTCTTGCCATTCTCGTTGAACAGCGCCTCGACCGGGATCGTGAGCGCGTTCTGGATCGAGGAGACCTCGATGGTCGCGTCGCCCTTCATGCCGATCAGGATGTTCTTGCCGGTGTCGACGAGCGTCAGGTCGACCGGGAAGATGGTTCCGCCCGTAGCCGTCGGCTGCGCCGCGGGGTCGATCTTGGCCACGACGGTCTTGAACGTCTGGCCGGGGAAGGAGTCGAGCGTCACGGAGGCCGCCATGCCCTCCTTGAGCCGGTCGATGTCCGCCTCGTCCACCTCTGCGGTGAAGATGCTCGCGCCCAGGTCCGCCACCGAGAAGGGCGGCGCCTGCGGTGCGACGGCCGATCCGACGGCCGGCTTCGGGGTTTCCCCGTCCGCGCCCGGAGCGCCTCCGGCATTGAAGAACACGGTCCCGGTGATCGGAGCGACCAGCGTTGCCGCGTCCAGGTTGGCGAGGGCGACGCTGTAGGCCGTCTGCGCCGAAGCGAGCGCGGCCTGCGCGGCGGCCCTCTGCGACGAGGTCTTCTGACCGTTCTGGGCCTTGGTGAGTGCGGCCTTCGCGCTCATGACGCCGGCGTAGGCCTGCTTCTTGGCGCCGTTGGCCTGCTTCACGTCCAGCGCCGCGAGCGCGATGCTCGCCGGATTCGAGGGCATGGGAGGTGGCGGGTTCTTCGCGAGGTCGTAGGCGTTCACCGCGGCGTCGTAGGCAGCAGACGCGGCATCGTACTGGGCTTGCGCGGCACTCACGCCCGCCTTCGCGGCCTTCACGTCAGCCGGCGTCGACGCCTGAAGGTTGATCAGCGCGAGCTGTGACTGGGCCTGCGCGACGCCGGCCTTGGCCTGCTGGACCTGGATCTCGAGAGGACCGGTGTCCATCTGCGCAAGCTTGTCGCCCGCGTTCACCTTCTGGCCGTCCTTCACGTACACGTCGGTCAGCGTGCCTGCGGTCGGGGGGTACACGTCGGCACGCA
This sequence comes from uncultured Eubacteriales bacterium, assembly GCA_964644675.1. Taxonomy (GTDB): domain Bacteria; phylum Actinomycetota; class Coriobacteriia; order Anaerosomatales; family JAAXUF01; genus CAZXWK01. Next base: position 1,858 of record CAZXWK010000073.1, on the reverse strand, counting down.
GGCCGGCGGTCACCTTGCCCGATGCGGAGACGGTCACTCCCAGGTTGGTGTCGGCGACGGTCGCGGTCTTGATCTCGGGACCGCCACCCCTCGACCTCAGCAGGAAGAACGCGGCGGCGCCTGCGATGACGACAACGGCCACCACGGCGAGAATGATCTTGGCTCTGCGGGACACGTGCCCCTCCTTCAAGAAGCGGACCCTCGGCTAGCGCACGGTCGGGTTGACACTCTCTCCATTGTTCCACAACGGCGGGTCACGTACCCGCTTGGACCACGCTCGTTTCTTCGAGGCGTTCCGGGCTCCGAAACCCGATCCGTAACGCCACTGACCGACCGTCGGTCAGTATAGTCCGCGCCCCCTACTCCGACAACCGTCACCCGGCACGGTATGCCGCTTCGTTCCCTCCGAGCAGGTCGACCAGTTCCGCGAGCGACTCGATCGCGAAGTCGGGCCCGGGTTCGACGACGCGCTCGCGAAACGGTCCCCACAGCGCGGCAGCGGTCAGCGACCCCGCGGCGATCCCCGCGCTCATGTCGTGCGGGCTGTCTCCGCAATACAGGCAGCGCGCGGGGTCGACCCCCATCCGACGGGCCGCCTCGAGCACCGGCTCCGCCTCGGGCTTATGGATCACGGTGTCCTCGTAGCCGACCAGCACCTCGAAGAACCGGCCCAGGTCGAAGCGGTCGATTCCGCGCTGTGCGACGGGGACGCTCTTCGACGTCACGATGCCCAGGCGGTATCCGCGCGACGTGAGCGCGATCAGCGCCTCCTCCACGCCCGGATACTCGCAGATCAGGTCGTCGTGGACCTCGGCGTTGTGCGCCCGGTACACGGCGAGCAGCTCGTCCGAGCGGCCCGGAGCGTACTCCTCCATCTGCGCCTTGAGCGGAATCCCGATGTTGTGGAGCAGCACCTCGTCCGGAAGCGCCTCGCCCAGCACGACCTCGGTGGCGTGGCGCGCCGAGGCCATGATCAGGTCGACCGTGTCCACGATGGTGCCGTCGAGGTCGAACAGGAGCGCGTCGAGTTGCTCGACGCGCTCCGGGAGATTGTTCGTGTCAGGTGTCATGTGTTCGGTGCCGGACCCTTTCGTCGGTGCTACTCCTCGGCCTCGGTGGCCTCGGCGTCCTCCGCGTCCTCGAACTCCTCGGCCATCAAGTCCTCGGAGTCATCCTCGACCTCGTCGACGACGGCCTCCGCGGTCGCCGTCGGCTCGGTACCCGGCTCGAGCAGGTTGGTCTGGCCCTCGGCGATACCGCGCGGCTTCGCCTTCTTCTTGCCGCCGCTCACCCGGGCGATCGCGCTGACCCGATCGGTCTCGGACACGTTCATGACCTTGACGCCCTGCGTCGAACGGCCGAGCTTCGAGATGTCGTCGGCCTTCACGCGAATGACGACGCCTTCTTCCGAGATGAGCATGAGCTCGTGCTGCGGCTGGACGATCTTCATACCCGTGAGCGGCCCCTTCTTGGGCGTGACCTGGATGGTGCGGACACCCTGACCGCCGCGGTGGTGCTCCGGATACTCCGAGACCGGGGTGCGCTTGCCGTAGCCGCGCTCGGTCACGACGAACAGCTCGCTGCTCTCCGGCGCGATCTCCATGCCCAGCATCGACTCGCCGGGCTTGATGTTCATGCCGCGGACGCCCATGGTGTCGCGGCCCATCGGGCGGGCCTCCGACTCGTCCCACTTGATGGCCTTGCCCGCCGAGCTGACCATGATGACCTTCTCGCCCGTCTTCACGCGACGCACCGAGATGAGCTCGTCGTCGTCGCGCAGGTTGATGGCGATGATGCCATCGCGACGGCTGCGGTCGTACGCCTGGATCGCGGTCTTCTTCACCATGCCGTGCTTGGT
>CAZXWK010000072.1:0-6656 GCA_964644675.1 uncultured Eubacteriales bacterium | reverse complement strand
GGCACCAACTCGGTGCGCTCGATCGTGGTCGAGGTGCCGGTCGGCGGGCCGTACCGCGTCATCGACGACGAGAAGGAGATGACGCGTCTGGGCCAGGGTCTCGGCGCGACCGGGGCGCTCGACCCCGCCGCCGTGGACGCGACGGTCGAGGCGCTTCGCGCGATGCTGGGCATCGGCCGGGCGCTCGCCGCCGACGAGGTGCGCGCGGTCGCGACCGAGGCGGTGCGCCGCGCGAGCAACGGCCCCGAGCTGGTCGCGCGCCTGCGCGACGAGCTGGGCCTCGAGGTCGAGGTCGTCTCGGCGGAGGAAGAGGGGCGGCTCGTCTGGCTGAGCGCGCAGGCGCAGGTCAAGGACGAGCCGTTCTCGGCGATCGTGGACATCGGCGGCGGCTCGGTCGAGATCGTGCAGGCGGTGGGGGACGAGCCGGTGAGCATCGTGTCGCTGCGCATCGGCGTGCGCGTGCTCGCCGAGCGGTTCGGCGCCAACGACCCCATCGACGACGCCTCGTTCAAGAAGCTCAAGAAGCACGTGCGCAAGACGCTCAAGGCCGAGGTGCAGCCGGTCGCCCCGCGGCTTGCTCGGCTCGTGGCGTCGGGCGGCGCGGTCACCAGCATGGCCGCCGTCATCGCGGGCATGCGCGGCAAGCGCTACGAGTCGATGCACGGCGTGGAGCTCGCTCGCGCCGAGGTCATGCAGTTGCTCGGCATCCTGAGCCACAGCGACACCGCCGAGCGGCTCAAGATGCCCGGCATGCCGGCCGATCGCGTCGACGTCATCCTGCCCGGTGCGCTCGTGCTGGCCGAGGTCATGAAGCTGTTCGGGGCGTCGAGCCTGCTCGTCAACGCGCGCGGATTCCGCGAGGGCATCGTCATCGACACGCTTGCGAGCGAGGGCGCCATCGCGCCACGGCCCGACCACTGCCAGGCCGTCCGCGACCTGGGCACGCGCTACCGCTACGACCGCGAGCACGCCGAGCAGGTCACCGCGCTCGCGCTCTCGCTCTTCGACCAGCTCGCGGAGCCGCTCAGTCTCGACGAGGGTTCTCGGCAGTTGTTGCAGACGGCGGCGATGCTGCACGACATCGGCTACTACATCGCCTACGACCGGCACCACAAGCACACCTACCACCTGATCATGCACGCGAGCCTGCCCGCGTTCACGCAGCGCGAGCTCGCGATGTCGGCGTCGATCGCGCGCTACCACACCAAGTCGCTGCCCAAGCGCAGCCACGACTCGTGGGCGTCGCTCGACGTGGCGGACCGCAAGACCGTGCGCGAGCTCGCCGCGATCCTGCGCATCGCCGACGGGCTCGACCGCGGGCGCGGCGCGCGCATCGAGTCGGTGGTCGCGACCGACGACGGCGAGACCACGACGCTCACGGTGAAAGGCTGCCGAGAACTGCATGCGGAGTTCTACGGAGTGGAAAAGAAGAAGGACCTGTACGAAGAGACGTTCGGACGCACGGTGGCGCTGGTCGCCGAGTCCGCCGACGAGGGAGCCGCATGACCGACGACCGCCCGCCGATCGATCTCGACTCGCACAAGTTCTACCTGAACCGCGAGCTGAGCTTGCTCGACTTCCAGGTCCGCGTCCTCGAAGAGGCCGAGGACCCGAGCAACCCGCTGCTCGAGCGCGTGAAGTTCCTCTCGATCTTCAGCTCGAACATGGCCGAGTTCTACATGGTGCGCATCGCCGGCCTCAAGCAGCAGGTGCAGGCGGGCGTGCACGACCTGTCGATGGACGGCCTCACCCCCGCCGAGCAGCTCGAGCTGGTCCGCGACACCGCGCGGCGGCTCATCATGCGCAGCCGCGTCTGCTACAAGGCGCTGCGCGACGAGCTCGCCGCCGAGGGCATCCACGTCATGCGCTACCACGAGCTCGACGAGGCGCAGCGCGCCTGCGCCGACGACTACTTCGAGAGCAACGTCTTCCCGGTGCTCACGCCGCTCGCCTTCGACCCGGCGCGGCCGTTCCCGCACATCTCGAACCTGAGCCTCAACCTCGCGATCCTCATCCGCACGCCCGCGGGCGAGGAGCGGTTCGCGCGCGTGAAGATGCCGCAGGCGCTTCCGCGCTTCGTGAAGGTCTGCGCGCCCGGCGACGCCGGTCCCGCGTGCCCGACCGACTCCGACCAGGCCACGCACATGCGCGAGCACCACTTCGTCTGGCTCGAGGAGGTCGTCATCGCGCACCTCGAGTCGATCTTCCCGGGGATGACGGTCGTGCAGGCGCACCCGTTCCGCGTCACGCGCGACGCCGAGATCGCCATCCAGGAGATCGAGGCCGAGGACCTGCTCGAGACGATCGAGGAGGGCGTGCGCAAGCGCCGGTTCGGCTCGGTGGTGCGCGTCACCGTCACGCCCGACCTGCCCGAGTTCATCCGCGACATCCTCATCGAGAACCTCAAGCTCGACCCCGAGGACATCCTGGTGCTCGAGCCGCCCATCGGCGCGAGCAACCTCATGGAGCTCTACAAGATCGACCGCCCCGACCTCAAGGACAAGCCGTTCCGCCCGGCGCTGCTGCCCGACTTCGAGGACCCCGAGCAGCCGCCCGACATGTTCGCCGCCGTCCGCGAGCGCGACATCCTGCTCCACCGCCCGTTCGACTCGTTCCAGCCGTTCGTCGCGATGCTGCGCCAGGCGGCCGCCGACCCCGACGTGCTCGCGATCAAGATGACGCTCTACCGCGTCGGTCGCGACTCCCCGGTGGTCGAGGCGCTCCTCGACGCCGCCGAGAACGGCAAGGAGGTCGCGGTCCTGGTCGAGCTCAAGGCGCGCTTCGACGAGGAGAGCAACATCGGCTGGGCGCGCAAGCTGGAGGAAGCCGGCGTCCACGTGGTCTACGGCGTTCTCGGCCTCAAGACGCACAGCAAGATCGCGCTCATCGTGCGCAAGGAGGGCGGCCGGATCCGCCGCTACCTGCACCTGGGCACCGGCAACTACAACGTGGTCACCGCGACGCAATACACCGACCTCGACCTGCTCATCACCGACGAGGTCATGGGCGAGGACGCGAGCGAGCTCTTCAACTACCTCACGGGCTACGCCGAGCAGGACACCTACGAGCGCTTCCTGGTCGCTCCGGTCTCGATCCGCCAAGGCTTCGAGGCGCTGGTCCGCCGCGAGATGGAGAACGCGGCGGCCGGCCGAGAAGCCCGCATGATCCTGAAGATGAACTCGCTCGTGGACCGCTTCATGGTGCGGCTGCTCTACGAGGCGTCGCAGGCGGGCGTGCAGATCGACCTCATCGTCCGCGGCATGTGCGTGCTGCGCCCGGGCATCCCCGGCCTGTCCGAGACGATCCGCGTGACCAGCATCGTCGGCCGCTTCCTCGAGCACACGCGGATCTACTACTTCGAGAACGCCGGCGACCCCACGGTCCTGATCGGCAGCGCGGACCTCATGCGCCGCAACCTCGACCGCCGCGTCGAGATCCTGGTGCCGGTCGAGGACACGCTGCTGCGCCAGCGGCTGCGCCACGAGATCCTCGAGACGTACCTGCGCGACAACGTGAAGTGCCGCGTGATGCGCGGCGACGGGACGTACGCGCGGGTGGAACGCGCCGAGGACGAGCCGGTGGTGGACTCGCAAGAGGTGCTCATGGAGGCCTCCACCAGACGCGGCACGTAGGGCCGAGCGATGAACGCCTGGCTGCGGTTCCCCGGTCTGCGGTCGCTGCGCGGCTACCAGCCGGCGTGGCTGGGCCGAGACGTGCTCGCGGGAATCGTGCTCGCCGCCGTGTGCGTGCCGGCTGGCATGGCGTACGCCGAGCTCTCGGGGCTGCCGGCCGTCTACGGCCTGTACGCGAGCATCCTGCCGCTCGTGGCCTACACGGTCTTCGGGCCGTCGCGGGCGCTCGTCATGGGCCCGGACTCCTCGATCGCCCCGCTGGTCGCGGCGACGATCGTGCCGCTCGCGCTCGCCGACCCCGGGCGCCGCATCGTGCTCGCGAGCATGCTCGCGCTCATCGTCGGCGCGATGTGCCTGGTGGTGGGGCTGGGGCGGCTCGGCTTCATCACCGACCTGCTCGCCAAGCCCGTGCGCATCGGCTACCTCAACGGCATCGCCGTCGTGGTGGTGGTGAGCCAGCTGCCCAAGATCCTGGGGATCTCGGCGTCGGGCGACGCGGTGCAGGAGCGCGTGGTCGCGATCGCCCGCGGGGTCGGAGCGACGAACCCGGCGACGGTGGCGATCGGTGCCGGCGCACTCGCGGTCATCCTGGTGTTGCGCGCGTTCGCGCCCAAGGTGCCGGGCGCGCTGATCGCGGTTGTCGGAGCGCTCGTGGTGAGCAGCGCGATGGGCCTCTCCGAGCAGGGCGTGAAGACGCTCGGGATGCTCCCGCAGGGGCTGCCGACGTTCCGGCTGCCGATGGTCGGCTTCCGAGAAGCCATCGAGCTCGCCGGCGGCGCGCTGGGCATCGCGGTCATCGCGCTCACGGACACGAGCGTGCTCTCGCAAGCGCTCGCGGCGCGCAAGAGCGGGGCCGTGGACGCGAACGAGGAGTTCGCCGCGCTGGGCATCGCGAACGCGGCCGCCGGGCTGTTCCAGGGCTTCCCCGTGAGCGCGAGCTCGAGCCGCTCAGCGACGAACGCCTCGGCGCGTGCCAAGACGCAGGCAGCCGGTCTGGTCGCGGCGATCGCGATCGGCGTGCTGCTCGTCGCGGCGCCCGGGCTGCTGGGGCCGCTGCCGCTCTCGGTCTTGGGCGCCGTCATCATCGACGCCGGTATCGGGATGGCCGACGTGCGCGGCACCTGGCGGCTGTGGGGCCTGCGCCGCACCGAGTTCTGGCTCTCGATCATCTCGTTTCTCGGCGTGGTGCTGCTGGGCGTGCTGCCCGGCGTGTTCGTCGCGGTGGCGCTCTCGGTCCTGAACTTCATGCGCCGGCAGTGGTGGCCGCACGACGCGGTCCTGGGCCGCGCACCCGGCGTGAAGGGCTACCACGACGTCGGCGACTTCACGGAGGCCCGCCAGGTCCCCGGCCTGCTGCTCTGGCGTTTCGACGCCCCGCTCTTCTTCGCGAACGCCGCCATCTTCCACAAGCGCCTCGACGCACTCGTAGAGGCCGAGGGCGACACGCTGCACCGCGTCGTCATCGCCGCCGAGCCGATCACCGACGTCGACACGACCGCCGCCGACACGCTGACCGCCATCATCAAGGAGCTGCAGGAGGACGGCATCGAGTTCGGGTTCGCCGAGCTCAAGCACCCGGTCGCCGAGCAGCTGCGCCGCTACGGGATCCTGGAGCTGGTGGGCGAGGACATGCTGTTCCCGACGCTGGGCAGCGCCGTGCACGACTACGTGCACTCGACCGAGGTCGAGTGGATCGACTGGGAGGACGAGGAAGAGCTCGCGAACGCCGCGGAAGCCGAGCAGCTCCGCGACTAGATCGCCTTGTGCCGCCCGAGCACCCGGTCCCACGCGGTGAGCGCCTTGAGCTGCTCGATCCGCGCGCGCTGCGCGTCGAGGTCGGCGGCGAGGCGCTCGGCGCGGGCGCGCTCGGTCTCGAGCGCCTTCTGCTGCTCCTGCGCGATCGCGCGCTCCCACGCGACCTGCGCGAGCAGGTTGGCGCGCTCGGCCTCGAGCTGCGTGACGCGCGCCAGCGCGGCGGGACCGCCGGTCGCGGGGTCGGCGGCGGCGAGCTGGCGCAGGGTCTCGATCTCCTCGGCGGTGAGGGTGAAGCGGCCGTTGCGCTTGCTGCCGGTCCGAGCCGGCGAGATGGCGCCCGAGGCGATCTGCTGGCGGACCCACGACGGCGCGACGCCCAGGTCGGCGGCCGCCTGCTTCACGCTGGTGCCCTGCGGTGCGGCCTGCTGCTTGGCCTTCGCCACTGCAACTCCCCTCGGAATCCGCCGCGCCCCTGTGCGGCTCGTGTGCCGAGTGTAGCGCAGCCGCCCCGTCGCCGAGCGGTACAATCGGGCTATCAGCAGGGAGAAGCCGCGGCCGCTCGCGCGGGCGGCGTGACGAGGAGTGACGCATGAAGCCAGCGGACGGCATGCGCATCAGGGTCTCGAAGAACGGCCCGTATCTGGTCAGCGGCGGGATTCCGTTCTCGCGCCAGACGATCGTCACCGACGAGGACGGCGAGTCGCTCGAGTGGTCCGCCGACATCGCGGTCCCGCAGCGCGAGTCGTGCGGCCTGTGCCGCTGCGGCCAGTCGGACGCCAAGCCCTTCTGCGACGGCTCCCACGCGATCGTCGGCTTCAACGGCACCGAGACCGCGCCGCTCGACACCTATGCCGAGCGCTGCGAGGTCGTCGAAGGCCCGCGCATCGGCCTCGCCGACGACCCCTCGCTCTGCGCCGAGGCCCGCTTCTGCCACCGCGCCGGCGCCGCCTGGCACCGCGTGAACGAGGACTCCGAGGAGGCCGAGCAGATCGTCCGAATCGAGGGCGCGCTCTGCCCCTCCGGCCGCTACACCGCGGTCGACAAGGAGACCGGCGAGTTCCTCGAGCCCGAGCTCGAGCCCTCGATCGGCTTCATCAGCGATCCCGAGAAGCACGTGAGCGGCCCGCTGTGGGTCCGCGGCGGGATCCAGGTCGAGTCGGCCGACGGCGAGCCGTACGAGGTGCGCAACCGGATGACGCTCTGCCGCTGCGGCAAGTCGAAGAACAAGCCGTTCTGCGACGGGAGTCACGTGGAGACGGGGTTCCACGC
>CAZXWK010000071.1:0-6989 GCA_964644675.1 uncultured Eubacteriales bacterium | reverse complement strand
CCCCGTGATGCTCGAGAAGCTGCGCGCGGACCTGGCGATGGCATGTCGCTGACCGCCGCGCGCCGTCCCGCACGGCTGCCGCGGGCACGCGGGTAGGAAGAAGGTGTGGGGTTCGAACGAGGAGGTGGTCCGTGATGGACACGGACGAGCGAATCCGCACGCAGGCCGTCGAGCGTCTCGAAGCACGACGCGGCTTCTTCATCCACCTTGCGATCTACGTGGTGGTCAACTCGCTGCTGTTCATCCAGTGGGCGGTCGTCACGCCGGGGGCCGGGTATTGGCCGGTCTGGACGCTGATCGGCTGGGGCATCGGCCTCGCCTTCCACGGCATCGCGGTCTTCATCGGGGGCCGCGAGCCCTCGGAGGAGCGCATCGAGCGCGAGATGGACAAGCTGCGCGGCGGAACGTCGGGTCCGTTGCCGACGGCGTAGCCCGCGGCCACCGGGCTACTGCACGTTGTCGGCAAGGCGCAACTGCAGCACGGTGGCCACGATGCCGCCCGCGAACGTGAGTGCCAGCACCACGTAGCTGCCGGCGGGAAGCGAATCGACGGGCTTGCCGACCATGCCCACGAGCGTCGGGACGATCGACCAGGGGAACCACACCGACCAGCCGGTCTTTCCGAAGAGGTTACCGAGCGCCATCATCGCGATCGCGAAGCCCAGCGGCGCCATGTACCCGCGCCCGGCGACGGTGATCCACGCCACGACCGGCACGACCAGGTACGACACGGCTGCAGCGAGCAGCGCGCCCGCGATCATCGACCCGGCGACCTGCGCCGAGAACCCCGGCAGGCCCAGTGCGAACCCGAGCACGAATGCCTCGACCAGCACCGCCAAGACCAGCACCAGCCACCACGCGGCCGCGACGACGAGCTTCGCCACGACGAACCAGTGCCGGCCGACCGGCAGCGCGAGCAGGTTCTTCGCCGTTCCATCCGCGTACTCGCGCCCGAACACGTACGCGACGACGAACGAGAGCAGCAGCATCCCGCCGACGCCCGCGATGATCGTGAGCATGTAAGCGAATGCCGGCCACGTGGCTTCGAGACCCGCGAGGTTCGCCTTCGCGCCGAGCAGGCCGAGCTGCGCGGCCCGCCCCGGCTCCCGGACGATCCACATGAACAGCGCGATCCCGAGGGGCGCGAGCGAGAACGCGGCGAGCGTTGCCCAGGTCACCTTGCACCGGCGGAGTTTGAGGAATTCGGTGTACAGGACCGCCGCGAAAACCATCACGCGTCACCACCCGTGCGCCACAAGAAGTAGCGCTCGAGCTCCATCGTGAGCAGGGCGTCCTCGCGTTCCTCGGGAGTGAGCGCATCCTTGGAGTACGCGCGCGCCTTGGCCGCGAGCTCCTCGCGCGGCAGCTCTTCGACGAGCCGTCCCTCGTGCACGATGCCGATCCGGTCGGCCAGGTGCGCGACCTCGGCGAGGATGTGGCTCGACATGAAGACGGTCACGCCGCGCTCGTCTGCGAGCGAGCGGAGCAGCTCGCGCACCTCGACGATGCCCGCCGGATCGAGGGCGTTCGCCGGCTCGTCGAGGATCAGCACGTCGGGTGAGTGCAGGAGCGCGCGCGCGAGCGCCAGCCGCTGCTTGTTCCCGAGCGAGAGCTGCCCCGCGCGACGGTCCGCGTACGGGCCGAGCGCCATGCGCTCGATGGCGCCGGCGACCGACGACGCCGGCGCGCCGGTCAGGCGCCGCTGGATGTCGAGGTTCTCTCGGACCGTCAGATTGGGGTAGGCGGTCGCGGTCTCGACCAGGTAGCCGACCCGGCGGAAGACGTCGGTCGTGCCCGGCACGATGCCCTCGCCCAGCACGGTGACCTCTCCGCCGGAGGGCCGGATGAGCCCGAGCAGCATGCGGATCGTGGTCGTCTTCCCCGCGCCGTTCCTGCCGAGGAACCCGTACACCTCGCCCGCGCGCACGTCGAGCGCGAGGTTCTCGACCGCCGTGACGTCGTGGTACCGCTTGGTGAGGCCGCTCGTGCTGATGACGGTTTCGGCGTTCACGCCTACGCGCCCAGGATCTCGGCGAGGTAGCTCGCGGCCTTCTGGCCGCTGTCGGGTGCGATAGCGACCGCTACGCCCGAGCGGCCGGGCTCGCGCAGGTACTTGAGCGCGCCGGCCGCGATCGCGGCGGCCGAGGGGCCGACCATGAGGGCTTCTCGGCGGTAGAGCTCGCGGGCGGTGTGGTCGGTCATCTCGTCGTCGACCATGACGATCTCGTCGATGACGGAGCGGTCGAGGTTGGCCGGGACCGCGGTCTCCTCCATGTTCTTGAGGCCGGAGATGTGGTGGCCGGGCACCGGCTCGATCCCGATGATCTTGACGTCGGGATTCTGTTCCTTGAGGTAGCGGCCGGTCCCCACGACGGTGCCGCACGTCCCGAGACCCGCGAAGAAGTACTCGATGCGGCCCTCGGTCTGGCGCCAGATCTCGGGGCCGGTCGACTCGTAGTGGGCGCGCGCGTTGTCCGGGTTGTCGTACTGGTTGGGCATCACGTACTCACCCGGGTGGGCGGCCATGATCTTCTCGGCGAGCTGGAAGGCGACGTCCATCGGGTGCAGGCCGGACTCGTCGTCGGGGGAGGTCAGCCGCAGGTCGGCGCCGAACGCGCGCAGCAGGGCGGTCTTCTCGGATGAGAGCATGTGCGGCGCGGTCGCCACCATGCGCGTGCCGAGAAGCGACGCGATTGCCGCGAGCGCGATGCCGGTGTTGCCCGAGGTCGCCTCGATGACGGTCTTGCCGTCGAGCTCGCCGCGCTCGATGAGCCCGGCCAGGAGCCACTTCGCCGTGCGGTCCTTGATCGAGCCGAACGGGTTGACCCACTCGCACTTCACGTAGAGCGCAGCGTCCGGGTTCTCCAGCAGGTGGTTGAGCCGGACGATCGGCGTCGGGTGGTTCACGTCGCCGCACGCGTCGAGCAGGTTGTCGTAGCGGACGAGCGAGGAGTCGTTGCCCAGGCCGAGGCGGGTCGTGTCGGGCTGCGTGCCGGATGCGTCGGGCATGGGTCCTCGGCTCTGTCGCGGGGTGGGAAGGGCGGGCGGGTCGCGCGCCGGTGCGTGTGACCCTGCAACCAGCATACCGATACTGCACCGCACTGCAGAAACGGAGCGCCGCGCCCGGGGCCTGTGCAGAGGGACGGACGTCGACCGATGGGGTACGAGAGTGAGGGCAATCGAACGCCGAGAGGACCACCGCATGGCGCGATGGAGCGAGCGTGACGTACCGGATCTGAGCGGGCGCACCGCGATCGTCACGGGCGCGAACAGCGGCCTTGGCTTCGAGACTTCGCGCGTGCTCGTCGAGCACGGCGCGACGGTCGTCATGGCGTGCCGGAACGAGGACCGCGGCCGGGAAGCCGCGCGGCGCGCCCGCGGGTCGCTCCCGGTGACGTGCACGGGCGCCTCTCGGCTCGACCTCGCCGACCTCGACTCCGTCCGCGCCTTCGCCGAGCGTTTCGTCGCCGAGCACGACACGCTCGACCTGCTCATCAACAATGCGGGCGTCATGGCGCCGCCGCACCGCGAAGTGACCAAGCAGGGCTTCGAGCTGCAGTTCGGCACGAACCACCTGGGGCACTTCGCCTTGACGGGGCTGCTGCTGCCCGTGTTGCTCCGCACGCCCGGTTCGAGGGTGGTCACCGTCAGCAGCTTCGCGCACGAGCCCGGGACGATCGACTTCGACGACCTGCAGCTCGAGCGGGGCTACACCCCCTACCGCGCGTACAGCCAGTCGAAGCTCGCGAACCTCCTCTTCATGCTCGAGCTGGACAGGCGACTCCGACGTGCCGGGGCGGAGACCATCAGCGTCGGCGCCCACCCCGGCTTCGCGAGCACCAACCTCCAGGCTGCGGGGCCGTTCATCGGCGCGAAGCCGATCTCGTCGTGGCTGATCCTCGCCGGCGTGCGCATCTTCGGGCAGTCGGCGGCACACGGGGCCGAGCCGCAGCTCTATGCGGCGACCGCGCCCGGCCTCGAGGGCGGCGAGTACTTCGGGCCCAAGTACCGCATGCGGGGAGCGGTGGTGCCGTCGGAGATGGCTCCGCTCGCGCGCGACGAGTCGGTCGCGGGTCGGCTGTGGGACGTCAGCTCAGAGCTGACCGGGGTCCATCTCGACACGGCGATCGCTGCGGCGGCGCATTAGAACTCCCACATGCTCAGCTCACCGCGAGCACATGAACGAACCCGAACCTGTCAGGAGGACGGACGCGTCCGGCTCGGACGCGTTGTCGACTGAGAGGATCGAAACCTGATGCATCGCAATCTCGGCAAGAAGGCCGCACTCGCGGCCGCACTCGCAATCGTCGCGCTCGCGTTCTCGGCCACCACGGCCTTCGCGGCTCCCGTCTTGCGGCCCGGCGTCACATCGGCGCCCGGCATGAGCGGGAAGTGCACGAACTGTCACGCCTATGCTGCGGCGAAGGCCCCGGCCGCGAAGAGGGCCAAGCCCACGTCCGTCTCGCACCCCTACATCACCAAGCGTAGGCACGTCGCGAACCGGAGCTTCAAGGTGTGGGGCTACGTGGCGCCGCGTCTGGCTCGGGGCACCGAGTCCACGGTCACGCTCAGCGTCCAGCAGTGGCAGGGCTCGGGTAGCTGGGTGACCACCGAGGGTGTCTCGGCCACCGCGACCGTTTCCGCCAAGGGCCCGTTCAAGAAGAAGACGAACTACCGGGCGAACATGACGATCCCGGTTGCCGGTCGCTACCGGATGGCCGCCACCTTGGTCTGGAAGGACGCCGACGGCGTCGAGCACACCAAGACGTCGAAGTTCCTGATCTTCAGGATCAAGCCGTAGCGCCAGGCTCGCAGCGAACCGCTTGTCCGAGGCGGGCCCCTTGTGGGTCCGCCTCTTGCGTTGCTGGCGCCGTGCCGGGCCGCTTTGCGCCCGTAGGCGACCGCTCCCCTCGGGCTGGGCGGCGCGGCCTTCGAGGTTCACACTGCTCGCAGGGCACCGGGCGGAGCCGATCACGAGATGAGGGTCCGTCCCGGCAGTTGAGGAGACGGGCGACGATGGGCAAGCGCATCCTAGTGGGCTACGCGACCAAGACCGGCTCGACGACGGGGGTTGCCGAGGCGATCGGCGAGACGCTCGCCGCGCGCGGGTTCTCGGTGGACGTGAAACCGATGACGCAGGCGTCCTGCGACGGCTACGACGCCGTCGTCCTGGGCAGCGCGATCAACGGTGGCCGATGGCTACCCGAGGCCGAGTCGTTCCTCGAGCGCAACAGCCGCATCCTCGCCGAGAAGCCCGTCGCGCTGTTCTGCGTGCACGCGATGAACTCCGGTGAGGGCGACAAGAAGCGCGCGAAGCGCGAGGCCTACCTGACGCGCGAGCGCGAGCTGGTGACGCCGGTGGCAGAGGGCTACTTCGCAGGCAAGGGCCCCACCGGAGCCGAGGCGAACTGGTTCGCGCGCACGATGTTCCGCGCCTTTGGCGGCGACGTCGAGGGCGACGGGCGCGACTGGGGCAAGATCCGCGGATGGGCGCAGGAGATGCCGGTCTAGCGCCCTCGCACCGCGAGGCTCGCACGTCGCACGCGCGGCCGGGGCGCCTTCACGCTCGCACCCAGCTGGCGCTCGCTGGCAGGAGTCACCAGTCGGCAGCCGAATAGAGTCTCAGCCGGCGCCGTTGTGTCGGCGTTCCGGACTGAGGGGGAGTTATGGCACGACGGTCGTTGATCGGCGCGTTCCGTGATCCGGTCAGCCGTCCCAGGGCGATCATCTGGCTCACGGTGACGATCATCGGTTTGGCGTTGTTCGTTGTCATGGGCGGCATTATCGGCACGTCCACCGAGTGGTTCTGCGCAGTCCCGTGTCACAAGGTGCAGGCCGACACGATCTCGGCGTACCACGCGTCGTCGCACTCGCAGATCTCGTGCGTCGCGTGTCACGAGCCTGCGAACGGCACCCCGATCCAGATCCTGCTGGCCAAGGCGAAGAGCATGGGCGAGATCCCGCCCACGGTCACCAACACCTTCGAGCTGCCGCTGAACCCGCTGTCCGCGCTGGCCCTCAATACGCACGAGATGGGCAGCAAGCAGTGCGTGCAGTGCCATAGCGACCAACGCAAGATCACCACGAGCGAGGGCATCATCATCGACCACAAGGTGCACGAGGAAGACGGTGTCACCTGCACCACCTGCCACAACCGCATCGCGCACAACGACACCGCGATCAAGCTCGAGCTCGAAGGCAACCGGCCGCACAAGAACTTCATGAAGATGGACGCGTGCTTCCGCTGCCACGACTTGGCCGGACAGCGCCGTGCCAAGGGCGACTGCAACCTGTGCCACCCGGTCGGCTTCAACCTGGTACCGGAGACGCACGTCGCCGAGGGCTGGCTCCCCAAGGAGCACGCGACCGCGGCGAAGGAGTCCCTCACCGAGTACGGCGTACAGAAGGTCGAAGCAGAGGAACTCATCGCCGAGGGCGTCTCGGAAGAGGTCGCGGTGCCGGTCGAGTACTGCTCGACGTGCCACCTGGCCACGTTCTGCGACGCTTGCCACGCGCAGCTGGCGGGCGCCGTGAAACTGCCCGAGACGATCGCGGCCACCGTCACCGCACCGCCGGCGCAGTAGCTCCACGATCGGTTCTGCCGTGAGCGACCCGGGCGCGTCCCCGCCCGGGTCGCTGCCGTCCTGCGGGCCACCTCGCTCCACCCTGCGGTTTGCGCCATAGTGGGCGGATGCCGAACACGCGCCACAGCCTGATCGCGGGTGCCAAAGGAGTCGCGCCGATTCTGATCGGCGTGGTGCCCTTCGGCCTGGTCGCGGGCGCGGCGGTCAGGCAGATCGGCTTTGGGCTCGCCGAGGCGATCGGCATGTCGGTGATCGTGTTCGCCGGCGCGTCGCAGATCGCGGCCACGACCATCTTCGGCGCGGGAGCCCCGCTCTGGGTCGCGCTGCTCACCGCGCTCGTCATCAACGCACGGATGTTCATCTACAGCGTCTCGATCGCGCCGCTCTTCTCCGACGCACCGGCGA
>CAZXWK010000070.1:4790-7240 GCA_964644675.1 uncultured Eubacteriales bacterium | reverse complement strand
AGGAGGTTGGTCTGGAAGGCGATCTCGTCGATCGTCTTGATGATCTTGGCGGTACGGTCCGAGCTGTCCTTGATCTTGCCGATGGCCTCGCCCATCTCGGCGACGGCCGTGACGCCGCGGCGAGCGGCTTCTTGGGCCTCGCGGGCCATCGCGTCGGCCTGGCGGGAGTTGTCGGCGTTCTGCCTCGTCATCCCGCTCATCTCCTCGAGCGACGACGACGTCTCCTCGAGGTTGGCGGCCTGCTCGGAGGCGCCCTCGGCGAGCAGGTTGGACGAAGATGCGACCTGGCTGCTCGCGTTGGTGACCGATTCGGCGCCCTGGGTCAGGCTCGCGATGACGCGCTCGAGCGGGCGGGACACGCCGGCGGTGATGACCCACGCGGTCACGATTCCGAACGCCAGGCTCACGAGGATCGCGATCGCGAGGGCGGTCACGGCGGTCTGCTGCGTCTCCTGGTTCGTCGCCATGACGGTGGCGGCGTAGGCCGTCTCGTTCTCGATCATCTTCTGCAGCAGCTCGTAGTTGCGGTTGTAGATCTCGTTCTCGGTGGTGTTGGCGAGACTCTTCGCCTGCTTGATGAAGGCCTCGTCGCCGCTCTGGACGTACTGGTCGTAGAGGGCGACGACCTCGTCGTCGGACTTGGTGAGCTCCGCCCAGCCCGACTGCATCTGGGCGATGAGCTCCTTGTTCGCGGGAGCCATGCCTCCCTTCGCGTACTCCTCGAGCGCCTTGGCCGCGTCGGTGTTGTTCTGGAGGCGGTTGTCCTTGTACTCCTGGGCCACGTCGGCCGCCGGCTCGAGCAGCAGGCCCTGGCTGTAGGTGAACATCGACTCCTGCATGGCCTGGAAGGTGCGCAGGCGGTCGATGCCGGGCAGCGCCTCGTTCGCGATGACCGAGCTGCCCGACATGATGTTCTGCATGCCGAAGTAGCCGATCGCCCCGACTCCCACGAGCATGGCGCACAGCACGCCGAACCCGATCGAGAGCCTGAGACTGATGCTGAGCTTGTTGAACCAGTTCATCTGTGGTGCTCCTCCAAGTTCTGTCCGCTACGCCCTGGCGTGTCGGACGAGCCCGGCGGCGTCGAGGATCAACCCCACGCGACCGTCGGGCATGATGGCTCCGCCGGCGATGCCCGGCTGCTCGGGCAGCCCCTCGCCAAGCGGCTTGATCACGGTCTGCTGCTGGCCGAGAAGCTCGTCGGCCACGAGTCCCGCGTGCGCGCCGTTGTCGTCGACGATGACGACGACCGCGCGAGTCAGGTCGGTCTCGGCGTTCTCGGCGCCGAAGAGGCGGTGGAGGCGCAGCAGCGGGACGAGCTCGTCGTCGAGCGCCAGCATCTCGCCTCGGCCGGTCACGGTGACGACCTGCTCGGCGCGCGGTCGCACCGAGCGCTGGATTGAAAGCAGCGGCAGCACGTAGCGCTCGTCGCCCACGCGCAGGGTCATGCCCTCGATGATCGCGAGCGTGAGCGGCAGGCGGATCTCGAGCGTGGTGCCGTCGCCGGTGCGGCTGCGCAGGTCGATGCGGCCCCGAAGCTCTTCGACCGTCCGCTTGACCACGTCCATCCCCACGCCCCGGCCGGACACGTCCGTGACCGTCTCGGCGGTGGAGAAACCGGGGGCGAACACCAGGTCCAGCAGCGCGCGCTCGTCGGGGCGCTCGTCGTCGCCGATCAGCCCTCGATCGCGGGCACGGGCCAGGATGGCGTCGTAGTCCACGCCGCGCCCATCGTCGATGATCTCGACGTGGATGGCCCCGCCGGCGTGGTAGGCGCGAAGCTCCACGCGGCCGCGCGCGGGCTTGCCCGCGGCCGCCCGCTCCTCCGGCGACTCGATCCCGTGGTCGACCGCATTCCGCAATGCATGAATGAGAGGATCGGAAATGCGGTCGACCACGATCTTGTCGAGTTCGGTGTCCTCGCCCGACACCACGAACTCGACGTCCTTACCCGCCTTGCTCGCGACGTCGCGCACGAGCCGCGCCATTCTCCGGAACGTGGCGCGGAGGGGGACCATGCGCAGCGAGGTGGCCATCTGCTGGAGTTCGCGCGTGATCTTGTCGAGACGCTCGAACTGCGCCTCGAGTACCGCGGCGTCGGCCTTCATGCGCGAGGACGCCGAGACCATCGACTCGGCGATCACCATCTCGCCGATGGCGTCGAGCAGGGCGTCGAGACGGCTCTCCTCGACGCGGACGGTGCCGGCGCGCATCGAGGCGGCCGTGGGGGTGGCGGCCGTCACGGAGTCGCTCCGGGCACCGTCCGCGCGTGCGGCGTCGCTTTGCTCGGGCGTGTCCCCCGCGGCGGGGGCTTCGTTTGCGAGACCCGACGCACTGGCGACGAGGGTGCGCATCTTGTCGACGGCGGCGAACAGCGCCTCGATGGTGGGCTCGCTGACCGACGCGCCGGTGGCGCGAGCGTCAGCGAGAAGGTTCTCTGACTCGTGTGC
>CAZXWK010000070.1:0-4690 GCA_964644675.1 uncultured Eubacteriales bacterium | reverse complement strand
GGCGCGTCCACTGCCGCGCCGCCATCGGGTGCCGCCTCGCGCTGCTCGCCGGCGGCCTGGGCGCGCCGCTCGGCTGCAAGGAGTTCCGTGCGGCATGCCGCGTAGTTCCGCTCGACGTCGGAAAGGGCCGCGGCGTCGCCAGACTGGAGCCGCTCGGCCGCGCGCAGTGCAGCGAGGCACGGGTGGTCCGCCGAGATGCCCTCGCCGAACGCGACGGCGATCTCGGCGATCCGCTCGGTCAGCTCGCGTGTGGTGGACGCGTCCGTCGGGTCGACCAGGATCAGCGCCTCGGCGGCCGCGTCAAGGAGCCTGTCGAGTTCGCGGTCGGGTGCCGTCACGCCGACCACGCTCCGCGTGCGGAACGGTCCGGTGACGCGTGCCGACGCATCGCTGTATTCGTGTCGAGTTGCGGCATCGTGCTCTTCTCCCGTGTGGCGGCCGACGGATTGACCTGTCGGTAGCGGTGACCCCGTGGGCAACATCGTCGCGTCGTGGGGTCGTGCCGTATCGGGAGGGCGCGCGGCGAACATCAGGGAATTCCCGATGCTCAGGCTCAGGTATTGGCGCGACGCCGAGTGAGGCGCCGGGTGATGCGCGCGGGGAGGCGACCGGGCGTGCGGCCCGGTCAGTCGTCGAGCGTGGCCATGCCTTCGCGCACCGCGTACTTGATCAGCCCGGCGATGTTGTAGATGCCGAGCTTGTCCATGATCTGGCGGCGGTGCGTCTCGACCGTCTTCACGCTCAGGTGAAGTGTGGCGGCGATCTCCTTGGTGGAGTGCCCCTCGGCGATGAGCTGCAGGACCTCACGCTCGCGTGCCGAGAGCGCCCGCGTCTGTGGTGAGGCTGACTCGCCCGGGCTGCCCAGACGGCGCACGTAGTCCTCGATGACGATTCCCGCGACGTTGGGCGCGAGGAAGGTGCGGCCCTCGGCTGCGGCGCGGATCGCCTCGGTCAGCTGCTCGAAGTCCCCGTCCTTGAGCAGGTAGCCCGTCGCGCCGGCGGCGAGCATCTCGGCCACGTGTCCACGGTCGGCGTGCATCGACAGGGCGACGACGCGCACGCCCTTGAGCTCGCTCGTGATCTGCCGGGTCGCCTCGATGCCGTTGAGCCCGCGCATCGTGATGTCCATGACAACGACGTCAGGCATGAGGTCGCGCGCGAGAGCGACGGCCGTCCGGCCGTTCTCGGCCTCGCCGACGACCTCGATATCCATCTCGCGCGAGAGCATGCTGGAGAGTCCGTCGCGCACCAGTCTATGGTCGTCGGCAAGCAGGACCCGTATCGGCATCGCGTCTGGTCTCCACGTTCGGTGACTGGTCGCCCCTGCGACCTGATTCGGAGTATGACAGAGGACCGGGGGAAGGCGATTCCCGACCACGGAATCAGGGATACCCTGATGTATCCCGACGGTACCTGATGCCGAAAACCAGAACAGGTAACGGGGCGCACGATCGTGCGCGAGGGACTAATGGGAGTACGCAAAGGCTATGGATTCCGCGATGACACACAAGATCCTGCTCGTCGACGACGAGCCATTCATCCTGACCGCGACCGCCCAGCTCCTCAGGAACGCGGGCTACGAGGTCGTGACGTGCGAGCAGTGGGCCGGCGTCGCCAACGTCATCCGCACCGAGGAGCCCGACCTGGTGCTGCTCGACTACAACATGCCCTCGATCAAGGGCGACGACCTGTGCGCCATTCTCAAGCGCAACGTGATCAACGAGAACCTGCGCATCGTGATGTTCTCGTCCGAGCCCGAGCCGTTCCTGATCGACACCGTGGCCAAGTGCGGGGCGGACGGCTACATCAGGAAGAACGTCCCGGGACACGTGCTCCTGTCTTCGGTCAGCGAGCACCTCGCGGCCCAGGCCGTGGCCTAGCCCGATCGCGCCGCCGCTGGCGGGTGCCGCGGCTGGTCCACTGGCCGCGGCCGGCCGAGACACCCAGGCGCTAGGGGAGTCGTCCCGCGACCGTCTCGGCGGCCTGCATCAGTTGATCCTGCGTCAGCAAGGGCTGGAGCGTGCCCGTCTTGGCGTTCCACTTCGACGAGATCAGGTATGTCGTCCCGTCCTTTCGCAGGGCGACACCGCTGTCGATGTTCTCGCCGCTCCACGTGTAGGCCTCGAGGCCCTTCACGCTGGTGTCCTTCTCGGCGCCGTCAGCGACCTTGCGCTGCTCGTCGAACATCGAGGCCTTGCCCGCGCGGAGCCAGAGGAACTCGCGTGCCTCGGGGCTGCCGTAGATGACCAGGTACTTCGAGTCTCCCTGACGTATCCCGAGGTCCTCCTCGCTGACATCGGGGTACCCGCTGATTCGTGCAGCGTCCTCCACGGTGAGCAGCTTCGCGTAGTCGACGGCCCGCTCTGCGGTGCTCGTGCCCGCCGGCTTCGGTGCCGTCTCGCTTTGGCGTGCGGCGCACCCCAGCACGGATCCGGCGAGAACGAGCGACAGTACCGCGGACGCGACACGGTAGCCTGACTTCATCGTGCATCCCCCCTCGTGCGTCTTCCCGGTACGCACACCGAGTAGGTACCCGCGTGGTCGACGCAGCCGCGGGGTACCATACGCTTCGGGCCCACCGCGGCTCGCCCGCCGGGCGAGCATCCCGCAGAAAGCGAGCATCCTTCGTGCGTAGGGGACTTCTCATCGCGCTGACGCTGCCGTTGTGTCTCGTGCTTCTCGGCTGCACAGCCGAACCGCAGGTCGCGACGCCGCCGGCTGTCGCGGAGTTCGCGCCGCCTTCGAGCGGAATGGGCGGCGGAATGGGCTCGTCGCGGCAGGGCGGCTCGGCGGGCAGCGGCATGAACACCATGGTCACCGGAGTGGTTGCCGCGTCCGAGAACGCCACGCTGTCGAGAAGCGACGTGCGGAGCGGCCGTGAGGGCGTGCGCGTATCGAAGGTCACCATGCCCGCCGATGGGTGGATCGTGGTCCGCTCGGCACGACCGCCCTACAGCGTTCTGGGCACGGAAGCGGTACCGGCTGGCACGAGCCGGGACGTGACCGTGCGCCTGCGTGCGGCGGATGGTCTGAACGCCTTCGTCGCGCTTCACGTCGACCGTGGAGTTCGAGGGGTCTTCGAGTTCGATCCGAGCAGTGCTCGGAGGAACCCCGACGCAGAGGTCTTCGTCGACGGAGCCCCGGTCGAGATACCGCTCAGAATCCACGACTTCGGCGTGGACGTGGCGGCCAACACGGCACTCGTCATGGTGAAGGACCAGCCGGCCAAGCCGGATTCGGTCCGCGTCGAGTACGTCTACCTGCCCGAGAGCTCGTGGCTCGTGGTCAGTCGCCTCGTCGACGGGTTGCCCGGCGAATCGATCGGAGCGGTGCTGCGGCCGCGGGGTGAGTTCCAAGGCGTCGAAATCCCGCTCGAGGAGCCGGTTACCGCAGGGGAGAGACTTCGTCTCACCGTGCACGCCGATCGGGGAGTCGGTGGCCGGTTCGAATACGACCCCTCGGACCCCTTGGCGCTGCCCGACCAGCCGTACATCGGCGCCGGCGTGATCGTCTCCCAGGACTTTACCGTCCGGTAGCCCGCCTGGGGACGACTGGCGGCCGCTCGGGGACAATCACGCCCTCCATCGGCGCAATCGTACCGTTGGTCAGATGCCGCGAGCGCTCGCGGTGTCGCGCCCGTCGAGGCGGGTACACTCCTGCCATGTGCTCTGACCTAGCACGTGCTAATTCTGCCAGAAAGTAGCAGCAAATCGCTCGGCGGGTGGGCCGACCCCTGCGAGTGCAGGGTTCACAAAGGAGGGCATCGCACTATGAACGGACGCGTTCCGCGCTATCTGCCAAGGCTGGCGCTGGTCGTCGCGATCGTCGCGGTGATCGTGCTTGCGTCGACGGCGCTCGCGCTCGGCGGCAGCGCCAAGGACAAGGCTGCCGAGATCGATCCGGTGAAGGCGAAGATCGCGAAGATCAACAGCTATCGGTCGGTCACGCAGGAGCAGCGCGAGGCTGCCGCGGCCAAACTCAAGCTCATGCAGGGCTTGGCAGCGATCGCGGCGAGCAATACCGCGGGCGCGGAGAGGGTCGGCGCCTCGGCGATGACGACCACGCACCCGGGCGGTATCCCCGACTACTTCGGGACGACCCCCAACTGGGCCTACAGCCCTCTCATCCGCAAGTTCATCGACGAGCTTCCCGGTCTCGGATCGTCGAATGCGAACAACCTGGGCCAGTACATCCCGGTCGCGAAGCCCGATACCATCACCTACCCGGGTTCGGACTACTACGAGATCTCGGTCCGTCAGTACACCGAGAAGATGCACACGGACCTGCCGCCGACGACACTGCGCGGCTACGTGCAGACGAACAACGGCACCGACAAGGACGGCCACAACACGCTTGAGCCCGACCCGATCCACTACCTCGGTCCGATCATCGTCGCCCAGAAGGACCGTCCGGTCCGCATCAAGTTCACCAACGAATTGCCCACCGGCGATGCGGGCGACCTGTTCATCCCGGTCGACACTTCGATCATGGGCGCCGGCGAAGGTCCTGACGGCGGCATGTACACCGAGAACCGCGCCGACCTCCACCTCCACGGCGGCCTGACCCCGTGGATCAGCGACGGCACGCCGCACCAGTGGATCGTCCCGGCCGGCGAGGTCACCACGTACACGCAGGGCGCGAGCATGCGCAACGTGCCCGACATGCCCGACCCGGGCAAGGGCTCGCAGAC
>CAZXWK010000069.1:0-7394 GCA_964644675.1 uncultured Eubacteriales bacterium | reverse complement strand
GGCGCTCCTCGGCGGTGAGCTCGGTCTCGCCCTTGGGCGTGACCTTGCCGACCAGGACGTCGCCCGGGAACACCTCGGCGCCGATGCGGATGATGCCGTCCTCGTCGAGGTTGGCAAGCACGTCTTCACCGACGTTAGGAATCTCGCGGGTGATCTCTTCGGGGCCGAGCTTGGTGTCGCGCGCTTCGACCTCGTACTCCTCGATGTGCACCGAGGTCAGGAGGTCCTCCTTGACCACGCGCTCGGAGAGGATGATCGCGTCCTCGTAGTTGTAGCCCTCCCACGGCATGAACGCGACGAGGAGGTTCTGGCCCAGCGCGAGTTCGCCCGACTCGGTCGACGGGCCGTCAGCGAGGACATCGCCCTCGACGACCTTCTGGCCCTCGCGGACGATCGGGCGGTGGTTGATGCAGGTACCCTGGTTGCTGCGCATGAACTTGGGCAGGTGGTACTCGTCGAGCGAGCCGTCCTTGAGGCGAACGCCGATGTGATTGCCGTCCACGACCTCGACGACACCCGGACGCCGGGCGGTGATGATCTCGCCGGTGTCGACGGCCGCACGGAACTCCATGCCGGTACCCACGAGCGG
The DNA here is from genome assembly GCA_964644675.1 of uncultured Eubacteriales bacterium. Taxonomy (GTDB): domain Bacteria; phylum Actinomycetota; class Coriobacteriia; order Anaerosomatales; family JAAXUF01; genus CAZXWK01. Next base: position 6,805 of record CAZXWK010000069.1, on the reverse strand, counting down.
GGCCTTCGGGCGCAGGAGCGGCACAGCCTGGCGCTGCATGTTCGAGCCCATGAGGGCGCGGTTGGCGTCGTCGTGCTCGAGGAACGGAATGAGGGCGGTCGCGACCGACACCATCTGGCGCGGCGAGACGTCCATGTAGTCGACCTCGGCGGGGACGCGCTCCTCCGGCTCTCCGAAGTCGCCCGAGGACCCCATGACGCGGCAGAGGACCTTGGGGTTGACGAACTTGCCGGTCTTGGGGTCGAAGCGCTCGTTCGCCTGGGCGATGACGTGGCGCTCCTCCTCGTCGGCGGTCAGGTACTCGATCTCATCGGTGACCTTGCCCTTCACGACCTTGCGGTAGGGCGTCTCGATGAAACCGTACGGGTTGATGCGCGCGAAGGTCGCGAGCGAGCCGATGAGGCCGATGTTCGGACCTTCAGGCGTCTCGATCGGGCACATGCGGCCGTAGTGGCTCGGGTGAACGTCGCGGACCTCGAAGCCTGCGCGCTCGCGAGAGAGACCGCCGGGACCGAGCGCCGAGAGACGACGCTTGTGCGTCAGGCCGGCGACCGGGTTGGTCTGGTCCATGAACTGCGACAGCTGCGAGGAGCCGAAGAACTCCTTGATGCTCGCCACGATGGGACGGATGTTGATCAACGACTGCGGCGTGATCTCGTCCACGTCCTGCGTGGTCATGCGCTCGCGGACCACGCGCTCCATGCGAGCGAGGCCGATGCGGAACTGGTTCTGGATGAGCTCGCCCACCGACCGGATGCGGCGATTGCCGAAGTGGTCGATGTCGTCGACGTGGTAGCCGTCGGTGGCTTCCCACAGGTTGACGAGGTAGGCGATGGCGGCCTTGATGTCCTCAGGAGTGAGCGTGGACTGCTCGTCCGGGAGATCGAGGCCGAGCTTCTTGTTCACCTTGTAGCGACCGACCTTCGCAAGGTCGTAGCGCTGCGGGTTGAAGAAGAGACCGTCGAGAAGGGCGCGAGCGGACTCCACGGTCGGAGGCTCGCCCGGACGCAGGCGCTTGTAGATCTCGATGAGCGCCTCTTCGCGGGTCTCGGTGAAGTCACGATCGAGGGTGTGCTTGATCGCCTCCGAGTTGCCGAACATCTCCTCGATCTCCTCGCGGGTCTCGGCGATGCCGAGCGCCTTGAGAAGCACCGTGGCCGGCTGCTTGCGCTTGCGGTCGACACGCACCGAGACGATGTCCCGACGGTCGGTCTCAAGCTCGAGCCAAGCACCGCGGGCCGGGATGACCTTGGCGGTGTAGATGATCTTGTCGGAGGTCTTGTCGAGCTCCTCGGCGTAGTAGACGCCCGGAGAGCGGACGAGCTGCGAGACGACGACACGCTCGGTGCCGTTGATGACGAAGGTGCCGCGGTCGGTCATGAGCGGGAAGTCGCCCATGAACACCTGCTGCTCCTTGATCTCGCCCGTCTCCTTGTTGATGAAGCGGACGTCGACGAAGAGCGGCGCCTGGTAGGACATGTCCTTTTCCTTGCACTCCTCGACGGAGTACTTGGGGTCGCCGAACTCGTGCGCGCCGAACTCCACGGCAAGCGTGCCCGTGAAGTCTTCGATAGGCGAGATGTCGCCGAAGGTCTCTCTCAGACCTTCGTCCAGAAACCACTTGAAACTGTCACGCTGAATCGCGATAAGATTGGGGACGTCGAGCACTTCCGGAATCTTGGCAAAGCTTCGACGCGCGCGCCGTTCGACGCTGACGACGGGGGAACCTTCTCCGCGGGGCACCAGGCGTTTCCTCCTTCAGGAGTGGGCAGCTGGCGACAAGAGTCGCAAAATAGTAGGATAGTCAACCCCATCTGGGTCGTCAATCCCTTTCCGGTATTCTTTGCGAGTCGCACGAAAGGCCGGGACCTGTCTCAGGTCCCGGCCTTCGCGCGTCCGGGCGTCAGCGCCAACGCGCGATACCCGGCGTCGATGCGACGAGTAGGTCAGACCTACTTGAGGGAGACGGCGGCGCCGGCATCCTCGAGCTTGGTCTTGGCCTCCTCGGCCTTCTCCTTGTTGGCGCCCTCGACCACGGCCTTGGGGGCACCCTCGACCAGGTCCTTGGCCTCCTTCAGGCCCAGACCGGTCAGCTCGCGGACGACCTTGATGACGGCGATCTTGTTGTCGCCGAAGCCCTCGAGCACGACGTCGAAGCTGTCCTTCTCCTCGGCCGGGGCGGCCTCGGCAGCGGCGCCACCGGCGACCGCGACGGCGACCGGAGCGGCGGCGGAGACGCCGAAGGTCTCCTCCATCATCTTGACGAGCTCGGCCAGCTCGAGAGCCGGCTTGACCTTGATAGCCTCAAGGATCTCCTCATTGGTAAGTGCAGACATCTGTGTTCTCCTTCTTGATTCCTGTGCGCGCCTCGGGCCTCGCCCGGGCGGGCTCTGTCAACGTGACGGTACGTGCTAGGCGGCGGCCTTCTGATCGGCCACTGCCTGGACGGTGCGGGCGAACGCCTCGGTCGGTCCGTTGAGGACGCGGGCGAAGCCGACGAGCGGGTTGACCATCGTGCCGAGCAGCTTCGCGATGAGCTCCTCGCGCGACGGCAGCGTGGCGATGGCCTTGATGCCGGCGGCATCCACGACCTGGTTCTCGACGAGGCCGCCCTTGAGCTCGAGCTGCTGGTGGTCCTTGGCGAAGGCAGTGAGCGCCTTGGCCGGACCCACGGGGTCACCCGAGATGAAGACGAACCCGGTCGGACCAGCGAGATACTCGGTCATGTCCGGCATCGCGAGCTCGCGCATCGCGATCTCGGTGAGCGAGTTCTTGTAGATGGTCATCTCGGCATCGACCTCGCGGAGCTTGTTGCGGAGCTCCTGCATGGCCTTGACGGACAGGCCGCGATAGTCGGCCATGATGACCGCCGAGGAGTCGGCAAACCGATCCTTGATCTCGCTGACGAGCTGTTCCTTCTGCACTGTGGGCATGTACATCCCTCCTTTCGTCCAGCGGGCACGACCCTGTTTCGACCGCTCGCGCGGTCGGACGCGGGCCGCGCCACCGGACGATGGATGCCCGGGAAAGAGAACGCGGCCCCCGCCGAGAAGCAGCGGAGGCCGCGAGCAAGTTCGTGCTCGATGCGCCGCGGGATGCGGCGCGGATGCGACCACCTCGGCAGGCGAAGCGCTTTCGCGCCCCATTACGTCCGGGAGTCCGGACACCGGCTGTCTTCGGCAGTGAATCGTGAACGCTGTGTGGTTTTCAACGCGCCGCGAGAATGTACTCGCGCTTCCGCCCCGCGTCAAGCGGGACGCGCCACTCGGGAGATGCCTACTCGGCGTTCTCCTCGAGAAGGTTGCGGGTCTTGGTGGAGTCGATCTTGATGCCGGGTCCCATGGTGGTGGCGACGGTGATCGACTTCAGGTACTTGCCCTTGGCCGACGACGGCTTCGCACGAATGATCTCGTCGAGAACGGCGCCGTAGTTCTCGGTCAGCGCCTCGGGCGTGAAGGAGACCTTGCCGATGCCGACGTGCGCGATGCCGAACTTGTCGGCGCGGTACTCGACCTTGCCGGCCTTGAGCTCCTTGACGACGCGAGCGACGTCCATGGTTACCGTGCCGAGCTTGGGGTTCGGCATGAGGCCGCGGGTACCGAGGATCTTGCCGAGCTTGCCGACCTTGCTCATCTGGTCGGGAGTGGCGACGGTGGCATCGAAGTCCAGGAAGCCGCCCTGGATCTTCTCGACGAGGTCATCGCTGCCGACGACGTCGGCGCCGGCGGCCTCGGCCTCACGGGCCTTGTCGCCCTCGGCGAAGACGGCGACGCGGACCTCCTTGCCGGTGCCGTTCGGGAGCGAGACCGCACCGCGGACCTGCTGGTCGGCCTGGCGGGTATCGATCCCGAGGCGGAAGTGGACCTCGACGGTCTCGTCGAACTTCGCCGAGGAGGTCTCCTTGGCGAGTCGAAGCGCCTCGAGCGGGGCGTACAGCGCGTCGCGGTCGATCTTCGCGGCAGCGTCGCGATGGTGCTTTCCGTGCTTGGGCATGGTGTCCTTCCCTTCGTGGTCATCGGGCCAGCCCGGCCCTCCCACATCGCGCGGCACAGTGCCGCGGTTCAACCGTGCTAGTCGACGACCTCCACACCCATGGAGCGGGCGGTGCCGGCGATGATCTTCATGGCCGCCTCGACGTCGTTCGCGTTGAGGTCGGGCATCTTGGTCTCGGCGATCTGGCGCAGCTGGTCGCTGGTGATCTGGGCGACCTTGGTGCGGTTCGGGGTGCCCGAGCCGCTCTCGATGCCGACGGCCTGCTTGATGAGCACGGCCGCGGGCGGAGTCTTGAGGATGTAGGTGAACGAGCGATCCTCGTACACCGTGATCTCGACCGGGATGATCGTCCCGTTCTTGTCCTGCGTATCGGCGTTGAACGCCTGGCAGAACTGCATGATGTTGACCTGGTGCTGTCCGAGCGCGGGGCCGACCGGGGGTGCCGGATTGGCCTGACCACCCGGGATCTGCAGCTTGATGAAGCCGACAACCTTCTTGGCCATTGGAGTTCTAACCGTCCCTCACGTGTTCGCGGCCGCTATCCGGCCGATGTTCGCTTCCCTATCGCACGACGGTCCCTCCGCGAGAAGCCCTGTGAGGCATCACTCCCACAGGCACGGCTTGGACCGGGTGTCTCCTACCTAGAGCTTCGCCACCTGATCGAAGTTCAGCTCGACCGGGGTCTCTCGCCCGAAGATCGAAACCATGACCTTGAGCTTGCCGGCGTCCGCGTTGACTTCCGAGATGGTCCCGTCGAAGTCCGCGAGCGGGCCCGAGGTGACCTTGACGCCCATGCCCTCCACCAAGTCGGTGGCCGTGCGTTGCTTCACGCCGGCCTCGGTCCGCTTCATGATCCGCTGGAACTCGTCACGCGAAAGCGGAACGGGCTTGCCCTGCGAGCCCACGAAGCCGGTGACTCCCGGCGTGTTGCGCACGACGTACCACGACTCGTCGTCGAGTTCCATCTGCACGAGGATGTAGCCGGGGAACACCTTCTTCTCGGAGGTGACCCGACGACCACCCTCCTTGAGGTCTGTGACCGTCTCGGTGGGGATCTCCACCTTGAAGATCTTCTCCTCCATGCCCATCGACTGGATGCGATGCAGGAGGTTGGTCTTCACCTTGTTCTCGTAGCCCGAGTAGGTGTGGATGACGTACCACTTCTTCGCCATCGCCCTAGCCGCCGATCTGCTGGATCAACAGCACGAGCCGCTGCACGACGAGGTCGGTGATGAGGATGAACACGGTGAAGAAGATCAGGGTCGTGACGACAACGACGCTCGAGTTGACGACCTCGCTGCGGGTAGGCCACACGACGCGCTTCATCTCAGTGCGAACATCGCGGAAGTACTGCATGAGTCGCGCAAAGACGTTCGGCTTGGCAGGCTTCGGCTGCTTGCCGGGCTTGGCGGTCTTTACGGGCTTGTCGGCCTTGCTTGCCGCATCCGCCGTCGGTGCCTTGGCCATCTTCTCATCCATCCGTTCCGGCCGCCTTCTGCAGGCGGCCTGCTACAGCAAACGCCACGGCGCCGATGCGCGCCGCGACAGGGGCGATCGTGGCAGGCCAGGAGGGACTCGAACCCCCAACATCCGGTTTTGGAGACCGGCGCTCTACCAATTGGAGCTACTGGCCTAGACCTGTCAAACGACGTGCTTGAGCGCTAGCGGGTCTCCTTGTGGACCGTGTGGGTCTTGCACCACTTGCAGTACTTCTTGTACTCGATGCGCTCGGGATTGTTCTGCTTGTTCTTGTTGGTGGTGTAGTTGCGGCGCTTGCACTCGGTGCACGCCAGCGTGACCAGCGTTCGCATAGGTCCTCCTGTGTGCCGCCCCAAGCCTGAAGCGGTTTGGGCGCGGAAGGGTACTCTAGCACCCGGTTTTTGGCACTGTCAAACTCATGGGCGGCCCGTCAAGGGCCGCGAAACGGGGCCCGGCACGGTGCCGGGCCCCGAGCGTTCCGAAGCGTGTAGAGGGTGTTACTTGATGATCTTGATGACTCGACCGGAGCCAACCGTGCGGCCACCCTCGCGGATGGCGAAGCGGAGGCCGTCCTCCATCGCGATCGGGTTGATGAGCTCACCCTTGATCTCGACGTTGTCGCCCGGCATGACCATCTCGGTGCCCTCCGGAAGGTGGGCGACGCCGGTCACGTCGGTCGTACGGAAGTAGAACTGCGGACGGTAGCCATCGAAGAACGGGGTGTGACGGCCGCCCTCTTCCTTGGTCAGGATGTAGACCTGGCCCATGAACTCGGTGTGCGGGGTGACCGAGCCCGGCTTGCACAGGACCTGGCCGCGCTCGATCTCGGTGCGGGCGATGCCGCGGAGCAGAACGCCGATGTTGTCGCCGGCCTGCGCCTCGTCGAGGAGCTTGCGGAACATCTCGACGCCCGTGACGACCGTCTTGCGGGTCTCAGTGATGCCGACGATCTCGATCTCGTCGCCGACGTGGACGACGCCACGCTCGACACGACCGGTGGCGACGGTACCACGACCGGTGATGGTGAAGACGTCCTCGACAGCCATGAGGAACGGCTTGTCGATGTCACGCTCGGGCAGCGGGATGTAGGAGTCGATGGCGTCCATCAGCTCGTCGATCTTCGCCTGGTTCTCCGGATCGCCCTCGAGGGCCTTGAGCGCCGAGCCGATGACGATCGGGGTGTCGTCGCCCGGGAACTCGTACTCGCTGAGGAGCTCGCGGACTTCCATCTCGACGAGCTCGATGAGCTCCGGATCGTCGACCATGTCGGCCTTGTTCAGGAAGACGACGATGTAGGGGACGCCGACCTGACGGGCGAGCAGGATGTGCTCGC
>CAZXWK010000068.1:0-7505 GCA_964644675.1 uncultured Eubacteriales bacterium | reverse complement strand
AACGACCTGCCGCTGTCGATGATCCTGTCGTGGTACGAGCAGAAGGCCGTCGCGATCCTGCTGACGCTGCTGCACCTCGGCATCACCGACATCCGCCTCGGCCCCACCCTGCCGGCGTTCGTCAGCCCGAACGTCCTCGGCGTGCTGGTCGAGAACTTCGACATCAAGCCCATCGCGGCGAGCCCTCGCGAGGACCTCGTCGCCATCCTCGGAACGGAAGCGTAGACAGTCATGAGCACGCACGAGCCCGACACGATCGAGATCGAGGACTTCGCCGAGCAGCCCGCACAGGGTGACGAGGTCGTCTGCGAGACCAAGCAGTCGCGCGTGAAGCGCGTGCTGAAGTGGGTGGCGATCACGTTCTTCTCGGTGATCGGGTTCGTGGTCTTCGCTGCGGCGATGCTCTACTTCTTCGGCGGTCCCTCGGGAACCGTGTACCCGGAGGTGCTTGCGCAGTACGACCAGGCGGTGGCCGCGGGCCAGGCACAGCCGATACAGAAGCGGTTCGTCATCGGCATCCCCGGGTGCAAGTGCCACAGCACCGACCCGACGCTCACCGCGCAGCACATGCGGCGTCACATGAACGAGTGCATGAAGTGCCACAACACGGATCCGCCCCACATGGAGCCTGGCGTCCTGTAGCTCCGCGAGACCCGACTCTCGACGCCCCCGTCTTCCGCGGCCCGGTCGCCCAACCCCTAGGGTGCCCGGGCCGTGGTGCGCCTAGCGGGTCTGGAAGGTCGTGCGCTCCTCGGGAGTGGCGCTCACGTTCACGGCGAGCCCGAACAGCTGGCCCTGCAGCGCCGAGCGGAGCTTGGCGACGTCGGGCAGGTCGCCCCTACCGGAGACGGCGATCGTCACGTCTCCATCCACGTTCGCCGAAACGACCCGGTAGCCGCTGCCGCGGACCCATTCCTGCGCGGCATCCTGCGCTCTGATGCGTGCGAGATTGAAGACCACGACCTTGAACGACTGGTATGAGAGCGGCAGGAGTATGACGAGCGTCAGTACGATGACGATTGCGATCGAGAATCGACGAGCGCGCGGGGAGGACTGCCGCATCGCGACCTTGGGGTAGCCCATGAGGCCGAACATCAGCGCCCCGGTCAGGACGATGGCCAGGAAGTTGGTGACGAACAGCAGCATGCTCCCGGCCGCGAGGTCGGGGCGGTTCGCGCCGAGCAGGATGCCCACGTTCGCGAGCGGTGGCACGAGCGAGATCGCGATCGCGACCCCGGGCAGCGTGTCCGATACGTCGCGGCGACCGATACCGAACGCGCCTGCGAGGCCGGTAGCCAGCGCCGCACACAGGTCGACGAGCCTCGGTGCGGTGCGGCTCATGATCTGTGTGGTCGACTCGAGGCCGAGGCCCGGCCACGGGATCGAGAGCACGTAACCCACCGCGATCGCCGCGGCGATGCCCCCGACGCTGACAAGCACCGAACTCACGATCGCCTTGCGGTCGCCGATGCTGATGCCGAACGCGAGTCCCATGATCGGCAGCATGAGCGGCGCCACGATCATGGCCCCGATGACGGTGGCCACCGAGTCGCCGATAAGCCCGAAGGTCGCGATCGCCGAGGCGAGCAGGAGCAGCGCGGTGAACCGCTCGAGCCGGCCGCGCAGACCCGGTTCCTCGAACATGATGACGTCGCGGACACGCTGGACCTCGGCGGGGTCGACCGGGCCGCCGTGCAGCGTTTCGCTCAGGCCGGACATGGCGTGCTCCTTCTTCCGTGTTGGCGCCCGCGTGCAGTCGGGAGAATCTTACCCGTCGCGGGCACGCGAGGCGGCGGAACGGGCACGATAGAGAGGGCCCTGGCGTCGTCTCGCTGCGCTACCATGTACGCGAGGGCGCCGAAGGGCGCTTGACGCAGGTACGACACCGGCTCGGAGGTCTTCGATGGCCGAGATCATGCAGCACCTGACCGCGCTCGCCGACGAGATCGGCCCGCGACCGGCGACCAGTGACGCCGAGAACCGCGCGGCCCACTACGTCGAGTCGGTCTTCGTCGCGCGCGGGCTCGAACCCGAGATCCAGGAGTTCGACTCGCCGCGCACCTACGCGTGGGCGTACGTGCTCTACTACGTGCTGGTCATCGCCTCGGCCGTCGCCGCGGGCGTCAAGCCCGACTGGGGATGGCTCACCTGGGTCGCGTTCGCCGTGGGTGCGCTCACGGCCTTCACGTTCTGGATGGACCTCGACACCCGGTGGGGCCTGACGCGCATCATGCCCAAGGGCCCCAGCCAGAACGTCATCGCGCGCCACCTGCCCAAGGCCCGCCGCGGCGAGAAGCTCAAGAAGGTCGTCATCGTCGCCCACTACGACACGGCGCGCGCCTCGCTCGCGTTCTCGCCGGGCATGGTGAAGCAGTTCCCCGTCACGTTCTTGCTGATGAAGCTCTCGGTGTTCCTGACGCCGGTCTTCATCTTCATCTACGCGCTGCCCATCAAGCAGCTCGACGGCATCAGGACCTACCTGTGGTACCTCACCATGATCGTCTCGGCGTACCTGCTCATCCCGCTCGTGATCAACGTGCACCGCGAGCTCGCGATGCCGTTCGTCGCCGGCGCCAACGACAACGCGTCGGGCGTCGCGGCGATGCTCGGCGTGCTGCACAACCTGGTCGCCGAGCCGGACACCTCGCGTTTCGTCACCTCGCAGTTCGCGCCGATCCGCCGAGACCCCGAGGCCGCCTACGAGGCCGAGCTGGTGCCCGAGGGCGCGCTGCTCAACTACTCGCCGGCCGGCTCGCGCGACACCGGGTCCCAGCTGCCCGACGACTTCGAGTGGGCGCCCGAGACCTCGGCGCCCCCCGAGCGCGAGCCTCAGCGCGGCCAGGGCTTCCTCGAGTTCGAGACGATCGAGTTCGCCGCGGTGGGCGAGCAGCAGCAGCCCGCCCGGCAGGAGCCGGGCTCCGCGCCGCGCCGCGAGCCGGATCCGATGCCCTCGTGGGCCGAGGACGACGCCGCATGGGAGGCCGAGGCCGCGCGTTCCCGTGGCGCCGGCGCGTCGATCGACAGCGGCCCGACAGTGCTGCCCGGCACGGGTTCTGTCGGCGGTGCTCCCGCGTCCGAGGAGCCCAAGAAGCGCGGGCTTCTCGGCGGGCTGGGGCGCAAGAAGCGCGAAGAGGACCACGACGTGAAGGGCTGGCTCGGCGTCGACGACGGGTTCGACGCGCGCAAGGCCGGCAAGGACATCGGGTCCTGGGACAACTTCGGCGGCGACGAAGATGACGACGACGGCATCGGCTGGAAGGGCGGCTGGGCCGGCGACGACCCCATCGGCGACGACGACTTCGCGGCCAACGAGGCGGCCCGCATCCGCCGCCGCGTGACCGAGACGATCGACCGCGACTTCGCCGAGAAGGAGGTCTGGTTCGTGGCCACCGGCGCCGAGGAGGTCGGCACGGTGGGCATGCAGGCCTTCCTCGCCGAGTATGGCGAGGACCTGCGCGACGCGCTCATCATCAACATCGACAACGTGGGCGCCGGCCAGCTCTCGTGGGTCACCGCCGAAGGCATGGCCCGTCGCTACCGCGCCAACGCGCGCATCATCGGCCTGGCCAAGCGCACCTCGCGCGAGCAGGAGATCCTCATCAAGCCGCGCGTCTACAAGGGACTCTCGACCGACGCGACGCCGGCGCTCGCCCGCGGCTACAAGGCGATGACCATCATGGCGTTCGACAGCTCGGGCGTGCCGGTGAACTGGCACTGGAAGACGGACACCACCAGCGAGATCGAGGAAGAGGTCGTCGAGCGCGTCACCGCGCTGGTGACCGCGATGATCCGCGAGGCTTAGGGGCAGTCGCTACTCCGCGTCCCCGCCCACGAACACCTTCGCCACGTACGGTGAGGTGAACAGCCCCAGCGTCGCCGAGTAACCCGGCGCGAACTCCAGCGCGTCGCCGATCGCCGGCGGCTCGAGCACGTCCTCGACGTCGAGCACCAGGTGGTCGCTCGAGGCGCCCAGCACCTCGACCCGCGGGTCGAGCGGCGTCAGTCCCTCAGCGGGGGCGTCCTGACGACCGATCGCGCAGATCGCGCGGTGGCGTTCCCCGCGGTCCTCGAAGACCGGCGTCGCCCCGAAGGCGTCCTGCGCCGAGACCCCGATGGGCTTGCTCGGCTTGACCTTGTACTCGATGACCGGCGCAGCCAGCGTGAGCGCGTCGCGGTGGAGCGGCAGGCCCGGGATCGGCATCCGCGTCGCTGGGTCCACGCCCAACACGATCGCCTCGCCCAGCCGCAGGTTGTCGAGCGCCGCCGGCGCGCGTCCCGCGAGCACGGGCTCGATCGAGGTCGAGCTGCCGCCCGAGATGAGCAGCTTCCGGCCGAGCGCCCGCTCCGCGTCGGCGGCGAGCTCGGCGAGCAGGCCCAGGTTGCGCTCGTCGGGGACGATCGCGCCGTAGCAGGTCAGGCTCGCGCCTAGGCCGAGCAGGTCGAGGTTGTCCATCGCCTCGACGGCTTCGAGGAACAGCGGTACCTCGGCGGGCATCATGCCTTCGCGCAGGTCGCCGATGTCGACCATCGCGACGATCGCGTGGCGACGGCCAGCGCGGTCGGCGGCCTCGTCGAGTGCGCGGGCGATCGCGAGCTCGCTCACGCACGAGACGTCGGCGAGACGCACCGCGTGGTCGGCCTGCGCGGGCGCCGGAGCGCGCACGAGCCAGACCGGCGCGGTCACGCCCGCATCGCGGAGCCGTGCGACGTTCTCGAGCCGCGACTCGCCCAGGGCGCTCACGCCGCCGGCGAGCATCGCGCGGGCGACCTCGGGCGTGCCGCACGTCACCTTGGTCACGCCGACGATCTCGACGCCGGTCAGCGCCGAGGTCACACGCCGCGCGTTCTCGGCGATCTTGTCGAGGTCGATCGTCAGGGTCGCTCTGGCGAGCATGGGTTCTCCCTACAGTCCCGTGCTGCGCCGCATGAGTGCGGTCACAGCCTCAGCCGAGAAGTGCGAGGACAGCGCGCCGCAGCACGCGAAGAGGTAGTCGGCGTCGAGCGCGCAGCGCGCGTCGGCGGGCGGTAGCAGCCGTCGGTCGTTCTCGCGGGCGCGCGTCTGCGCGAGCAGCTCGACGCCGCCCGGCAGACGCGTGAGTGCGCCGCCGGTCCCGATGACGAGTCGGCATGCGGTGAGATCGCGCCCCCGCGCGACGGTCTGGCGCCCGGTGGGCGTGTAGAGGTGCGCGAGCTCGCCCGCGTGCCGCTCGACGCCGGTGACGGTGCAGTAGCGCGCGAGCGCGAGCGCGGCCGCGACCTCCTCGGCGGTGGTGGGAACGGCGGGCGGCAGGGTCGTGGGGCGCTCGGCGAGCGGGAGCATCTCGGCGACGCGCGGGGCGCTCACGAACGTGCCCAGGTCGCCCTCGACCGTGCGCTTGCTGTGCGGTTGCGGGTCGATCGCGATCGCCTGGATCTCGGAGCTGCCGTCGGTGATCGAGTGGACGTCGGTGGTCGCGCCACCCACGTCGATGACGACGAGGTCGCCGAGTGTCTCGGCGAGGAGTTCGGCGGCGATCAGCACGGCGCCGGGGGTGGGCAGGATGCGGCCGGTCACGACCTCGCCGATGCGCTCCATGCCCGGTGCGTGCGTGATGTGCTCCTCGAACGCGTCGTGGATGACGGCGCGCGCGGGCACGATGTCGAGCTCGTCGATCGCGGGGTAGACGTTGGCGGTGCGGCGGACCTTGAAGCCGGCGCGCGCGAGCGACGCGCACGCCTCCTCGCACACGAGCGAGTTGCCCGCGTAGACCACGATCGGCCGCACGGGCAGCTCGGTGAGGCGCTCGGCGTTGTGGAGCACCGTCTCGGTGTCGCCGCCTTCGACGCCGCCCGCGAGCAGGATCAGGTTGGGAGCGAGCTCGGCGATGCGCTCGAGGTCGGCGTCGCGCAGCCGCCCCGCGGTCTGGTAGGTCACGACCGCGCCCGCGCCGAGCGCCGCCTCCTTCGCGGCCGCCGCGGTCATGCGCTGCGTCAGCCCGTGCACGGTCATGCGCAGTCCGCCCGCCGCCGAGGAGGTCGCGAGCGTGATGCCCGGATCGAGCGGCCCGAGCTGGGCCTCAAGCATCACGCGCGCCTCGGACAGCCCGACCGTCACGTCACCGAGCGCGACGCTCGTGGGCGCGAAGCCCTGGCCGAGGAGCCGGGGGCCGTCGTCGTCGCTCCCGCCCAGTCCCGCGAACGCCGAGACGACCGTCGTCGTCGAGCCGATCTCGAAGACGAGCGCGTCGACGACGCGGGGTGTGGGCGCGGAGCTCACCGCGAGATCACATCCCCCGCTCGCGCATGATCTCGACGATGCGGGACGCGACGTCGATGCCCTTGGTCCGGCGGCCGAAGCCGGCGTCCATGCCCCACTCGCGGGCCTGCTCGTCGGTGATCTGCGTGCCGCCGGCGATGAGGATGAGCTTGTCTCGGACACCCTTCTCCTGCGCGAGGTCGGCGAGCTTCTCCATGTTGGAGCGGTGCATGTCGCCGTGCGTGATGATCGTGGAGATGAGCACCACCTGCGCGGCGTGCTCGATCGCTGCGTCGAGCACCTTCTCGACCGGGACCGACGTGCCCAGATACGTGGCTGTGAAGCCCCACTTCTCGAGGCCGCCGTGCTTGATGTCGACGATCTCGAGCATGCCCACCGAGTGCTCGTCCTGGCCGACGGTCGCCGCGACGCAGCGCAGGTTCTTCTCGGCGACGAAGGCGCGGATCTCCTCGTCGGAGAGGACGGCGGGCGGCTCGGCGATGACGAGGGTGGCGGGGTCGATCGCGACGTCGAGGACGCCCTTGATCTCGACGAGCGTGCCCTCGGCGGGATGCATGACCGCCTTGTGAATGACCTCGACTTCCGAGAGGTTCATCGAGCGGCCCAGTTCGAGTGCGGCCGCTTCGGCGACGCGTTCGGAGGCCGGCAGGAACATGGTGACCGCGACGTAGCCGTCACCGGCCCACTCGACCTCCGGCTTCACGAGGCCCTTCTCGCGGAGCTCGGCGGTCTCGGCGAGGCGGACGTTCACGTTGTCGACCGGGTCGAGCTCGTCGATGAACGGGACCTTGTCCCGGTCGCACAGCGTGCAGCCGCCGATCGCGTGGCACGGCTTCTCGACGCTGCGCGGCAGGTGGTTGTCGCCGAAGTGGTGGCAGACCGGCGCGATGTAGTCGTCGGCGCGCTCGACGATCGAGCCCACGCCCAGGCCGCCGTCGGCGTGGCGGACGATGCCGTCGTCGTGTGTCTCGGGGTACTCGCCCGAGTCCACGAAGTACGCCTCCTCGACGCTCGCGAAGTAGCCGCCGTCCGCGATCATCGCCTCCATGAAGAGCACCGCGCGCTCCTTGAGCTCGCGGACGCGGTTGCGCAGCTCGGCGTTCTCGCGGTCGATCTTGACCATCTCGCGCATGCCGTCCATGCCCACGAGCGACTGCTTTGCGGTGTCGACCGCGGCGATGTTGTTGTAGTGCCACGGGACGTTGCGGCCCTCGTCGGGCGTGATCGTCGACTGGATGTCGGCGCTGGT
>CAZXWK010000067.1:0-7730 GCA_964644675.1 uncultured Eubacteriales bacterium | reverse complement strand
GACGGGTTGGGGGCGAGCCTACTCCGCGCTCCACTCGGCGGCGAGCTCCGTGAGCAGCTCGTCCCAGCTCTGCGGCGTCCAGCCCGTGCGCTCGCGGAAGCGGGTGCTGTCGAGCGAGCGGTCGATGACCGGCTCGGCCACGGCGGTGATGTCGAGTTCCCAGCCCAGCTTCTCGGCGAGGGTGGTGAGCAGCGTGAACTTGTCGATCGGGTCGACCGAGAGGTGCCACAGGCCGGACAGCGACTCGTCGGGCAGGACGACGTCGCGGACGACCTCGGTGAGCGCGCGCGTCGTCAGGCCGCTGAACACCGCGCGGGTGTAGCCCAGGAGCGGCTCGGTGCGGTGCTCGGCGAACCATCCCACTAGGCCCGTTGCCGGGCCGATCTGCCAGCCGATGATCGAGGTGCGCAGCGTGACGGCGTTCTCGCGGTCGGTGACCTCGCCCAGCAGCTTGGAGCGGCCGTAGAGGTCGAACGCATCGGGCACGTCGGCCTCGATGTAGCCGCCGCGCGAGCCGGAGAACACGCAGTCGGTGCTCACGTGCACCATGCGCGCGCCGTGGCGCTCGCAGGCGTCGGCGAGCACGTGGGGCCACAGCGAGTTGACGGCGATCGAGGGGATGGCGGCCTTGGCGTCGGGACGCTGCTTCACGATCCCGACGGCGTTGAGGACCAGATCCGGCTTCACGCGCTCGATCAGAGCGTACGCGGAGTCCCTGTCGCTCGCGTCGAGACCACCCAGCAGCCGCTCGGCGGGGATGCCCAGGTCGGGGAGCTCGCTCGGCCTGCGGCACGAGCCCCAGACTTCGAAGTCGGGGGAGAGCACCTTGATCGCCTCGTGGCCGAGCATGCCGCTCGCGCCGACGACCAGGATGCGGGGGCTGCTCACGCGATCCCCAGCACGATGCGCGCGACGATGTCGCTCACGTTGTCGGCGAGGTACTCGGCGGGCGGGGTCCACGTGCCGCGCGAGCGGACGACGAGGTCGATCGCGGGCAGGATCCGCTCGGCGCGGACGCCGGCGAGCAGGTTGCTGCCGCACTCGATGGTCTCGGGGCGCTCGGTGACGTCGCGCATGGTGACGGTCGGGACGCCGAAGATGCAGCACTCTTCCTGCACGGTGCCGCTGTCCGAGAGGACGCAGAACGCTTCCTTCTCGAGGCGCACGAAGTCGAAGAGGCCCATCGGCGGGACGAACTTGACCGAGCCCTCGTCCACGCCGAACGCCTTCATCTTGTCGGCTGTGCGGGGGTGGAGCGACGCGAGGACCGGCATCGCGTACTTCTCGGCGGTGTCGTTGAGCGCGGCGACCAGCGAGGCGAGGCGCTCGGGGACGTCGGTCATCTCGGCGCGGTGCGCGGTGACCAGGAAGTACGTGCCGGGCTCGACACCGAACTGTGTGAACGGGTCGGCGGCGTCGACCTGCGGTGCGTAGTGGTCGAGCACCTCCTTGATGGGGTTGCCCGTCACGTAGATGCGGTGGCGCTCGATGCCCTCGCGGACGAGGTTCTCGGCGGAGCGGTACGTGTAGGGCATGAGAACGCTCGAGGAGTGGTCGATGACGCGGCGGTTGACCTCCTCGGGCACGGTGTCGTCGTAGCAGCGGTTGCCGGCTTCCATGTGGCAGACGCGGATGCCCATGCGCTTGGCGACGAACGCGGCGATGCCGGTGTTGGTGTCGCCCAGGATCAGGATCGAGTCGGGTTTCTCGGCACGGAAGATCTCCTCGGCCTTGGCGAGCATCTGACCGATCTGGTCGGCGAAGCCGGTGCCGCGGACGCCCATGTAGATGTCGGGCTCGCGCACGCCCAGCTCGCGGAAGAAGACCCCGGAGAGGCGGTCGTCGTAGTTCTGGCCGGTGTGGACCAGGACGTGGTCGCACGTCTGGTCGAGCACCTCGATGACCCGGGACAGTCGGATGATCTCGGGACGCGTCCCGAGCAGGGTGAGGACCTTGGTCACTTACGCCTCCAAGTAGCTCGCGCCGATGACGTCGGGAATCTTGGCCTCGAGGAAGGCGGCGAGCTCGTCGTGCGTCATGAGCTCGTGCTCGGAGCTGTAGTCGCCCACCAGCGCGGGTTCGTCGACCGGCCCGGCGAGCTCGGGGAGCATCGGGCGCAGCGCGTAGTAGCCCTCGTGGCCGAAGACCGTACGGGTCGACTCTTCCTCCGACAGCAGCATCTCGTGGATCTTCTCGCCCGGGCGGATGCCGGTGATGACCGTCTCGATGGGCTTGTCGCCGATGAGGTAGGCGGCCAGGTCGGTCATCTTGGCGCTCGGACAGCGCGGGATGTAGGTCTCGCCCGGCGCAGCCGAGCGGACCGCCGCGAAGATCGTGTCGACCGCGTCCTCGAGCGTGAGGAGGAAGCGCGTCATCTCGGGGGTGGTGATGGTGACCGGGCCGCCCGCGGCGATCTGGTCGAGAAAGAGCGGGACGACCGAGCCGCGCGAGGCGAGCACGTTGCCGTAGCGGGCGGCGATGAAGCGGGTCTCGGGGGCGCGCAGGTTGCCGTCGATGTAGACGCGCTCCTGGATGGCCTTGGTCATGCCCATGACGTTGACCGGCTTGCACGCCTTGTCGGTCGAGATGCCCACGACCGTCTCGACGGTCACGTTGTTCTGGGCTATGGCGCGGACGAGGTTCTCGGCGCCCTCGATGTTGGTGCGCACGGCCTCCCACGGGAAGTACTCGCAGCTTGGGACCTGCTTGAGCGCGGCGGCGCTGAAGATGATGTCGGCGTTGCGCGCCACGCGCAGGACGCTCGAGTAGTCGCGCACGTCGCCGATGACGAACTTGAGGCGGTGGCGGCTGTTCTCGAAGATGACCTCGTCGGTCGCGGTGCTGCGCTGCATGAAGTCGAGGCGCATGTAGTGCTGCTTGGCCTCGTCGCGCGAGAAGACCGTCACGCTCTCGGGGATGCCTTCGTCGCCGGACATCAGGCGACGAACGAGGACCTGGCCGAGCGATCCGGTTCCCCCTGTGACGAGGATCCGTTTGCCTTCGAAGAGCTTCACGCGCATGCGCCTCCAATTCCGACGAGCTTGCGATGGTCAGTATAGCGGGAAGGGGGCCGTATCGCCGTCCGGCCGCGCCTCGACCCGGGTCACGGCCCATGCGGTATGCGATGATGCCCGAGGAAGGCATCGGCAGCTGGGCACGGTCTTCGCGTGAGGCCCCGTACCGGCCCCGACCGCCGCGAAGGAGTGCAGTGGGCTCAGAGCTGGACAGAGCTTGCGTGATCATCCCCGTCTACAACGAAGCCGCGGTGCTTCGTGGTGTGGTGGAGGGGGTTCTCGCCGCGTTCCCCAAGGTCGTGGTCGTCGACGACGGGAGCACCGACGGGTCTGCCGAGATCGTCGCCTCCACCAAGGCGACGTTCGTCCGCCATCCGTTCAACCTGGGACAGGGCGCCGCCTTGCAGACCGGCGTCGAGCGGGCACTCCTCGACGAGCAGGTCGCGTACTTCGTCACGTTCGACTCCGACGGCCAGCATCGAGTGGAAGATGCCGTCGCCATGGTCCACGAGCTCAGCACCGGTGAGTACGACATCGTTCTGGGCTCGAGGTTCCTCACCGACCACGCCGAGATTCCGGCGCTCAAGCGGATCTCGCTGCGGTTCGCTCGGCTGGTCATGAACGCGGCGACGGGCCTTCGCCTGACGGACGCGCACAACGGACTGCGGGCGTTCGATCGCCGCTTCGCAGAAAGCCTGCACCTTCGCGAGAGCGGGATGGCTCATGCGTCAGAGATCATCTCGCACGTCGCGGAGGGGGGATTCCGCTACCGGGAGTGGCCGGTCAAGATCGCCTACACCGAGTACTCCGTGGGAAAGGGCCAGCCGCTCACCAACGGGGTCAACATCCTGTTCGACATGGTGTTCGACGCGTTCAGGAGGAAGTAGATGCTCATCAAGATCCTGCTCGTGGCGGCCTTCCTCGCGATCCTCGTCTACTTCCTGAGAAGCAGGCGCAGCATCCGCGCGAGCGCGTGGATGCGGATCCTCATGGTCGGGTTCGTCGTCGCGGCGATCGCGGCCGTGCTGTACCCGGACGAGCTGACGACGATCGCGAACATGCTGGGAGTCGGGCGTGGAGCGGACCTCCTGCTCTACGCCACCGTGGCGGCGCTCGTCTTCTCGCTCCTCGTGATCTACGGCAAGTTCAAGGACGCCGAAGCCAGGATCGCGGAACTGGCTCGTCACGTGTCCATCCTCGAGAGCCTCCAGGCTGGCGGTGCCGTGGAGACGCGGCCCTCGCGCGAGACGGGCGCCGCGGACGCCGACGAGGCGCCGTAGTGAGAGACACGCCGTCGGCTCCCATCAGGATCGCCGTCTGCATCACCGGCCTCGAGGTCGGGGGTGCCGAGACGTTCTTGAGCGAGCTGCTCAAGTACCGGCCCGAGGAGTTCGAGGTCCGGGTCTACTCGCTGATCGACGGGGGCCTGCTGGCCGAGAGGATCGCCGCGCTGGGCATACCGGTCATCGGGCTGCACATGCAGGCGGGTCGCCCGGGCATCCGGCCCCTGTTCCATCTCGTGTCGGAGCTTCGCGAATACCGACCCACCATCGTGCACACCTGGCTGTACCACGCCGACCTCCTGGGTGGCGTGGCGGCCAAGCTCGCGGGCGTGCCCCACGTCATCTGGCACCTGCACAACAGCGACCTGTCCCCGCAACGCGTCCGGCTCATGACCCGCGCGGTCGTCAGGACGTGCGCGCTGCTCTCGCGCTGGATACCCGATGTCATCGTGTCCTGTTCGGCCGCGGGGGTCAGGACGCACAAGGCGCGCGGCTACGCGGCGAACCGGTTCCTGCTGATCCCGAACGGCGTGGACACCACACGGTTCACGCCCTCGCCCGAAGCACGCGCCTCGATGCGTGAGGAGTTCGGCTACGCACCGGACCGCCCCGTCATCGGGCTCGTCGCCCGCATCGATCCACAGAAGAACCATCAGGGCTTCTTCGAGGCCGTCAAGGCGTTCTTCGAGCGTGGCGGCGACGCGGAGTTCTTCCTCGCGGGCCGGGACGTCACCGCCGACCACTGGCAGCTTTCCGGCTGGGCAGAGGCGACCGGGCACGCCGACCGCATCACGTTCGCCGGCCCCCGGGCCGACGTACCCAAGATCCTTGCCGGCCTCGACGTGCTGACCTCCTCTTCGCTCGGCGAGGCGTTTCCGCTGGTGCTGGTCGAGGCCATGGCCTGTGGCGTGCCCTGCGTGGCCACCAACGTCGGCGACAGCGCACTGATCGTCGCCGACACCGGGGTCACGGTGCCGTCGGGCGACCCGGATGCGCTGGCCGACGCGTGGCTCGAGTTGCTCGACATCGGGGCCGAGAAGCGCTCGGCACTGGGACGCCGGGCCCGCGAGCGCGTCGAAGAGCACTACGCGATCGCGCAGATCACCGACCGCATGTGGGACCTCTACCGCCAAGTCGCGAGCGGGGCCCACCCGCACGACGCCGAGCGACCCGTGGCGGCATGGTCCCGGAGTACGAGCGAGCCCCTTGCCGACGGGGGCGCCGAGCGGGCGCCGCTCTTCTCGGTGGTCGTGGCGTGCCTCAACGCGGAGCGGTATCTCGGCGAAGCGCTCGACTCCGTCCTCGCGCAAGCGTGCGAGGACTACGAGCTGCTCGTCATCGACGGCGGTTCGACCGACGGCACGAGCGAGCTGGTGCACGCACGGGAGGCCGCCTTCGGCGGGCGACTCCGATGGCTCAGCGAGCCGGACCGCGGGCTGTACGACGCGATGAACAAGGGCCTCTTTCGCGCGCGCGGGCGCTACGTCGTCTACCTGGGCGCCGACGACCACCTGTGTCCCGGGGCGCTCGACGCGGTGGTGCGGGTGGTCCGAGCGCAGGACGCGCCCGACATCGTATGCGGTGCCGCGCGCGTCTTGGGACCGGACGGGAACTGGTGCGAACCGGCCTCCGTCTCAGTCAGGCGGGGGATGCCCCAGCGCGCTCCGTCGCGGCACCAGTCCATCTACGTGCGGACGGCGGCGCTCCGCTCGGTGGGCGGGTTCGACACGCGCTACCGCATCGCCGCCGACTACGACGCCTACCTCCGACTGCTCGAGGCGGGTGCGTCGCAGCAGCTGATCGACGACCAGCTCTCGGAGTTCCGTCTCGGCGGGGTGAGCTCGACCCACGCTCGGGCCACCGCTCGGGACTACCGCGACATCCGTATCGCTCACGGGGCGAACCGGGCCATCGAGGCCGTGGTCATGTGGAAGGCGGTTCTCGGGGTACGCCTGCACGCGTTGGCGATGCGCCTGAGGCGCGGCGCGGCTCCGCTGCCATCCACCACGCGCGGACGCAGGCTCCGCGTGCTGGTGGTGTCGCTGGGCCGCCGGGGTGGCGTCACGGAGTACGGCTTCCAGATGAGCAAGGCGCTCCGAGAGTACTGCGACGTGGCGGCCATCTCCTCGGCGGACGCCGAGAATCGGGAGCGCTGGCCGGAGCTCGACATCCCGCATCTCGAGGTGGCGACCTTCACCGGCGTCGTGTCGATGCTGCTCTCGTCGCTCGCATTCTGGCGGTTCGCGAGCATGCGCTCCTTCGCGCGCGAGTTCGACCCGGACGTGATCTACTACCCGGGCGGTCACGCGTGGAAGCCGATCCTCGGCTTCATCCTGCCGCGCTCCGCGATCACCGTCCTGACCGTGCACGACCCCGAGCTTCACCGCGGGGAGGACACGCTGTCCTTCCGGCTGCTGGCCGCCGTGAACCGGCTGCGCGTGTACGGCTACGTGCTGCTCAACGAGTCGCAGCGCCAGGCGTTCATCGACGCGCACGACCTGCCTCCGACCTCGGTCGCGGTGATTCCCCACGGCATCTTCGACGGCTTCGTCGATGCCGTCGCGCCGCTGTCGACCTTCGGCGAGCTCGGCGCCATCGAGCGGTTTCGAGGCCGGTTCGCGCTCTTCGTAGGGCGCATCCAGCGCTACAAGGGCATCGACACGCTCCTGACCGCCTACCTCAAGATCCCGAAGTCGCTTCGCATGCCGCTCGTGATCGCCGGTTCCGGCGAGTTCTCGCCGGCCGAACAGGAGCTGCTCCGCCGGGCCCAGGGCGACGACGTGGTCGTGGTCAACCGCTGGCTCTCGGATCCGGAGGCGTCGTCGCTGGTCGACGCGGCGCGATTCGTCGTCCTCCCGTACACGTCCGCGACCCAGTCGGGCGTGATTCCGCTCGCCTCGGTGTTCGGGACGCCCGCCATCGCGTCCGACACCGGCGGGCTCGCCGAGCAGGTCGTCGACGGCGCGACCGGGATGCTCTTCCCGGCTGGCGACGTCGACGCGCTCGCCTCCACGATGCAGCGCGCGTTCGCCCTCAGCGAGGACGAGTACCGTGCGATGTCGCAGCGTGCGCGCGAGTACGCCGACGCCAACTGGTCGTGGAGCGTTCTGGCGCGACAACTGCTGGACTTCTTCGAGGCGCTGCGAGGCTGCTAAACTCCTGCGAGACCCTTACGTGAAGGAGCCGCTCTCATGTCCCGCCCGATGACCATCACCGAGAAGATCCTCGCTGCCCACGCCGGCCTCGACGAGGTCGTGCCGGGACAGCTTGTCAACTGCGCGCTCGACCTGGTGCTCGCCAACGACGTGACCGCGCCGATC
Organism: uncultured Eubacteriales bacterium; assembly: GCA_964644675.1. Classification (GTDB taxonomy): domain Bacteria; phylum Actinomycetota; class Coriobacteriia; order Anaerosomatales; family JAAXUF01; genus CAZXWK01. The sequence continues at coordinate 113 of CAZXWK010000067.1, read as the reverse complement.
TCGATCAAGGAGTTCGCGAAGACGGGCGCGGACCACGTGTGGGACCCCACGCGCATCGCGCTCGTTCCCGACCACTACACGCCCAACAAGGACATCAAGTCCGCCGAGCAGGC
>CAZXWK010000066.1:0-7768 GCA_964644675.1 uncultured Eubacteriales bacterium | reverse complement strand
GCCGACGCGGTTGCCGAGGTGTCCTGTGCTGCCTAGCATGCTGCCTCCCAGACGTGGTCCGAGCCGGTCGTGGCCGGAGAGATGTGGGTGGCGTCGTCCCCTGACTCGAGGGCGGCGTCTGCGGTCGCGATGGCGCCTACCACGAAGGCAGACACGGCGACCCGAGAACCTTGTGACCAGAATGAATCATGCGACCCGAATGAACGTGGGCGTCGCGGGTGCGCGCCCGCGGATACCCGCAGACCACGCGGGCGCGAACGCACTTCGTGATTCGGTGACCGGGTGAACGGAGCTAGCGTGCTCGAAACGCCCGTCCGGTCCTTGGATACAGCGGAGGGCGCACCGTCAGAGCCGGTGCGCACATCTTCCGACAGGCATTCACTACCGACGCGCATCATGCCAAGTCCGGCCACCTTCACACTCATAGTCGCAACGACCAACCTCAACCTCCGAGAACGCGGTCTCAGGAGGGAGTCGTCTCGCGCTGCAACCAAGACGTGACGGTAACAGGCCCCCCACGATCCAATCCCCGCTACTGGCTTCTCGGTTCAAGCCCGTTCTCCTGCAGTCCCCCGCAGAACCTGGCCGGCCGAGAAGTCCTAGCCGACCATCTCCTTGAAACCCTCGCCGATCGTCTCGTGCACGTTGGAGATGATGACGAGCGCCCTCGGATCCAACTCGCGCACGATGGCCTTCAGATCGTCGATCTCGTTGCGCGAAAGCACGACGTAGAGCATCCCTCTTCGTTCCCCCGTGTAAACGCCTGTGGCTTCCATTGCTGTGCAACCGCGCCCCAGGTCCTGATTGATCGCCGAGCCGATCTTGTCGGCGGCGTCCGAGATGATGATGACTGCCTTCTCGACGGATATGCCCTCGAGCACGACGTCGATCGTGGCGCTGGCGACGAAGATCGCGACGACGCCGTACAGGGCGACCGTCGGCCCGAACTCGATAGCGGCCAACAGGGTGACGAACCCGTCGATGACGAGCATCAGCTGGCCGACGCCCAGCGGGAAACGGCGCGAGAGCAGCTGCGCCACGATGTCGGTACCACCCGTGTTGCCACCGCCCTTGAAGACCAGGCCCATGCCCAGGCCTGACACCGCACCGCCCCACAGGGCCGCGAGCAGCAGGTCGCTCGTGGCGAGATGCGGGACGAACGGCGCCATGACGTCGACGAGGACGGAAAGGCCGACGGCGCCGTAGAGCGTCTTGGCGACGTAGCGCAACCCCCGGAAGCGCCAGGCGAGAAGCAGCAACACGCCGTTCATGGCGAGCATCTGCACGCCGACCGGAATCGTGACGCCGAGGCGAGACTGGGCGGCGTAGTAGATGACGGTCGCAAGGCCCGACACGCCGCCGGCGGCGAGCTTGTTCGGGATCAGGAAGGCGTCGAGCGAGAACGCGGTCATGACGATGCCGAGCGTCATCAGGGCGAAGTCGCGGACACGCCGGCTCTTGAGCACGCGCTCGACGACCACGGCTACCGCCCCCTGACCGAACTGCCCGGCGACTCCGAGGGCCACTCCCACACGCCACCGGCGTCGAGCCGTGGGCGCTCGCGCTTGGCGAGCAGGTGCGCGAGCACGCTTTCGGCGTCGCGGTTCACGATCCGCTCGGCGGGGATGCCGATCTCCTCGGCGATGGCGAGCGCCGCGTCGAAGCGGCCGATGTGCAGCGCATAGTGCGCGTCGGAGCCGATCGAGATCGGCGCGCCCGCCGCGTTCGCCGCCTCCACGAACTCACGCTCGCGGTGCGTCGACGACGCCCGGGCGCTGTACGGGTCGAAGCTGTGCGCGTTGAGCTCGAGGATGACGTTGCGGCGCACCGCCGCTTCGACCACGGCGTCCAGATCGAGCGGGAACTCATCCTCGTTGCCGGGGTGCGTGACCTGGTCGACGAGCGGGTTGGCCATGGCACGGAGGAGCGCCTCCGTGTTCCGGCCACGGTCGCGCTGATCGAAACCGGTGGTCGGGTGGAAGCCCAAAGCCACGAAGTCGAGCCCCTCGAGGATGAGGTCCGGCAGATCGATGCCGTTCTCGGAGTCTGCCGAGAGGTTCGCCTCGCACCCCTTGAGGATACGGACGCCGTCGAGGACGCTCGGGACCATCTTGAGGTTCCAGAAGTACCACGGGTGCGCGCCCTGGGGCACGCTCGGTCCGTGATCGGTGATCGCGATGAGCTCGATCCCGTTCGCCGAGGCAGCTCGAGCGTTCTCGGTAAGCGTCGAGTACGCGTGACCAGAGGCGATCGTGTGCGTGTGAAGGTCCGCGAGTAGGCGCACGCCTACTCCTCGGCCGAGGCGTCGCCCACCGGGACCGCAGCGACCCCGGCCTGCTCGGCGGCCACGCGCCAGCGGTGGTAACCCACCACGAAGTCGTCGATCGCCCCGCCCAGGACCGCGTCCACGTTGCCGGTCTCGATGCCGGTGCGGACGTCCTTGACGAGCTGGTAGGGGTAGAGGACGTAGTTGCGGATCTGGCTGCCGAAGGTGATCTCGCGCTTGGGCCCGCGCAGCTCGTCGAGCTCGGCGTCCCGCTTGGCCTTCTCGATCTCGTACAGGCGCGAGCGCAGGATCTGCATCGCCGCGTCCTTGTTCTTGTGCTGCGACTTCTCGTTCTGGACCGTCACCACGATCCCCGTGGGGATGTGGGTGATGCGGACGGCCGAGTCGGTGGTGTTCACGCTCTGACCGCCGGGGCCGCTCGACCGGTACACGTCGATACGCAGGTCCTCATCGCGGATGTCGACCACGATGTCGTCGGGAAGGACAGGCAGGACCTCGACGCCCGCGAAGGTGGTCTGGCGCCGCTTCTTCTCGTCGGTCGGGCTGATACGGACGAGCCGATGCACGCCGACCTCGCTGGTCAGCATGCCGTAGGCGTTTCGGCCATGGACCGCGAACACCGCGCGGTCGATACCCAGCTCGACGCCCGCGGGCGCGTCGTAGAGATCGACCTTCCACTTCTTGCTCTCGGCGTACTTGGTGTACATGCGCAGGAGCATCTCGGCCCAATCCTGCGCCTCGAGACCGCCCTGGCCGGGCGTGATCGTGACGATGGCGTCGCCGGCGTCGAACTCCCCGGTGAACCAGGAGCTGATCTCGAGCGCATCGATCTTGCGGGCGAGCGAGGCGAGGCCGTCGCCCACCTCGTCGGCAAGCTCCTGGTCGTCGTCAGCGAGCGCGAGCTCGTTCGCGACTTCGATATCCTCGATCGCCGAGACCGCCTCGTCGTAGCCGGCGATCTCGTCGCGAAGGCCCGACGCCTGCGCCATCACGCTCTGGGCGCGCGACTGGTCGTCCCAGAAGTCGGGGGCAGAGCTCTTCTGCTCGAGAGCGGCGAGCTCAGCGCGCTTGGACTCGACGTGCAGGTACTCCGACATCCGCGCGATCCGATCGCGCAGGGCGGCTATGTCCGATGTGCGGTTCTCGATCATCGACGGCTACGCGCCCGCCCCGTGGCACTTCTTGTACTTCTTGCCGCTCCCGCAGGGACACGGGTCGTTGCGACCGACGTCGGCCCACGGGTCTTCCTTGTCCTTGACCACGGTCGCCGCCTTGCTGCCGCCCGCGGCTGCCGACGCCGCCGCGATCTGCTCCTGCGACGGACCGCCCACCCCGAACTGATCGGCCGCGGCGGACGCACCCGCGAAGATCGAGGACTCGCTCGGCGCCGAATAGCTCGCCGAGGAGAGTGCGGCCGGCATCTCCGGCGCGGGCTCGAACACGACTTCGATGTGCATGAGGGTCCGGAGGAAGTCCTCGTTGATGGACTGGACGAGCGCGCTGAACATGTCGAACGCCTCTGCCTTGTACTCGACGAGCGGATCGCGCTGGCCCATCGCGCGCAGCCCGATGCCCTCCTTCAGGTAGTCCATCTCCTGGAGGTGGTCCATCCAGCGCGTGTCGATGACGCGAAGCATCACCTGGCGCTCGAGCTCCCGCACGTTCTCGATGCCGAGCTCCTCTTCCTTCTTGGCGTAGAGTTCGAGCGCGCGGCCGAGCAGGTTGTCCGCGAGTTCGTGGGGGTTGTCGCCGGTCTCGCGAAGCTCCTCCACCGCGCCTTCGATCCCCGTCAGGTCGCGATACCACACGGCAAGCCCGTCCCAGTCCCACTCTTCCGAGTAGGTCTTCTCGGGGCAGAACTCGAGCACGCCGGAGGTGATGCTCTCGCCCATCATCTCCTCGACCCGCCCGTGGATGTCCTTGCCGTCGAGGATGCGGTTGCGCTCGCCGTAGATGACCTCGCGCTGCTTGTTCATGACGTCGTCGTACTCGAGGACGTACTTGCGTGCGGCGAAGTTCATGGTCTCGACCTGACGCTGCGCGCTCTCGATCGCCTTGCTGACGAGCCCGGCCTGTATCGGCATGTCGTCCGGGATGTCGGTGCGCTCCATCATCGACGAGATGCGGTCCATGCGGTCTCCGCCGAACAGGCGCATCAGGTCGTCTTGCAGTGACAGGTAGAACTGCGAAGCACCTGGGTCGCCCTGACGTCCGGCGCGTCCTCGGAGCTGGTTGTCGATACGCCGGGACTCGTGACGCTCGGTGCCGAGAATGGCCAGGCCGCCGGCCTCGACGACCTTGACGTGCTCGGCGGCGGTGATCCGCTTGGCCTCGGCGAGCGCCTCGGCCTTCTGCTCGTCGGTGGCATCCTCGGGCTGCACGCCCTGACCGCGCAGGATGTCCTCCCACAGGAACTCGGGATTGCCGCCCAGGATGATGTCGGTGCCTCGACCGGCCATGTTGGTCGCGATCGTCACCGCGCCCAGGCGTCCCGCCTGGGCGACGATGTGCGCTTCCTTCTCGTGGAACTTGGCGTTGAGGACCTCGTGCTTGATCCCACGCTTGGTGAGTGCTCGGCTGAGCTTCTCGGAGTTCTCGATCGAGATCGTGCCGACCAGGCAGGGCTGGCCGATGGCGTTGCGCTCCGAGATCTCCTGGGCGCACGCGTTGAACTTCGCGTCGACGGTACGGTAGATCAGGTCGTTCATGTCGTCTCGGACCATGGGCCGGTTGGTGGGGATGACCTGGACCGGGAGCTTGTAGATCTCGCGGAACTCCGCGTCCTCGGTGACGGCGGTACCGGTCATGCCCGAGAGCTTCTGATACAGGCGGAAGTAGTTCTGCAGCGTGATGGTCGCGAGCGTCTGGTTCTCCTCGCGGACGCTGACCCGCTCCTTCGCCTCGATCGCCTGGTGCAGACCCTCCGAGTAGCGGCGGCCGTACATGAGGCGGCCGGTGAACTCGTCGACGATCATGACTTCGCCGTCCTTGACGACGTAGTCGACATCACGCTTGAACAGGAACTGCGCCTTGAGGGCCTGCTGCAGGTGGTTGACCAGCTGGCCCGACGGATCCGCGTAGATGTTCTCGATGCCGAGGGCCTGTTCGATCTTGTGGAGGCCGGACTCGGTCGCGGCGATGGTGCGCTTGGCCTCGTCGAGCTCGAAGTCCTCGTCCTCGTGGAGGCGCGGGATCACGCGCGCGAACTGCTTGTAGGTGTCGGCCGACTTGGTGCCGGCGCCACTGATGATGAGCGGCGTCCGGGCCTCGTCGATGAGGATCGAGTCGACTTCGTCGACGATCGCGTAGAAGTGGCCGCGCTGCACGCGTTCGTCGGGGCGCACCACCATGTTGTCGCGCAGGTAGTCGAAGCCGAACTCCGCGTTGGTGCCATACGTGACGTCGGCCGAGTACGCCGGGATGCGCTGGCTCGGATCCATCTGGGCCTGAATCATGCCGACATTCATGCCCAGGAAGCGGTAGATGCGGCCCATCCACTCGCTGTCGCGCTTGGCGAGGTAGTCGTTGACGGTGACGACGTGGACGCCCTTGCCTGGCAGCGCGTTGAGGTAGCCGGCGAGCGTCGACACCAGCGTCTTGCCCTCACCGGTCTTCATCTCGGCGATCTGACCGCTGTTGAGCACCATGCCGCCGATGAGCTGCACGTCGAAGTGCCGCATCCCGAGAGCACGGACGGATGCCTCGCGCGCGACCGCGAACGCTTCGTTCAGGAGCGAGTCGAGAGGCTCGCCGTTCTCGAGTCGCTCGCGGAACTCGACCGTCTTGGCCGAGAGTTGCGAGTCCGAGAGGGACTTGATCTGGTCCTCGAGTTCGTTGATCGCGACGACGCGCTGCTCGTAGCCGCGAAGCTGCTTCCCCTCACCGATGGTGAGGAGTTTCTGCAGGAAGTTGGCCATGTGGATCTACACCTCGGATGGTGGGGGAATCGAGCTCGAAACAGCCACGATTCTAGCACAGGGGGTACCAGCAGCCTGGGGATGCACAGGATGCCCACAACCGCTGCAAAGGGCGTTCATCCCCCTGCCAGAAGGGAGCTGCGCGGGACCCATCGGACCCAGCCGGTGGACATGCGGCTCGCTGTCGGTGCCCCTCAGGAGACTCCCGCTCCTCACCTCTGTGAGACCGCGTCCCCGCTCGCATCGCCTGGTTCCCCAGGAGTCCGACGAGCCCCGCGCGGATCGGCATTCGCTAGGTAGCCGACCCGAGGGCATCGTAGGACGCCGACCTTACCCGAACCTTACCAAGGCCTCACGCAAACGCTCGTATGACTTGGGAAGGCGGGACTGCGCGTGCATCGCGCTACACCGGACCCCGCCCGTCGCCAAGATCGGGGTCCAGTGGTGTCGGCTTGGGCCGGTCCTCCATCGCAAGGATCTGGTCGTACAGAGCGCGCGTTTCCGCCGACGGATCGAGCCCCAGCTCCTCGGCGAGGCGCTCGCGGCACTGGAAGTACGTGTCGATGGCGGAACTCCGCTGGCCGGCCGCGATCTGACAGCGCAGCGCGTGTTGGTACAGGTCCTCTCGGCGGGGATCAGCTTGGATCGCCCGGCGAGTGAAGACGAGCGCGTTGCCGGGATCGCCTGCGTCCAGGAGCAGCTTGGTGACGCGCAGCATGGCGTCGATGAACTCCACGCGATAGTGCTCGCGCAGGTTCGCGAACCAGTCGTCGTAGACGTCACCGGGCAGGAGATCGCCTCGGTAGAGCTCGGCGATCCGTTCGTAGGCAGTCAGAGCCCCGCGAGCGTCGCCTGAAGCCTCGCACTCGCGACTCTTGGCAAGCGCCTCCTCGAAGTCGTTCACGTCCGAGCGGACGAACTCCTTCGAGGCCCGGCACACCCCGCCCGCACTCTCGACGTAGGGGCACGGACCGCCCTTCTCGAGTCCCGCCATGAGTACCGACTTCATGGTGCTCCACGCGACGTAGAGGTTGTTGCGGGCACGCTCGTCGTCCATCTCGGGCCACAGGTACTCGATGACGAGGTCGCGCGGGACATCGTGCCCACGCCGGGAGACCAGCATCGCGAACAGCAGCCGAGCCTTGCGCTTGCGCCAATCTCGCTCGCGCACGGTCTTGCCTCCGACGGTCACCTCCAAGCCGCCGAACATGTGCACGTGGCAGAGCGGGACGCCGTCACGGTCGATGAATCGCTGGAACTCCACCTCGCCCAAGAGCCGATTGCCTAAGTCTCGCCACTCCTGATCCGGCATGAACTCACGAGCCTCGAGCAACGAGCGCTCCGCGTACTCGGGCAACACCATGCGCAGCATGTGGATAGGGAGCGCCTCCGCCCCGATGGCCAACGCGAAGACGCCGAGTAGCGCGGGGAACGCGCGACAGTACATCGCAATCTGCCAGTTCGAGCTGCCGGTGAGAATGTGAGCCGAGTGCATCCGCAAATGCTCGATTGCACCTTCGAGATCGCCTTCGCGTCGGCTGATTTCTGCGAGGACCATGGAAGC
>CAZXWK010000065.1:4258-8045 GCA_964644675.1 uncultured Eubacteriales bacterium | reverse complement strand
GGCGTCTGCTCGGCGGGCTGCTCGGCGGGCTTGGGCTCCTCGGTCTTGGCGGTCGCGGGCTTCTCGGCCTGGGTCGCCGGCATCGGCGCGGGCTTGGCGACGAACGTGCGGTAGCCGAAGTAGCCGGCGCCGGCGAGCAGCAGCACGCCGAAAACGGACCCGAGCGTGATCGCGACGATCGCCCCGGCCGAGAGACCCTTCTTCGCGCCCGGTGCGCCCGGTGCGGCTCCCGAAGGCTGCGGTCCGCCTGGCGGGAATGGCGGCGGCGCGGGCTGCGCGACCGGCATCACCTGGGTCGGCGCCACCTGCTCGCGCGGCGGCATCGGGGGCGGAGCGGGCTGACCGACCGCAGGGGGCGGCGGTACGGCTCCGGCGGGCGGAGCGGCGATGGGCTGGGTCGGCTGCGCGACCGGCGGCGGCTGCGAGACGACCGATCGGACATCGGCCCCACACGACGCACAGAACGCGTCACCGGACACGAGCGGTGCGCCGCAGTTCGGACACTGCATGAGGTCCCCTCCCCCGAGCGAATCGCCGCCAGCACATGCGGCGACACCCTTCGATTCGAACCGAATCGTAGCATCCGGGACTGTCGCTTTGCCGCACCGTGCCGCGAGCGGAGGCCGTTCGTACCGTGAGAGGACTCCAACGTTCGTCTAATACCCCTCGCGGTATTGGAGCCGATAGTTGCTCAGTGGGCGTCTTCGCCCGAAGAACGCGCGCTGACAGCGCGGCGACCCGGCAGTCGTCAAAGGAGCACTTCCATGAGGTCCCTCCGCCTATCCCTGCTCGTAGCCGTTACCGCCTTGGTATTCCTCGCGGTCGCGGCGCCTGCGCTCGGACGAGCGCGTCCCTCCATCACGGTCTCGACGAACAAGCCGTCCTACTCGGCGGGTGAGCGCGTCACGGTCACCGTGAAGCTGAAGAGCCCCGCGTCGAGGATCACCCGCCGCACGTACGCCCGGGTCAAGGTCTACGACGCGTCGGGTCAGGTCGTCTTCGCCGAGTTCCGCGCCAGATACGTCAACCGCTCGACCTTCCGCGGCTCGTTCGTGTTGCCGACGGACGTCGAGGGCGGCGCCTGGTCGGTCAGCGCGGCACTGAAGGACCGTCGCACGCTGGGCGCGAGGCGCGGGTTCGAGGTCGAGGACCCCTACACCAAGCCGCCGGTGGTGCAGCCGCCGGTCGAGCCGCCGGTGGAGCCACCCGTCGAGCCGCCGGTCCAGCCACCGGTCGACCCGCCGTTCGATCCGGCGCGCCCGCACGCGTCGCTCAGCTGGGCCGACTACCCGTCGAACTGCGTCGCCTGCCACCCCAGCGAGGCGCGCGACGCGTACCAGGGACTCCACTACCAGTGGCAGGGCTCGGCTCCCGAGAACGTGAACCAGCCAAACGTGCGCCAGGGCAAGCTCACCAACGAGATCAACAGCTACTGCGTCGCCATCCTCGGCAACTGGACCGTGTGCGGCAAGTGCCACGCCGGGCGCGGCGCGCAGCCCGAGTGGACCGCGACGCCGACGACCGCGCAGCTCGAGAACGTCGACTGCCTCGTGTGCCACAACGACGCATACGCCGCGAAGCGCACCCGCCTGGCGACTGGCGCCATGGGCGTGACGACGACCGATACCGCGGTGCTCGACGGCTATGTCCGGACGATCAGCCGCCCCAACCGCGCGAACTGCCTGCGCTGTCACGCGTACGCCGGCGGTGGCGACGCCGTGAAGCGCGGCGACCTCGCGTGGGCGACCGCCAACACGACCGACCGCAGCTACGACGTGCACATGGCCACGACCGGTGGCGACCTCCAGTGCCAGGCGTGCCACACGTGGTCGAAGCACAAGGTCACCGGTCGGGGCTCTGACCTGCACGCCACCGACAACCCGGGCGACATCAGCTGCTCGACCGCCTCGTGTCACCCGACGAAGCTCTCGGCGACCGGCCACACGACCGCGGCGATCAACAAGCACATCGCGCACGTCGCCTGCCAGACCTGCCACATCCCGTTCGCCGGCAAGAACGCCGCCGACACCACGGCCACCGAGGCGACCGAGGTCGACCGCAACTGGCTCGACAACCACAACGCCGTGGCCAACGGCCCCAAGCCGTGGCACCCCGGCTCGACCAAGGCGAACAACGTGCTGCCGGCCTACCAGTGGTGGAACGGCACCAGCTACGGGATGCTGCTGGGCGACCAGAACCTCGTCGCCGAGGCCGACGGCACGTACGCGACCTCGAAGCCGGTCGGCTCGGTCGCCGATGCCAACGCCAAGCTCTATCCCTTCAAGTACAAGACCGCGACCCAGCCGATGCGGACCGCCAACAAGATGCTCATCGCGATCAGCACCTTCGACTACATGCTCGGCTCGGGCAACCCCGACACCGCGACGCGGCTGGGGCTGCAGAACATGGGCTACGTCACCACCGACGCGTACTCCTGGGTCAAGACGAGCACGTACCAGGCGCTCAACCACCAGGTCTCGCCCAAGGAAGGCGTCCTAGGCTGCTCGGACTGCCACGGCTCGACCTCGCGGATCGACCTGAAGGGCAAGCTCGGCTACGGGCTGAAGGGCCCGCAAGCGACCGTGTGCACGCAGTGCCACGGGCCGGAGGACGCACTCACGTTCACGCAGGTGCACTCGAAGCACGTGACCGACAAGAAGTACGACTGCTCGTGGTGCCACACCTTCTCGCGCCCCGAGCGCGGGCTGAAGATGCCGACCAGGTAGCGAGCCACTTCCCGACACCTCGTGCTGCTCGCAGGAGCGCCGTCCCCGAACCGGAGGCGGCGCTCCTGCCGTTCGCGGCAGCGAGCGCCGGGGGCCGACACACCGTCGGCCCGGTGTCCCATCGGTGCGATCACCCGCAGAGGCACGCCCGTTGCTACACTGCGGGCATGTCCGCCCTGCTCCGATACGCCGGCTTCGCGCTCGTGGTGCTTCTCGCCGCGCTCGTCCTCACGCTCTGTGGCGAGGGCGTCGCATGCGCCGAGTGCTTCCACGCGTGCTGCGAGCGTTCGGATCGGCCCGACGGGCTGCGCACGCTGTTAACGCGCGTCGCCGACGCGCTGGGGCTTGGTGCCGCGCCGAGGCCCATCGTGCCGGCCGCTTACGGCACCACGTCCACGCGCGACCTTCCCGCGGCTCATCCCGCGCTCCTCGCCCTGGAGACCTCGGCTCTCAGGATCTGACGACGGCGGCTCTGACCGCCCGTCCCGTTTCAGACCCACCGAGGAGCCCATCGTGAGACTCACACGCTTGACCCTGGCGCTGGCCGCCGCGCTCGTCGCGTTCTCGGCCACGCCCACTTTTGCCGCCGACGCCACGTGGCGTTCTATCACCGTCGCCCAACAGCCCGAGCAGCCGGACTCGATGCTGATCGTCTCCGGCGAACTCGCCGAGGAGACCAAGCTCCCCGCGCAGGTCGAGCTCGCAATCCCCGCCGGCACGCAGCTGCAGTGGATCGGCGAGGTACTGGGCGGTCCCGTGTCCGAGGACCCGTCCGTCGAGTACACGCTGACCACGAGCAACGGCATGGACGTCTACCGCTTCACGCTCACACGTTCGCGCACCGCGCAGCTCGAGGGGCTGGCCCACGCGACCGCCGCCTCGAGCGCCGCCGAGACGACCGAGGCGATCCGCTGGACCGCGTGGCGCGACCTGCCCGAGGTGAGCCTGCGGCAGCGCATCCCTGCCGACGCGCAGATCACGGTGCCCGTCGAGGGCGCCGACACCGTGCCCGGCTCGACCGGATACAGCTACTACTCCAAGACGTTCACCAACGTGAAGGC
>CAZXWK010000065.1:0-4158 GCA_964644675.1 uncultured Eubacteriales bacterium | reverse complement strand
CCGGTCGACAACAAGATCACGCGCTCGTTCGGCTCGTCGAGCGAATGCGATTCGATGACGGTCTCGGTGCAGCCCGGCGCAGGTGTCGACCTGGCCAAGCAGGGCGGAGACGTGATCGGCGTGTTCGAGGGCAGCAAGGGCGTGGGCACCGTCACGCTCGACATCGCGGCCTCGACCGTGCACGTGAAGTTCTGCGAGTCGTACCAGACGCCCGACTCGATCCGCGGCGCTTTGTCATCGTCCGGCCTGGTGACGGTGCAGTAGCCGACCGCGCTTCGCGAAGCAGGCCGGGCGTCCATTCGGGCGCCCGGCCTGCCGCGTATCGTGCGGCCGACGCCGGCTACCTCACCTTGAAGGTCCTCGAAGCGGAGGTACCGGAGAGGTACGGCGCGGGCCCCGAGTAGACCGCGACCGCTTTCCACGTCCCCGTCTTGGTCGGCTTGTACCTAAGCGAGGCCGACCCACCGGCACCGACGATCATGGCCTTGCTCGCTCGGAGCCTCCAGTACTTGACCTTGACTCTCCTCCACGTGCCGTGGACCTTCCTCCGGACCGTCTTGGTCTCGTAGCGGTAGAGCCGCAGCGTCACGCTACCGCCCGAAGCCGCCGATGCCGGCGAGAGCTGACACGCGAACGTCGCGTACTTGCCGCGTCGCGGCCGGGACGGCGACACCGTGGGGCGGGAGAGCGAAGTCGGAACCGGCACCTGCACGGTGACCGCCACATGCCGAGTCTCGCTCCAGTTGCCCGCGACATCCTGCGCCCGCACGTGGAGGTACCACGTTCCGTCACCCGTGGCGGAGTACTCCGCAGACAGGTCCTTCTCGGCGCCGCTCGCGGCAGGCACCGTGTCCGGGATCTGATCGAACACCCACGAGTACCCGCGAACGCCCGAGTACCCATCGGCCCCGGCCCACTCGAACCGCAACGCGGTGGTCGGGACCGCGCCGGACGGAGTGGCGGCGTTCGTGCAGACGAGCGCGGTGACGGATGGAGGCGTCTGGTCGAGTTTGATGGTGTCGGTCAGGGTCCTGGTCTGTCCGAGGAAGAACGAGAAGTCCGCCGTCACGGTCTTGGGACCGTCGCCTGCCGGCAGCGTGAAGAGCCGGTCTTCCTGGTAGCCGACCCACCCGGTCGACGCGCCGTCACATGCGGCGCGCATCCAGTTGCACACGTTCATGTTCGAGACGACGTGGACCTGCCGAGACGTCGTCCACTCGGCGCCGTCGTTGACACGCATCGGCGGCATCGCCTCGCACGCGCCCATGTCGGGGAAGTAGGCGTCATCGCCGTCGCCGTCCTGCGGACGAGGCGTGCCGAAGAGGTCGAGGTCGCCGTAGCCGGCGAAGTCCTCGACCGCGTCGATGCAGGGGGACGTCGGTTGCAGGTGGATGCCGTCGGACTCGAACCGCGGGTCCAGAGCGATATTGCCGGTTCCGGGCGCACCACCCGCGACGTCCGAGTAGGTGACCGAGACGTCCTCGTCCAGATCGGCCGAGCCCGTGTTGCCCCACACGATCAGCCCTCGGGGAGTCCCCGGCGGCGCGTTGTAGGCCCCGATGCCCGCCCCGCTCGGGGCGGAGTTGCCGACGATGGTGCAGCCAGCCATATCGAGCGCCCCGATCGTGCCGAAATGGATCCCGCCGCTCAGTGCCGAGGCACTGTTTCCCTTGATGACGCAATCGGTGAGCTTCACGGCGTTGCTGGCGCCGTCGAACAGGATCCCGCCACCGACCTGCGCGGAGTTGTCCGCGACGAGGACTCGACACATCTCGACCGGCGCCAAAACGCAGATTCCGCCGCCGATCTGACCACCGCTCGTGACGTGATTGTCCACGACGACGAGGTCGCGAAGCCGCAACCCGCTCGTCACGTAGATTCCGCCGCCCCGGTCTCCTCCACCTCCGGTGACGGTGAGGTCCGAGACGACCGGTGAGCCGGATAGAAGGTTCGTCTTGATCACCGACTGCGCGCCATTGCCCGCGATCGTGGTGACCGCAGACCCCGAACCGACAAGCCACGTCCCCGATGCCATCGTGACGCTCTCGGCGTAGGTGCCAGGCATCAGCCGGATCGTCTGAGTGCTCGTGGCCGAGGTGTAGGCCTTGGCGATGGTGCGGTAGGGGTTCGCCGGGGTCCCTGCGCCAGCGGTATCACTCCCCTCGGTCGAGACGTAGACCGTCCTCGCCCAACCGTCCGAGGAGACCGCCTGGCCCCACGACGACGGGTCGAGCCAGAAAGCGGTGCTCGGCCACCAGTAGTCACTTGGCGTCCAGACCTCGCCGAACGTAATGCCGAGAGCCTGGTCGCGAGATGCGAGGCCGAGTGCGGACCGCTCGATGCGGATCTCGGCGCCCCAGAACCCGGTGCCCGCGTCCTCGCTGACCGCCGAGGTCCAGCCGCCCGGGCCTCCGGTGGACCAGTACGTACCGTCACCTCTGTTCTCTTGCCGGACGTTCGTGCCGCGGCGAACACTGAGCCTGTAGTCGTCGGTCTGCGGCAGCGTGGCACGGTCGAATGCCGTGTCCAGGAACACCTGGAACGCCGGCGGACCTGCCGCCGAGCTATCGGCGATCGACGCGTGGACCCACACGTAGGTCTCGTCCATCGAGACCGAAACAGTCGTCATCCCGCTCACTGTGGGGAACGCGGCCTGGGTGGCATCCGGGTACTCTCCCGGGCTCGCCAGTCCGTCGAGCGTCTTCGCGGAGAGCGGAATGTATCGGACATCGACCGAAGGGTAGGCGGGCGATGCGCCCGCGGCGACCGGCAAGAGCAGGAGGCCCATCGCCACCGACACCACCAACGCCCAGGCCGACAGCCACCCGAACTGCAGACGCGTACCGATCCGCATCGTGAATCCCCCCTCGATTCAGTAACCCCCAAGTAACACCATACCCACGCCGGGGGAGTCTCGAAGGATGCCCGGAGCGCGATTCCGCCGTCCGGCCGATCGACCGCGTCGCTGCGCCCGCCGTGGACCGCGCGGTTCGATGCTCACGGAAGCGGAATGCCGCCACAGGTCCGCTGATCGGCTTCAGGCATGTATATTGCTTGAGCCCGTTCGCTTGCCCTCGGTCATGAAAGGCACCCCGATGAGGCCTGAACTCCTGCGTCGCCTGCTTGGACTGCTGCTCGCGGTCTGCATCGTCTTCGCTTCTATCGGCGCCATGCCGGACTCCGCGAAGGCCGTCACGACGAACTACGTCTACAAGCAGGTCAAGGCGCTCAAGTCGCAGATCGCGAGTATCAGGTCGCAGATCGCGGCGCTCACGGCCGCGGACTCGAACAACGCGGCGACGGATGCGGCTCAGAGCGCCGACATCGCCGTGTTGCGGGCTCAGGTCACGGCGCTCAGCGCGAGGCTTGCCTCGGCGGAAGCGAGCGTCACCACGCTGAACTCGCGCGTCGTGACTCTCGAGGGCAAGGTCGCTGCGTTCTCGGGTATGACCGCAACGTACTGATCCAGGCAGTCGCGCTTTCTGCACGGTCGGAGCTTGCTCGTGCGGGCTCGCCTCGAATCGGTCGGGAGTTCGAGCTATCGGCTTCCCGCACGTCGTCCCCGCGGGCATGAGGGCGGCGGCCTACACTCCTCCGAGCACCTTGCGGCCGAGTGCCTCCCACAGGTAGAACGACGCCGCCGAGCGGTACGGCTTCCACCCCTCCGCGATCTCGCCCAGCTCCACCGCCGAGAACGGCTCGGTGCGACCGTATGCGAGCCGAACCGCGCGCTGCAGGCCGACATCGTCGACCGCGAACACGTCGGGTCGGCCGAGCGAGAACATCAGGAACATCTCGGCGGTCCACCGCCCGATACCCTTCACGGCCGTCAGCTCGGCGATGATCTCGTCGTCGGAGAGCTCGTCGAAGCGGTCCAGCTCGACGCTGCCGTCGAGTACGCGCACCGCGAGGTCGTGCACGTACGCCGCCTTGCCGCGCGACAGGCCGACCGAGCGCAAGGCGTCCTGGTCGAGCCCGGCAAGCGTCGTCGCGTCGGGTGTGTCCGCGAGCGTCACGAGCCGTCCCCAGATCGTCGCCGCGGCTGAGACGCTCAGCTGCTGGCCGACGATGGCCCGCGCCAGGGCCGTGAAGCGGTCGTCTCGGAGGGTGATCTCGAACGCGCCGACACCGTCGATGACGCGAGCCAGCACGGGGTCG
>CAZXWK010000064.1:0-8108 GCA_964644675.1 uncultured Eubacteriales bacterium | reverse complement strand
TGCGCCTGCTCTCCGAGCAGCCGATGCACGGCTACCAGATCATCCAGGAGCTCTCCTCCCGCAGCGAGGGCGCGTGGACGCCGAGCGCCGGCTCCGTCTACCCCACCCTGCAGCTGCTCGCCGACGAGGGGCTCGTCTCCGCCGAGGAGACCGGCGGCAAGAAGGTCTTCAGCCTGACCGAGGCCGGCGTCGCCGCCGCGGCCGAGACCGCTGGCCAGCCCGCTCCTTGGGAAGATGCTGCTCAGGGCGATTCCGGTCGCGGCGGGTACCGCGAGTCGGCGGGACGCCTCATGCAGGCCGTCTTCCAGGTCGGCAGCACGGGCAACGCCGAGCAGGTCGCCAGCGCGATCGAGATCCTCAACGACACCCGCAAGAAGCTCTACGCGCTCCTCGCCGAGGACTAGCCCGACGCGGTAGGACCGCCCCGCCACCGCTCGTGACCCGCAGCCGCTCAGGCCGACACGCGCATACTCACGGAGGATGTAGTGAAGGCGTCACAACTCCGCGCCCGCTACTGGCGCATCGTGTTCTTCTTCGGCCGAGTCACCCTCGGCTTCATCTTCTGGGAGATCTTCCTCCCGCGCATCGGCCTGCGCGGCTGGGCGGGACGCACCCGCTCCGAGCGCAACCGCCGCATCGCCGCGCGCTTCCGCGCGCTTGCCATCCGCATGGGCGGCCTGATGATCAAGGTCGGGCAGTTCTTCTCGGCGAGGCTGGACGTGCTGCCTCCCGAGATCACCGACGAGCTCTCCGGTCTCCAGGACGAGGTCCCCGCCGAGAGCTTCGAGGCGATCCGCGCGCAGGCCGAGAGCGAGCTCGCGCTGCCGCTCTCCGAGCACTACGCCTGGTTCGACGAGAACCCGCTCGCCGCCGCCTCGCTCGGGCAGGCGCACCGCGCCCGGCTTCGGGACTCCGACGCCGAGGAGCTCGGCTTCACCGACGTGGTGGTCAAGGTCCAGCGGCCGCACATCGAGCAGGTCGTCGAGGTCGACTTGGCGGCGCTGCGGCGCGTGGGCGGCTGGCTCAAGCGCTACAAGCCGATCAGCGACCGCGCCGACGTGACCGCGCTGGTCGAGGAGTTCGCCGCGACCACGCGCGCCGAGATCGACTACCTGGCGGAGGCGAGCAATGCCGAGACGTTCGCCGCCAACTTCGCTGACGACCCGCGCGTGCACGTGCCGCTGGTGGCGTGGGAGCTCACGACCCGCCGCGTGCTGACGCTCGAGGACGTCACGGCCATCAAGCTGGGCGACTACGACGCCATCACCGCGGCCGGTATCGACCGCACCGAGGTCGCCGAGACGCTCGTCGACACGTACATGCAGCAGATCTTCGAGGACGGCTTCTTCCACGCGGACCCGCACCCCGGCAACCTCTTCGTCACGCCACTCGAGCGCATGCGCGAGGACGGCAGCCGCGACTGGCAACTGACGTTCATCGACTTCGGCATGGTGGGCCACGTGCCCGAGAACCTGCGCGCCGGCCTGCGTGAGGCCGTCATCGCGATCGGTACGCAGGACGGCGCGCGCCTGGTGAAGAGCTTCAAGACGCTCGACGTGCTGCTTCCCAGCGCCGACCTGGTGCTCATCGAGCGCGCGAGCATGGCCGTGTTCGACCGCTTCGGCGGCATGAGCATGAGCGACCTGCGCGGCATCGGGCACGACGAGATGATGAACTTCGGCCTGCAGTTCCGCGACCTGATGCTCAACATGCCCTTCCAGCTGCCCGAGAACCTGCTGCTCATGGGGCGTTCGGTCGCGATCCTCTCGGGGATGTGCACCGGGCTCGACCCGCAGTTCAACGTGTGGGGCTCGATCACTCCCTACGCGAACAAGCTCATCTCCGACGACGGCGAGTCCGGCTGGGACACGCTGCTGGCCGAGGGCACCAAGCTGCTGCAGACCGCCGTCGGACTTCCCGGCCGAGCGGACCGCGTGCTGACGATGGTCGAGCGCGGCGAACTCAGCGTGCAGACGCCCCTGCTGGACCTGCGCGTTCGCCGGCTCGAGCGCGCGGTGGGCGGGATGACGTCCGCCGTGCTCTTCGCCGCGCTGCTGACCGCGGGCGCGATCCTCTACAGCTCGGGCGCCCCGTTGGGCGCGTGGCTGATGGGCGCTTCGGTGCTGCCCCTGCTCCGGCTGATGTTCGGCGGACGCGGAGGGCACCCGGGCCGGCGGTAGCACTCCCCGCCGAACCGCGGAGAGCCACCGTCACGACACGCAGGCGTCGCGCGGTCCCTAGCCCTTGTGATGCTTCATCGCGCGCTGGACCGTCTTGGCGAACTCGACCGCGGCGCTTTCCTGGTCGCGAGGGATGTCCATCCGGAACTCGAGACCGGCGCTCTCGAAGATGAGCTGCACGGCCTGGGTGCGCAGTTGCTCCGGCCCCTCTTCCTTCACGGTCGATCCCGCGAGACCGCCGACCACCGCGCCGGCCGCGCCGAACATCGCTCCGCCCACGACGGCGCCGCCCACGACGGCGGGCATCGACGTCTCCTCGGGACCCGCCCCCGCCGAGACGATCGTGCGGTGGAACTCGGCCCGCGTGATGTCACCGATCGGCATGTCGCCGTTGGGGGTGTGCAGGGACTCGGCGTCGAGAACCAGCCCCATGAACGCGGCGGTCTCGGGCTTCTCGTCGTGATGGTCGAACAGGCCCATGGTTGCCTCCGGTGGTTCCGAGTGTCCGGCGCGGTCGCCGCGCCATGGTGACGATTCCCCGTTCTCTCGTCTCGCAGCACGTACGCGGCATCCAGCGCTCTCGGCGGATGGCCGCCGGCCAAGCAACGCCGCTGCCCGCCGGTCCGTGCGCAGGCGCGCGACATGGCGCTGCACCGGGCGCCGATGTGCGATGCTACAGACACCCGACACGGACAGAGGACGACATGGCTGACGAGAGAATCGCGGTACTGACCGACTCGTGCTCCGACGTTCCCAAGGAGTACCGCGACCGGTACGGCATCTACGTGCTTCCGCTCACGATCATCTACAAGGACGCCGAGTACCGCGACGGCATCGACATCCAGCCCGAGGAGGTCTTCGCGCGTTTCGCCGAGGAGATCCCCTCGACCTCCCTGCCGGCCCCTTCGACCGTCGCCGAGGTCTTCAAGCAGATCAAGGCCGACGGCTTCACTCACGTGATCGCCGTCCACATCTCGAGCGGGCTCTCGGGCACCTACGAGTTGGTCCGGAGCTTCGGGCCCAATCCCGAGGGCCTGACGGCCTGCTACGTCGACACCAAGAACATCGGCATCGGCGCGGGCTTCTCGGTCATCCGCGCCGCCGAGCTCGTCGCCCAGGGTCTCCCCTTCGCCGAGGTGTGCCGGCTCACCGAGCGGGTCGCGCACGACACCAAGCTGTTCTTCTGCGTCTCGACGCTCGAGTACCTGGTCAAAGGCGGCCGCATCGGTCGCGTCTCGGGCATGGTCGGCACCATCCTCGACCTCAAGCCCGTCATCTCGTGCGACGAGGACGGCATCTACTACACGGTCGCGAAGGCCCGCGGGCGCAAGAAGTCCCTCAAGCTCGCCGTCGAGAAGGCCGTCGAGTTCGTGGGCGACGCCGCCGAGTACAACCTCACGGTGATGCACGGCGCCGCCCAAGACGAGGCAGACGAGGTGCTTGCGTCGCTCAAGGAGCGGCTGCCCGACGCCCGCATCGTCATCGAGGGTCAGATCACGCCCGCGCTCGTCGTGCACACCGGTCCCGGCCTGATCGGCATCGGCGTGCAGCGACTCGCGTAGCGCGTCTCCTCGGCGGGAACCCGCGCCGATCGTCACATCCGATTGCGGAGCTGTAGCCGCCCCGCAAACCGGCCAGAACCTCTCGCCCCGACACTCGGTGTAGAGCGATCGCATCGCATGCGATCCCAACCGACTGAAGGAGAGAGACGATGAAGAACAGCAGAGCAGCGGGAATCGCGGCGGCGGGCCTGGCGGTCGGCCTCACGCTCGGCTCGATCGGCATCGCGACCGCGGCCACCACCGCCGCGAAGGCGACGACGTCGACCGCCACTACCGCGACCGCGCCCGTCGGGCAGCCCGGCGACCACGGCGGGCCAGCGGGCGCGCACGGTCGCGGCGGGATGGGCGACATCGCCGAGGCGGTCGCCAACCTCACCGGGCTGACGCAGAGCGAGGTCGAGACGCAGCGTCACGCCGGCACGAGCTACGAGGCGGTCGCCAAGACCAAGGGCGTGAGCGCCGATGAAGTGCTCGCCGAGACGGTCAAGATCGAGAAGGCCGAGCTTGCCGCCGAGGTGAAGGCCGGCACGCTGACGCAGGCCGAGGCCGACAAGATCATCTCGGGCATGGAGTCCGAGCTCAAGACCGCGATCAGCAGCACCGACGCACTGCGCGGCCCGGGCGGACACGGTGACCGCCACGGCCGCGGCGACGGCGACGGCGATCGAGGCGGCCGCGACGCCACGAGCGGCGGTTCGAGCACGGCGACGGCGCAGGCGCAGTAGCGCGACCCGCGGTACCGCGACCCCGAGGGCCGCACGACAAGGATGCCCGCCCCGTTCGCCGGGGCGGGCATCCGTCGCGTCGTGCCTGAGGCCGAACCGGGAGCTGAAGCAGCGGCCGTGCGCCGCGGCGCCGCTACGGCCGGATGAAGACCGGGTCGCCGATGCGGACGTTGTTGTACACGTCGAGCGCGTCTTTGGGGAACATGCGCATGCAGCCGTGGCTCGCGTGGGTGCCGATGCTCCCGAACTCCCCGGGCGGGATGCCGTGCATGAAGACGCCGGGGTAGTCGATACCGGTCTTGGTCACGCCCATCGGGTTGTTGGGTCCCGCGGGAATCACCGCCGGCATGCTGGCCGCCCACGCCGACCCCGGGTTGATCCACGGTGCGTAGCGCTGGCGGCTGTTGACCTTGAAGTCGCCCGTGGGCGTCGGGAAGCCCGGGCGGCCCGGAGCGCACGGCCAGGTCTTCACCAGCTGGTCGCCGTGGTAGAGGTAGATCTTGCAGCGCGAGAGCGAGACCACGATCGCGGTCTTGAAGTTCGACTCGGTGACCTTGGGCTTGGTGAGCTTGACCGGCAGTGCCACCGTCCGCTGGCCCCCTGAGAGCGCGGCTTCAGCCGAGAGCGCCTTGGTGATCTCGGCGACGGCGGCGGCCTGGTCGACCCTGGCGCCCTGCACCGAAGGCGTGATCCTGATCTTGTACTTGGGCGCGACCGTACGCACCGCGTTGACCGGCTTGCGGTCCACGCCTGCCGAGATGCTCGCGACCCATGCGGCGAGCGCGGTGGTGTCGACGGAGTAGCTCGGCTCGATGACCGTGGGAAGCGGGCGGCCCTTGAGCTGGCTCTGCAGCCGCGCGATGATCGGCGCCGAACGCTTTGTCGCGTACGCCTCGGTCAGCATGCCGTCGGTGTCGACGGTGACGATGCCCTTGGGGTCGAGCGTCCAGGTCTTGTTGTCGCCGGTGACCGTGATCGGCGTGAGGAGCGGCGCCGCAACAGACTCCTGAATCTGCGTAGCGGCCTGCTCCTGGGTGAGGTTGCTGAGCTCCCGACCCACCACCACGACGCCCTCGGGGACGAGACTGCGCGAAGCAAAGTCGATGGCGACGCCGATCGCGAGCGTCGCCGAAAGCAAGAGCAGCTCGGCGGCGATCGTGGTCGTCAGGACCCTCTCGGCGGTGATTGAGCGCGCGTTCATGGCTACTAGATTCCCACACAACGCGGTTCGCTGAATAGACGTTCGTGCCGTTGGTCGGAACGCCTGTTTCGGGCCGCTCGTGGCGGGTAGGTACTGTAGTGAAGATCAGACGCCAGCCCTGCCAGACAGAAACGTCTGGAACCAACGGAGAGATGAGCGGTACTCCAAGGAAGCGAATGATCCGGTGAACGAGGAGTGGCCCCGGCGAAGGACTCCGGGGCCCTTATCATGTCCGGGGCCGGACGCATGATCACTCCCCCGCCGGCGGGTGCTTCACGAAGGTCCCGTCGTCGAGGTCCCGCCACGCCTGATCGAGTTCCTCGCGCGTGTTCATGACGACCGGTCCGCGCCACGCGATCGGCTCTCCCAGCGGGCGACCCGAGACGAGCAGGAACCGCGCGCCCGCTTCACCGGCGGTCACCTCCACCGAGTCACCCTCGCCGAAGAGCACGACCGTGCCGCGACCGGCGCCGATCGGCGTGCCCTCGGCGCCGAAGCGGCCGTCACCCTCGAACAGGTACGCGAAGACGTTGTGGTCCGCGGCGACGGGATGCGTCCACGAGACATCGGGCGCGAGCGTCACGTCGAGGTACTCGGGGTCGACGACGACGTCGGCCACGGGGCCGGTCGCGCCGCCCGCCGTGCCGGCGATGACGCGGATGCGCGCGCCGTCGAGCTCGACCTCGGGAATCTGCGCCGACTCGATGCCCTGGTAGCGCGGATCGCGCATCTTGTGCGCGGCCGGCAGGTTCGCCCAGAGCTGGAAGCCGCCCATGCGTCCGGTCTCGGTCCCGCGCGGCATCTCCTGGTGGATGATGCCGCTGCCAGCCGTCATCCACTGGACGTCGCCTGCGCAGATGGTGCCGGCGTTGCCCATCGAATCGCTGTGGTCGCACTCGCCCTCGATCATGTAGGTGATCGTCTCGATGCCGCGGTGCGGGTGCCACGGGAAGCCCGCCGAGTACTGCGACGGGTGGTCGCCTCGGAAGTCGTCCATCATCAGGAAGGGGTCGAAGGGCCGCTCGTTGCCAAAGCCGAACGCCCGGCGCAGGTGGACGCCGGCACCCTCGAGGGTCGGCTCGGACGCGTGGGTGAGCTTGACGCTGCGTGCGGTCATGGGTCGCTCCCGTCGTCGCGCGGTGGTGGGTCGGTGGGAGCAAGCGCCGTGCCCTTCGGTCGGGAGCGGCAGCACGCGCGCCGACTCCCGGTCGCGAGCACGTGCGCACCGGGTATCGACGCGTCGGCCGCTATTTCGCGAGCGCCGCGTAGATCGCGCGCCGCGCCGCCTCGAGGGCGTCGATCGCCGCCTCACGCTGCGCCTGGTCGCCCGAGTGGTCCGCCTCGAGCACCGCTTCCTGCAGCCGCCACGCGGCGGCGTGCAGCGAGCGGTTCGTGGCGTCGCCGATCTCCTCGCCGCCGACGTCGTCTTGCGCAACGTGCAGCCGGTACCCGTAGCCGCGCACCGTCTCGATCACGTCCCGCGCGCCCGCACGCGCGAACTTGTGGCGCAGGCGCGAGACGAGCACGCTCACGGACTCGGCGGAGTACTCGTCCTCGCCACCCGCCGAGCTGAGCTGCTCGGCCGAGACCACCCAGCCGGGGTGCTCGGCGAGGCATGCGAGGATCTCGAACTCGCGCGGGGTGAGGTCGAGGTGCGCCCCGTTCACGACGACGACGTGCTCGCGCGGGCGGATGGTAAGCCCGCAGGCGGTGATTTCGCCAGACTGAGACACGAACAAGACCCCCTCCCTACTTCGTACCCGCATGGTCGAGATCCGTTCGACGAACGTTCGAGCGGTGCGGTGACGTACTGAGGTAGAGGACAAACCCTGAGAGGGGGTGTCTGCGATGCTGCGACTCTCTGGCATGAGGCTCGTCGCGCTCGTGCTGGCCGCACTGCTGCTGATCGCCATGGTGGCAGTTCCGGCCGGAGCGGCCGAGGACCTCAAGGCGACCTCGAAGATCCCGTACTACAGCGTCGTGCATGACGCGCCGTTCGCTCCGTACACGGATCTGCGGACCACATCCAAGATCGCGTACTACAGCGTGGTGCATGACGTGACGCCGTACGCGCCGTACACGGATCTCAAGGCGACGTCGCTGATCCCGTACTACAGCGTCGTGCACTAGCGGCGGCTAGCGGCCGGCCGTGGTGAGGGCGTAGTCGGCGGCGTTCGCCGGCGGGAGCTTCTCGCCCCAGTCCAGCCGGCCGTTGTCGCGCCAGTCGATGACGTGCCACACCTCGTGGGCGAGGATGGCGTCGACGTTCACCGAGTGGGCTCGATCGATCACGATCCGCCCCTCGGTGTAGTAGGCGACCGCCTCCTCGCCGTTCGGCGTGTCCCCGATCGACACGGTCACGCCATCGAGGTGGCGGTAGTTCGCCGAAAGCTTCGCGAGTGCGGCCTTCGCGCGCCGGGCGTCGGCGGCGGTGTCGCGG
>CAZXWK010000063.1:0-8500 GCA_964644675.1 uncultured Eubacteriales bacterium | reverse complement strand
AGACCTGCACCGACGGCACCTGCCACGCCGCCGGCACGCCCGCCGAGAAGCACGGCGCCCTGCAGTCGGCCCACCAGCCGGCACCCGGCCTGACATGCTTCGACACCGGCTGCCACGACGCGTACGCGGGCAAGAGCCTCGCCGACATCCACGCGAGCGCCTCGACCGTCGTCGACGGCCGCACCCTCACGTCGTGCGCGGTCTGCCACGCGAACGGCACGCCCGCCGGCACCACGTGTACCGACGCCGGATGCCACGGCGACATCGTGAGCCGTCACTCGACGACCGCACACGAGCCCACCACCGAGGTCGCGGGCTGTCTCGGCAACTGCCACAAGGGTGACCTCCAGACCGAGCACGCGCGTACCGACGGGAGCCGTACGGCCGTGACCTGCGCCGGTTGCCACGCCGAGAAGGTCGGGGCGCTCGGTACCTGGGACGGCACGTGCGACGGCTGCCACGCGCAGTACCACTCCGACATGAGCCAGTCCGGCAACGGGAAGTGCTTCGAGTGCCACGGCGTGAGCGGCCAGGCGGCGATGTCGTCGGTTGCGACCGCGGGCACCTATGCGAACACCGCCGGCGATCACGAGACCGGCTACGCCGCATCCGCGCACGGCACGGCGGTCGCCGCGAGCAATCTCGGCGGGGCGGCCACGGGCGTGCAGTGCGAGGCGTGCCACGCGCACACGAGCGAGAACTCCTCGCGCCTGGACTACCGTGTGAGCGGCAAGGACGAAGCCGCCGTCGCGCAGTCCGCGACGTGCTTCGGCTGCCACTCGGCCGACTCGGTCGAGTCCGCGAGCACGGGCACCGAGCCGTACTCGTGGAACGGCCGCGACGTGAAGGCCGAGTTCCAGCGCGCGAGCCACCACCCGGTGGTCGGCACGCTGCCGAGCGACACGCGTCTCACGACCACCACCGTGTTCGCACAGGCGACGCCGCTTGAGATCGGCGCCAACACGCTGTTCGGGGTCTCGGCGGCCTCGGCGAGCGGCGCGCAGCTCGAGTGGAGCACCCATCAGGAGAGCTACCCGATGACGCGCTACCTGATCGCGGGCAACATCTCCACGCACCGCCTGCACGCGTACAACATCGCCGAGAAGGTGTGGGAGCCGCATGGCTACACGCCGCCGGACTATCCCTACTCGTACCCGGCGTACGGCGGTGCGACGATCGTCCCGGCCAACGGCAAGCTCTACATGGACGCGGGCAGCGGCTACTACGTCCGCTACGCCTACACGCCTGCCAAGGGCAGCGACAACGGGACGTGGACGGCGTGCACTCCGCTCTACAACGGCATGCACTGGGGCGGCGCGGCTGCGCCGGATCCGGCACGCAACGTCGTCTACTACTCGCGTGGAGGCGCCCAAAACACGCTGTACCGGTGGAACTCCGTCACCGAGACCCAGACGTCGCTGTACATGGTCGTGAACGGCTACACGGCGCTGAACCAGTTCGGCGGCTCCGCACTCGCGTACTCGCAGCAGTACGACAAGCTCTTCCTCGTCAACCGCAACCGTGACACCGTCACCGACGGCAACCTCTACTCCTTCACGTCGCCGATCTCGGTGACGCAGTACATGCAGATGACGAACACCGGCCTTCGCGCCACGGCGGGCACCGGCAGCGTCGAGACGCGAGCGCTCGTGGTGAACACCGGCGGCACCGACTACCTCTACCTGCTGGGTGTAGACGGTGACGGCAACTGGGGCGTGCAGGTGCTGAATGACCTCGGTGCTGCCACGCCGACCAAGGCCGCGTCCGTCGCCTGGCCGTTCCCGGGCCTGAACTACACCGGCTACATGGACTTCCAGCAGGACGGCGGCTACCTCTACGCGACGAGTGGGGTCTCTTCGACGTCGAACGGGACACGGATCGCCCGGATCAAGATTCCGAGCAACCCCGCCGATGGCGCGAGCTGGGCGACCTCGTGGGAGCAGATCCCCTACATCTCGAGCGAGTACAACTCGTTCGGCGCCTCGATCGGCTTCATCGATGCGCAGCCCGCCGCTCGCACCGTGACGGGCTACATCCCCGCCGGCTCGGTCACCGCCGAGGTCTCGGCGCCCGGGGACGCAGTCACGTGGGGCGCGCTCGATTGGAGCGGGTCCGTGCCCGCGCGTACCGCCATGTCCGTGGGACTCGAGGGCTGGAACGGGACGGAATGGGTCGGTCTGCCCGGCTACGAGCAGCTGAGCGCGAGTCCCGCCGACCTGACGGGTATCTCGGCACAGCAGTACCCCAAGATCCGGCTGACCGCGACGATGTCGACGCTCGAGTACGCGGTTACGCCCACGCTCTCGTCGTGGTCCGTGAGCGTCGTCCGGCCCGAGCTCATCGCGGGTGGGGCAGGGACACCCTCGGTCAAGAGCGACGTGGCGAAGGCCGATCGCGGCGTGACGGTCACGTGGACCGACGTGCACGACGTAGGGACCGCGACCGGTCAGACGTTGCAGATCCCCGTCGCCGATCAGCCGGGCGCGAACCGCAAGATGCTCGTGGCGTATCGCGGCTACTCGGGCTCGAGCGCATACAACATCTTCGATCCCGTGCTCAAGCAGTGGAACCCGTTCTACTACACCAACTACACGCCCCAGACGATGGTGCCGGGCAGCGCCGCGTTCACGGCGGCGAACAACAGGGTCTACTTCACGCGGCCGCCATCGTACTCCGGCGCACTGAACATGGTCGCGTGGACCCCCTACAGCAACATCAGCGCGGTCCAGGAGGGTGCCGGCACCGCCGACACGACGTACGTCTCGGACACGGGCGGCGACGCGAGCTACGACGCATCGAACAACGTAGCGTTCGTGGCCCAGGCCTCGCTCGTGCCGAGCGAGTCGGTCAGCTTCCCGCCCGTCTACCACTGGAATCAGATCTGGCGCTGGACACCGGGCGTCGGCCAGCAGTCCCCGCTGACGATGAGCGAGGGTCGCTGGGAAATGGGCAACGCGATGGTCTACGCGCCTGGGGCTGACCGTCTGTTCCTGTGGATGTTCGGCTACGACGTTCCCAGCGGCGGGTACTTCGCGCACCTCAACTACGTGGAGTCTCCCTCGAGCGCCACGACCACCGCGACCATCGTGGACTCGCAGCCACGCGACATCGGCGGCAGCCCGCTGTCCTACGTCGGCTATCGCTACACGAACATGAACACGCGGATGGCGGTCTTCAACGCCGGAGGCAAGGAGTTCATCGCCTCGATCGGCGGGTGGCAGAACGCCGGCTACTACTTCAACGTGTGGAGCGACCTGTCCGGAGCACCGGGCAGCATACGGCGTCGCACTCTCACCGGTCCGTCCAACTGGGCGGTGAACGGCAACGTCGCGCCGGGCGCGGACCTGGTCTGGGACGGTGGCGAGTACCTGTACCTGTCGTACGGCTACAACTCGACGCTTTTCGCGCGCATGAAGATCCCGGCGAACCCGATGACGGACACGTGGCCCGCGTGGGAGAGCCTGCCCGGCTACAACTACGCCAACGACAAGAGCGCGTGCATGACCTTCGCAAACGTAAGCGGTTTGCAGGCACGGCTGACGACCTACACGCCGGAGATCGTCGCGACCAGCTCGGAGCGCGCGTGGAAGTCGGTCTCCTACACGGCCAGCATCCCGACGAGCGCCACGCTCTACGGCACGCTCCAGGGCTGGAACGGCTCGAGCTGGGTGAACATCAGCTCGGCGAGCGGTTTCAATCCCAACACGACCTACACGTTCTCCGCGCCCACTTCCACGGCCACCTATCCAAAGCTGCGCATCCAGCTCGACATGATGTGCACCGACGGCCAGGGCTCGCCGGTCGTCACCGGTTGGAATGCGGTGGGCGGGTACGGGTCACAGACGTGGGTCACCAGCGAGGCGAAGCCTGCCCCGGGCGCGACCAACTGGGAGTCCGCGTACCAGGCGCTCTCGGTGCCGGTGGGAACGAACCTCAAGCTGACTCTCCAGGGATGGGACGGCACGCAGTTCGTCGACATCCCCGGGTTCGTCGATCGTAGCGACGCGATGCTGGACCTGCGCTCGCTCTCGATCGAGCAGTGGCCCAAGCTGCGGCTCCGCGGCAGCTACACCACCACGATGTACGGCACCAACCCGTCGCTCGACTACTGGTGGATCACCTCGTCGAAGCCGAGCGTCACCTACGCCTCGTCACTGACGTGCGCGAGCTGCCACAACGCCCACTCGGTCCAGACCGGTGGCTCAGAGGCGTGGGACACGGCACGCGTGAGCGATCCGGCGGGCAAGGCGGGTACCTACGCCGACAGCGTCTCCTCGGACATGAGCGCCTTCTGCCTGAGCTGCCACGGCTCGACCTCGGTCGCAGCGGGCGTCGACGCATCGCGCAACGTCCCGTACGCGGTGTCGTTCTCCTCGCCGAGCGGCCCGTACTTCACCAGCTGGCTCAAGGAGCTCGGAACGACCACGTTCAGCACGTCGGCCCACCAGACCACGAGCGGTACGAAGGCGAGCTGCGAGACGTGTCACGACCCCCACGGCTCGGACAACGCCGAGCTCACGGCGTGGACTCGCCCGGCCGACTTCACCACAGGGACCGCCGGCGTTCGCGACAACAGCGTCTCGGCGGCGTCCGAGGAGAACCTCTGCTACCAGTGCCACGGCAACGGGAGCAAGGGGGTCCAGGCGCCGGGGGCACCCGACGTGGCGACGCCTGCGGGCGGCACGTACGGTCACCCCGTCAGCTCGGTCCGCGGCAAGCACTCGAACGACGAGACCGCCGCGATGGTCGGCGTCATCAACCGTCACGCGGAGTGCGCGGACTGCCACGACGCGCACTCGGCGCAGTCCGGCACGCACGAGAAGGGTAGCGCGCGTCCGGCTCCCGCGCTGCGCGGCGCGACCGGCGTCAAGCCGGTGTGGGACGGCACCAACGGCACCGCCGCGGTCAGCTACGAGCCGATCCGCATCAAGGGCGTTGCCGGCGAGGCTGAGGCGTACGTCTGCTTCAAGTGCCACACGGGCGCCACGCTGCTTCCCGACAAGGCGACGGCGAGCGGTCTCGTCCCGACGGACCTCGGGATGGAGTTCAACCCGAGCAATGCGAGCTACCACAACGTGCTCGGCACGAGCGGCGTTCGCACCTCGTTCACCGTGAACGGGTCGACCGTCGCGTGGCCGTTCTGGAACAACCTCAAGGCGCCGTGGACACCGAACTCAGGCATGACCTGCAGCGACTGCCACACGAGCGAGATGGTGGGACAGGCCAAGGGCCCGCACGGTTCGAGCGTCAAGTTCCTCATCGACCCGAACTACCCGGACGACTGGCAGTACGCGTCGCTCGACCGCAACGCGAGCAACGGCGTCGTCGGCAACATCATCTGCAACAAGTGCCACACGTTCATGGGAGCGAGCGACAACCCCGTCCACCGCAGTGGCGGCATCTCGTCGTCGCAGGTGCACGGCAACACCAACCACATCTGCGTGAGTTGCCACATCGGCGTCCCGCACGGCTGGAAGCGCCCGAGGCTCCTGGGTGTGAGCACCGATCCCGCGCCGTACGGCACGCACTCGCGCTACAAGGTCGGCCTGGTCAAGATCGCCGTGAAGAACCGTCCCGATGGTTCCTGGGCGCAGGCGGACTGCCAGGTCGGCTGCTCGAGCACGCACCAGTCCTACGCGCCGCCGGCGAACTACTGGCCGTAGGCGCACGGCAGCGCGTCGGCCGGGCACGCGACACACGGAGACACGGGGAGGGGCGGACGCCGAGTCCGCCCCTCCGCTGTTCTCGGCCAGGAGCGGCGGGACCGTGCGGCGTGCGGAGGCGTACTTGACACCGCCCCCGCACCTCGTCGTAGACTGCTCGGCAACCGAACAGCACGCCGATGACGGGGAAGAGTACGTCAGCGCGATCGCTCTAGAGAGCCGGGGACGGTGGAAACCCGGCGCGATGCACTGAGGGAATGGGCCCCTGAGGCACCGACACAAAGGCCGAGAGGCTGATTAGTGGAGGCGGACTCCCCACCGATACAAGGGGCCGGGTATGAAGGCTGAGAGGGCCGGAGTACTTTGGACTGAGTGGGCACGTCGCCTCCGCGACGGGTCAACAAGGGTGGCACCGCGAGACGCAAGCTCTCGTCCCTTGACGGACGAGGGCTTTTTGTTTTGTCTGGGTACCCCTTGAGCGGCCCGGGCGGAGAGGCGAGGCGAGCGAGAGATGATCCTGCCGAGCAGGGAAGAGTTCAGGCGACTGGCCGCCGAGAACGACGTGGTTCCGGTCGCGCGCGAGGTCTACGCCGATCTGGCGACGCCGATCAGCGCGTTCATGGCGCTGGCCGAGGGCGCCGAGCACGCGTTCCTCCTTGAGAGCGTGATCGGAGGCGAGCGGCTGGGCCGTTACAGCTTCCTGGGCGTCGGGGACCGCGAGGTCATCAGCGCGCGTGGCCACGAGGTCGTCGTCGAGAACGGCGGCGTGTCAGGCGAATACGCCGAGGACCCGCTGCGTGTCGTCACCCGTGAGCTCGCCGCGGGCCGCGTGGCGCGCGTGCCCGGCCTGCCGTTGTTCGTGGGCGGTGCCGTGGGATACGTCGGCTACGAGACCGCGAGCACCTTCGAGAGCGTGCCCCGGCACGAGAACGACATCCTCGGCGTGCCCGACTTCACCTTCATGATGGCCGACGTCGTCGTCGCCTTCGACCACGCACGCCGCGTCATGCAGGTGATCGCGCCGGTCCGTCCCGGCGGCGCGCCCGACATCGCCTACGACGCGGCGCTCAAGCGGATCGAGAACTACCTGCGCCGCATCGACGAGGGGCCGAGGGGTGCCGAGCTCGGCGCGTACGGCGTCGAGGTGCCGGTCGAGCTCGATGCGCACACCTCGCGAGAGGACTTCATCTCGCAGGTCGAGCGCGCCAAGGAGCATATCGCGGCGGGCGACATCTTCCAGGTGGTGCTCTCGCAGCGCTACTCGGCGCCGTTCGAGGGCGACGGTCTCGACCTCTACCGCGTGCTGCGGGCGGTCAACCCGTCGCCGTACATGTTCTACGTCCGCACGCGCGACGTGACGCTCGTCGGGTCGAGCCCCGAGCC
The DNA here is from genome assembly GCA_964644675.1 of uncultured Eubacteriales bacterium. Lineage (GTDB taxonomy): Bacteria > Actinomycetota > Coriobacteriia > Anaerosomatales > JAAXUF01 > CAZXWK01. The sequence goes on along the minus strand of CAZXWK010000063.1, from coordinate 1,454 downwards.
GCTCGTGCGCGTCGAGGGCGACACGGTGCTCACGCGCCCGCTTGCGGGGACGCGCCCACGTGGACTCACCGCCGCCGAGGATGGCCGCCTGCGCGCGGACCTGCTCGCCGACGAGAAGGAGCGCGCCGAGCACGTCATGCTCGTCGACCTCGGCCGCAACGACATCGGCCGCGTGAGCGCGCCGGGCACCGTCAAGGTCGACGAGCTGATGGAGGTCGAGTACTACTCCCACGTCATGCACATCGTGAGCAACGTGACGGGCGAGCTCGCGCCGGGGAAGGACGCGTTCGACGCGCTCGAGGCGACGTTCCCGGCCGGCACGGTCAGCGGCGCGCCCAAGGTGCGTGCGATGCAGCTCATCGCCGAGCTCGAGCCCGAGGCGCGCGGCCCCTACGCGGGCACCGTCGGCTACGTCGGGCTCGATGGCGCCATGGACATGTGCATCACCATCCGCACCGTCGTCCTGGCTGGCGGGCGCGCCTACCTGCAGTCCGGCGCCGGCATCGTCGCCGACTCGGACCCGGTCAAGGAGTTCGACGAGTGCATGCATAAGGCGCGTGCGCTGCAGAAGGCGCTCGGCCTGGCGGCAGGCATGTCGGCCGAAGAGGCGGTGGCCACCCGATGATCCTCGTGATCGACAACTACGACTCGTTCACCTACAACCTCGTGCAGCTGCTCGCGGCGCTCGGAGCGGAAGTCGAGGTGAGGCGCAACGACCGGATCACGCCTGCCGAGGCGCTCGCGCTCGAACCGGCCGGCATCGTCGTCTCGCCCGGTCCGGGCACGCCCGACGACGCCGGCATCAGCCGCGACGTCATCCGTGCCGCCGCCGAAGCCGGCGTGCCGGTGCTCGGCGTGTGCCTCGGCCACCAGTGCATCGCCGACGTCTACGGCGGCAGCGTGTGCCGCGCGCCGCGCCCGGTCCACGGCAAGACCGACGAGGTCTCCCACGACGGCCAGGCGCTCTTCTCGGGTATCCCGAGCCCGTTCACCGCGACGCGATACCACTCGCTGTGTGTGGACGCTGACTCGATCGCCGAGCCACTCGTGGTGCAGGCGACCACCCCCGACGGCGTCGTCATGGGGCTCCGTCACCGCGACCTGCCGATCTTCGGCGTGCAGTTCCACCCCGAGAGCGTGCTGACCCCCGAGGGCGCCAAGCTGCTCGCCAACTTCCTCGACGTGACCGGCGAGGTGCCGCTCGCTGGCGGCGTCTCGGGCACGCCCTCGGTCGTCGCGGCCGCCGGCGGCTCGTCGCGCGCTTCGGCCGGCACCGCCGAGGTCACAACCACGGCCGGGGCCATCGTGCGCGTCGCGTCCGGCGCGTCGCTGACCGAGGACGAGGCTTACGCGGTGATGGACGAGGTGATGAGCGGCGGTGCGACGCCGTCGCAGATCAGCGCGCTCATCACGGGCATGCGCATGAAGGGGGAGACCGTCGACGAGATCGTCGG
>CAZXWK010000062.1:0-8830 GCA_964644675.1 uncultured Eubacteriales bacterium | reverse complement strand
GCATCGCATCGCGCGTCACGCCCGAAGGGAACCCGCATGTCGTACGTATCGTTCGCCGAGCTTCTCGCCGCCGCGCAAGACGCCGGGTCCCTCGGGGCCGCCGTCCAGGCACTCGAGGTCGAGGAGAGCGGCGACGAGGCCCTCGTGGTGCGCGCCCGCATGACCGAGACGCTCGCGGTCATGCGCGAGTCGGTCGAGTCGGGCCTTTCGGGCAGCGCGCGGTCGCGCTCCGGCTTCGTCGGTGGAGACGCCGCTGCCGTACTCGCGTCCGACCGCGGCCCCATCGGCGGCACCTTCGCCGACGCGATCGCGTGGGCGCTTGCCGTGGGCGAGGTCAACGCGAGCATGGGTCGCATCGTCGCCGCGCCGACCGGCGGCGCCTCCGGCGTGCTGCCGGCGGTGCTGCTCACGGTCGGCGGCGAGTACGCCGCGAGCGAGGACGCGCTCGTCGACGCGCTGTTCGCCGCGGCCGGGATCGGCGGCGTCATCGCCGCGCGCGCGACGCTCTCAGGCGCCGCCGGCGGCTGCCAGGCCGAGATCGGCTCAGGCGCCGCGATGGCCGCGGCCGCAGCCGTGCAGCTCTCGGGCGGCACGCCCGAGCAGGCCGGCCACGCGGCGGCGTTCGCGCTGCAGGGGCTGATGGGGCTCGTCTGCGACCCGATCGCCGGCCTCGTCGAGGTGCCGTGCGTCTACCGGAACGCGACCGGCGCCGCCGTGGCGCTGTCCTCGGCCGAGATGGCGCTCGCGGGCGTCGAATTCCCGATCCCGCTCGACGAGGTCGTGGACGCGATGGGGCTCGTCGGCCGCTCGCTTCCGCCGTCTCTGCGCGAAACGGCGCTCGGCGGCCTGGCGGTCACTCCCACCGGTCGCGACATGGCCACACGCGCCAAGGGCGGCGCCTGCGGCTGAGGTCGCGGCGGCGCGGCGGCGCGACCTTCCCGCGCGACCGCGCGCTTCGATGGCGCCGTACCCGCTCCCCTTCTGCTAGCATCGGACGAGTCGAGAGGGAGTAGCGCCCCGGCGTCAGCCGGGGAGACAGGCCGTCAGTACGGGCGAAGCGCCCCGGTTCTGTCCCCAGCAGCAAGACTCTCGGCGGCGAAGCACGCCCGTGTCGACCCGCCGGAGGAACCGTGACCCAGCACGAGACTCGCACCACCTCTCCCGCGACCGTCGCGTCTCAGGACGCACCCGGCGGAGCCGCGTGGCACACCCTCGAGCCCCTCGAAGCCGCGCAGCAACTCTCGAGCGATCCCGTCGTCGGCATCACCGCCGCCGACGCCGCCGAGCGGCTCGAGAAGTTCGGAGGCAACCGCCTCGACGAGAAGCCCAAGACGCCGGCGTGGCGCCTCTTCCTCGCGCAGTACCAGGACTTCATGATCTACGTCCTGCTCGTCGCGGTCGCCATCTCGGCGTTCGAGGGCCAGGTACCCGAGGCCGTCGCCATCCTCGCGATCCTGTTGCTCAACGGCGTGCTCGGCTTCGTGCAGGAGTACCGCGCCGAAGCGGCGCTCGAGGCATTGAACGAGCTCTCGGCGCCCATGGCGACCGTCATCCGCGACGGCGCCGAGCGCGAGATCCCCGCCGAGCAGCTCGTGCCGGGCGACCTCGTGCTGCTCGAGGCCGGCGACAAGATACCCGCCGACGGCCGGCTCGTCGAGGCCGCGGCGCTGCGCGTGGTCGAGTCGGCGCTCACCGGCGAGAGCGAACCCGTGCGAAAGGACTGCGCGCCCATCCAGGGGACCGACGCACCGCTCGGAGACCGGCGCGACATGGTGTTCGCGGGCACGTCGGTCGCGGTGGGCCGCGGCTCGTTCCTGGTCACCGGGACCGGTATGTCCACCGAGATGGGCAAGATCGCCGACCTGCTCGCCTCGACCGAGGACGAGACCACCCCTCTGCAGAAGGAACTCGAGGTCGTCGGCAAGCGCATCGCGCTGCTGGTCCTCGCGATCGCCGCGATCGTCTTCGTCGAGGAGGCGTGGGTCGAGTGGCGGCACCTGGGCGGCTCCTTCATCGCCGACCTCTCGAACCCGCAGTTCCGCGCGGGGCTCACTGCGGGCCTGCTGGTGGCGGTCTCGCTCGCCGTCGCCGCGATCCCCGAGGGTCTGCCCGCGATCGTCACCGTCTCGCTTTCGCTTGGCGTCCGCCGCATGGCCGAGCGGAACGCGATCGTCCGCAAGCTGCACGCGGTCGAGACGCTCGGCTCGACGTCGTTCATCTGCTCCGACAAGACCGGCACGCTGACGCGCAACGAGATGTCCGTGCGCCGCGTGCTCGTCGGCCTCGACGGCGCGGCGGTCACCGACGCGGCCGGCATCGAGCCCGACGAGTGTGCGCCCAACGCCGAGGACCTCGAGCTGCTCCTGGAGATCGCCGCGTCCAACAACGACGCGCGCATCACGGCCGAGGGCGAGCTCGTCGGCGACCCCACCGAGACCGCGCTGCTCGCCGCCGCCGAGAAGCTCGCACCGGGCCACCTGAGCCCCAAGCGCATCGCCGAGGTCCCGTTCGACTCCGAGCGCAAGCGCATGACCACGGTCCACCGCGTGGACGGCCGGCCGATCGTCTTCGTGAAGGGCGGGGCCGATGTCGTGCTCGCGCTATGCACTCAGGCGCGGCTCGCCGGGTCGGTCGTGCCGATGACCGACGCGACACGCGAGGCGATCGTCTCGGCGAACGCACAGATGGCCGCGAACGGCTTCCGCACGCTCGCCTTCGCGATGCGCTCCGGCGACGGAATCGCCGAGGGCGATGCCCTAGACGCCGAGACGGTCGAGCGCGAGCTCACGTACGTCGGCATCCTGGGGCTGGTGGACCCGCCGCGGACCGAGGTCAAGGCCGCGATCGAGGAGTGCCACAACGCCGGCATCCACGTCGCGATGGTGACCGGCGACCACGCGCTCACCGCGCGGGCGATCGCCGCGGACATCGGGCTGCTCGACTGCGACCGCGTCGTGACCGGCGCCGAGCTTGAGGCCATGACCGACGACGAGCTCGCCGCGGCGGTCCCCGACATCCGCGTCTACGCGCGCGTGAACCCCGAGCACAAGCTGCGCATCGTCGACGCGCTCAAGCGCAACGGCGAGATCGTCGCGATGACCGGTGACGGCGTGAACGACGCCCCGGCGCTCAAGCGCGCCGACATCGGCGTCGCCATGGGCAAGGTCGGCACCGACGTCGCGCGCGAGGCCGCCGACATGGTGCTTTCCGACGACAACTTCGCGACCATCGTGCACGCCGTCGAGCAGGGCCGAGTGGTCTTCGACAACCTGCGCAAGGTCATCCTGTTCCTGCTCTCGTGCAACATGTCCGAGGTGCTCGTGGTCTTCGTGACCGCGCTCTTCTCGCCCGGCGCCGCGATGCTGCCGCTCCAGCTGCTGTGGATCAACCTGGTCACCGACGGCCTGCCCGCCCTCGCCCTGGGAGTGGACCCGGGCGACCCGCACGTGATGAACCGCGGCCCGCGCAACGTCGACGAGTCGATCCTCTCGGGGCCGAGCCAGCTCCAGATCCTCTGGCAGGGCGCGGTCATGACCGGTGCGTGCCTCGCGATGTACTACGCGGTCGCGCCGCACATCGCAGGAGTCGACCCGTACATCGACCGCACCATGCTCTTCACCGCGCTCGTGCTCACGCAGCTCCTGCACGCGTTCAACTTCCGCAGCCAGACGCGGAGCGTGTGGCACCCCGGCTCGCTCGAAAACCGCTGGCTCGTGCTGGGCCTGATCGGGTCCATGGCCCTGCAGTGCGTCGTCATCTACCTGCCGGCCGCTCAGGGTATCTTCAAGACGGCGCCGCTCGATGCGACACAGTGGCTGGTCGTCGTGGCCACGGCCTTCGTCGCAGTCGGCATCATCGACCTGACCAAGCTCATCGGCAACCGCGTGCGCAAGGAGGCCTCTCCCGCGTGACCGACGGCCCGCACAGCGACCGGGACCTCTCCTACGCGCAGCTTGCCGTGTACGCGCACGAGCTGCGCGGAGCGCTCACGGTGATCGCAGGCTACTCCGAGCTGCTGCGACGACCCCTCGACGAGGCCGAGCGGCTCGCCTCGCTCGACGGCATCGAGCGCGCGATCCGACGCGCCGACGCGTTGTGCGGGGCCGCGCTCGCAGGCCTCGAACCCACGCAGCGCGAGGGGCAGCCCGGGCAGCGGGTCTCGCTCCGCGAACTCGCCGAGCAGGTCGCGAGGGACCAGCGTGGCGCCACCGGCCGCAGCGTCGTGGTGGCCTGCGGACCCGACGTGACGGTCGCCGGCGACGAGCTCACGCTCACGCGCATGCTCGAGAACCTGGTCGGCAACGCCGCCAAGTACTCACCGAGCGACAACGAGGTCGAGATCCGCTTGGGTACGTGCGACGAGCCACTCCTGGGCCCGATGGCGTGCATCGAGGTGCTCGACCGCGGCACCGGCATCCCCGAGGAGTACCGCGACCGGGTCTTCGAGCCCTTCGCCCGCCTCGACCGCGACGCCGAGAAGCCCGGCACCGGCCTGGGGCTCACCGTGGTGCGCGAGGTCGCCGAGGCGCACGGAGGGGCCGTGCGCGTCGACGATCGCGAGGGCGGCGGCAGCGTGGTGCGGGTGCTGCTGCCGGGGTAGGGCCTACTCGTAGAACCGCTGCTCCACTGAGACGATCTCCCCGTCCCGAATGGTGACGAAGTAGACCCCGCGCATGGGCCCTTGCCCCGCATCGCTCTTCCAGTGACGGGCGAAGTCGCGGTAACTGACCACAACGGCGGGCGAGCCGGAGTGAGTCTCGACCGGCTCGGCCCAGTCCTGGTTGCGAACGACGATCACCGCGTCCGGCGACAGTGCGAACTTCTGCGACGAGACCCGAAGGTTCTTGTAGATCGAGAACTCGTCGGAGTGGTCGGGCGTCACGAGATCGAGCGTCATAGCAGGCGCCGAAGCATCCAGCGAGACATCCTCGATCAGTGCGATGTATCGGCCTTCGGCCGTACCGTCTTCGGGCTCGGCAAGTGTGGGATCCGGGTTGAACCCAACGAGACGCTGCAGGCCGTTGAATTGCGCTTGAAGCGTCGCGTCACTCGCTCGACTCTCCCCCTCCTGTGGACCACTCGTGACCGCTTGCGTCTGAGTGCAGCCGGCACCGAGGACTGACACCGCCACCAGCAAACCCAAGAGCGTCGCCCCAACTCGCCACGCACGCGGAGTCCGCGTCATCGCACACCTCCGTACGGCTTGTTCGGTTCGTACGCGAACAGCCTTCCATTCCAAACGGGACGCCAGGTGGTCAGCCGGGTTGAGAGCGGGATGATCCTCGCACCACTGCGGAATCCTTTGAGCCGGCTGCCAGCGCATTCGAAGACCTTCGGATGAGCCCCGTCCTCGAGGACCACGGCGACGTGTCCCATCCTCTGATTCACCCAACCTTTGACAAGGACGTCGCCAATCCTCCATTCCCGTCTCGCCGAGAACCGCCTTCTGCCCGAGTGCTTCACCCTCCATGAAATTCTGTTGGCGAAGTCCGTCGATATCCAACGGCCGGGCCCGGCAGGATTGGGAATCCGCGCAGCAAACCAGTGGTCGGACTGTCGGAAAACCCATGCGGCCGCGCCCGAGCAATCCATCGTCCCTTTGGCCTTCGCCACCTGCTGTCCATTCCCGTAACTCACCTTCCAGTCCACGAGCTGCTGGGCGGCAGCGACTATACCTGCGCGAACTCGATCGTAGGTGTCGCGCTCGTGAATCGACCAGAAGATCAGACCGCTCGGGTCCGTCGCGCTCACCGGGTCCCCGCCGCAGTACTGGTACGCACTCTCCTCGCCGTCGGCGCTGGCAGGGTCCTTCGAGATGAACGCGCCCATCGCAGGGTCGTAGTAGCGCTGCGACAGGTAGTAGAGCCCGCTCTCGGCGTCCCACACGTATCCCGCGTACCTCAGGACCTGCCGCTGCGCGATCCTGGTCGCCGTCACCAGCGGCACTGCGGTCGTGCCGACCGCCGCCGTCTCCAGAGGCCTGCCGTACGGGTCATAGCGGTAGTACACAAACGCTCGGCCGGACACATCGAGCAACTCTCGTATGTCGCCCCGATCGTTTGCGACGACGGAGAACGCAACCGCGGTCGAGTCGCTCGCCCGGTACACTCCGGCCACAGGGGAGCCGCTGTCGGTGTAGAGGTAGTCGATCGTCCACGTGGTCGACAGGCTCGTGCTCGCCGCGAGCCCCTGCAACTGCATCCCGTCATAGGCCCACTGCGTGGTGGTCGAGACGCCGCCCGATGTCACGACGGACTTGAGGCGCTGTCCAGCGGCGTCGTAGGTGTGGCTTGCCCTCCACCGCATCAGGCTTGAAAGCGTAGTCAGGCGGTCCCCCGTCCACGTGTATACCAGGTAGGGCTCGAGCAGACTGGCTCCGGAAGTCCTGCGACCGAGCGAGTCGTTGGCGTACGTCCACGAGCCGCATGCACTGGGCCGGCCCAGATAGTCGAACCCGATCGTCACGGTCGGCTCGCTCCCCCTCCGATACGCGCGCAGCGAGCCGCTTTCCGGGTCGTAGTCGTAGCGGTAGGCGACACCGTTCGTCGATGCCGAACTCACGCGGCCGTCGACCCCTCGCGTGTACGTCGACGTCTCGCTTCCCCGCAGCGCGGAACGAAACGCCTCGTTCGTTCTCTCGCCCGACGCCGACGAGTAGCGATACACGAATCTGCCGGCACCGGGCGTCGGGCCGCCACCGTCGCGCTTGCGCCGTCCCGCCTCGTCGTACTCGCGCCGCCAGTCGTTGGAGAGCGCGGTCGACGTGGCGTCCACCACCCTCCCGGCCACGTCCGTCGCCACGACAGACCAGCCGACACGCCGACCGGCCAACGTGGCCTCCACGGAGCGCAGGGCGCCGGTGCCGTCCCTGCTCGAGCGCATGACCACGGCGCCGGCTCTGCGTCGCTCGGTGATCGTCGTGTCCCCTGCGGCCCCGTACGCGTACTCCCGCGATGAGCCGGAGACGCTCTCGTACTGCCTGCTCACCCGGCCCGCCGAGTCGTAGGCGATCGAGGCGCGGATGAGATCCGCTCCCGTCGCCGAGACGTGCCGGTCACCGACAAGACGCCCGAACACGTCCCACGTTCGGAGACGCTGCGAGCCGTCCGAGTTCTTCCGCGAGACCTCGCGCCCTGCTGCGTCGTACGCGAACGTCGTCGCAAGCTGGCGCCCGACGGTCTCGGAGACGACCCGGCCTGTAGCGTCGTATCCGGTCACCAGGTCCACGCCGTCCGGATCGACGTGCCTCAGCTCCCACCCCAGCGCGTTCCTGATCGACCGCGATGCGGCCTGGTCACCCAAGGACACGCTCGTGACTTCGTCGGTCAGGTTATAGGTGACCGTCGTCTCCACCCCGGACGGATTCACCGCGGCGGTGGTTCGGCCCGCCAGATCGATCTCGTACTCGACCGTCGCCGTTCCGGCCTCCGTCGGCTGGGACTCCTGCCGTACCGCGCCGCCGGCGTCATAGGCAACGGACACGCTCGTCGAGTCGGGAAGCGACTGCGCGACGACCCTTCCCGCCGCATCGTAGGTGGTGCACGTCTCGGCCGACACCGACCCCGGCTCGGCCTCGCGGCTCGGCCGTCCCTCAGCGTCGAAGGCCATCCGGGTCGAGGCCGAGTCCTTCGACGTGTCGGAGCCTTCGTCCCAGATCGCCGTGGCCGCTCCGGTCGGGCTGTATCGCACGAGCGCGGCGCCCGGAATGGCGCTCTTGTCGCGGCCCGTTATCCGGCCGCTCTCGTCGTAGCGCAAGACCGTCACGCTGACGGTGGTGCCGTCCGAAGCTCGCTCGACCTCCAGGGTCGGCGAACCCAGTCCGTTGAGCTGAGACGTGCGCCAGTCGCACACGGTGGAGGTCGCCGGGTTGGTCCGTTTCGTCTCGACGACGGATCCACCGAGCCCGTACGTGGTCCGCGTCACGGTCCCAGATTGATCGGTCGTCGTGACGGGCCGGCCCGACTCGTCGTAGCCGACCCGCCGCTCGACCACTCCAAGCGGGTTGGTCTCTGACGTGACACCGCCGAATGCGTCGTATTCCTTGCGCGTCACGAGATCCCTGATGGTTCCGGCCGCGAGCTCGACACCGCGCACGACGGTCTGCTCCGGCTCCCCGCACTCCGCGTACTGGTCGTATTCGGTCACCGCGTACACCGGCCCGTCGACGCGTGTCCGCTCCGACTTGAGCGCGCCGGGCCACGGTGCCGCGTAGTACGAGTACGACCTCACCGCGACCGTGTCGCCTTCATCGAGTGCGCGGCTCTCGCACAGCAGGTTGCCCGCCGAGTCGTACGTGCGTGACGTCTCGCATCCGCGCGGGTCGACCTCTCGCACGCACAGCCCGTCGCGGTACTCGTAGCGGGTGAGCGCGCCGGTCGGGTCCGACTCCCACAGTGGGTTGCCGTCGCCGTCGAACACTGTCCGGCTCACGGCGCCACCAGGCGAGGCCTCGCGGATGCGATTGCCCGCCGCGTCGTAGACGTAGCCCGTCGCCGCGGTCGTGTTCTCCGATGTGCGCGACACCTCCGCACCGCGCTCGTTCCACGCGATCTCACTGCTCCCCGTCGCCGAGAAGACCGTCGCGCGTCCGGGCTCACCCCACACGAAACGCTTGGGTACGCCCGGCGTACCCGCGCCGCTGGCGTTGCGGACCGTCAGCGACTGCTCCTCGGAGCCGTACTCGACCCTCCACAGAGCCTCGCCCGTCGCCGACGGCGAGAAGCCGGGCGCGGCGATCTCTGAGATCCGCCCGCCCGAGTAGCGGTAGATGGTGCGCGACTCAGCGCTCGTCCCGGGGGCCTTGGTCACGCAGAGCTGGGACGATGTCGGC
>CAZXWK010000061.1:0-8939 GCA_964644675.1 uncultured Eubacteriales bacterium | reverse complement strand
GGGAGCGCTACGCGCGCGTCACCTTGCCGGCCTTCATGCACTTGGTGCAGACGTTGACCTTCTTGACGTGACCGTTCACGACCGCGGTGACCCGCTGGACGTTGGGGCGGAACATGCGGTTGGTCACGCGGTGCGAGTGGCTGACGTTGCGGCCTGCAACCGGGTGCTTCCCACAGACTGCGCATACCTTCGACATCGTGAACGCTCCTCATCACTTCAACGCCGCCAGCTGCGGCGCGGGTGTTCTACGGGCACAAAACGCAGGCAATCCTACCACAGGGCTCGCGCAGGGTACAAGCGCGTCCCTCGGTGTCGGCGACAGCTGCCCGACCGATATTCTCGGCTATACTGTGTCGAACACGCCGGCACGCTGACGCGGGAGGGTCGGGAATGGCGGATATCACGAGCGATACCCTCATACGCGACGTCCTGGTCGGCCATCCCGACGCGGCTCGGATCTTCGAGCGGCACGGGCTGGCGTGCGCCTCGTGCATGGCCTCCGGGATGGAGACCGTCTCGGCGGTCGCGACGATGCACGAGGTGTCAGTCGAAGCACTCCTGACCGAGCTGAACGCGCCGTCCAGCGGCGTGAGTGAAGAGGAGTAGGGAATGGCCAAGTCCGTGCCCGGGAGCGTGAACATCGCCAACGACGTGCTCGCGGACCTTGCGGGGTACGCGTCGCTCGAGAGCTACGGCATCGTCGGGATGGCGAGCCCCTCGCTGCGCGACGGCGTGGCCCAGCTGCTCCCCGCGGCGAAGCTGCGCAAGGGCGTCAAGGTCACCGCCACCGACGCCGGGGTCGTGGTCGATCTCTACGTCGTCATCGAGCACGGCACCAATCTGACCGAGGTCTCCCACAATCTGGCGAACCGCGTCCGCTACGTGCTGACGAACACCGCCGACGTGAGTGTCGCATCGGTGGACGTGCACGTGCAGGGCGTCAAGGTCCGCACCCCGTAGCGATCCTTCGGAGAATCCACCTATGACCGCACTCCCCGCATCGACCCTCATCGCGGCCGCCGCGAGCGCGCTCAAGGAGCGCAAGGAAGAGGTCAACAAGCTCAACGTGTTCCCGGTTCCCGACGGCGACACCGGCACGAACATGTCGTTGACGATGGACGTCGTCGTCGCCGAGACGGGCAAGCTGCCCGCTCACGCGAGCGTCGCCGAGGTGTGCCACGCCGTCACGCACGGGTCGCTCATGGGCGCTCGAGGCAACTCGGGCGTCATCCTCAGCCAGATCCTGCGGGGCCTGTGCGAGGGAATCGACGGCGCCACTGAGTTCGACACGGAGCTTGTCGCGCAAGCGCTCGAGCGATCGAAGACGGTCGCCTTCCAAGCCGTGCGCAAGCCGGTCGAGGGCACGATCCTCACCGTGCTCGCCGATACTGCCGACGCGGCGCGCGAGATCGCCGATGCCGGAACACCGCTCGAAGAGGCCTTGAGCCAGATGATCGCGGCATCGTTCGAGTCCGTGAAGCGCACGCCGGAGCTGCTGCCGGTCCTCAAGGAGAACGGCGTCGTGGACGCCGGCGGGTTCGGCCTCGCGATCCTGTTCGAAGGGTTCGTGGCCGCGGTGCTCGGCACCGAGGTCTCGATCGCCGACGTGTCCTCGGCGGCGGCGCCGCTCCACGTCGAGCCGATCGACGACTGGGACGACACCGAGTACCTGTACTGCACCGAGTTCCTCCTCTTCGCCGAGAACGCGGACGAGGAGGCGCTGCACGACTTCATCTCGTCGAAGGGCGGCAGCGAACTGCTCGTCGGTTCGGCGGGGGAGTACAAGGTCCACGTCCACACCAACGATCCCGGCTCGGTGCTCGCGCACATGACCGGTGTCGGCGAGGTCGCCGAAGTCCACATCCACAACATGCGGCGCCAGTCCAAAGACCGCGACGCGATCCTCGCGGCCGAGGGCAGCGGGACCGCACTGGCCGAGACGGCCGCCGCCAAGCCCACAGTCCCGCTCAAGCCCGTCGGCTTCGTCGCCGTGGCCGCCGGAGCGGGTCTCGCCGAGATCCTCGGCTCGCTCGGCGCGGACGCGGTCGTGAGCGGCGGCCAGACGATGAACCCGTCGACGCAGGACCTCGCGGACGCGATCGCCTCGGTACCCGCCGAGAAGGTCGTCGTGCTCCCCAACAACAAGAACATCGTGATGGCCGCGAACGCCGCCGCCTCCATTGCCGAGAAGCCCGTGGTCGTCGTTCCGACGACCTCGGTCCCGCAGTCCTTCTCGGCGATGCTCGCCTACGACGGCAGCGACGATCTCGACGCGATCGCGGAGTCGATGACCGAGGCCGCCGCGGCCGTGCGCTCGGGCGAGGTCACGACCGCGATCAAGGACGCGAAGGGCAAGGTCGGCCCGATCAAGTCCGGTCAGGTCATCGGGATCAGCGAACACGAGATCGAGGTCGTGGGCGACTCGGTCGACGACGTCGCCGCTCGGCTCGCGACGCTGCTGCTCGCCGACGGCGCCGAGACGCTGACGCTGCTGGCCGGCGAGGACCTGAGCGACGACGCACTGGCGGCCCTCGCCGCCAAGATCGAGTCCGAGCACCCCGACGTCGACGTCGAGACCCACCGCGGCGGGCAGCCGGTCTACCCGGTCCTGCTCGCGGCCGAATAGCGCGTGCCGGCGCCTGCCCCGACCCCGCTACTGAAGGAGCGCCCGTGAGCAAGGTAGGCATCGTCACCGACAGCACCTGCGACCTCGAGCCGACCGAACTCGCGTCGCTCGGGGTCACGATGGTGCCCCTGACCGTCCACTTCCCGGATGCGAACTACCGTGACTGGGTCGAGCTGACGCCGGACGTCTTCTACCCCAAGCTCGCAGCCTCGCCCCAGCTGCCGACGACGTCGCAGCCGTCCCCGGCCGACTTCGCGTCGGCGTATCAGGACCTGGCCGGCTCCGGCGTCGATGACATCGTCGTGATCACGCTCTCCTCGGCGCTGTCGGGCACGTTCGAGTCCGCGATGCTGGCGGCCAAAGATGCGCCTGTGAAGGTGCGGGTCGTCGACGGCAAGCGCGCGTCGCAGGCCACGGCGCTCATCGTGAAGGCCGCCGTCGACGCGCGCGACGCAGGACTCGACGGCGCGGCGGTCGAAGCGCGCGCCCTCGAAGTCGCGAAGGCCACGAGGCTGTTCTTCCTGCTCGACACGCTCGACAACCTCGTCAAGGGCGGGCGCGCGGGCAAGGCGACCGGCCTCGCCGCGTCCCTGCTCAACATCAAGCCGGTTCTCGAGGTCAACGCCGACGGCATCATCGAGCCGTTCAAGAAGGTGCGCGGCCGCAGCCAGGCCGTCGCCGCACTCGCGGAGCACGTCGCGAAGGACTCGCGCGAGAACGGGCGCATGCGGCTCGCGATCCTTCACGCCGCCATAGCCGAAGAGGCCGAGGAGCTCGAGGCTGCGCTCCGCGAGGCGGGCGCCGACATCGAGATCGACTCGCACGGCGTGATCGGTGCCGTCATCGGCGTCTACACCGGGCCGGGAGCGGTGGGCGTCGCCTACTACCCGATCGGCTAGGCCCATGGCGCGCGTGGTCTCGCCACCCGCAGGCGGCGACCGGGCGAGCCGCCTGGCCGCCTTGCGCCGACCGGTGGTCGAGGCGCGCTTCGTCGACACCGCGCGCGCGACGGCGCTGGGCAAGATGGGGGTCGAGACCATCGGCGACCTGGTGCGCCACTACCCGTTCCGCTACCTCGACCTCACGCGAACCGCGTCGCTGCGCGACGTGAAGGCGGGCTACGACGCGACCGTCGTCGGTCGCGTCCACGAGGTCAAGGTCAAGAAGCCGCGGCCCCGGCTTACGATCACCGAGGTCGCCATAGTGGACGGGACCGGCGTGCTGCTCGGCGTGTGGTTCAACCAGCCCTACGTCCAGCAGCGCTTCGCTCCCGGCGACCGCGTGGCCTTCTCGGGCAAGGTGGAGTTCGACTACGGCTTGAAGCGGATCAAGACCCCGTTCGTCGAGAAGCTGCCCGCCGACGAGGACGCGACCGCGTCCATCGCGCGCGTGCTCCCGATCCACCGCACCACCGAGGGGCTCACCACGAATTGGCTGCGCAGGCTCATCGCCGCGGCGGTGGACGACTACGGGGACGTGCCCGACCACCTGCCGAGCGCGCTTCGTGTGTCGCGCGGGCTGGTGCCGTTGCGCACGGCGCTGTCCGACGTGCACTTCCCGGCATCGATGGACGACGCCGAAGCGGCCCGTCGCCGCCTGGTCTACGACGAGCTCTTCCAGCTGCAGCTGTACATGGCGCTGCGGCGTCACGCGCTGACACGCGAGCACGCAGGGTTCTCGCACCCGCTCGACGGGCCGAAGCTCGCGGCGCTACGGGCCGCGGTTCCCTTCGAACTCACGGGCGACCAGCACGTTGCGATCGCGGAGGTCCTCGGGGACATGGCAGAGCCGCGGCCCATGAACCGCATGCTCTTGGGTGACGTCGGCACGGGCAAGACGCTCGTGGCCGCACATGCGCTGGCCGCGGCAGCGGACGCTGGGTCGCAGGCGGCGATGATGGCGCCCACCGAGGTGCTCGCGATCCAGTACGCAGGCGCCCTGGGGCCGCTGCTCGATGCGGCGGGAATCCGCTGGGCGCTGCTCACCGGCTCGACTCCGGCGGCTGAGCGGCGGGAGGTCCTCTCTGCGGTGGCGTCGGGAGAGACGCAGGTGCTCTTCGGGACTCACGCGCTGCTCGAAGAGTCGGTCGTGTTCTCGCGGCTCACCCTCGCGATCGTCGACGAGCAGCACCGCTTCGGCGTGAACCAGAGGCTCGGGCTGCGCGGCAAGGGGGCGCACGCGGACATGCTGGTCATGACCGCGACGCCGATCCCACGTTCGCTCGCGCTGACGCTCTATGGCGACCTCGAGACCTCGTACCTCCGCACGCGGCCCAACGCACGGGCTGGCGTCGCGACCGAGCTCACCAAGCCGAACCAGCGTGACCGCGCCTACGAGCGCGTCCGAGCGGCGGTGCGCGAGGGCCGGCAGGCCTACGTGGTCTGCGCTCTGGTCGACGAGTCAGAGACCGCCGAGGCCAAGGCCGCCACCCGCGAGTTCGAACGGCTCAGCCGCGAGGTCTTCCCGGAGCTCAAGGTCGGCCTGCTCACCGGGCGCATGCGTCCCGCCGAGAAGCAGCGCGTCATGCGCGAGTTCCGCGCGGGCGAACTCGACGTGCTCGTTGCGACGACCGTCATCGAGGTGGGCGTGGATGTCCCGAACGCGACGGTGATGATCGTCGAGAACGCCGACCGGTTCGGCCTCGCGCAGCTCCACCAGCTCCGGGGACGAGTCGGGCGCGGCGAGCACCCCGGCCACGTGTACCTGGTCGCCGACCCGCGCTCCGACGACGGCCGCGCTCGCATGAAGGCCATCGCCGAGACGAGCGACGGCTTCGAGCTCGCCGAGTACGACCTGCGCCTTCGCGGCGAAGGCCACATCCTCGGCGACCGGCAGCACGGGTTGCCGGCGCTGCGGCTCGCCTCCGTCCTGACCGACACCGAGCTCATCGAGCTGGCGCGAACAGACGCCCGAGAGCTCGTCGAGTCCGACCCGCACCTCACGACGCCGCAGCACGCCCCGCTGCTCGCCGAGGTGAAACGTACGTTCGCTGCGGCCTGGGAGTGGGTGAGCAGCGGATGAGGATCGTGGCGGGGGAGTTCCGAGGCCGGCGCATCGCCGCGCCACCGGGGACCGACACGCGTCCGACGACCGATCGCGTCCGCGAAGCGGTCTTCTCGGCTGTGGCCTCGATCGCGGGTCCCGACCTGGGCGGCGGGGCCGTGCTCGACGCGTTCGCGGGCAGCGGTGCGCTCGGGCTCGAGGCGCTCTCGCGCGGATGCGAGACGGCGACGTTCGTGGAGCGCGACCGGCGCGCCCTGGGCGTCGTGCGCGACAACGTGGCCGCGCTCGGAGTGGACGGCCGGTCCCGCGTCGTCGCTGGTGACGCGCTCGCGCTGGCACGGCGCGGAGCCCTGCCGGGCGCCCCGTTCGCGTTGCTTCTGCTCGACCCGCCGTATAGACTCTCCCTGAGCGAGGTGGGGTCACTGACCTCGGCACTTGCCGAGAACGGCCAGCTCGCAGAGGGTGCCGTCGTCGTGTGGGAACACGCTGCCGGCAACGACCCGGAATGGAACGAACGCTTCGAGCTTTCGGCTCGAAAGCGCTACGGAACCACCGCGGTCGACATCGCCGTCTATGGAGGGGAGTCGGAAGCGTCGTGAAGCGCGGTATCGTGCCGGGCACGTTCGACCCCGTCACCTCGGGACACCTCGACATCATCGAACGTGCCTCGGCGCTCTTCGACGAGCTGGTGGTCGCAGTCGCGCTCTCCGAGACCAAGAACGGCGGCCCGATGTTCGGGATCGACGAACGCGTGGAGTTCGTCGAGAAGGCGACCGCGGAACTTCCCAACGTATCCGTCCGTCCTTTTGATACGCTATTGGTGAACTTCGCCGAGGAAGTCGACGCATCGGTCATCATCAAGGGCCTGCGCGCCGTCACGGATTTCGAGCGGGAGTTCCAGATGGCCGCGCTGAACTGGCGGCTCGACGCGAAGGTCGAGACCATGTTCATCATGGCCATCCCGGAGTACATGTACTTGAGCAGCTCGGCGGTGAGAGAGATCGCGCGTCACGGCGGATCCGTGCGTGGGCTCGTGCCCGACGTGGTCTCGGAAGCGCTCGAGCGTAAGCTGAACGAAGCCCGTTAGGGAGGCAGCTTTCATGGACATCATGGCCCTGATCGACCGCGTTGAGGAGATCGTGGACAACGCGAAGAGCGTCCCGTTCTCGAGCAACAAGATGGTCGACCCGGACAAGGTGTACGAGATCATCGACGAGATCCGTGCGCAGTTCCCCGACGAGCTCAAGCAGGCGCGTTGGATCGTCAAGGAGCGCCAGGAGATGCTGGAAGAGGCCGAGAAGGAGGCCAACCGCATCCTCGAGGAGGCGCGTGATCGCGCGCAGGCGCTCGCCAACGAGACCGAGGTCGTGCGTCTCGCCGAGGCCCAGGCCGCCGACATCCTCGACAAGGCACGCACGCAGGAGCGGGAGATCCGTCTGGGCGCCGAGGACTACGCCGACGAGATGCTCGCCAACCTCGAGGTCAACCTCGGCAAGCTCCTGACCGCCGTGCAGCGCGGCCGTGACCGCCTCCAGGGCAAGGTCGGCGGCGGCCAGCGCCAGTAGACCCGCGAAGGGCGGCGCTTCCACATGGATTCCTATCGGGTGGCGATAGCCCCCATCCTCGACGACCTCGGGGCCTCCATCGGCGTGCACGACGCGCTGGAACTCGACTCCCTCGAGGTGGGCACGGAGCGGTTCGACGCGCTCGGCCCCGCGTCCTTCGACGTCACGATCACCAACTCGGGTACCGCGGTTGTGGCCCTCGGGACGATCACGTTCCCCGTGAAGGCGACGTGTGCGCGGTGTCTGTGCGACTTCGACACGGTCATCACCGGCGAGGTGGACGGCTTCTACGTGCGCCCCGGAGCTGACGAAGACGTGCCCGAGGAGCAGGAAGTCGAGTACATCGACGGCGAGGACGCGATCGACCTGCTGCCAGCGTTGCTCTCCGCCCTGGTGCTCGAGGCGCCGTTCGCCCCGCTACACGACGAGGAGTGCGCGGGAATCTGCCCGGACTGCGGCGCCGACCTGAACGAGGGCCCCTGCGGCTGCGAGGCGGACACCCAGACTGAGCACCCCTTTGCGGCCCTCAAGTCGCTCGTGCTGGACGAGGACGTGCCGGCGGCCGACGCCGACCCCACGGCCGAGTAGCCCCGCCGACGAAGACGGTTCTACCCATCGCAGCTGGTGCGTGGTATCATCGTCGCTCGTGCGGCCAGGCGGCCGCCTGACAGACTGTGATCACGGCGCGCGAACGACCGCGCCAGCGAAACGGAAGGACCCGACGTACGATGGCTGTACCGAAGCGAAAGACCGGCCGGGCCAAGACCAACTCCCGCCGTTCCTCTCACGTCCTCGAGGCCCCGTCGAAGTCGACGTGCCCTCAGTGCCACGAGGTCAAGCTCCCGCACCGGGTCTGCCCGAACTGCGGCTACTACAACGGCAAGGAGGTCATCGAGACCGACTAGGTCCGATGAGCCCCACCGCTCGCTACCGAGCGGTGCCGCACTCCATGAGTGGTCGACTCCGCCTCACGCGGTTGGGTCGGCCGCTTCGTTTCCTGTAGGAAGTCGGCGGAATCGCTAGAATACGCCGCAGGCAGATGCGCATCGCGCGCCGGGTTCTCGGCGAAGGTCAGACGCGGTGCCGACCGAGGGAGTGTTGATGTCGGAGAGCCGTCCGGTCACCGTGGCGGTCGACGCCGTCGGCGGAGACCACGCGCCCGGCGAGGTGCTCGCTGGGGTCGAGCGCGCCATCGCCGCCGACGCCGGCCTGAAGGTGCTGCTCACGGGACCGGCGGACGTCGTCGAGCCGTTCTCGGCGAGCGCCGGCGGCCGCGTCGAAGCGGTGCCGACCACCCAGATCATCGAGATGGGCGAGCACCCGGCCACCGCGGTCCGCTCCAAGAAGGACTCCTCGATCGTGGTCGGCGCGCGGCTCGTCAAGGAAGGCCGCGCATCGGCGTTCTTCTCGGCGGGGAGCACGGGGGCCGCGATGGCGGCCGCCACGCTGATCATGGGCCGCATCAAGGGCGTCCAGCGCCCGGCGATCGCGACGGTCCTGCCGACCGCCGGCCCGCCGTGCGTGATGCTCGACGTCGGCGCGAACGCCGACTGCAAGCCGGAGCACCTGCTGCAGTTCGCGTTCATGGGCGCCGCGTACGCGCACGTCGTCCTTGGCGTCGTCGGACCGCGCATCGCGCTGCTCAACAT
Organism: uncultured Eubacteriales bacterium; assembly: GCA_964644675.1. Classification (GTDB taxonomy): domain Bacteria; phylum Actinomycetota; class Coriobacteriia; order Anaerosomatales; family JAAXUF01; genus CAZXWK01. Next base: position 96 of record CAZXWK010000061.1, on the reverse strand, counting down.
CGGCGAGGAGCCGACCAAGGGCTCGGTGCTCGCGCAGGAGTCCTACGCGCTCATGTCCGAGAAGGTCCCGCACTTCATCGGCAACATCGAGGGTCG
>CAZXWK010000060.1:0-9496 GCA_964644675.1 uncultured Eubacteriales bacterium | reverse complement strand
CATGAATGAACGAAGGCCCCGGAGGGCTCCTTCTCAAGGAGACCGAAGGGGCCTTCATCTGCCCGCCGTATCGTTCTGGGAAGGGGAGCGCGTGCCACCGACCGCACCATCGCCGGCTCCGAACGCGCCAACCGGCCGCCCAGCCCGGTCGTCCTCGGGCCGTTTCGTCGCCCTGGCGTGTCTCTCGGGCACCGTCCTCTTCTGGGGCACGAGCTTCACGGCTACCAAGACCGCGCTGGTCGTGTTCTCTCCGATGATGGTGGTGTGGTTGCGCTGGACTGTCGCCGCCGTAGCGTTCACGCCCTTCTGGTGGCGCATCCCGCGGCCCCGCTACCAGCCGGGCGACTGGCGGCTGCTCGGCCTGGCGTCCCTCTTCATCCCGTGCCTCTACTACGGGCTCGAGGCGTTCGCCCTGCAGTTCACGAGTTCAAGCCAGGCGGGGGTCATCTCGGCTATCGTGCCGCTGCTCGTCGCGGTGGGCGCCTGGGTGTTCCTCGCCGAGAAGCCCAACTGGCAGCAGGTTCTCGCGATCGCGGTCTCGCTCGTCGGCGTCGCGGTGCTCTCGACCACGGGAGCCGCGCAAGAGTCGGCGCCCGCCCCTCTGCTCGGCAACGCGCTCGAGCTGGCGGCGATGGTCGCGGCGGCGGGGTCGATGCTCACCGTGAAGCACCTGAGCACGCGCTATCACCCGTGGTTCCTCACCGGGATGCAAGCGGTCGTGGGCATGGTGTTCTTCGCGCCGTTCGCGTTCGCATCGGGTCCGGTCGACTGGGCTCGTGTCCCCGTGTCTGCGTGGGCGGCCGTCGTCTACCTCGGCGTCTTCTGCAGCCTCGCCGCTTTCGGCCTCTACAACACGGCACTGAAGCTCCTGCCCGCCGGCCGGGCCGCGCTCGCGGTCAACGCGATACCGGCGGTCGCGATCGTTGCCGGCTGGCTCGTGCTGGGCGAGGCGCTCTCGGTCGCGCAGCTCGTCGCGTGCGCAGCGATCATCGGCGCCGTCGTGTTCGCCGAGGTTGCGGGCCACGTGCCCGCGGAGGTCCCGGTCGATCCGTTCGAGTCGGTCGACGCTTCGCCGGAGTAGACACCCGGTTCAGGCGATTCGGCACGGTGTTGGCCGAGATGACCGGTCGCGCCGCTCGCACTCCCATGACTCGCTGGGTATCATTCGAGTGACCGAGCAGCAGTGCCGGTCCTTGGGCGCTAGTCGCAACGGCGGGAGGACGAGATGAGGATCGGGCAGTTCATCTCGGGAGCTGCACTCGAGCAGCTCGGCGACGTCATCGTGCTGGTCGGCGAGGAGGGTTGCATCCTCGACGCGAACGGCGCGGCCCTCGAGTGCTACGGGTACTCGCTCGACGAGCTGCGGTCACGGGGCTTCGCAGACCTTTGCGATCCCGAGGCCGGGACGCCCCGCGTGCCCGGCTGCGGGGACGACGAGCACTCCTCCACGTTCGAAGAGCGGCACCGCCGCGCCGGAGGGGACGTGTTCCCGGTGGAGGTGCGCGCGCTGAGGGTGAGCGACGACGACCGCGAGGCGACCCTGCTCGTCATCCACGACATCACCGAGCGCCGACGTGCCGAGGCGGCGTTGCGCGAAAGCGAGGCACGCCACTCGGCGATGATCTCGAACATCAGCGACGTCATAGGGATCATGGGCGTCGACGGGTTCATGAAGTACAAGAGCCCCAACATCAAGAAGTGGTTCGGTTGGGACCCCGAGGACCTGATCGGCACCGACGGCTGGCTGACGGTGCATCCCGACGACGTCGCGTGGTTGCAGAAGGCCTTCTTCGAGCTGGTGCAGGAACCCGGCGCGGCGACCACGGTCGAGTACCGCTACCTGTGCAAAGACGGCAGCTACCGCTGGATCGAGCTCACCGCCACCAACATGATCGCCGACCCCATCATCAACGGCGTCCTGCTCAACTACCACGATATCTCCGAGCGCAAGGAGATGGAGCGCCTCGACAAGGAGCTCACGTCGATCATCGACGTCATCGGTACGCTCTCGGAGCTCCGCGACCCCTACACGGCCGGGCATCAGCGTCGCGTGTCGCAGCTTGCGACGCTCATCGCGTCGGACATGGGGTTCTCGGCGACAGATGTCGAGGACATCCGCATCGCCGCCTTGCTTCACGACATCGGCAAGATCTCGGTACCGGTCGAGATACTCTCGATGCCTCGGAGGCTGAACGAGCAGGAGTACGACCTGGTGAAGCGGCACGCGCAGGCGGGATACGAGATCATCGCGTCGGCCGCGATGCCCGCCACGATCGCCGATCTGGTGCGTCAGCATCACGAGAGGTGCGACGGAAGCGGCTATCCGCGCGGGCTGACCGCGAGCGAGATCACCCCGGGGGCGAAGATACTCATGGTCGCCGATGTGGTCGAAGCCATGATGTCGCACCGGCCCTACCGTCCGGCGCTCGGCGTGCGAGCGGCGCTCGCCGAGATCGAATCGGGGACGGGGACCCTCTACGACGTCGAAGTCGCTGCCGCGTGCCTGCGAGTCGTCGGCGCGGAGGAGTTCGCCTTCCTCGACGTGTAGACGCTCGTCCTTGGCGTGCGACGTGCTGGGAAGGCTTCGGCCGCATCTGCCAAGAATCCCCAGAGTGCTATACTTCCGGGCGGTGCCACGCTGCAGACCAGTCGTCGACCGGCACCGGGAATCTTCGAGGTGACCGCATGACCCGCGCCACACGTCCGCTTGCTGCAGGACGCATCCTCTTCGCAGCGAGCACCTTCATCCTGTTCGCTCTGGCCGTAGTCGTTGCCGCGCCCGCGCAGGCGAACGCCGCGCAGTTCGACCCCGCCTACATCATCAGCGACGAGAACATGCGTGCGTACGACTCGATGTCCGTCGGCGAGATCCAGGCGTTCCTTGACGCCAACACGGGACCGCTGAAGAGCATGTCGTTCCCGAGACACGACGGCGGTCCCAGCGCGCCAGCATCGGTGATCATCTACGAGGCGTGCCGGGCGTACAACATCAGCCCCAAGGTCATGTTGACGCTGCTGCAGAAGGAGCAGAGCCTCATCACGCGGACCTCGCTCGCCCCGCAGACGCTCAACCGAGCCGTGGGCGCCGGGTGCCCCAACTCCTACACCAACAAGTATCCCGGCTTCGGGAACCAGATCTGGAACGGCGCGCGCCTGCTCGACGGCTACGGCGAGGGCAAGACCACGACGTACATCCCACTGTGGAAGCCCGGCACCAAGGTGACGGACATCTACGCCAAGCCCAAGGTGACCTTCACGCCGGCCAACATCTCGACGTTCAAGCTCTACATCTACAACCCGAGCATCGGCGCGAAGGTGCCGTACGGCGACCTGTCGGCGCAGTCCGGCAGCCTGTCTGGCAACGCGAACTTCTGGAGGATCTACTGGACGTGGTTCGGTGACCCGTTCGCTGATCCGGGTCTGAAGCCGGTCTACAGGTTCCAGAACCGCAAGACCGGCAGCCTCTACTACACGTCTTCTTACGCGCAGCGGATCGCACTGATCAAGCGCTCATCCAAGACGTTCAAGTACAAGGGCGTCGCCTTCAGTGTCGCGACGTCGCCCACGACGGAAACGGTCCCGATCTACACCTTCCTCGACAAGAAGACCGGCGGCTACCGCTATACGCAGTCCGCCGCCCAGAAGGAGTCGTGGCGACGCAAGCAGCGCAAGCGTCTGACCTACAAGGGGATCGGGTTCCTCGCTTCGACGTCCTCGACGGGCACCGTCCCGGTCTACTACCTGCACGACACCAAGGCCAAGTCACCGATCTTCGTGACCACACAGGCCGAGAAGAACGCCTACCTCAAGGCGCGCTACAAGAAGCGGTACCGCTACAGGGGGATCGCGCTCTACATCAAGCCGACGAAGTAGCCGCGTTCGCGGTGTGTGAGTGCGCCACGTCGGCTGAGCTGGTGCTAGACTGAACCGCTGTGATCCTCTCGGTAGACAACGTCACGAAGTCATTCGGAGCGCGCGTCCTGTTCAAGGACGCGCGCTTGCGCGTGGGTGCTCGGGACCGGATCGCGCTCGTGGGACCCAACGGCGCGGGCAAGACGACGCTGCTCGAGGTGATGGCCGGCCGCCAGGGTGCCGATGAAGGCACGGTGACCACCGCCCGCGACGCCGTGATCGGCTACCTCGAGCAAGAGGCGATCGAGATGGCCGGGCGGACGGTGCTCGAGGAGGCGCTCACCGCCGCCGAGCACGTCACGTCGCTCGAGCACCGGCTCAAGGTGCTCGCCGAGGACCTCGAGGACGCGGAGCCGGGGGAGGAGCAGGAGCGCGCACTCGCCGAGTATGGGCGCCTGCACGAGCGCTTCGAGGCGCTGGGCGGCTACACCATCGAGTCGGACGCGCGCGCCGTGCTCTTCGGCCTCGGCTTCAAGGAAGCGGACCTCGGGCGCGACACCGACGAGTTCTCTGGTGGCTGGCAGATGCGCCTGGCGCTTGCGAAGCTGCTGCTGCGCCAGCCCGACGTGCTGCTGCTCGACGAGCCGACCAACCACCTCGACCTGGAGTCCGTCACCTGGCTCGAAGGCTTCCTGCGCGCCTACGAGGGCGCGATCGTTCTGGTCAGCCACGACCGGGCCTTCATGGAGGCCCTCGTCGATCACGTCGCCGAGATCGACCTGGGCAAGGTCACGGTCTACACGGGGTCATACTCTGAGTTCGAGGCGGCGCGGGCGCTCGCGCTCGAGCAGCTGACTGCGGCGTACGAAGCGCAGCAGAAGGAGATCGCGCACATGGAGGCGTTCGTCGAACGCTTCCGCTACAAGAACACCAAGGCGAAGCAGGCCCAGGACCGGGTCAAGAAGCTCGAGAAGATGGAGCGCATCGTCCTGCCCGAGGCCCGCAAGCAGGTGCGGTTCCGCTTTCCGCAACCGCCTCGCACCGGCGACCTGGTCATCAAGCTCGAGGGAGTGCGCAAGGCCTACGGCGACAACGTGGTCTACGACGCCCTCGACTTCGCGCTCTACCGGGGCGACAAGGTGGCGCTCGTCGGTCCCAACGGTGCCGGCAAGTCCACGCTGCTCAAGATGCTGGCCGGGGTACTCGAGCCCGACACGGGAGGGCGCACCCTCGGCCACCACGTCGAGGTCGCGTACTTCGCGCAGCACCAGCTCCAGGCGCTGCACCTGGACAAGACGGTCTTCCAGGAACTCGACGCCGTCGCTCCCGGATGGACGCAGTCGGAAGTGCGCTCCCTGCTCGGCGCCTTCCTCTTCGTGGGGGATGCGGTCGACAAGAAGGTCCGCGTGCTGTCGGGCGGCGAGAAGGGCCGGCTGGCCCTCGCGAAGATGCTCGTGAAGCCGGCGCCGTTTCTGTGCCTCGACGAGCCGACCAACCACCTCGACGTCACGTCGTCGGACGTGCTCGAGCAGGCACTGCAGCGCTACGAGGGCACCATCGCCCTGATCACGCACGACCGGCACCTGATCCGTGCGGTGGCGACCAAGATCGTGGAGGTCCGCGACGGCGCGGTCACCCTCTTCGACGGCGACTACGACTACTACCTCGAGAAGCGCGCGCAGCGAGAGACGGCCCAGGCGACAGGTGCGGCCCCTCCGCCCAAGCGGGCGGGCGCCACGGTCCCCACGCCGAGTGCGCCCGTCGCGAGTGCGGGGACGCGGCGCGGTTCCGAGCCTCGCCGGGTTCACGCTGCCGCTGCGGCCACCCCGGCGTTCGGGCCCACTGCGTCCGCGGCCGATCCGCCCGCGGCGAGCGGTCCCAAGACCAAGGAGCAGAAGCGAGCCGAGGCCGAGGCTCGCAACCGCGCCTACCGTGTCACCAAGGACCGCAAGGTCCGCTTGGCGGTGGTGGAAGGCGAACTGGAGTCCGCCCAGGCGCGCCACGACGAGCTCGTGGAGCTGATGGCCGATCCCGGGCTGTACGCGGATCCCGCTGCTTTCGAGGCTGCGATGGCCGAGTACGCCGACCTGAAGTCGCGACTGCCCGGCCTGGAGTCCGAGTGGATCGCGCTGAGCGAGGAGATCGAGCGGCTCTCGGCGGAGGGGGAGTAGAGGGACGCAGTTCGGGCTCGCGGGTGGATCCGGCGTCAGTGCACCCGTCCTGACCTCGCCTGACGCCCGCAGGCACGGTACATTGTAACAATCTTTACAAAGTCTTGAGGCATCACTACACTGTGTTTCGCCGCCATGGTGCGGCATCTGTCACCGGCTCTCGGCCATCCGCCGAGAAGACAGACGCAGGGGGTTGGATGCAGGGGGCCTATGCCCAGGGGATTCTCTTCGTGCTCGGCCTCGCCACGGCTGCGACGGCCTTCATTCTCGTGGTGTTCGGCGCCAACGCACTCCTGTCTCCGCGTAACCCCAGTCCCGGCAAGGAAGCTCCCTTCGAGTGCGGCATGGAGCAGGCCGGCGAGCCGTGGGCGTCCCCTCGGCTGCGTTTCGCCGGGATCGCCATGCTGTTCGTGCTGTTCGACGCCGAGGCCGTCCTCCTGTTCGCGGTCGCGTCGGTCCTCCGCGGCAACCCGATAGCCGCGGCGGAAGTCGGCGTGTTCGTCCTCTTCCTGGCTTTCGGGCTGTTCTACGCGTGGCGGAAGGGGGCGCTCGATTGGCTCTCGTAGACCGGATCGGCTCCGGACTGGAGTCCATGGGCGGCGGCGTGATACTGACCAGCGTGGACGCCCTGGTGGATTGGTCGCGCGGGCAGTCGCTCTGGGCGTTTCCCATGGGGACCGCCTGCTGCGCTATGGAACTCATCGCCGCATCCTTCTCGAAGTTCGACTTCGATCGACTGGGCACGTTCCCGCGGCCGGATCCTCGGCATACCGACGTCATCATCCTGGCCGGAACCATCACCGAGAAGATGAAGCCGGCGGTGTTGCGGCTCTACGAGCAGATGCCCGATCCCAAGTGGGTCGTCGCGATGGGCAACTGCACCGTCTCGGGCGGCATCTTCTACTACGACACGTACTCTGTCGTGCGGGGCGCCGACACGTTCCTGCCGGTCGACGTCTACATCGCGGGGTGCCCGCCGCGGCCCGAGTCGCTGCAGGACGGCGTCTTGCGCCTGCGCGAGCTGGTGCGCACCGAGTCCATCGCCCCGGGGCACCGGCGCGCGCGCGAGCTCAGCCTGCCGGGTGCGCCCCAGGCCGTTGCGCCCCGAGTCGCGACGGCGGATCAGGCCGCGGGCGGGCCCGTCTCGGCGGCCGACGCCACGCGCGAAGGCGGTGACGGCGAGTGAACGACGTTCACGCGCTCGCCGCTCGGCTCGTGGAGCTGTCGCCGGACCTCACGCCGTCCGTGGACGAGGAGTTCGGCGAGGTCATCATCACCGTCGCGCCTGAAGCGGTCGGGCGCACCGCCCGCGAACTGCACGACATGGGCTTCGATCGGCTCGGCATGGTGACCGCTGTCGACCGCGGGGACAAGTTGCAGCTCGTGTATCGGCTCCAGTCCCGCTCGCTCTCGGCCGCCGTCTACGTGAAGAGCGAGGTGCCGCGCGACGACGCGCACGTCGAGTCGCTCGTGTCGGTGTGGCCGGCGGCCAACTGGCAGGAGCGCGAGGTCTTCGACCTGTTCGGGATCGGTTTCGATGGCCATCCGGACCTGCGCCGCATCCTGCTGCCGCCCGAGTGGGAGGGCCACCCGCTGCGCAAGGACTACTCCGACGAGCGCCTCATACGGCGTCCCGACTACATCTGACGAGGGGAGGGCTGACGTGACACTCGAGATCGAATCGCGCACACCGGTGCTTGACGACGCCGGACATCCGGTCGAAGAGCTCGTGGTCAACGTCGGCCCGTCGCACCCTTCGACGCACGGCGTCGGACGCGTCATCGTCCACCTGGACGGCGACGTGATCACCAAGGTCGACCCGGTGATCGGGTACCTGCACCGCGGCATCGAGAAGATGGCCGAGAACCGCACGTATCTGCAGGTAGTGCCGCTCACCGACCGCCTCGACTACGTCGGCAGCATGTACGCGAACTGGGCCTACTGCCGCTCGGTCGAGCGCCTCGCGGGCATCCGCGTGCCTGAGCGCGCCGAGTACATCCGCGTGATCGTGTGCGAGCTCCAGCGCATCGCGAGCCACATGATGGGTATCGGGGCGTCCGCGGCTGACACGGGTGCGTTCTCGATGTTCGTGTACGCGTTCGACGTCCGCGAGCGCATCGTCGAGTTCTTCGAGTCGTTGTGCGGCTCGCGTCTGACCTACAACTACGTCCGCCCGGGCGGGGTGTCCAACGATCTGCCGGACGGCTGGATCGAAGACGTCCTCGCGTACTGCGAATGGGTACGGCCACAGCTCGACGAGATGGACCGCCTGTTCTTCGGCAACGTCATCGCCCGTGGCCGCATGAAGGGCGTGGGCGTGCTGAGCGCCGAGGACGCTGTCGCGTGGGGTGCGTCCGGGCCCACTGCGCGGGCGAGCGGGGTCAACTGGGACTTGCGCAAGCACGACCCGTACTCGGTCTACCCGCGGATGGAGTTCGACGTGATCGTCGGCGAGAACGGCGACGCCTACGATCGAGGACGCTGCCGACTCTTCGAATGCTACGAGTCGGTCAAGATCATCGAACAGGCCATCGCGCAGATGCCCGGCGGGGCGGTCAAGAGCGACGCGCTGCCTCGGCTGATCGCGCCCCCGCCCGGCGAGACGTACGACCACATCGAGTCCGCACGCGGCTCTCTGGGTGTCTACCTGGTCTCGGACGGCTCCGAGCGGCCCTACCGCATGAAGGTTCGCTCGCCGGCCTTCTGCAACATGGCGCTGCTGTCGTTCCTGCCGATCGGCCACACCCTGCCTGACCTCGTCGTCATCCTCGGCTCGCTCGACCCGGTGTTCGGGGAGGTGGACCGGTGAACGGCTTCGTCTGGGGCGCCATCGTCGGTCTGGGCGCCGGGCTGTTGATCGCGATCGCGGCGCTCATCGGCGTGTGGTGGGAGCGCAAGGTCTCCGGGCGCATCCAGATGCGGTTCGGACCTCAGGAGGCGGGTCCCGCCGGACTGCTCCAAACGCTCGCGGACACGGTGAAGCTGGTGCTCAAGGAGGACATCACGCCCGCCCAAGCCGACGTGAGGATCTTCCGCGTCGCGCCGTTCATCGTGTTCGTGCCGGTTGCCGCATCGCTCGCGGTGGTCCCGTTCGCGTTCGGCTGGGCGCCCTTCAACATCGCGGCGAGCGCGCTGTTCTTCCTTGCGGTCCCGGCGGTCTCGGTCATCGGCATCCTGCTCGCTGGCTGGTCGTCTCGGAACACCTACGCGTCGATCGGCGGAATCCGTGGCGCGACTCAGATGATCAGCTACGAGCTGCCACGGACGCTCTCGATCCTCTCGCTGTGCCTGCTCGGCGGGACGATCTCGACGGTGGGTATCCGCGACGCGTGGCACTGGTGGTGGATCCCGCTGACCGCGGTCGGGTTCCTCGTGTACTTCATCGCGTCGATCGCCGAGCTCAACCGAGGTCCCTTCGACCTGCCCGAGGCCGAGTCCGAGCTGGTCGCCGGCTACTTCGCCGACTACTCGGG
>CAZXWK010000059.1:0-9758 GCA_964644675.1 uncultured Eubacteriales bacterium | reverse complement strand
AAGGCCCCTTCGGTCTCCTTGAGAAGGAGCCCTCCGGGGCCTTCGTTCATTCATGGTGGGCGATGTAGGATTTGAACCTACGACTTCTTCCGTGTGAAGGAAGCGCTCTCCCCCTGAGCTAATCGCCCGTCATGCTTCTCGGCCAAGGGCGGCCGGAGCAGCAGAGGGAATTATGCCACATCACCTGGGCAGGGCAATAGCGAACGCGCCGAGGTGCGCGTCGCCGGACACTCAGCCGCGCCCCGCGCCGAACCCCTGGGGACTCCCGACGTGCCAGCGCCAAGCGTCCGCGACGATCTGCGCCAGCGCGCCCTTCTCGGGCATCCAACCCAGCACCTCGCGCGCGCGCTCCGACGAGGCCACGAGCACCGCCGGATCGCCCGGACGGCGGGGTCCCACCTCGATCTCGACGTTACGGCCGCTCACCTCGGCGCACGTGCGCACGACTTCGAGGTTGCTGTACCCCTGGCCATTGCCGAGGTTGAACACGCCTCCCTCGTCACCGGCACCCAGCCGCTCGAGACCGATACGGTGCGCGTTCGCAAGATCCATCACGTGGATGTAGTCGCGAACGCAGGTGCCGTCCGGCGTCGGATAGTCGCCGCCGAACACCTCGAAGCGCTCCTGCCCGTCTCGGAGGGCCTTCAAGACGCGCGGGATGATGTGCGTCTCGGGGTCGTGCGCCTCACCCAAAGACCCGTCGGGCCACGCTCCCGCGACGTTGAAGTAGCGGAAGCGGATCGATCGGATACCGTGGTCGGAGCGACAGCCGTCGAGCAACTGCTCGAAGGCGAGCTTGGACGCGCCGTACGGGTTCACCGGCATCGTCCGCGCATCCTCGGTGATCGGAACCGACTCGGGCTCGCCGTAGACCGCCGCGGTCGACGAGAACACGATCGCTGCCACCCCGTGCCGCTGCATCGCGGCGAGCATCACGGCAGGTTCGATCGCGTTCGCCCGGAAGTACTTCTGGGGATCCGCGACCGACTCGGCGACCTCGATGTAGCCGGCGAGGTGCATGACCGCGTCGCAGCCAGGCAACACCTGGTCGAGCTGGTCCGCGTCGCCCACCGAACCGACGACGAGCGTCGCACGAGGGTCGACGGCCTCGGCGTGCCCACGCTCGAGGGTGTCGAGCACGACGCACTCGTGTCCCGAATCGAGCAGCACCCGTGTGGTGATCGAGCCGATGTAGCCTGCACCGCCGGTGACCAGGATCCGCACGACGCTCCTTCCAAGGACGACGCAGACGAGTGTACCCGACCACGGCACGTGCCCACGCACCGTGCTGCGCTATCCTAGCCACGACGCCCGCCACGATGCCGAGGACCCGCGTGACACCTGCCGAGAACCCCGGGCCCGCCGAGACCGTCGCCGAGACGCATGGCGGTCACGCTCCCGCGCACGCAGCCGACCGCCCCGCGACGTTGCACGTCGCCGGACTACCCGTCATCCGCTCGGACGTGGCGCATGCCGTGGATCTCGTCTGGGCCGACGCGAGGGCCCGCCGCGCTCGGGTCTATGCCCTCGTCAACGCGTATTCCGCGACGCTTCGCCGTTCTGAACCGGCCTACGCCGCCACGATCGAGGACGAGCGCTGCATCCCGCTCGCCGACGGCGCCGCCCTCACACTCGGTGCCCGCATGGTCGGCATCGGCCGAATCGAGCGCGCCCCGGGCCCGGACGTCTTCTCCGAGGCGTGCGTGCGCGCTGCGTCCGACATGACACCGTTCTACCTGCTCGGCGGTGGTGAAGGCGTGGCGGAAGCGCTTCGTGACGAGCTCGTGCGCAGAAATCCGGGCCTGCGGATCGTCGGCACGTCCACCCCACCCTACGGCGTGTGGCCGAGACAGGCCTCGGAGGACCTCTGCCGCGCCGTTCGAGAGTCCGGAGCGCAGGTCCTGTGGCTCGGCGTGTCCGCGCCCAAGCAGGAGACGTGGGCGCTCGAGTGGATCGACGAGCTCGGCATGCCCGTGGTGTGCGTGGGAGCAGCTTTCGACTTCCTCGCCGGGTTCAAGCCGAGAGCCCCCCAGTGGATGCGCCGAGCAGGGCTCGAGTGGCTCTTCCGCCTGCTCAGCGAGCCGCGCCGGCTCTGGAAGCGCTACCTGCTCGGCAACACCGTGTTCCTGCTCGACCTCGTGCGATTCCGCTCGAACGCGCCGACGAGCCGAGACTAGACGAGCGGAGCCACCCCGCGCCTGACGAGACGGGCCACCCGATCGGATACCGCGCGATCCCAGCGCTTGGGCGCGTTCCAATGGCGCGACCTGCCGACCGACTCGGTCAGCGCGATGCGGACCGCCTCAGCGTCGGCGCGGCAGAGTCGGTTGGCCCCCACCGAGACGGTCGACGTCCACTCCGTGCAATCGCGCACCGTGACGCACGGCACCATGAGCATGCACGCTTCGACCTGCACGCCACCCGAGTCCGTGATGATGCATGCCGAGTCGCGCTCGAGTGAGAGCATCTCGTGGTAGGACACCGGCTTCACGACCCTCACCGAAGCAGGGAGCGGAGCGTTCCACCGCCCAAGCGCATCCTCGAAGCCCATCGTGTCGGGCACAAGGACCGGGAGCGGAGAGCGACCCAGCCCGCCCAGGACACTTCGGAACCGCGCCTCGTCGCCGAGGTTCTCGGCACGGGTGAGCGAGGCGAGCACGTACCCGCCTTCCGTCAGGCCGTACTCGCCGCACGCCCTGAGCCGCGCTATCCGGTCGGAGTGCCGGAGCACTGACTCCGCCATCGGACTGCCCACGAAGTGTATCCGCTCGGGCTCGATTCCCTCGTCCTCGAGGTTTTCGAGCGCGCGCTCCGTGGGGGTGAGATGTGCAGCCGCGACGCGCGAGATGAGCACCCGGTTGATCTCTTCGGGGATGCGCAGGTCCGAGCAACGCAATCCCGCGTCGAGGTGGATGACCGGCAGCGCCGCCTTGGCGGCCGAGATCGCGACCGCGAGGGCCGTGTCCGAATCGCCGATCGCCATCACGGCGTCGGCGGTCTGCGCCGAGAACAGCGCCTCGAACGCCAACATCGCGCGGCCGGTGGTGTCGGCAGAGGTACCCGCCCCGATGTCGACGAACCACGTGGGCTCCGGCAGTTCGACGCCGTAGAAGCTGACCGCTCCGCCCGCGTCACCCGGGCGCGACGACGCTCGCGTGCCCGTGAAGGCCAGATCCACCTGCACGCCCGCCCGAGCCAGCTCGGGAAGGAGCGGGCCGACCTTGATGACGTTGGGCCGAGCACCCACGACCACGATCAAACGCACGCCGGCCCCCTCTGACGCGCTGGTCCTCGAACGAGTACTTACCCGTCGAGTGCCGCGAGGCGGCCGGGATCGATCAGTAGGCGCCGCGGGCGAAGATCACGGCCGGAATCGTCCGCACGATCAGCGACATGTCCAGTCCCACCGACCAGTTCTCGATGTAGAAGAGGTCGAGCCGCACCATCTCGTCGAAGGTGAGGGCGGAGCGGCCGGAGACCTGCCACAGGCCTGTCATCCCCGGCACGACGTCCAGCCGGCGCCAGTCCTGCCGGCTGTACCGCTCGACCTCCTGCGGGAGCGGCGGACGCGGCCCCACGAGCGACATCTCGCCCCGCAACACGTTGAGGACCTGCGGAACCTCGTCGAGCGAGAACTTGCGCAGCCATCGTCCCACCGGGGTGACGCGCGGGTCGTTCTTCATCTTGAACAGCGGCCCCGTCGCCTCGTTGTCCCTCATCACCTCGGCGAGCCGGGCGTCGGCGTCGGTGTACATCGAGCGGAACTTGAACATCTCGAAACGCTGGCCACCACGCCCGACTCTCGTCTGCGTGTAGAGAACCGGACCCTTGCTCCCCGCCTTGATGAGCAGGGCGATGATCAGCCAGAACGGGGCGAACAAGAGCAGCCCCACGCACGAGACGACGAGATCGAAGACGCGCTTGGTGATCAGGTTGGTCCGCGACAGCGAGATCCCCTTGACGGTGATGAGCGGGACGCCGGCCACCTCGTTGACCACGACACGGCTCGTGAGCACCTCGAACAGTCCCGACGAGATGTGCACGTCGACGTCGGCGGTGCGGAGCTCGGCGATCATCCGGGCCAGGACGTCGTGATCGAACGCTGACGAGGCGATGACCACGGTGTCGATACCGGCCGAATCGATCACGTCGACGATGTCGCGCGCACCGCCGAGCACCGGCAGGTCCCCGCCACAGTAGTCGAGCTCGAGCCGCTCGGCTTGCGACGACGTCAGGCAGCCGACCGGGACCAAACCCGCGGTCGGATCTGCGTCGAGCACGCGGATGATGTCCGATGCCTCGCCGTTCGCTCCGACGATCAGGGTGGGCTGCATGAGATGGCCTCGGTAGCGCGCGATCGTGAGCGCCAGGGCCACGATCCCGCGCGCCGCGAGCACCAGCACGATCGACGTGAACCAGAACATCAGGGTCCACGCACGCGAGAGACCGGGCATCTTCACGAGATACGTCATGAGAATCAGGACGACGATACCGAGTGAGATGGTCCGGGCGACCTTTCCTGCCGACGACAGCCCCCACGTGATGGCGTCCAGGTCGTAGAGTCCCGCGACCGCCATCAGCACCACCCAGATGGGAACGACGACGATCGCGACCTCCCAGAACGGAATCTTGAGCGTCGTGTTTTCGAACGCGACCTGCGCGCCGATCGATTCGAACAGCAGAAGAATCGAGAGGAGTCCGGCGAGCAGGATCGCGAGGACGTCACTCGCTACCAGCGCGACGACGACACCGAGCCGACGCCGACCCCGCGAGACGGTGTTCCACTGACCATCGCGTCGAGCGGGCGCGCCGGCCGATCCGAACATCCAGCGCCCCCTCCTCTGCCACGAGTCTGCCGACACTCCTGCCCACTTGTTCTTGCAGTATATACCTGCGACGAACGGCTCTTGCGACCGATGAGCGGTCGGCGCTCCGTGATTTCCCTCACATTTCCGGCCCGCTGCCCTAAGGTACACGCGCGAGGGGTTCGATAACCTTTCTGTGGGCGCCGGCCTAGTTTCGTGCGCGCCCGCAGACTGACAACAAGGCCTGTTGGCCCCGAGGAGGCTCACGTGTTGAAGCACCAGCGCGGCGGGATCGCCGCCATCATAGGGCTCATGCTCTTCTCTGCGGTGTGCTTCGCCGCACTGACGACGCCCGCGTACGCCCTGTTCCTGCCGCCCGATCCGGCCGATCGCTACGTCGACGCGCAGGTGTTCGGCGTCGGCGGGGCCTACGATGCGACTTTCGCGTTCGACAGCGATGGGATGCTCTGGGCGACGGAGACATCGGACGACCACACGAGCCTTCTGGTCTTCGATACCGCCGGCAACGATCCGACGACTCCGATCGCGTCCTACGACATCGGGCAGCGCTACGTCTTCGGTGCCGACTTCGGTCCCGACGGGCTGCTGTACTTCGCGGACTACCTTGCCGGAGAAGTGCGCACCTTCGACCCGCTCACGCACACCGTCTCCTCCTCGGCGGTCGCGACCGGGTTCGTCAGCCCCACCGACGTCCACGTCGACGCCATGGGCCGCGTCTACGTGATAGACGAAGGTGAGACAGGCAACGCATTCCTCGTTCAGGGTGGCACCGTCACCCCGTTCGCGACCGCGGAGCCGGCGCTGATCTACCCGACGGGTCTCTGCATCACGGCGACCGGCAACGTGCTCGTCGCCGACGGACTGTCTCGGGTAGTCCCCTTCACGCCGTCGGGTGAGCCCACGGGCACGCCCTTCTCGGTCGGAAGCTTCGACTACAACTACGTCGCTGACGTGACGACGGACTTCTACGGCAGCACCTACGTTCTGGGCAACACCAACGCGGGAGCCAAGTTCGACCGCTTCACGGCGGCAGGCACCCACATGGGGAGCTTCCCCACGTCAGACACGCTCAGCGTGCCTCGCAAGCTCCTCATCTCGCCCGACGGCTCGGCCTGGGTCAACGACATCGACAACTCCGGGTTCAGCGAGCTCAGGCGCTACAACTTCGTCGAGGGAACCCCCGACACGATCGCCCCGAACACGCTCGACAACGCTCCGACGACGTGGGTGCAGGGTCCGGTGACGGTGAGCTTCACCGCGACGGACACCGGCGGCGCCGGAGTCGCGCAGACCTTCTACAGTCTCGACGGTTCGGCTTCGGTCGTAGGCACGAGCACCACGCCGATCACCCGCGAGGGCACGACGACCGTCTCGTACCGCTCCGTCGACCGGGCAGGCAACTCCGAGACGTCCAAGACCGCAACCGTGCGCATCGACGACTTCGCTCCGATCACCTCGCTCGTCAACCCCGTACCGCCCGTCAGCTACGGCGAGGTCAACATCGACTTCACGGCGATGGACGCCCTCTCGGGCGTCAAGGGAACGTACTGGAGCCTGAACGGTGGCGCGTGGACCCAGAGCGACCACCTCAACATCGCAGAAGACGTGCGCGGCGACTTCCGTCTGCTGTGGTACTCGGAGGACAACGCCGGCAACGCGGAGCCGATCCACGAAACGCTCTTCAGCGCCTACACCCGATTCGAGGAGACCAACCCCGAGATCGTCTACCAGGGCTCGTGGGCCTCGACGGCCAATGCCTCCTTCTCCGGGGGCACGTACCGGCGGTCGACGACGACCAGCGCCGGCGCCTACGTCACGTTCTCCGGCAACATCATCGAGATCTACGCCCCCAAGGGTCCCAATCTGGGCAACGCGAGGATGAAGCTCGACAACGGCAGCTGGATCGAGGTCGATCTGTACTCGCCCACTCTCACCCGCGAGCGTATCGGGCGTTTTGTCGGCGCCGGTAATGCGATACACGTGCTGTCCCTCGAGGCCATGGGGACTAAGAACCCCGCGTCGACAGGCACGGCGATCGGCCTCGACTGCCTCGACATCGGCGGTACCACGGTCCCCGATACCACCAAGCCGTTCACGTCGGACGACACGCACCTCGGCTGGTACAACTCCAGCTCCAAGGTGTCGCTGTTCCCCACCGACAACACGTTCGTCGCCGTAACGCAGTACCGGATCGCGGGTGGTCCGATCACTACCTACACCGGTCCCTTCTCGGTACCGGGGACCGGCACCGTTGGCATCGAGTACTTCAGCGTCGACGGCGCCGGAAACAAGGAAGACACCAAGACCGCCAGCGTGCAGGTCGACAACACCCCGCCGACCGTGGCCAGCAACGCCGTGGCCAGCTACATCGACTCCGCCACGATCAGCATCACCGCATCCGACGCGGTGTCGGGCATCGCTAACACGCAGTACAACATCGACGGTGCCGGGTGGGTGACGGGCGCCTCGGCGCACGTGACCGGCTATGGCAACCACACGCTGCAATTCCGCGCGGTCGATACGGCGGGGAACGTGTGCAACCCGTCGTCTGCGAACTTCCGCATCCGGCGTGCGGTCGAGGTGTATACCGTCAGCTCGCCCGAGCTGTACTGGGCAGGAACGTGGACCGCATACCTGACCGATGCCGTGCGCAACTACACCTACAACACGAGCACCTACGTGGCCGGCTACGGACGCGCGACGCGCATCCAGGTCTACGCGTACACCTCCAACTCGGCCGGCTACGCCAAGGTCAACCTCGACGGTAAGACGTATTGGGCGGACCTCTACTCCGCCGACACGGTCCCCGTCCTCAAGCTCGTCTACGACACCGGCACGCTCTCCGATGCCGAGCACTACTTCGCGTGGGGCTGGAGCGGATACAGGAACGCGAGTTCCTCCGGCACCAGAGTCGACATCCAGCGCATGGAGGTCGAAGGCGTGTTCGGCGGTACCGTTCCGGACACCGAGCCGCCGTTCACCAGCTCCAATATCGCCACCGATTGGGCCACCGCCCCGTGCAGCGTCGTCCTCACCGCGACCGACTACCTGGGCAACGAAGGCGACACCTTCTACGACACCTCGCGCGTGGCGACCGACAACCCTGATGCCACGACGCTGTACACCGGGCCGTTCACGGTGAGCGAAGAAGGCACCACCTACGTGTCGTTCTATTCCACGGACACCTATGGCAACCGAGAGCCGGTGCAGACCAAGCAAGTGAGGCTCGACTCGTCCCCACCGACGACCACCGCCGATACGACGAGCACCTACACCAACACGGCCGACATTCGTTTGACGCCGACTGACGCGTACTCAGGTGTGGCGAGCACGAAGTACAAGCTTGATGCAGGATCCTGGGTCACGAGCACCACGGTCCACGTCCCGGCATCCACGCCCGGCACGCACACGCTGCAGTGGTATTCGGTGGATCGCGTCGGCAACCGGGAAACGACCCGCACTGCGACGTTCACCAACCTCATCCGCTATGAGGACGAGTACCAGTCCCACGTGGAGCAGGAAGGCATCGATTCCTGGGCGCGCGAGTACTTCGGGCTCCACTCAGGCCAACTGATGCGCTACGCCTTTGCGCCTGGCGCGCTCGCCGGCACGTTCACCGGCGACCGGTTCGATCTCATCGCCGCAACCAAGCCTTCCTACGGGTACGCGAGGATCGTCCTCGACGGCATCGACCGGGGCTTCAGCAACCAGTACTCCGACGTCCCCAAGTACCAGCAGCGCGTCTTCAGCTACTCGGGACTCGGCGAAGGCATCCACACGTTCCGAGTCGAATGGACCGGGCTGAAGGATCCCCAGTCTACGGGCGACATCATCAACGTCGATGCGTTCGAGTTGGTCGGCGAGATCATCGGCGACTCCGAGCCGCCGGTCTCGGTCGCCGAGTATGACAGCGCTTGGCGCACGACTCCCGAGACCATCACGATCACCGCGACCGACAACGGCGTCACCGCGCCGATCATCCGCTACCGCTACCAGGGCACCGAGAACATCTACGACGGACCGTTCGAGGTCAGCGACGAGGGAACGACCACGATCGAGTACTGGGCGACGGACGGCGTGGGCAACAACGAGGAGCACCGCTTCTTCGATGTCCGCATCGACCGCACCCCACCGACGATCACGTCGCGCGTCCCCTCCACCTGGTCGACGTCCACCGTCAACGCCTCCCTCGACACCTCCGAGAACGGATGCGGTGTCGACTGGATCCGCTACAGCACCAACGGTACGGATCCGGCGATCGACTACACCGGACCCATCTCCATCTCGGCCGAAGGTACGACCACGCTCAAGTACGCCGCTCGGGACCTCTTGGGCAACCAGAGTGAGATCGGTTCCGCACTGGTCCGTATCGACCGCAACGCGCCCGTGACCACGTCGGACGCGCCGACGAGTTGGATGCGAGGGACTCAGAACGTCCGGCTGTTCCCCTCCGACGCGGTCTCGGGTGTGAGCTCGACGGCGTGGTCGCTGAACGGCTCGCAGAACACGAGCGGAACGGGCCCGGTCGCCATATCTGCCGAGGGCACCAATACGCTGCGCTTCTTCAGCGTGGACATTGCCGGCAACTTCGAGGCGACTAAGACCGCGACGGTGCGCGTCGACAACACCGCTCCGGTCACGTCGAGCGACACGCAGCCGCTCTACGCGACGAACGCCACCATCACCTTGTCCCCCACCGACCCTCTGTCCGGCGTAGCAGGGACCGGCTGGCGCATCGACGCCGGCGCCTGGACCACCGGGACGGTCGCGACGACCTCCGTCTTGGGCACGCACACCGTCGAGTGGAAGTCCGTCGACGCGGTCGGAAACGTCGAAACCACCAAGTCCGCGACCTTCGCGGTGCTGTCTCGGTACGACAACGCCGACCCGTTCACCCACTACCAGGGTGCGTGGTCCCAGACCACCAACGGC
>CAZXWK010000058.1:3629-9787 GCA_964644675.1 uncultured Eubacteriales bacterium | reverse complement strand
GCGCGCACGGCCCGGCGACGCCGCACGCGGCAACCCGGCAGCGGCCGCGGAGCCAGGCTCGCGATCTGGGCCGCCGTCGCCGTCGTCGCCGGCATCGCACTCTTCGTCGCGAGCTCGCTCTACACCGATCGCGCCCCGTTCTGCACGACGTGCCACGAGATGGTCCCCTACTACGACGCGTGGACCCAGGGCCCGCACGCCGACAAGGCCACCTGCATCGACTGCCACGTCAACGCGGGCTACCCCGAGCGCTTCGCCCACAAGTTCGTCGCGCTCGGCGAGGTGTGGTCCCACTTCACCGGCAACACCACGTTCCCCCGGCCGGCGCCTCCCGAGATCCCCAACCGACGCTGCACGCGCTGCCACACGAGCCTGCCGGCGAAGACCGAGGGCGGCTTCGACCACGCCATCCACGCCGAGAAGGCCGCCTGCGCGGACTGCCACGCGCAGACCGGGCACCGCGTGGACGCCGCGGCGCTCCAGGCGGCGGGCATCTTCAACCCGAGCGTGAAGCGGAGCCCGCTCGGCGGGGACAAGGCGCGCATCGACGCCGGCTCGGCGAACATCCCGGGACACGTGAAGGTCGCGTGCGAGCGGTGCCACGACATGAACAAGACCGGGTGCCAGTCGTGTCACACGCCGTCCAAGGAACACGGCGACAAGGGACCGTGCCAGCCGTGTCACGCGGCGGGAGCGAGCTGGGTCTTCAAGCATCCGGACTCGACGGACTGTGGCAAGTGCCACCAGCTCCCCAAGGGCCACTACCAGCCACGCGGCGGCACGTTGCCCTCCTGCGACGCGTGCCACCTCGCCGGCGGGAAGTCGTGGGAGTTCAAGCACCCGCGCACGGGAGCGGACTGCTCGAAGTGCCACACCGCGCCGGCGAACCACCCGGCCGGCCAGTGCTCGGAGTGCCACCACCGTCCCGGCGTGACGTTCGCCTTCGTGCACCCGCCCTCGGGCGAGCACTCGTGGCGGCAGATCGCGTGCGTGAAGTGCCACCCCAACGGGTTCGGCTCGGCGTACTGCTCGTGCCACGGGGGCAAGCCGCCCAGGGACTGAGCGGCGACCCTCGTCGGGGCCTCGAGCTGCCAGAACCTGAGAGAAGTCTCACGCCCGCCTCATCTTGGCGTGAACCTCAGGCCGCACGATATCGAGCATGGATACTCTGCGATCTGCCTCAGCCGCTATCCGCCGCAAGTACTCCGTGCCCATGCTCATCGGGCTCACGACGCTCGTCGTCGTCGGGGTGCTCGCCTTCGGTGCCATCGCCAAGGCGACGGACCAACCGTCGTTCTGCCGATCGGCATGCCACGAGATGGCGCCCTTCCACGACGCGTGGGCCCAGGGCCCGCACAAGGGCATCTCGTGTGTCGAGTGCCACGTGGACTCGGGCAACATCGAGCGGATGAAGCACAAGCTCGTCGCGCTGCAGGAGGTCGCCCTGCACGTGACCGGCGATCCCAAGTTCCCCAGCGTCGAGCCGGTCGTGGTTCCCAGCGAACGCTGCGTCCGCTGCCACGCGAAGGTCGTCGTCAACATCACCGGGTTCAACCACGACGAGCACATGAAGCGCGGCGAGTGCGTGACGTGCCACAAGACCGCCGGGCACAAGGTGACCACCGCGTCGCTCAAGGCCGCCGGCGTCTACAACCCCGAATCCACGATCACCGTCGAGGCGACGAGCGCCGTCATGAACGCCGGCGTCGCGAACCTGCCCGGCCACGTGACCGTCTCGTGCTCCCAGTGTCACGACATGGCGGCCACCGGCTGCTCCAAGTGCCACACGCCCAAGCACAAGAACAACGCCGACCGCGGCACCCAGTGCACCACGTGCCACAGCCCCGGCGCCAAGTTCGTCTTCACGCACCCGCAGCGCACCGACTGCGGTACCTGCCACAAGCCCGCCCCCGAGAAGCACACCTGGACGCAGGAGTGCACGACGTGCCACGTCGCCGGCCCCGGTGTATCGTTCGCCTTCACGCACCCGACGAGCGGCGCGTGCGCCTCGTGCCACGAGCGTCCCGCCAAGCACCGCGACGGCGCGTGCGATCAGTGCCACGCCAACCGCGGCGCCAACTGGAAGTTCACGCACCCCGCAGGCGGCAGCTGCGCCTCGTGCCACAACCGTCCCGCGAACCACAAGCCGGGCGCGTGCCAGCAGTGCCACCACAACCCGGGCGTGAACTGGGCCTACGCGCACCCCAGCGCCGGCGCCAGCTGCGCGGGCTGTCACACGCGCCCCGCCGGTCACAAGTCGGGCTCGTGCCAGACCTGCCACAAGAACGCCGGCTCCAACTGGGCGTTCAGCCACCCGGCCGCAAGCGCGCGCTGCACGACGTGCCACACGCGTCCCGCCAAGCACCGCTCCGGATCGTGCGTGAGCTGCCACCCGTCGGTGGGCAAGTCGTGGGCCTTCAAGCACCCCGGCAACGGCGCCAACTGCGCCAGCTGCCACCCGCGTCCCGCCAACCACCGCGCGGGCGCGTGCCAGAACTGCCACAGCGTCGGCTCCACGTGGCGCTTCACGCACCCGAGCTCGAAGTCGAACTGCACCTCGTGTCACGCGCGTCCCGGCGGACACCGCAACGGCTCGTGCACCACGTGTCACAGCGTCGGGTCGTCGTGGAAGTTCAACCACCCGGGCGGCGGCTCCGACTGCGATTCGTGCCACAGCCGTCCCGGCGGGCACTCCTCGGGCCAGTGCTCGAGCTGCCACAAGAACACCGGCAGCAACTGGGCGTTCACCCACTCGAGCAGCACCAGCTGCGCCTCGTGCCACAAGGCGCCGAGCGGCCACTACGGCAGCAGCTGCGTCTCGTGCCACTCGCCGAGCCGCGCCTGGACCAACGCGACCTTCAGCCACCCGCGGATCCCCGGTGGCGAGCACACGTACAAGAGCTTCGCGTGCACCAAGTGCCACCCGAGCAGCGGGACCGGCCCCGGCCACTTCTGCTCGTGCCACGGCAACACGACCGGCCCGAAGGACGACTAGCTCCCTCCCCGGAGCGGTACGTGCCCCGCGCGCGTACCGCTCCGACCGGCCGGTCCGCGCTCGCAAGCTTAGTGCGGAGATGAGAGCTTTCTCACGAGAGGCTCACGCGCTTCTCACCGCGGAGCGGAATCGTAGACTGTGTTCGATGGGCGGGAGCGAAACGTGAAGCGGTACGTCTGGTGGATAGTGATCGGAGCGATCGCCCTGGTTCTGGGGACGGTCGCTTTCGCCGTCGCCAAGGACGGGGGTCGCCCGGTAGCTCCCACGATCCCGACCGTCGTCACCGACCGTCCGACCGCGAGCGCCGCTGCCGCAGCGAGCGCCGCCGCGGCAGCCGTCTCCCCCGCCGTCTCCCCCGCCGCCGAGAAGCCCGCCTCGGACTCCAAGTCGAGTGACGAGGCCGCAACCGGTGGGTCGGACGGAGCGGACTCGGGCGTCTCGGCGAGGGCGAGGAAGCGCGGCTCGGCGAGCAAGACGTCCGCCGCGTCCTCGGGCGATGGGGAACAGCGCGAGGTCGTCACGCCCAATCTTCGCGACGAAGACGACAACGAAGACGGTCATGATGGGGACAAGAAGAAGAGCGAGGGCTTCTCGACCCAGTCCGTGACCGCCAAGAGCGCGAGCAAGGTGCTCACGGAGCGGGAGTCCTCGACCGGTTCCCACTAGCAGGGAGACTCCCGTGCGCATTCTCGTGGTCGAAGACGAGGACAGCATCGCTTCGTTCGTCGTGAAGGGTCTGTCCGCGGAAGGTCACACCGTCGAGCGCGCCGCCACCGCGGCTGACGCCATCGGGTTGGGCACGACGTACGACTTCGACCTGATCCTGCTCGACCTCCTCCTGCCCGACGGCAACGGCCTCGACGTGCTCAAGAACATCCGCGTGGTGCGCCCCGACGTGCCCGTGATCGTGGTGAGCGCGCTGGGCGAGATCGACGACAAGGTCGAGCTGCTCGATGCGGGCGCCGACGACTACCTGGTCAAGCCGTTCGCGTTCGCCGAGCTCGCCGCCCGCGTCCGGGCCAACGCGCGCCAGGGCGCCGCGTCCGCGCGCGAGCTCGTGGTCGGCGACCTCAAGCTCGACACCAAGACGCGCGTGGCTAGCCGCGGCGACGACATCTCGGCAGACCTGCCGAGCCGCGAGTTCACGTTGCTCGAGTACCTGATGCGGCATGCCGGACAGGTCCTCACCCGACAGCAGATCCTCGACTCGGTGTGGGGGATCGACTTCGACGCCGGCAGCAACGTGGTCGACGTCTACGTGAGCTACCTGCGCCGCAAGCTCGACCGGCCCGACGAGCCGTCGGTCATCGAGACGGTGCGCGGAGCCGGCTATCGTGTCCGCGCGTAGGGTGCGCCTCTCGGCGAGCGCCCGAGTCGCGCTCTCGACGCTGTCGGTGCTGGTCGTCGGCGTGGCGCTGCTGTGCGCGATCGCGTACGTCGCGACGCTGCGCAACCTCAACGCCTCGGTGGACCGGACGCTGCTCAACGAGGCGCAGGCCTACGGCGCTGCGATGGCTGGTTCGGCCGACTCGACCGGGCTGGTGGACGCCTCCCGCGCATACCTCCAGAAGCGCGTGATCCCGCTCTCGGGGCCCGACCCGATCCTGCTGGTGCTCGCGGGAGGCCGCATCCTCTCCAACTCCGCGGTCAGCGTCGAGAAGGCGTCGGACAACCGCCCGGCCCAGGAGCCGACGGCCTCGGTGGCCGGCTACTCGGACGTGCACCTCGACGGGACGGCGTACCGCGTCCTGTCCACCCCCATCGTCAGCTCGACCGGGGCGCGCGTCGGCCTCTTCCAGGCGGCGCTGCCCGCGAGCGCGTCGCAACAGGTCGCCACGCAGGTTGCGCTCGCGCTGGCGGCCGCCGGCTTCTTCGTCGTCCTGGTGGGCGCACTGCTCTCGGTGTGGGCGGCGCGCGGAGCGCTCAGCCCGCTGCGGCGCATGGCGGTCGATGCCGCCGGCATCACGCACGCGTCGCCCGGCGGGCGCATCGCCTACGACGGCCCGGCCGACGAGCTGGGCTCGCTCGCCGACTCGCTCAACGCGATGCTCGGACGCCTCGAGCGCTCCTACGAGGACCAGCGCCGCTTCGTCGCCGACGCGAGCCACGAGCTGCGCACCCCCGTCGCGATCGTGCGCGGCAACATCGAGCTGCTGCGGAGCCAGTCGATCTGTCAGGCCGACGCCGACGAATCGCTCGCGATCATCGACGCCGAGTCCGCGCGCATGACTCGGCTCCTCGACGAGCTGCTGTCGCTCGCGAGGTTGGAAGGCGCCGCGCGCACCTTCCAGCCGCTCGAAGTGCGCACGCTCCTCGACGAGGTCGCCGCCAAGGCCCGCGCGCTGGGCGACCGCACCATCAAGGTCGAGGGCGCTCCGGGGCTGTGGGTCGAGGGCAACCCCGACCTGCTCGAGCAGATGCTGCTCAACATCGTGAAGAACGCGGTCGCTCACACCGGCGACGGCGGCACCATCACGCTCGCGTGCGTGGGCGTCGGCAACCGAGCGCGGGTGAGCGTCACCGACGACGGCCCGGGTATCCCCGCAGCCGACCTCGCGCGCATCTTCGACCGCTTCTTCCGCGCGCAGGGGCCGCGCCCGGCGGACTCGGGCGGCGCGGGGCTCGGCCTCGCGATCGCCAAGCGCCTGGTCGACGTGCACGACGGCACCATCACCGCCGAGAACATCTCGCCGACCGGCGCCCGCTTCACCGTCGAGCTGCCGCGGATCGTCGAGCCGATCTAGCCGCGCAGCACGCGCAGGTCGCCGTCGCGCCTGGTGAGCCCCTGCGCGTCGAAGTACTCGAGCAGCGGGATCGCGTACTTGCGGCTCACACCCAGAGCGTCTCGCAGCTGTGCCGCGGTCGCGCCCTCCGGATGCGCCGTCAGGTGCGCGGTCAGCGCCTCGCGAGCCCCCGCGATCGCCCCCGCCGAGAAGTGCAGCTCGCTGTTGATGCGCACGATCGCGCCCTCGTTCGCGAGGCGGCCGAGTACCTTGCGCGCGGTGCCGACGTCGACGCCCGTCTCGGCGGCGAGTTCGGTGACACTCTCGGGCGCGAGGCCCTGGCGCTCGATGAGCGGGAGCAGCGCGTCGGTCGCGGCCTGCTCGGCGGCGAGCGCGCTCACGGCGGCCTTGGGGTGGCGGGCCTGCCCGGCCTCGACGGT
>CAZXWK010000058.1:0-3529 GCA_964644675.1 uncultured Eubacteriales bacterium | reverse complement strand
CGGCGAGCGCGCTCACGGCGGCCTTGGGGTGGCGGGCCTGCCCGGCCTCGACGGTGGCGAGCCCGCGTTCGCTCGCGACCTCAAGCACGGCGTCGAAGGCACGCGGGGCGAGGCGCCGGTCGACGAGGTCGCGCAGCGCCGAGGTGGCGACGCCGGTGGCCTTGGGATTCGCGTCGTGGAACGCGAGGAGCTCGCGCTCGGTCGCGCCCAGTAGGGTCTCGAGCGCCTCGGCGGTGATGAACGCGGTCTCGCTGCCCACCTTCAGGCGATCGAGCTTCGCGCGGTTGAGCTCGTCGGCCACCTGCGCGCGCGGCACTCCCAGCGCGGCAGCGACCTCGGCCGAGGTCATCGGCAGGCCGCGGCTCGCGAGCAGGCCGACCGCCGCGCTCGACAGGTCGTGGGCGAGCAGCGCGTCGAGCAGCTCGCGCTCGTGCGGACGCAAGGTGGTGCGGCGCGGCGGGAGCGCATCGAGCACGACGCCGCCGCCCACGGTGTAGACGGGCGAGTAGCTGCGGACGATGAAGCGGTCGTCGTAACGGGGCGCGAGCGGCTCCTCGAGGCGGATCTGCGCGAGGCCCGACTCGCCCGGGGCGAGCTTCTCGGCGTCCATGAGCAGCACGCGGCCCAGGACCTCGCGGGTGCCGTGGTTCACGTGCACGCGCGCGCCGCTCTCGAACGGGCGCTCGTCGCCGGGCGTGCCCAGGTACGTGAAGCGCGCGTCGAAGCGGTCGGTGACGGTGAGCGTGCCGGGGGCCGCGACCACGTCGCCGCGCGAGATCTCGTCGCGCTCGATGCCGGCGAGGTTCATCGCGACGCGCTGGCCGGCCTGGGCCTTGTCGACGGTCTCGGAGTGCACCTGCACGCCGCGGACGCGGCCGGTGATGCCGCTCGGGTAGACCTCGACGGCGTCGTCGCGGCTCGCGGTCCCCGACCACATGGTGCCGGTCACCACCGTGCCCGCACCGGCGATGGTGAAGACGCGGTCGACCGGAAGGCGCATGGGCAGGTTCGCCTGGCGCGCCTTGGTCTCGCTCGCGAGCTCGTCGAGGGTCGCAAGCAGCTCGGGCAGCCCGTCGCCGGTCTTCGCGCTGACGGCGACGATGGGAGCGCCTTCGAGCGTGGTGCCCTCGAGCAGCCGCTCGATGTCCGCGCGGACGAGTTCGAGCCACTCGGGGTCGGCAAGGTCGGACTTGGTGAGCGCGACCACGCCTTCGTCGATGCCGAGCAGGTCGATGATCGCGAGGTGTTCCCGGGTCTGCGGCATCACGCCGTCGTCGGCAGCGACCACCAGCATGACCACGTCGATGCCGGTTGCGCCCGCCACCATCTGCCGCACGAACTTCTCGTGGCCGGGAACGTCGACGACCCCCATCGTCCGCCCACTCGGCAATGCGAGCCGAGCGAAGCCCAGCTCGATCGTGACGCCGCGCTCCTTCTCCTCGGGCAGGCGGTCCGGATCGGTGCCGGTCAGCGCCTTGACCAGAGCCGACTTTCCGTGGTCGATGTGACCTGCGGTTCCCAGCACGAGCGAGGGCATGAAGGGCGTTTCCTTCCTTCGGGGCCAGCGGCGTCGGTAGCGTATCATTACCCGCACGAACCGCCCCCTACCTGCGGAGGAGCACGTGGAGCCCACCATCCGCACCGCGACGATCGACGACACACAGGCGCTGCTCGACTACTACGAACTCCTCCTCGCCGAGAAGCTCCCCGGCATCTTCGAGCGCCCGCTGCCCTCGTTCGACGAGGAGGCCGCGTTCGTCCGCAAGCACACCGAGGCCGACAACGCCGAGCTCTTCGTGGCCGAGGACGACGGCCGGATCGTGGGCGTCCTGGGCGTGGCGGGCGGCTCGTTCGCCCAAGAAGCGCACTCCGCCGAGATCGGCATCTCGATCCTGGGAGGCTACCGCGGGCAGGGCCTTGGCACGCGACTCTTCGACGAGCTCTTCGCTTGGGCACCCGAGCACGGCGTCACGCGCCTGCAGCTGTACGCATTCGCGAACAACCCCAGCGCGATCGCGCTCTACCGCCGCCTGGGATTCGAGGACGAAGGCGTCCTGCGAGAGGCGGTCATGGTCGACGGCGAGCCGGTGGACGTGCTGCTGCTCGCGAAGCTGCTGCCACGCGGGTAGCGCGGCGCGGTCAGCGCTCCGAGCGCCGCCGCGGATATTCCGAGAGCGCTTCACAAGCGGAGCTCGTGCTTGCTAAGCTCCGTTAAGAAAAGATTCACGCACCGAGATCTTGGGCGAGCCGGCAGTCGCCCCTTCACGAGGAGCGTCTCGCGATGAGCCCTGGCAAACAGGCCGCTGCCGGCCCAACCTCTCATGCCACCCAGGTAGTGCGCCGAGTACCCTGGATCGATGCCTACCGCGGCATCGGGATCGCCGGCGTCGTCCTCTCGCACATCGTCACTGAGGCGACGGTCGGAGCTGACGGTGAAGCCGTGCGGGTCGCGACACACTCGCTCCTCTACCTGTTCAACGTGCAGGTGCTCGCGTTCGTCTCGGGCTTCGCGAACCGCACTATCTCGATTCGAACGAAGGCCGAGCGACTCCTGGTCCCGCTCGGATCGTGGCTCGTTCTGTACGCGGTCGTGGCCACACTCGCCGCCGCCGCTTCGGGGAGCGGCGTCACGCTCCGCTCCTTCGTCGCCCAGCTGCTGGGAACCCCGAACGGCGTCCTCGGGGTCCTCGACGGGCAGACGCCGCTCTGGTTCCTGTGGGCGCTGTTCGTCGCGCACGCCATCGTCCGCGCGCTCGAGCGCTGGGGCTGGGCGCTGGGCGCGGTCGCGGTCGTCTTCGGACTGCTGTGGCCGCTCCTCCCGTACTGGACGCTGATTAGAAACGCCGGGATGCTGCTCCCGTGTCTCGTACTCGGCCACGTCCTGGGCCGCTGCGACGATCGGCGCCAGGACGCGGTCTCGAGACTGTGGCCACTCTTCTTGGCCGGGTTCGGCGTGGCCGCGCTGGCATACTGGCGCATCGAGGGCACGCCCTTCTGGGTGGGCGCCGAGGCACCGGCCCCCTTCATGCCCATCATGGCGCTCATGATGCTCGCCTCGGCCCTGTTCTCCCTCGCGCTCTACGGGTTCTCGCGACTGCTCCTCAGGGGCTGGCTGCTGCGTGCCATCGCATTCCTGGGCGTCAACACCATGGGGGTCTTCGGGTTCCACTGGCCGCTGCTGCTCACGTTCCCGGCGCTGTTCCGGGCGACGTCACTCGCGCAGATCCCGGTCCGCTGGGCACTGTTGCTCACAGCCTCGCTCGCGCTCACGCTCCTGGTGGCGCGGCTGGGGCCGGCTCGCTTCGCACTCCTGGGACAGCGCTCCTCGCCGACGGAAGCGCCGCGCACCGCGTAGCTTGGCTCGCGTCGGATGCCTCCGCGCAATCTCGTGACCGAGGGTTCGCGCTCCTCGAGCCCTACGCCCCCAGCGCCTCGCCCAGACGCGCGACGACCACGTCCTCCTCGGCGGCGGAGAGCAGCGTGCGCGGGTCGAGCAGCAGCCGGTCGTCCTTCACGCGCGCGACGATCG
>CAZXWK010000057.1:0-9878 GCA_964644675.1 uncultured Eubacteriales bacterium | reverse complement strand
AGCTCGGCGGCGAGCACGTCGGCGATGCGCACGGCCGCCCGTCCGTCTCCGAAGGGGTTCGCGCGCTGCGCCATCGCCGCGTAGGCCGCTGGATCCGAGAGCAGCGCCGCGGCCTCGGCCACGATCCGCTCGGTGTCGGTCCCGACGAGCTTCACGACCCCTGCCTCGACCGCCTCGGGCCGCTCGGTGACCTCGCGCAGCACCAGCGCCGGCTTGCCGAGCGTCGGAGCCTCCTCCTGCACGCCGCCCGAGTCCGAGAGGATGAGCGTCGCGGCCTGCATGAGCTTCACGAAGGCCAGGTACTCTTGCGGCTCGATCAGGTCGATGCGCGGGTGGTGCGACAGGCGCGCCCGCGCCACGTCGGCCACGATCGGGTTCTTGTGCGTCGCGAACAGCACGTGCGTGTCCTCGAAGCCGTCGACCACCCGCTCGACCGCCGAGCAGATCCGCTCGTACGGCTCGCCCCAGTTCTCTCGGCGGTGCGCGGTGACCAGCACGATGCGCCGGCCGCTCGCCAGCGCGTCGGCGACGGGGCCCGGCGCAAACTCGTACGGCTTCTCCACCGCTTCGAGCAGCGCGTCGACGACGGTGTTGCCCGTGACGTGGATGGCGGCCGGCTCGACGCCCTCCGCCAGCAGGTGCGCCTCGGCGACGCTCGTGGGCGCGAAGTGCCAGCGCGAGATGCGCGTGGTGAGGCGGCGGTTCGCCTCCTCGGGGAACGGGTGCTCGAGGTTGTTCGTGCGCAGACCGGCCTCGACGTGTCCGACCGGGACGTGGTGATAGAACGCCGCAAGCGCCGACGCGAACGTCGTCGTGGTGTCGCCCTGGACGAGTACCGCCTCGGGGTTCGCCCGCTCGATCAGCGGCGACATGCCCGACAGCGCGCGGACGGTGATGTCGGTGAGTGACTGCCCGGCGGTCATGATGTCGAGGTCGAAATCGGGCTCGATCCCGAAGAGCGCCAGCACCTGGTCGAGCATCTCGCGGTGCTGGGCGGTGACAGCCACGAGCGTCTCAAACTCGTCGGGCCGCTCGCGGAGGCGCTCGACGACGGGCGCGAGCTTGATCGCCTCCGGACGCGTGCCGAACGCGACGAGGACGCGCTTGGGTCGGGCCGCCATCGCGGGGTTACTCCCCGTCGCAGGAGAGCATGTGCAGCAGCGAGGCGCGGAACTGCTCGCCGTACTCCTCGCGCTGCAGCGTGAGGGCGACGTTCGCCTCGAGCCAGGCCAGCACGTTGCCGGTGTCGTAGCCTTCGTCGGGCTCGATGACGACCGCGTAGATCTCCTCGCGGCCCAGCAGCGTCACCAGCGCGTCGGTGAGCTGGATCTCGCCGCCCTTGCCCGGCGGGGTCTGCGCCAAGATTTCCATCACGGCCGGAGTGAGCAGATAGCGGCCGAAGATGCGCAGGTTGCTCGGCGCGTCCTCGAGGGCCGGCTTCTCGACGAGCTCGCTGATGCGCCACACGCCGTCACCCAGGTCCTCGCCGCCGATGACGCCGTAGCGGCTCACCTGCTCCTGGGGCGTGGGCATGACGGCGACGACGCTGCCGCCCGTGCGCTCGTGCACCTCGCGCATGCGCGGGAGCAGGCTGCCGTCGGGCACGAGCTCGTCGCCGAGCATGACGAAGAACGACTCGTCGTCGGTGAAGGGCGCGCCACACAACACCGCATGACCCAGACCGCGCGGCTGCTTCTGTCGCACGTAGAAGACCTCGGCGAGCCCCGAGATCGACTTCACGGTCTCGAGCTCTTCGAGCTTGCCGTTCGCCTCGAGCAGGACCTCGAGCTCGACGGAGTGGTCGAAGTGGTCCTCGAGCGCGCGCTTGCCGCGGCCGGTGACCATCAGGATCTCACTCGCGCCCGCCGAGACGGCCTCTTCGACCACGTACTGGATGACCGGCTTGTCCACGACCGGGAGCATCTCTTTTGGTTGCGATTTGGTGAGCGGGAGGAACCGGGTGCCGAGTCCCGCTGCGGGGATGATCGCTTTCACCGATGTATCCCTCCTAGTCCTGACGAAACGAACCACAGAAGCATAGCTCACCGACTCTCGTATCGAGCAACTCAACCCCCAAGAGCGAACGGGCTAGACGAACCGAGACATCAGTCTCGAGCGATTGAGCATAGCCGCCAGTCCAAAACTCCCGATCAGCGCCAGCACGGAGAACGCAGCCACGAACAACAGGCTGTTCCAGCCCGCGCCGATGCCCAGCACGCCGACGAGCTTGCGCCCGGCGAAGATCACGAGCGGGTGCACGAGGTATACGCCAAAGGTGAGCCCGGACAGCGTGACGAGCCTCGAGACAAGGCGGGAATCGTCCCTGACGCGGCCGACAGCGGCTGTCCATTCCGCCACGCCGACGAAGCCGAGAACCATGCAGTACATGGTCGCGACGTCGATCAGGTGGGCGTACCACGACGCGCCGATCGCGATCCAGCCGAGCGTCTGCGCCGCGCTGAGCCAGATTCCGCAGACGAACAGGAGCGGCGCCAGCATCCTCAGGGCGCCCGACACCTGATGCCGGCGCACCGCGTACCAGGCACCCAGCGCCATGTAGGGCAGGAACCGGAGCACGTCGGTGGCCAGCGGCTGGAAGGCCGCGTCCCACGGCAGCCGACCAACGATCCCGACGATGGTCTCGAACCCCAACACCCTGATTGCCACGGCCAAGAGGACGAGCACCTCGGGGGCACGGTGGACGAGCCTGGATGCGAGCGGCGTGAAGGCCAGCAACACCAGGATCATCGGGAGGTAGTAGAGGTGGTACCAGGTGTCTCCGCTGATGAACAGGATCGCGAACCGGCGGACGTTCGCCATCACGCCGACCGGGAACTTGCCGACGCCGGCGACCGGTCGAAGCAGGTAGTACACCACAGACCAGAACAGATACGGGACTCCGATCCGGGCGAATCGCGAGCGCATGAAACGCCGGTACGCACCGGCCGACCGGGACCAGACGACGCCCCACGACAACACGCCCGAAAGGAACGTGAAGAGCGGGACCGCGTAGTGCAGGCCGTTCGCGAGCACCAGCCCGAGGTCGGGCGAAGCGACCGTTGAACGGTTGCTCAGATAGGCGGCCATGACGTGGATGACCACGACCGTGACAGCCGCCAGGATCCGGAGCAGATCATAGGCTAGTACGCGTTTCGGACCGTCCCCATCGACCACAGACAGGTCCTACAGGCTCGAGAGCACGGTGCCGGCGGCCTCGACGAACGAGTCGATCTCCTCGTCGGTGTGTGCCATGGACACGAAGCACGCCTCGAACTGGCTCGGCGCGATGGTGAAGCCCGCGTCGAGCATGCCGCGGAAGTAGGCGCCGTAGCGCTCCGTGTTGCTGGTAGAGGCGGTCGGCCAGTTGCTGACCTCGAGGTGCGTGAAGAACATCGTCGACATCGAGCCGACCCGGTTGCACGATGTGTGGACCGCCGCGTTGCCGGCCGCACGGCACAGGCCGTCGGCGAGGCGCTTGCCCTTGCGGTCGAGCTCGGCGTAGACGCCGGGGCGCGAGAGCTCGGCGATCATGACGAGCCCCGCCGCCATCGCGATGGGGTTGCCCGAGAGCGTGCCGGCCTGGTAGACGCCGCCGGACGGAGCGAGGTGGCTCATGATCTCGGCCTTGCCGCCGAAGGCGCCCACCGGGAAGCCGGCGCCGATGATCTTGCCGAGCGTGGTCAGGTCCGGCGTGACGCCGTAGAGCTCCTGCGCGCCGCCCAGCGCGACGCGGAAGCCGCTGATGACCTCGTCGAAGATGAGCACGACGCCGTACTGGTCGCACAGGTCGCGCAGGCCCTGCAGGAAGCCCGGGGCCGGCGGCACGACGCCCATGTTGCCGGCGATCGGCTCGACGATGATTGCCGCAACCTGCTCGCCCAACTCGGCGAGCGTCTCGGCGACCGCGGCGACGTCGTTGTACGGCAGCACGATGGTGTCGCCGGCGGCACCGCGCGTGACGCCCGGCGTCGAGGGGATGCCGAGCGTGAGCAGGCCGCTGCCCGCTGCGACCAGCAGCGCATCGGAGTGGCCGTGGTAGTTGCCGTCGAACTTGATGAACTTCTCGCGGCCGGTGTAGCCGCGGGCCAGGCGGATCGCGCTCATCGTCGCCTCGGTGCCACTACTCACCATGCGCACCATCTCGATGGACGGCACGCACTCCACGAGCTTCTCGGCCATCTCGACCTCGAGGGCGGTCGGCGCGCCATAGCTCGTGCCCTTGTCGAGCTGCTCGCGGACGGCGTCGTTGACCGCGTCAGGCGTGTGGCCCAGGATCATCGGCCCCCAGCTGCCCACGAAGTCGATGTACTCGTTGCCGTCCACGTCCCAGACGCGGCTGCCCTTGGCGCGCGCGTAGAAGATCGGGTCGACGCCGACGGCCTTGAACGCGCGGACGGGCGAGTTCACGCCGCCCGGGATCATCATCTGAGCTGCCGAGAAGAACTCCGAGGACTTGGTGTGCTGCATCGGTGAGACTCCGTTCAAGATCGCGGGGGCGCGAAGGGGCGCCGGGAACGTCACGAAGCATCATACCGTGACTCCGCGTGAGGCGGTCGCGCGGCACCGGAACGCGCGCGAGTTGCGGCGGCCGGGCGCGACCGCGCCGCGAGCTAGGGTTCGGGCGTCACGCTCTGCGCGGTCGATCGCTCATAGCGCCGCACGATGACCCCGCGCAGCTCGCGCGAGTCCGTCGCCGAGAACCCCGCGGCCTCGAGCGCGAGGTCGGCTGCGGTCGTCGTCCCCCGCACGAACGGCGCGTGGCCGATCACGAGGTACGCCACCGTCGCGCCCGTCGTGGCGCTGGAGACCTGCGAGTCGAGCTGCGACTGCGAGGTCATGCGCCCGAGGCGCTCGGCTGTGATGCCGTCCGAGTCCCCCAGGATCTTCGCGTACTCGTCGATGTTCTTCGCCATGAAGTGCGTGTAGGCGAACACGACCTCCCGCTGGGCGTCCTGTTCGAGCAGGTAGGTGACCGCTTCGCGGAGCTGCTCCTTCTGCGGCTGGGTGTGGTAGCGGTAGAGCCCCACGCCGGCGAAGAGCGCGAATACGAGCACCGCCACCGGCACGACGGGCCACCAGCGGCGCCCGAGCCAGGCGATCCCGTTCGCGGCGAGCAGGTAGAGCGCGGGCGCCGCGACCAGCGCCATGCGCAGATCGAAGATCGGAAGCGCGTACTTCGAGACCACGAGCCCGCCCACGAAGACCGCACCGGTCCAGCCGAGCAACAGCGCGAGCTGCTCGGCGCCTCCGATCGCGGACATGCGGCCGTCGGCGGCTCGCGGCGCGAAGGCGGCGTCGGTGTCGGCCGCCGCCCCCGGCTCCCCGCGCTCCGTGAGCGACGCCACGACACCCAGTGCGAGCAGCGCGAGGAAGCCGAGCCGCACGGCGAGGTGCCCCTGGCCCCACGGGGCGTACGCGCCCAGGTTCTGATAGAGCGCGACCAGCAGGTTGCCGGGACGGTTGAGCACCCATTCGCCCGACGAGTTCGCGGCACTCACCTTGCCGACCTGTCGCAACAGCACGAACGCCCACGGCGCGTACGCGAGCGCGGCTGCGGCGAGCGCGACCCCCCAGCGCCACGACAGCCGCCGCAGCAGCTGCGGCCGAACGAGCACCCCCAGCACGATGCCGCCCGCGGCCACGAGTGCGAACAGGTGCGTGTACGCGGCCGCGGCGAGCGCGAGCGCGTGGAGGGCGAGTCGACCCGCCGAGGGCTTCTCGGCGGCGCGCAGCAGGGTGAGCGCTACGAGCAGCACGGTCAGCATCGCGAGCGAGTAGGCGCGCGCCTCCTGGCTGTAGAAGAGCGGCAGCCGGCTCAGGGCGAGCACGAACGCGGCTCCGAGCCCCACGCCGCGGCCGAGCATCCGGCGGCCCACCAGGTAGACGACGAGTACCGAGAGCGTCCCGAAGGCCGCCGGCAGCAGCCGCATCCCCCACTCCGAGACGCCTACGGCGCCGTTCACCCACGACTGCAGCACGTAGTAGAGCGGAGGTCCCGTGTCCGCCATCGCCTTCACGATGGCCTGTGCGGCCCCGTTTCGCGTGAAGACCACCGAGGAGAGCTCGTCGTTCCACAGGCTCTCAGAGCCCAGGCCCCAGAAGCGCACGACGCCGCCGAGCGCAACGACCGCCGAGACGAGCCACGTCCAGCGGCGGTCCGCGAAGGACCGGGCGCGCTCGGCGAGATCGTTCACGGCTTGGCGCTCCCGTTGCTCGACGCCGCGACCTTGCGGATGACGCGGAAGTAGGCGCGGATGGTCGGCAGGATCTTGATCGCCGACTCCTTGCGCTTCGCGTCGTAGCGCAGCACGAACGGCACCTCGGCGAAGGTCGCATGGCCGCGCAGGCGCTCGGCGATCTCGACCATGCAGCCGAAGCCCTGCTCGCTCACGAAGTCGTCGCCATCGCGCTCGAAGCCCTCGCGCAGGACCCGGGCACGATACACCCGGTAGCCGCACGAGTAGTCGCGCACGCCCTTCACGGGCCGGACGACGGCGATCATGCCGCTCGCGCCGTAGCTCATGAGCCGGCGGAAGGTGGAAAGGCCCTCGACCGCGGAGCCCTTCCGGTACCGCGAGGCGATCACCACGTCGTAGCCCTCGTCGAGCTTTGCGAGCATCGACGGCGCGTAGCACGGGTCCTGAGTCAGGTCCGCGTCGAGCGTGAAGACGACGTCATCGGGGCCCGCGGCCTCGGCGGCGGCGCGCAGGCCTCGGCGGATCGTGCGGCCCAGCCCCTGGTTGGGCTCGTTGCGCACCACGCGCACGGGAAGGGTCTCGCCCTTGGCCTTCACCAGCTCGCCCGTCCGGTCGCGGCTCCCGTCGTCGACGATGAGGATGTCGTAGTCCCACCCCGCCGCCGAGGAGACCTCGGCCATGCGGTCGATGAGGTCCTCGATCGACGCCTCTTCGTTGTAGGCGGGCGCGACCCAGTGGACGACGCGGCCCTCGCGGGCGGCTGGCGTGACAGGGGCGCCTTCAGTGGTGTGCACGTGGACCGGGCTCCTTGCGTGACGGGTCTGCGCGAGGGTCAGCACGCACCGCACCATGTCGTCGCGCGCCACGCGACATCATACGCGAGCGGCACGCACGAGTCGCCACCCGCGCGACCACCGCGGCCCGGCGCGGGCGAGCGGCCCGCGGCTCGGCCGATGCGTCAGCTCCGCGCGCGTTTCGCGCCGCGGCTGCGCTCGTGCGCGGGGACGCCGGCAAGCCCCATCGCTGGAATCAGAAGAGCCGCCCTCAAGTAGGGGCGGCCCCGTTTCAGACACCTCGGCAGAAGTGCTGCCGGACGGTTCGCGTACGCACACGAGCGCCTCACGCTGCACCCTCCTTGCGACTCATCGACCGACCCCGCTCTCTCACGACTTGGCGATCAGGCGTCTCAGCACCCAGGGAAGCTCGTCCTTGCGGACGAAGACGCCGAACGGCACCGCCGCGTGCGCTGCGGCGATGTCTTCGGGTTCGCCACCCACGAAGACGAGAAGCGGCCGGTGGATACGGCCGTCGGTCATGACG
Source organism: uncultured Eubacteriales bacterium (assembly GCA_964644675.1). GTDB lineage: Bacteria > Actinomycetota > Coriobacteriia > Anaerosomatales > JAAXUF01 > CAZXWK01. The sequence continues at coordinate 2,361 of CAZXWK010000057.1, read as the reverse complement.
CTCTCGGCCAGGTGGTTCACTTCCGCCGCGCAGTCGCCTTCCAGGCAGAAGACGGCGGCGACGGGACTGGCCTCGGCGACGCGGTCGAGCGCGTCGGTGGCGGTGGCATCGGCCGACGCGACGTCCCATCCGCGGGAGCGGTACTCCTCCGCGAACTGGTCGGCGGCCTCCTGGTTCGAGTGCACGAAGAACAGTGTATCGACCATGTCCCTCTCCCCCCGAGAGGCGGCGGCTCGCGTGCGTGCCGAGACAAGCTTCCGCTGAATGTCACCTCGCGGTCAAGTGCGCGAACGCCCGTGCCGGTCGCCGCCGGCGCACGGACGCAACACACGGACGGCGTGCCCCGGTGGGACACGCCGTCCGATCGCTCGCACGATGGTGTGGTGCGCCGGCGCTCCCGGCCTACTCGGCGACGGGCTCCTCGACCCAGCCCGGCGGCTCGTAGACGCAGTAGGGCTCGGCTTCGAGGTAGTCGCCGGTCAGCTCGAGCGCGCGGGCGCGGCAGCCGCCGCAGACGGCCTTGTACTCGCACGCGCCGCACTTGCCCTTGAGCAGCGAGTAGTCGCGCAGGTCGTTGAAGACCTTGCTCTCCGTCCAGATCTGGCTGAAGGGCTGCTCCTTGACGTTGCCGAGCTGCATGTCGAAGTAGCCGCACGGCTGGATGTCGCCGATGTGGCTGATGAAGCAGAACGTGATGCCACCCAGGCATCCGCGCGTCATCGCGTCGAGCCCGTACTCCTCGCGCGTGACCTTCTTGCCCTCCTCCTTGGCCAGCTGCCGGATGATCCGGTAGTAGTGCGGCGAGTCGGTGGGCTTGAAGTGCAGCGGGCTCGTCTTCTGGCGGTGGTAGGCCCACGTCAGGACGCGCTCGTACTCCTCGGGCGGGAGCTCCTTCTCGAGCAGGTCGGACCCGCGGCCCGTCGGCACCAGCATGAAGATGTGGAACGCGTCGACGCCGAGCGACTCGGCGAGATCGTGGATCTCATCGATCTTGTCGGCGTTGAGCGTGGTCACGGTGGTGTTGATCTGGACACCCACGCCGTGGCGCTTGGCGATCTTGATGCCCTCGATCGACTGGTCGAAGCAGCCCGGCTGGCCGCGGAAGGTGTCGTGGCCCTCGGCGGTCGGGAAGTCGATCGAGACGCTGATGCGCGGGATCTTGTGCTCGGCCATCTTGGCGGCGATCTCGTCGGTGATCATCGTCGCGTTCGTGCCGATGACCGGCATCGCGCCCTTCTCGTGGCAGTAGTCGACGATCTCCCAGATGTCGGGGCGCATGAGCGGCTCGCCGCCGGTCAGGATGATGATGGGGTTCGAGATGGTGACGATGTCGTCGATCGTCGCCTTGATCTGGTCGAGCGAGAGCTCGCCGCGGTAGTGGCCGAACTCGGCGGCCGCGCGGCAGTGCGCGCAGCTCAGGTTGCAGCTGCGCGTGATCTCCCACGCGATGATGCGCGGGGCCTTGATGCCCGTGCGCTCCTGGTACGCGATCGCCTCGGGACCGCCGCCCGGGCGGAAGCCCACGCTGCGTGCCCCGCCGTGACGCTGGCGCTCGCCAGGCCCACCGGGGACGCCCGCCGGATGCCCGCCACCCATGGGTACCCCTGCCGGATGCCCGCCGGGATGCCCGCCCGGGTGACCCGCAGGAGCACTCCGCAGGCCGGCATCGCCGGCCGAGGACCGCGACGAAGGATCGTCCGGGCGGGCCCCACCGCCGAGGGGAATGCTCAGCCCCACCTCGCCGCACCCGGCCTCGGCCTCGGCCATCTCCTCTTCGGAGATGGTGGCGTCCAGCTCGTCTATCGGGGTCTCTTCCAAGCTGCCCTCGAGGTCGAGGTCCGGACGCGCGTCCGAGTTGCCGACATTCTCTGCCATGGTTGAGCCAGCCTTTCGTGTTCCTGTTCGGGCGCGGCGACACCGCGCGCCAAGTTCAGCGAATTGCCTGCCGAAGAGGTGCGTCCGTACGACCGCCCTACTCGGCGAGCCACCTCGCGGCGTCCTTCGCGTGGTAGGTGAGGATGAGATCGGCGCCGGCGCGCTTGAAGCTCAGCAGCGTCTCGAGCACCACGCGGCGCTCGTCGATCCAGCCGTTGGCCGCGGCCGCCTTCACCATCGCGTACTCGCCACTCACGTTGTAGGCCGCGGTCGGGTAGCCGAACTCGTCCTTCACGCGGCGGATCATGTCCATGTACGCGAGGGCCGGCTTGACCATGACCAGGTCGGCGCCCTCGTCGATGTCGAGCGCGGCCTCGCGCAGGCCCTCCTCGGCGTTGGCCGGGTCCATCTGGTAGCCGGCGCGGTCACCGAAGGCGGGCGCGGAGTCGGCAGCGTCGCGGAACGGCCCGTAGTAGCCGCTCGCGT
>CAZXWK010000056.1:7087-10086 GCA_964644675.1 uncultured Eubacteriales bacterium | reverse complement strand
GCCGTCGTCGCGCGACAGGCAGCACGCGGCGTACGGGATGTCCTTGAGGATCGAGATGCGCTCCAAGCCGCGGGCGAGGACCTGCTCGGCGTGTTCAGCGGGGTTGATCTCCTCGGCGATGAGACTGAGGAGCAGCGTGTCCTCAGCGCTCGCGGCGAGTCGCTGGTTCTCGGCCTGGAGGATTCGGACGGACTCCTCCAGCTCCTCGACGCGCCGGGCGAGTCGGCGTGCGTCATCCAGTGGCTCGGGCGGCATGCTGCAGGATCCTCTCAGCGGTCCACTCGGGCTCGTCCTCCATCATGAAGTGCGATGCGGTCGGCGTGCGCTCGAGGAAGCTCCCCGGGATGTCCTCGTGCAGGCGCTCGGCGATCACCGCGCTCAGATACGGGTCGGCATCCCCGCGCAGTATCAGGACGGGCATCGGGAGCGAGGGCAGCGCGTCGGTGATGTCGGTGAGGTTGTGGTTGTCGAGACACCGTGCGAAGTGCATGAACGCCTTGCGACCCTCGGGCCTGCGCATGGGCGCGTTGAACAGGTCCATGAGCTCCTTGTTGACCTTCTCCTTGTGGTAGAACCCCCGCTTGACCACCATCTGGAACGTGCCCAGGTCGAAGGAGGCCATCATGAGTTGGCGCACGACCGGGGTCCTCAGGGCCGTGATGGGCTGCACGGGCCAGAAGTCGTAGCCCACGGTGTTGATCAGCGTCAGGGTCAGGGGCATCTGCGGGTGGCGAACCGCAAAGATCTGTGCGATGCCGCCGCCCAAGTCGTGCCCCACGAGGTGGAAGCGCTCGATCCCGAGTCCCTTGACGAACTCGAAGAGCCGGTCGGCGTGGTCGCCGATCGCGTACGACTCGTCGAGCGGCATGTCCGAATCGCCGCAGCCGAGCAGGTCGAGGGCGATCACGTCGTAGTGCTGCTCGAGCGCCGGAATGACCTGCCGCCAGATGAACGAGTACGTGGTGATCCCGTGGACGAGCACCATGGGTTCGCCGGACCCGCTGCGCACGTACGCGAGCCGGTGGCCACCCACCACTGCAAAGGACTTCTCGGCGGTCATGGCGAACCCTTCTCCCCCGAACCCCCGGGTCATGCCCCCGTAGACAGGTGATACCCGTGTGGCGCGACACCTCACTGCGGGAATACCATGCACGAGCACCCCATTTTTGCACACCGAGCAGCCGAGGAGTGACTCGAGTCACGGAGCAGCCGGCCGACATACTCATCGTCGACGACGTCGCCGCCAACGTTCGCGTCCTGGCCGATATGGTCAAGAGCGAGGGCTACCGCGCTCGGACCGCGCTCTCGGGTGAGCTCGCACTCGTCGCAGCGGAGAGCCAGGCACCCGACCTGGTGCTGCTCGACGTGATGATGCCCGGCATCGATGGCTACGAGGTGTGCCGCCGGATGAAGGCGAACCCCGCGCTCACACACGTGCCGATCATCTTCCTGAGCGCCCGCGACAGCGCCGATGACAAGGTGGAGGCGTTCGCGGCGGGAGGGGTCGACTACATCACGAAGCCCTTCCAGATCGACGAGGTGCATGCTCGGCTCAACACCCACCTGCGCCTGCGTCGCCTGCAGGTCGAGGTCGAGGAGTACAGCCGAGAGCTGGAGACCCTGGTCAACGAGCAGGTCCGGGAGATCGCCGACTCGCAGATGGCCACCATCTTCGCGCTCGCCAAGCTCGCCGAGTCACGCGACGACGAGACCGGTACGCACCTCGAGCGGGTGCGCGAGTTCTGCAGGATGCTGACCGAGGGGATGGCCGAGCGTCGGCCGGACCTGGGCATCGACGCCGCGTCGGTGCACAACATCGTGCTCGCGAGCACGCTGCACGACATCGGGAAGGTCGCGATCCGTGACGACGTCCTGCTCAAGCCGGGTGCGCTCACGTCCGAGGAGTTCGAGGTCATGAAGACGCACACGGTCCTCGGGTCGCAGACGCTGGCCGCGGTTCACGATCAGTATCCGAACAACGGCTTCCTCGCCGTCGGCATCGACATCAGCCGGTCGCACCACGAGCACTGGGACGGGCGGGGCTATCCGGACGGTCTTGCCGGGGAGGACATCCCCCTGTGCGCACGGATCATGGCGGTCGCCGACGTCTACGACGCCATGCGCTCCAAGCGCGTGTACAAGGACGCCCTCACGCACGAGCAGGCGGTCGAGGAGATCGTCGGTCACGCCGGGACGCACTTCGACCCCGACGCCGCGGCGGTCTTCGAGTCCCTGGCGGAGGAGTTCCGCGCGATCTTCGAGCGGTGACCTTTCGGCTCTGTGGCGAGGGCGCGTTCTCGCCCGACCCCCCCCTCCGGCGCGTGTCGCGGTCGCGCCGTCACGCCACGGGTCGCGGCGCGATCACATGGCCTCGCGAGGTCGCCCGGTCCGAAGGCGGGTAGATACGCCGAGACGAGTTCCGCATCGAACGGAGGCGACGAGGTGTCTGTCGAGAGCCCCGGCTACCAGCTCGTGAAGAAGGCCGACAAGATCGAGTTGCGCCGCTACCAGCCGTACGTGTTGGCCACCGTACGCGTGCAGGCGGCCGGGTACGACGACGCGACGAACGCGGGATTCCAGGCGCTGGCGGACTACATCTTCGGCAACAACACGGCCGCCGGCTCCATCGCCATGACGGCGCCGGTCACCGCAGAGCGCGCTCGAGGCGAGCGGATCGCGATGACCGCGCCGGTGACGTCGTCGCGCGAGCGGACCGAACGGCTCGGCGACGCCGAGGCGTTGTGCACCGTCCGCTGTCCGGGCGAGTACTCGGTGAGCTTCACGATGCCGTCGCGCTTCACGTCGGTCGAGATGCTCCCGCAGCCCAACAACCCCTCCGTCGTGTTGGAGGCGGTACCAGAGCACCTGGCCGTCGTGGCGCGATTCGGCGGGTACCTCGACGACGCCGCCGTCGCGGACGCCGTCGCCAGGATCGAGTCGTGGCTGGCCGAGGAGGGGCTCGTGGCGGAGGGCGAGCCGGTCGCCGCCCAGTACGACGC
>CAZXWK010000056.1:2493-6987 GCA_964644675.1 uncultured Eubacteriales bacterium | reverse complement strand
GGCTACGCGTCGGTGCGGGTCGACATCCGAGGCACCGGGGACTCCGACGGCATCCTGCGCGACGAGTACCTGCGTGCCGAGCAGGACGACGCGCTCGAGGTCCTCAGCTGGCTCGAGCGCCAGCCGTGGTGCGACGGCAACGTGGGGCTGATCGGCTATTCGTGGGGCGGCTTCAACGGCCTGCAGATCGCGGCGCGCCGACCGCCGCAGCTCAAGGCGGTCGTCTCGATGTACTCGACGGACGACCGCTACACCGACGACTGCCACTACATGGGCGGCTGCCTGCTCGCCAGCGACATGCTCAAGTGGGCGACGTGGATGCGCGCGTTCAACGCGCTGCCACCCGACCCCCGCTTTCGTGACGACTGGCGCGAGACGTGGCTGTACCGGCTCGACCAGACGCCGGCGTTCATCGAGCCGTGGATGAGCCACCCGTTGCGCGACGCGTATTGGCGCCAGGGTTCGATCGCCGAGGACTACGGGGCGATCGAGGCGGCCACGCTGGTGGTCGGAGGCTGGACGGACGCGTACACGAATGCGGTGCCGCGCTTGCTCGAGCGGCTGGAGTGCCCTCGACGCGGCATCATCGGCCCGTGGGGCCACACGGTCCCGTACCTGGGCGTGCCCGGTCCCGCCATCGGCTTCCTGCACGAGTGCCTGCGCTGGTTCGACCGCTGGCTCAAGGGTGTCGACACCGGCGTCGAGCGCGACCCGCTCGTTCGCTACTGGATGAGCGACTCGTTCGAGCCGGCGGGCTACCACGCCGAGTTGCCCGGCCGCTGGGCGCAGATCGGCGAGTGGCCGACGCCTACCCAGTCTCGGCAACTCGAGCTGACCTCGGCAGGCGAACTCGTCGCGCTGCCCGGAGGGGAGAGCGCGGCCCGGGTCGCGGCGGACGCAGAGACGGTCCGCATCGAATCGCGCCAAGCGAGCGGCCAGACCGCCGGCGTGTGGTGCGCGAACGGACGCGCTGACGAGACCCCGCTCGACCAGCGCCCCGACGACGAGCTCTCGGCGTGCTTCGACACCGCGCCGCTCGGCTCGCCGCTCGAGGTGCTCGGCACGCCCGTCGCTCGGCTGCGACTTGGCAGCGACGAGCCGGCCGCCCTCGTCGCCGTCCGGCTGTGCGAGGTCGCGCCCGACGGCGTCTCGAACCTGGTGAGCTGGGGGCTTTGGAACCTGACGCACCGAGCAGGGCACGAGGCGGCCGAGCCGCTCGAACCCGGCCGTTCCCGCGACGTCGAGGTTCCGCTCAACGTGATCGGCCACCGCTTCTCGGCGGGGAATCGGCTCAGGCTTGCGATCTCGCCGACGTATTGGCCGCACGCCTGGCCGTCGCCCCGTCAGGCGACGCTGTCCTTGGAGCTGGGCGGCGCGTCGTGGCTCGAGCTGCCGGAGCTCGAGCTTGGTGCCGAGCCCCTCGAGCGCGGCTTCGAGCCCCCGGAGCGTGTGGCGCTGCCGGCGGACGCTCGCTCGAGTCGGAAGCGGACGCGGACCACGACCGACGGCAGACACGCGATCGAGGACCGCGAGTCGCGGCGCGAACTCGTCGCCGACAGCGCGACGCTCGTGACGAGCGAGTCATCAGACGTCTACCGCATCGCCGAGAACGACCCGCTGTCCGCAAGGGTGGAGTGCGCGCGCACGGTGGGGCTCGAGCGGGACGGCTGGCAGGTCCGGGTCGAGTGCGAGGCCACGATGACGGCCGACGCGACCGACTTCCGGGTGCAAGACCGGCTCAGGGCGTGGGCGGGAGACGAGCTGGTCTTCGAGCGCGAGCGGCGCTTCGACTTCCCGCGCGAAGGGCTCTGACGTCGGCGCACTCGCGGTGCCGAGAAGACGCTCTGCTACCATCCTCCCACCCGTCTCACTTCTAGGGAGCGCGCGTGCGTCTGCTGAAGGACCTGTCCGTCTCGGCGGTGGTCGCCGGGTTCGTCGCCTGGCTCACCGCGTTCTCGGCCTCGGCCGTCATCGTCTTCCAGGCCGCACGGACCCTGGGTGCCACCGAGGCCCAGATCGGCTCGTGGATGCTGGCGCTGGGCGTCGCGATCGCGGCGACCTCGATCGCGCTGTCGCTCCGCTACCGGGTGCCGGTCGCCACGGCGTGGTCGACGCCGGGCGCCGCGATGCTCGTCACGAGCGTGGCGGGAATCACCATGCCGCAGGCGATCGGCGCGTTCATGGTGTGCTCGGCGCTCATCGTGATCGTCGGCGCGACGGGCTGGTTCGAGAAGGCGGTCCGGCGCATACCGGCCACGCTCGGGGCGGCGATGCTCGCGGGCGTGCTGCTGAAGTTCGGCATCGACGCCTTCGCCTCGCTCGAGAAGCAGTTCGTGCTCGTCGGCGCGATGCTCGTCACCTACCTGGTCGCTCGGCGGTTCTGGTCGCGCTACGCGATCCCCTCGGTGCTCGCGGTCGGGATCGCGATCGTCGCTGCGCAAGGCCACCTGGACTTCGCCGGGGTACAGCTCTCCATCGCGAGGCCCGTCTTCGTGATGCCCGAGTTCTCGCTCCAGGCGATCGCGAGCGTCGCGCTGCCGCTCTTCGTCGTCACCATGGCGTCGCAGAACGTCCCCGGCGTCGCCGTGCTCAGGACCGCCGGCTACGACCCGCCGATCTCCCCGCTCATCACGTGGACCGGTGCTTCGTCGCTCGTCCTCGCTCCGTTCGGCGCCTTCGCGATGAACCTCGCGGCCATCGTCGCGGCGATCACCATGGGCCGAGACGCCAATGAGGATCCCGACAAGCGCTACGTCGCGGCGGTGGCGTTCGGCGGCTTCTTCCTGATCTTCGGGCTGCTCGGCGCGACGGTCGCCTCGGTCTTCGCGATGCTGCCCAAGGAGATGGTGCTCGCGCTGGCGGGGCTGGCGCTGCTCGGCACGATCGGCGCGGGGCTCGCCTCGGCGATCGAGGACGAGGCCCGCCGAGAACCCGCGATCATCACGTTCCTGGTCACCGCGTCGGGGCTGCACCTGCTCGGCATCGGCTCCGCGTTCTGGGGGATCGTCGCCGGCGTGGTGGCGTCCGTGATCCTGCACGCGCCGCTCGGCAGCACGGGCGAGCGCTCGGCCTGAGACGGCTCGGGGCGGTCCGCGCGCCGCGCACCGCGGCACCACGCGAGTCCCCGCTGCTAATCGCAGTCGTCGTCCTCACACGGCGGTGGCGTGAGCATCCGGGGGTCGGGCACCGACGAGACGTGCGCGCCGGTGATCTCGGCTTCGTACGGGCCGACTTCGTCGAACAGCCGCAGCGCCGGGAGCGGCGCCATCGACACCGCCACGAGCAGGAGGATCGCGCCGAGCACGATGAAGGTGGTCTGGGCGCCCGCCCGCTCGACGAGGGCGCCCGCTCCCAGGTAGCCGAGGGGACCGGCCGCGTAGTAGGACGCCATCTGGACCCCCAGCGCGCGGCCGCGCTTCGAGGGCTCGATCCGTGTCTGCATCGCGATGTTGATGAGCGGGTCGACCGGGCCCCAGAACAGTCCGGTCAGCACGGCCCCGACCACCAGCCACGCGTAGGTCGGCGCGAGCGCCATCCCCAGGATCGACGCGCAAGCCAGCACGATCGCTCCGGCGAAGATGGGGTAGCGTCGCCAGCGCGTACCGGCGAACGAGTACGCGAGCGCGCCTGCGATACCGCCTGCCGAGAGGGCGGTGAGCACCATGCCCAGCGCGGCCGGGCGTCCCTGCTGCTCGAACATGTACGGCAGGATGACGCCCTCGATGGGCAGGTACACCGACACGATCAGCATGCTGAGCAGCATCGTCGTGCGCAGGAGCGGGTCGTGCCAGACCAGCTTGAGCCCCTCCACCGAGCCCGCCACGACGCTCTCGGGGCGGTCCTCCTCGGACGGGCGCCCGACACCCGGCGCGCGCAGCCACGCGATCGCGATCATCGAGAGCACGAATCCCACAGCGGTCGCCCACAGCGTCGTGGCGGGCCCGACGAGCGCGACCAGCACGCCGCCGACGGCGGGACCGATGAGGTAGGAGACGCCCCAGGTCGCCTCATGCACCGAGTTGGTCCTCGAGAGCGGCCAGCCCGCGGCCGCGCCTGCCTCGGGGACCATCGACTCGCGCGCTGTCGCGCCGGCGGGGTCGAAGATCGCGCCCAGCACCACGAGCCCCACGATGAGCGTCATGTCGAGCCCCAGCCACAGGTCGACGATGGGGATCAGCGCGACCGACACCGCCGAGGCTGCATCCGAGACGATCGAGGTCCGCTTGCGCCCGAACGTGTCGACCATCGATCCCGAGAAGAGCGCCGAGACCAGCAGCGGCACCGCGGTCGCCGCGCCCACCAGCCCCGCGAGCGTGGCCTGGCCGGTGCGCTCGAGCACCAGCCATGGGACAGAGACCGCGGCGATCCCGTTCCCGGTGCCGGACAGCAGCACCGCGCCCTCGAGCAGGGCCAGCGGCCTGAAGTCTCGGCGGTTCGTTGCGCTCTGGGTCACGCGGTGCTCCGTTCGGCATCTGAGGATGGGGTGCGCCGGCG
>CAZXWK010000056.1:0-2393 GCA_964644675.1 uncultured Eubacteriales bacterium | reverse complement strand
GCGCGCAGGCGCTCGTGAGATGTCTACCCGACGGTCCCTTCTCGGACTCCCGTCCGTGGACCGAGCGCACGCTCGTGCGTCGACTTCGGGCTGGTATGCTGCCATCTGCCGCCGACCCCGAAGGGCTTCCGCATGACCCGATCGCTGACACCGCCCTCGCCCGACCTCACCGATGGCGTGATCCGCCTGCGGGAGTGGTCGCCCGACGACGCCGAGGCGGTCCGCGCGGCGGTTCAGGACTCGGAGATCACGCGATTCACGGGCATCCCGCTCGAGCACTCGATCGAAGGCGTTCGGCGCTGGCTGTCGAGCATCCCCGAGGACCTCGAGTCGGGAACGGCCGTCAACCTGGCGATCGTCTCTGCGGACGAAGGGCGGCTGCTCGGCTCGGTCGGGGTCGAGCGGTTCTGCAGCGATCCGGCGATCGCCGAGGTCGGCTACTGGGTCTGCGCCGAGGCGCGCGGAAACGACGTCGCGACGCGCGCGGTGAAGCTCATCGTCGCGTGGGCGGCCGATGCGATGGAGCTCGCGCGGATCGAGATCACCACGCACGAGGACAACCTTCCCTCGCTCCGCGTCGCCGAGAAGTGCGGCTTCACGCGCGAGGGCGTCATGCGCGCCTACCGCGACCAGCGCGGCGAGCGCGTCGACCTGGTGATGCTGTCGCTGCTGCCGAGCGAGATCGACTGGCGCTAGGCCGCCCGGTCCGTGTCGCGCTGGGCCAGCGACCCGATCGCGTCTGTGAGCGTCGCCGTCGCGTCGAGTCCGATCGTTCCGTGGATGTCGGCGCGTTCGAGCAGCGCGTTCACTCCGGTGTTCGCCCCGCACAGCGCCACCGCCACTCCGCGTCGCTCGAGCGACTCGACCGCGTCCTTCAGCGCGACGAGCCCGGTCATGTCCACGAAGGGGACGTTGACGAGCTTGAGGACCACGGCCCTCGGGTCGGTGTCCGAGTGCAGCAGCGCGCTCTCGAACTGCTCGACCGCTCCGAAGAAGAACGGCCCGTCCACCGAGTAGACCAGCACGCCTTCGGGAACCGGGACCGCGGCCGCGTCGCCCATCTTCTCGGCGACCTGCCCGGGCTCGAGTTCGCGGACGTCGACGGTGCGGACCATCCGACGGAAGAAGTTGAGCAGCGCCAGGATCACGCCCACCTCCACGGCGAGCGAGATGTCGGTCATCGCGGCGAGGACGAGCGTCACGAACATCACGGCGACGTCGGAGCGGGGTGCTCGGCGGGCGACCCGCGCGACCCGGCCGATCTGGCTCATGTTGAACGCGACGACGAAGAGGATCGCGGCAAGCGTGGTCAGCGGCACGGAGTAGGCGAGCGGCGCGAGGAACAGTAGGACCACCGCGATAGTGACCGAGTGCGCGAGTCCAGCCACGGGGCTGTCCCCGCCGTGCCGGACGCTCGTCGCCGTGCGCGCGATGGCTCCTGTTGCCGCGAAGCCGCCCAGAAATGCTGCGGCCACGTTCGCGATCCCCTGGCCGATGAGCTCCTGGTTCGGGTCGTGCTTGGCCCCGATCATGCCGTCGGCGACCGTCGCCGAGAGCAGCGATTCGATCGCGCCGAGCAGAGCGACGGCCACGGCAGGCTGGAGCAGCTCGCCCACGCGGGCGACGTCGAACACCGGCATCGTCAGTGGCGGGAGCCCGCGCGGGATGCCTCCGAACACCGAGCCGATCGTCGCGACGCTGGGCGGGTGCGCGACGGCCACGAAGACCGTCCCGGCGAGCAGCGCCGCCATCGGCGACGGCAGCTTCCCGAGGAACGGCACGCGCGGCCACAGCGCGACGATCAGCAGGCTCGCCACGCCCAGCGCCGCCGTGGTCGGATCGAACTGCGGCAGCACGGCGATCAATCGCGGCAGCTTCTCCAACAGCGACACGCCGTCCACTTTGGGCAGGCCGAGAAAGGCGCCCCACTGGCCGACGAAGATCACGATCGCGATGCCGGCGGTGAAGCCGAGCACCACCGACTCCGGGATGAATCGGATAACGCCGCCAAGCTTGGCGACGCCCAGGAGCAGGAGCATCACGCCCGCGAGGATGGTGACGACCTGGAGCCCACCGATGCCGTACTTCGCCGTGACCCCGAACAGCAGGACCGTGAACGCGCCGGTCGGGCCCGCGATCTGCACGCGCGTCCCGCCGAAGAGCGCGACCAGCGCGCCCGCGACGAGGGCGGTGTACAGACCGGCCTGCGGCGGCACGCCGCTCGCGATCGCGAAGGCCATCGCGAGGGGGAGGGCGACGACGCCGACGACGACGCCGGCGAGGACGTTGCGGGTCAGGGAGGCACGCCGAAGCAGACCGGCGCGCCACGCCTCTACGATCGCGGGCACGGGAACTCCGATTGGTCGAAGGGGGATACCCCCAACCTAGCACGG
>CAZXWK010000055.1:0-10827 GCA_964644675.1 uncultured Eubacteriales bacterium | reverse complement strand
GCGCCGTTGACGCCCTCCTCGGCGAACATGACGGCGATCTCGGGACCGGCGACGCCGGAGACGTAGCTGTGGTAGTTGATGGGGCGCCCCACCTCGTCCTCGATGAGGTCGAGCGCGCGGCGCGTCATGCGGCACTGCTTGCGGGTCACGGCGATGCCGCCGACGCCCTCGGGCGTGCCCTCGAGCAGCCCGTCGATGTGGCTCTGGCCGGCGGTGCGGATGACCATCATGTGGTCGGCGCCGTGCCAGGCGGCCATGCGCATGCGGCGGACGTCGTCCTCGGGACGGCCCGAGGCGATCTCGGTGGTGACGACGCAGTCGGGCTGCGGGTCGATGTTCTCGAAGTAGTGAGCGGCCGGCAGCGGGATCGAGTTCTTGAGGTTCTCGGAGGTCTCGCGGTAGCAGAACTCGTAGAGCTTCTGGTCGGTGACCTGCTTGCGCCAGTGCCAGCCGAGCCGGCGCGGGCGGTAGTCCGCGAGACCGTCGAGCAGCGCCGAGACGTCGAGCTTCTCGTTGGGCTGAAGCGGCGGCAGCCTGTCGCTCATCGGGCCGCACCCCACTTCGCGTCGACGATCGCCCATGCCTCGGCATCGCCGTCCGCCAGCCGGAACGCCGCGGCCGGTGCGTCGATGTCGAGCGCCTGCATCACGACGAGCACCACGTGCCCCGCCCCGTGGCCGAGAAGCCCGCGCTTCTCGCACTCGCTCACCACGGCGACGCAGGTCTGCGAGTCGATCCCCATCCGCATGAGCACGCTGCGCTCGACCGACGGCGACGTGTGCGTGCGCGCCAGGTCCACGAGCGGGTTGGTGAGCTCCTCGGCGAGGTGCCAGAAGCGCATCTTCAGCTCCTCGTCGGTCAGCCCCGCGAGGTACTGGTGCGCGTGCTCGAACGTGTCTTCTCGGACCATCAGTGCTCCTTTGCTGTGCGCGGCGGTGCGGGATCAGTTGTCTGGGCACCCGACGTCGCGGGTGGTGAAGGTACCGAAGAACGCGGGGTGCGAGGCGGGCGTCCCCGGTGGCACGAAGGCGAGCCGGTCGCCGGGGTGCACGAGCGCGTCGAGCCCGGCGCCGCGGTGGTTCAGGAACACGCCTTCGATCCGCTCGACCGGCAGCTGCAGTTCGAGCGCGATCTCGCGCGCCGAGCGCCCCTGCGGCGGCACCTCGAGCCGGACGGTCGTGGGCAGACCGCGCTGCTGGCAGTAGCCGTACAGCATCGCGATCATGCGCACCGTGACGGGCCGGGTGTCGGTGGCTGAGGTCACGACCTACGCCTCCGCGAGCTCCGCGATGGTGCGCTCGACCGTCTCGGGGTCCGAGTTGGTGTCGAGCGCGAGGAACTCGATGTCCTCGGCGGTGGCGGCGTATCCTTCGCCCGCGTGCGAGAGCGCGTTGCGGACGTAGCTGCGACGCATCTTGGCCAGGTCGAAGTCGGTGGCGTGGATCTGGTCGAGGCGCTCGGGGATGACGATCGCCGTGCCGGGCTTGTTCTCCTTCGGGTCGCCGAGACGCACTTCGACCCCCTGCTCGCGCGCGAAGTTGAGCTGCGCCCAGTGGTGCTTGCCGGCGCCGGTGTACTCGGTCTCCTGCACCACGACGGTCGCATCGGCTGGCAGGTCGCGCGCGAGCGAGACGGCCGCGGCCATCGCGGTGTTTCCGCTCGGGCCGCGCTCGAGGCCCTCGAGCTTGCACATCGCCTCGGTGATGTAGAAGACCTCGCCCTGCGTGACGGTGAGGTAGCGGTCCATGTAGCGCAGCGAGCGCGCGGCGTTGCGCGGCACGTCGGCGCGGTCGGGCCACGTCGCGAACGGCACGCCGAACCCGGTATGGCCGGTCGTGAAGCTCTTGCGGTTGAAGTCGTTGTCGCTCGCCATGTGCAGCCCGCTCAGGTCGACACTCGCCGAGACGATCTGCGTCTCCGTCGCGCCCGCGCGCTTGAGGCCGCGCGCAGTGCCGGTGGTGTTGCCGCCGCCCGCGTGCGTGACGACCACGGCGTCCGGGTACTTGCCGGTGGTCGCGAGCATCTCGTGCGCGATCTCGGCGCCCAGCGTCTCGATGCCGGAGACGCCGAAGCTCGAGTAGAGCGACGCCGCGAAGTAGCCGGTCTCGTCGAGCAGCTCGAGCATGTGGCTGAACAGCTCGGGGCCCACGGTCATCTGGATGACCTCGGCGCCAAAGGCCTCGCAGATGCGCGACTTCTCGATGATCTCGGGCTGGCCGACGTGGCGGCTGTCGAACGTCTCCTGGACGATGATGCACTTCAGTTCGTTGCGCGCCGCCTGGCTCGACACCGCGGCGCCGTAGTTGCCGCTCGTCGCGGCGATCACGCCCGCGTAGCCCTTCTCCTTGGCGACGTGGATGGAGATGCTTGCGCGACGGTCCTTGAAGGAGCCGGCCATGTTCGCGGCCTCGTCCTTCACGAAGATGCGGGCGCCCATGCCGGGTGCGCTCACCGAGCGCACGAGGTCGGTGAGGTTGCGCAGCTCGAGCAGGGGCGTGTTGCCCACGCCGGCGCGCGTCTGGATGCCCACGATGTCGTCGAGCGAGTAGCCGTGCGCGGCCATCATCGCTTCGTAGTCGAAGGCGATGGGGGAGCGCTCGAACTCGGCGTAGTCCATGCCGAGGGCGCGCTTCATGATCTCGCCCCGGCGCGCCATGATCTCGTCGGCGCGGCTCATCGCGACACCCCCTCGCGGTACTCGGCGAGCTGGCGGCGCAGGTCGCGGCCCACATGCACCAGCTCGGGCACCGGGCGGCCGAACGTGTGCGTGTAGCCGGGCAGCACCTCGGAGAGGCGCCCGCGCACCACGCGGCCGGTCATCGTCTCGACCTCGAGCTCGTCGCCCAGCTCGGCGGCGTGCCGAGCGAAGCCCTTCACCCACACCATCAGGGGCTTCTCGGCGGTCTCGGGCGGGAGCGCGGACGAGCGTTCGGCGGGTGCGAGGTAGACGCTCTCGACCTCGACCCAGTCGTCGATCTCGCATCGGGTGCGGTCGGGCATGGTGACCCCCTAGACGCTCGGAGCCGAGAAGCGCGGAAGCGGCATGTCGAGCACCGTGACGATGCCCGCGGGCGCCGCGCCGATCAGCGGGATGTAGTTGCCCACACTCGCGTAGGTACCCTTGCCGCCCGGGATCTCCGGCTGGATGGCGAGCGAGATGTTCGGGTCGCCGAAGATCTTGATGTAGTCGCCGGTCTCCTGGCCCTCGGCTTCGGGGCGGATCTGCTGCGGGTGGACGAGCTCGATCTTGAGTTCTTCACCCGAGTAGCCCCAGCCGATGTGCCGGCAGCCGCACACGTCGCCGGGCGCCACGTGCACGTGCGGCGTCTCGCGCTCGACGCTCGAGATGATGGGCGCCCGCGTCTCCTCGACGCGGTCGATGTTCCAGCCGAACGCTCGGCCGATCAAGCGGATCGACTCCTGGAAGCCGATGTGGCCGACGATCGAGCCGTCGGCGACGCCTGCCTCGAACTGCTCGACGGTGGTACCCACGCCCTGCGACTCCATGACGGTGGGCCCGAACGGCGACAGGTCGTTGATGCGTGACGCCTCGATGCGGTCGACGCGCAGGCACACCGAGGACAGCGCGATGGGCAGCGCGTCGAGCACGAAGCCCGGGTTGATGCCGGTGCCCAGGATCGAGACGCCGTGCTCCTTGGCGAGCGCGTCGAATCGCTCGGCCCACGCGGGGTCGCTCGCCCACGGGTAGGCGAGCGTCTCGGCGATGCCGATCACGTTGCAGCCGGCGCGCACGGCCGCTTCCACCTGGTCGGCGATCTCGTGCAGGTTGCTCGCGGTCAGGATGCACACGACGTCGGGCTTGAGTGCGAGGACCGCGTCGTGGTCGGCCGTGATGGCGAGGTCGCAGTCGCGCCCGATGCAATGGCCCACGTCGAGCCCGTGCTTCTCGGGATGGCGGTCGATCACGCCGACGAGTTCGATGTCGTTGGGCCGGTCGAGGATGTAGCCGAGCAGACCCTGGCCCATCATCCCGGCACCCCATACTGCGACCTTGATCATGCTCGCTCCCTACGTTGAAGAATCCAGAAACGCGGCTGCGCTATTCACACGATAGCGGTCGAACTGGCCGAAGCAAGAGGTTCAGGTGGCCCGAGTATGCAATGTGCGGGAGGTATCAGCGTGGTGGCGAGCACCCGCGCACCAGCCAGTCCAACAGCGTGCCCAAGAAGTGGTCGATCGCCTGCTCGGTCTGCTCTCTCACCAGGCGGCCGCTCTCGTCGAACGCATCGCGCGCGAACGGGACCACGAGCTCCGCCTCGGTGAAGACGGGGGCCTTGAAGAAGTACCAGCTCTGCCGCCAGTGCAGCTGCCCGCGGATGGTCCCCATGTACCCCGTGCTCGCGCCGCACACCGCCATCGGCCGTCCGACCAGCGTGGGGTCGCCGAAGGGCCGCGACAGCCAGTCGACGGCGTTCTTCAGATAGCCGGGAACCCCGTAGTCGTACTCGGGTGAGACGAGCAGTACGCAGTCGCAACTCTGGACGAGATCCTTGGCGGCGAGCACCGAAGGCGGGGGCGACGCCTCGTCGTCCTGGTCGAAGAAGGGGAAGTCGCGAATCTGGACCTCGACGATCTGCATCCCGTCCGGCGCCCGTTCGATCAGCGCCTCGAGCAGCGACCGGTTGTAGCTCCCCGCGCGTCGCGACCCGCACAGTGCGGCGACTCGAATCACGCTCGCTCCTCCGTTCGGTCAGGCCGGTCGTCCCGCGCCGCCCTCTCCACTTCCGAGATACCCGCCATCCGTGCGTCTCCCGTCTGCTACCTCACCAGCCGCGCGACCATCCGGTCAAGCACCGCGTCGAGGATCGGCCGGCTGGTCGCGACGTTGAGGCGCACGAAGCCCACGCCGCGCTCGCCGAAGTCGTTGCCGGACGACAGCGCGATACGCGCCTCGTCGAGCAGGACCTTCGCCGGGTCCTCGCCCAGGGCGTAGGCGCTGACGTCGACCCACAGCAGGTACGTCGCCTCCGGTACCGAGAACAGCGCGTCCGGCAGCTGGGCCGAGAGCCGAGCGGCGGTGTAGTCGCGCATGGCGGTGAGGTGCGTGACCGTCTCGGCGAGCCAGGGTTCGCCGGTCGTCCACGCCGCGAGCGTCGCCTCGGCGCCGGGCGAGCCGACGGCGCCCAGCACGTGGCCGGGCAGCGCCGCGATCCCTTCGCGCACGCGCTCGTCCCCGATGTGCGCGACCGCGCAGTGCAGGCCAGCGACGTTGAACGCCTTGCTCGCTGCCGAGAGGGTCACCGTGCGCGCCTCGACCTCGGTCCCGAGTGAGGCCATCGGGATGTGCTTCGCATCCGGGTGCACGACGTCGCACCAGATCTCGTCGCTCACGATGAGCAGGTCGTGCTCCTCGGCGACCTCGGCGATCGCGGTCAGCTCTTCGCGCGTGAACACGCGGCCGGCGGGGTTGTGCGGGTTGCAGAGCAGGACCGCCTTCGCGTGCGGCTCGGCGGCGGCGCGCGCGAGCCGCTCCGGATCGAGACGCCAGCCGACCGGATCCAGTGGGCAGTCGATGAGCTGACGGCCGTCCGCGGTCGCGCTGCGCAGGAACGGCGGGTAGACGGGCGTGAAGACGATGACGCCGTCGCCGGGTTTGCACCGGGTCCAAAGCGCCACGTCCACCCCCTGCATCACGTCGCAGAAGACGCGGACCTGCTCGGGGTTCGGCTGCCAGCCGTGCCGTCGCTCCTCCCACGCCGAGAACACTTCGGGAAGCTGCCGGGCGGCGTGCCAGTTGTAGCCGAAGTCGCCCCGGTCAGCGAGCGCCCGGACCGCATCTACCGTCACGGGCGCGGGTGGCAGGTCCATGTCCGCGACCCACGCGGGGAGCACGTCCTCGTCGTGGTAGGTCCACTTGATGCACGTGAGCTGGCGGAGCCGCTCGAGTTCGTCGTCGTAGGTCATGCGCGTCAGCCTCCGGAGTGCGTCACTGGTCGGGGAGTGCATACCCGCCTGGCGTGGCGCGCACCCGCTCGCCGGCGTGGCGCCCCAAAGGGACGGGGCGCCCGAAGGCGCCCCGTGGGAGGAACTGCGGTGTCGACAGGTCCTAGTTGCTGGCGCCCGGGACGACGTAGGGGACGAACTTGCCCCCCTCGATCTTGTAGACGGTGATCGCCTTGTTGGTGGTGTCGCCGTTCTTGTCGAACGAGATCTTGCCGGTCACGCCCTCGGTGTCGGTCTTGGCGACCGCGGCGATGATCGCGTCACGGCCGGCGGGGGAGACGACGGCGTTGGCGCCCTTCTCCTTGGCGGCGGCCACGATGGCCTTGATGAGCACGTTGGCGGCGTCGTAGGAGTACGCGTCGTACGCACCGATCTCGGTGTCCGGGAACGCCTTGGCGTAGGCGGCCTTGAACTCCTGGGCCTTGGGCAGCATCTCGGTGGGCAGGCCGACCGAGGTGACCATGTCGCCCTCGGACTGAGTGGTGCCCGCGAGGGCCACGTACTGCGGGTCGAACAGACCGTCGCCGCCCATGAGCGGAGCGGTCACGCCGGCGTCCGACATCTGCTTCGAGAGCAGCGAACCGGAGTTGTAGGTGCCGCCGTAGTAGACCAGGTCCGGCTTCGCGGCCTTGATCTTGGTGGCCAGCGCGTTGAAGTCGGTGTCCTTGTCCGAGGTCTTCTCGGTGAACACGACGGTGCCGCCCAGCTCGGCGAAGCGCTTGGCGAACTCCTGGCCAAGGCCCTCACCGTAGGGGGTCGAGTCGTCGACCACGACGGCGGTCTTCGCGCCGAACTTGTTGAACGCGGCGTCGGCGCCCATGGGGCCCTGGACCGAGTCGATAGTGCAGACGCGGAAGACGTTCTTCAGGCCCTGCAGCGTGAGCGCCGGGTTGGTAGCCGCCGGGGAGATGACGGCGATCTTGGCGTCGCTGTAGACCTTCGAGGCCGGGATCGTGACGCCCGAGTTCAGGTGGCCGACGACCGCGACGAGGTTGCGGTCGGAGGCGAACGTGTTGGCGATGGTGACGCCGGTCTTGGGGTCGCCCTGGTCGTCGCCGGGGACGCCGACGAACTTGATACCGGCGGCCTTGACCTCGTCGCTCGCGTTGGCCTCCTCGATCGCGAGCTTCACGCCGCGCTCGATGCCCTGGCCCTGCGCCACCGAGCCTGCGGTGAGCGGAGCGCCGATACCGATCTTGACTTCCTTGACCGAACCGGACGCGTCGCTCGAGCCGCCGCTGCAGCCCGTGAGCGCGAGACCGGCGAGTGCGAGCACGGCCACAGCCGCGACCGCCATCTTGCGTGCCTTCATTGCTCCTCCTCGCTTCATCACTCCACCGCGCTGGATAGCGCGGTTCGGATTCCGAATCAAACGGACGGAGCGTAGACGACAGCGAGTGGGCGCGGGAACGCATTTTCGACTGGTAGCAGCGGTATTTCGCTCGAAGTCGAAAGTAGACCGCCGAATCCAGATGCGGAACGAAAGTGCATACACTCAGTCGTGCGATGCCGATGAACGCAGGATCAATCCGTCACGGCACGCTCGGTGCTTACCGAGGGGGCCGACCCGACCGGGTGCGGTACCATCGGCTGAGCTATAGCCCGACGATCCGAGCAGACCCGACCCGAAACGACCTGAGGTGAACCGCGTGCTCCACGCGTCCGAACAGCCCATACGACCCATCCGCCTGAGGACCACCGCCGCTGCCGCGTGCGCGATGGCGCTGGCGGTCGTTCTGGCGTTCGGCGCTGCACCTGCGACGGCTGCGACGTTCGACCCGAACTACGTGATGTCGGACGGCAACTTCCGCGCAGCCGACTCCATGACACAAGCCGAGATCCAGGCGTTCCTCGCCCCCAAGACCGGCCCACTCGCCTCGCTCGTCACCACGGATCACACCGGCGTCGCGAAGCCGGCGTCGCAGATCATCGCCGAGGCGTGCCAGGCGTGGGGCGTCAGCCCCGCCGTCATGCTGACGCTCTTGCAGAAGGAACAGAGCCTGTGGACCCGGACGACGCTCGTCACGGGTTACTCGGCGACGCTCGACTGGGCGATCGGTATGGGGTGCCCCGACGGCTCTCCGCGCATCGAGAAGTACCGGGGGTTCGGCAACCAGGTCTGGTACGGGGCACAGAGCCTCGACGCGTACGGAGAGCCCGGCAAGCCGCTCCCCAGTGGCTCGTACTACCCCGTCTGGGTCCCGGGTTCGAAGATGAAGGTTGCGACCTACACCAGCTCGCCGGCGACGCAGGTCGTGCCGGTGAATCTCGCGACGTACAAGTTGTTCACGTACAACCCGGTCATCGGCGCGAAGTCCCCGTACGGTGATCTGGCCGGCCAGACCTCGACGATGTCGGGCAACGCGCTCTACTGGTGGATCTTCAACCGCTACTTCGGCGACCCGGCGGGCACGGGCGCGATGAACATCACGGTCGCCCCGGTGAAGCCGTCGTTCGGCACGGTGAGCTACGCGCCGTCGAGGCCGCGCAAGGGCAGGAAGACCACGTTCGCCGTCTCGTTCAACCAGCGCGGCGCCGTCCGAGCCGCGACCTCGACGCTCACGCTCTACCACTACGAACAGAAGACCGTGCGCAAGAAGGTCGGCAAGCGGACCAAGAAGGTCAAGGTCTGGTACTGGCGGCAGCGGGCGGTCCAGAAGCTGACCCCCGACTCGGCGGGCACGACGCTCAAGGCGGCCGCGGTGCTCAAGCAGAGCGGCAAGTGGCGCGCCGTCGCCAAGTTCCCCGGCTCGCCCGGCTATGCGCCGAGCGCCTCGAAGACCAGGTCGTTCACGGTCAAGTAGGGGACGGGGCCGCGCGCTCGCGCCATCCGCTCGTTCACTCCCGCACCATGCGTTCCATGAAGCGATGTATAATCTGATACATCACATCGCGACGATTCGCCCCGCCGAGGGCAGCCCTCGGCAAGCATGGGTGAAGGTGGGCAGGCCATCATGTCCCGCATGGTCAGGAAGCAGCTCTACATAGGTGCCGACCTCGATCGAGCGCTGGCGCAGCGCGCCCGCTCGCTCGGCGTGTCCCAGGCCGAACTGACGCGCATCGCTCTTGAGCGGCTGCTTGCTGCGGACGCGTCCGGCGAGCAGAGCGCCGCCGTCTCCGCGCTCGAGGCCGTGTGGGCGGACGCGGATGCCCGCGGCCTGCGGAGCGGTGGCCGGACCTGGACGCGCGAGGAGCTGCATGAGCGCTAGGGTCTTCGTCGACACCAACGTCTGGGTCTACGCCGAGGACGCCGCCGAGCCGCTCAAGCGCGCTCGAGCGCGGGAGGTCGTGCGGCTCGCGCTCGCGTCAGGCGCCGCGACCGTCAGCTCGCAGGTGCTCGGGGAGTACTTCGTGACGATGCGCCGCCTGTTCTCCTCCGAGCTCGACGACGCCACCGCCGAGCGTCGCGTGGCCGCCGTCGCTGACAGCTGCCACGTGGTCGCGATCGACTCGGCGACCGTGGCGGAGGCGATACGCGGGGTCCGGCGCCACGGGCTCTCGTTCTGGGACGCCCAGATCTGGTCGGCGGCCAAGCGCGCCGACGCGCACGTCCTGCTCACCGAGGACTTCTCGGCCGGCCGCGAACTGGAAGGCGTCCTGTTCGTGGACCCCTTCGCCGATGGCTTCGACCTTGCGGGGTTCGCGGAGACGCTTCGCCTGACCTGACCCCGAGGGCCGGATCTAGGCGAACCGTCCCGCCGAGAACACCGTCTGCCCACGCTTCCACGTGCGCGCGACGATCGGCGCCCCCGGCCGGTAGGCGAGGTGGCTGTAGGACGGCGCCTCGAGCATGACCAGGTCGGCGCGTACGCCCTCGGCGATGTGGCCGATATCGTCGCGACGCAGCGCGGCCGCTCCACCGCGGGTAGCCGCGAGCAGCGCCTCCTCCGGTGTGAGCCCCATCTCGCGCACCGCCAGCGCGATCATGAGCGGCATCGAGGTCGTGTACGAGGTCCCGGGGTTGCAGTCGGTGGCGATCGCGACGGTCGCACCCGCGTCGACGAGCCGGCGCCCGTCGGGCCAGTGCGTCCCCGCGCTGAACTCCGCGCCCGGCAGCAGCGTCACGACCACACCCGCCGAGACGAGCGCGTCCACGTCGTCGTCGGAGAGGTACGTGCCGTGGTCGAGGCTCGCGGCACCGAATTCGGCGGCGATCTGCGCACCGGGTCCGTGTCCGAGCTGGTTGCCGTGGAGCCGGGGCTGCAGCCCCTCGGCGATGCCGGCGCGAAGCACGCGCCGGGTCTCCTCGGCGTCGAACGCTCCCACGTCGCAGAAGACGTCGATCCACTTCGCGAAGGGCAGGCACGCGCGAAGCATCTCTCGGCAGACGAGGTCGACGTAGCCCTCGCGGTCCGAGGAGTACTCGCCGGGCACTGCGTGGGCGCCCAGGTAGGTGGTCTCGGTGGTGAACTCGCGGGCGATCTCGAGGATGCGCGCCTCGTGGCGCGGCGTCAGGCCGTAGCCGCTCTTGATCTCGAGCGTGGTGGTGCCGCACGAGTGGGCCTCGGCGACGAGGTGCGCGGTGTGCTCGCGCAGGAAGTCGTCGGGCGCGGTGCGCGTCGCGATCACGGTGTTGGCGATGCCGCCGCCGGTGTACGGCTCGCCGGCCATGCGCGCGGCGAACTCGTCGGCGCGGTCGCCGGCGAAGACGAGGTGCGTGTGGCTGTCCACGAAGCCGGGGACGATCGCGCGGTGGCCTGCGTCGATGCGGTTCTCGGCGGGCAGCGGCGCCTTCGCCGAGCCGATCCAGGCGACGTCGCCCACGCCGTCGATCACGAGCGCGGCGTCGCGGATGATGCCGAGCGGAGACCCGTCCCCCAGCGACGGCTCGCACGTGACGAGCTCGCCGATGTTGGTGATCAG
>CAZXWK010000054.1:0-11073 GCA_964644675.1 uncultured Eubacteriales bacterium | reverse complement strand
GGCACCGACGTCGCGCGCGAGGCCGCCGACATGATCCTGACTGACGACAACTTCGCGAGCATCGTCCACGCGGTCGAAGAGGGCCGGACGATCTTCGACAACATCCGCCGGTTCCTGACGTACTTCCAGACCTCCAACGTCGCCGAGATGTTCCCGTTCCTCGCGATGATCTTCCTCAAGATCCCGCTGCCGCTCACGCTGCTGCAGATCCTGACGATCGACCTGCTCACCGACCAGGTCCCCGCACTCGCACTTGGACTCGAGCAGCCCGAGCCCGGCGTCATGCAGCGTCCTCCGCGCAAGCCCAACACGCCGATCCTCACCGGCGGCATGGTGGTCAAGGCGTACCTGTTCCTCGGTCCGCTCGCGGCCGCGATCGGCTTGTTCGGTTTCTTCTACCGCTACCTCGAGGCCGGGTGGACGTGGGGCGACTGGGCGGGGATGGCCGCCTTCGGCAACATGCCCAGCGCGGGTGTTCCCGCGACCGGCATCTACATGGCCGCGACGACGATGACCTTGACGGGTATCGTCATGGCGCAGGTCGGAAACGGCTTCGCGATGCGCACGCACGTGCAGTCCATCGTCAAGATCGGATTCTTCACCAACAAGTTGCGCTGGTGGGGCCTCGGTTCCGAACTGCTCGGCGTGGCGTTGCTCATGTACGTGCCGTTCCTTCAGAAGGTGTTCAGCACGGCCCCGCTCACGCTGCACGAGTGGGGAGTGCTCGCGCTGTTCTCGCCTGCGCTGCTCATAGCCGACGAGATCAGGAAGTTCTTCCTGCGCATGTGGTTGCGCAGGCGCAAGGACCAGGCTCCGGCGGCCCAGGCCGCTTCGGCTACGACCTGAAAGCGGGGTGATGCGGGATGCACCGGTTGCACGTTGTCATCGGGGGATACGGGCGAGTGGGTCGCTATCTCGCGCGAATGCTCGAGTTCGAGGGCCACTCGGTCTCGGTGATCGACCAGGACCCGCTCGTGTTCGAGTGCGAAGACGGCGATGAGATCATGGGCCAGAAGTACATCGGCCCGGTCTTCGACAGAGACGTGCTCGAGCAGGCGGGCATCCGCGACGCCGACTGCTTCGCCGCGGTCACCTCGGGCGATAACAGCAACATCGTCGCCGCCCGCACGGCGCGCGAGCACTTCCGCGTGCCACGTGTCATCGCACGGATCTACGACCCGCGACGCGCCGAGATCTACCGAGGTCTGGGTATCTCGACCATCGCATCCGTGACGTGGACGAGCACGCGGTTGCTCGACATGATCACGCACCCCGATCTTCACAGCGAGTACCAGTACGGAAACGCCGAGGTGGAGATGATGGAGGTCGAGCTTCCGGCGTCACTCGCCGGCAAGACCCCGGCCGACCTTCTCGTCCCGGGCGAGGTGGCCGTCTCGGCGCTCGTCCGCAACGGCCAGGCGATCCTGCCCGTCGAAGGCACCACCTTCGAGAAGGGCGACCTGCTGTTCATCAACGTGCTCCGCGAGAGCGCCGAGAAGCTCGAGCGGTTGCTCGGGCTGAAGGAGTAGGTGGCGGCCGTGAACGTACTCATCGTGGGCGCCGGCAAGTCCGGCATCTACCTCGCCGAGAAGCTCCGGCCCACCCATCAGGTCACGCTCGTCGAGTCGCGGCCTGACCGTGCCGAGTACGTCGAGGCCCGGCTTCCCGGCGTACGCGTGCTCCGCGGCGACGGATGCGAGCCCAACGTGCTCGACCGTGCGGGTGTGGCACAGGCCGATCTCGTCGCCGCGCTCACCGGCGACGACGAGGACAACCTGGTCATCTCCTTCCTGAGCAAGACGACGCACCAGGTGCCTATGGTCTTCGCGCGCACCAACCATCCCAAGAACGAGTGGATGTTCACGCGGAACTGGGGCGTGGATGTCGCAGTGTCGACTGCCAATGTCATCTACAGCCTCATCGAGAAGGAAGTGGGCCTGGGTGACGTGATCACGCTCATGGCCCTCTCGGCCGAGGGTATGGTCATCGACGAGATCACCCTGCTCGCGGACTCGCGTGCGGTGGGCAAGTCACTCGCCGAGCTCGCAATCCCCAAGTGCGCGCACGTCATGGCGATCATCTCGGACGGAGAAGTCGTCGTGCCCAAGGGCGACACGGTGCTCCACTCCGGCGACGAGGTGCTCATCCTGTCGTCGTGTGGTGAGGAAGCGAACCTGAGGCGCACGTTCGGGGTCCACTAGGCCGGGTCGCGCGAGCGGCCCGGGGCGCCGCCCGGAGTTCGCGCCGCACCGACGCGGCGCGGAGTGGCGGTGTATGGTCTTCGCATGTGGTGGAAGCGGTTCGTCTCGGCAGGTGGGGGCTATCCGTTCGCGGTCGCCGGCGTCGCGGTTGCGGCCGTGGCGTTCCTGCCGCTGCGGTCCTACCTGTCGATCACGGTCGTCATGCTCCTGTTCGTGCCGGTGATCATGGGTATCGCACGGGTGGCTGGCGTACGACCGACCGCTGTCGCCGCGATCGTCGCGTTCCTGGCGCTCGACTTCCTCTACATCCCTCCGTACTACCGGCTGACCGTGGCCGAGCTGGCGGAGTGGATTGGACTGATCGTCTTCCTCATCATCGCGCTCGTCGCCGGCCAGCAGACGGCGGTGCTTCGGGAGCGGGAGAAGGCCGCAGTCAGGCGCCAAAGCGAGCTTGAGCTCCTCAACCTGCTCTCGTTCAGGATCGCTTCCGAGAAGTCGGTCGCCTCCACCGCCGAGTTCGTCACCGATGAAGTCGTCAGCGTCCTCCACGCTTCGCGCGCCGCGATCTACGCGCCGGCCCCGGGAGGGGCGATGACCGGGCGGTGCCTGTCCTCGGCGGGCGCCCCCACGCCCTCGTCGGGGGAGGAAGCCCTGGTCGCGTGGGTGCTGCGGACCGGCAAGGGCATCAGCTCCGCGCCGGGCCACACCGGGACCGAGCAGGGGATGGTCACCGTCGAGCCTGCTGCCGCGATTCCCGGAGTGGTGGCGGACGGCCTCTTCCTGCCCCTGCTCACCGCGTCCGGGATCGAGGGAGTCCTGTTCGCCCGGTTCCTCCCCGCCGAGCCGGGCGAGGACGACATCCGCCTGCTCGTAGCCGTCGCGAACCTGGCGGCTGCCTCGCTCGAGCGGCAGCGCCTTCAAGAGGAGGCGGCGCACGCCGAGGTGCTGCGCGAGGCCGACAGGCTCAAGTCGACGCTCGTTTCCTCGGTGTCCCACGAGCTCAAGACGCCGCTCGCCGCGGCGACCGCGCGGGTCACCGGGCTGCTCGACGAAGGCGATTCGAGGACCGTGGAGCGCACGACCGAGGAACTCGAGGCGGTCGCTGAGGACCTCACCCGGCTGAACTCGTCGATCGGCGACCTGCTCGATCTGTCGCGGTTGGAGTCGGATTCGTGGCAGCCCCACTTCGAGGAGCACGACGTGCGCGACGTGCTCGGCACGATGCTCTCTCGCCTACCCGGCCGTTCGCGTGAGCGTCTCGAGTTCACGCTGCCGGACGAGCTGCCCAACGTTCGGATCGATTTTGCGCAGCTCGTGCGTGCACTCGAGAACCTGGTCGAGAACGCGCTCGCATACTCGCCGGCCGACAGCATGGTGACGGTGGGTGCCGGGGCCGGCGCTCGCTCGCTGCGGGTGTGGGTCGAAGACCGAGGTCCGGGGATAGACCCCACGGAGAAGGAACTCGTGTTCGAGAAGTTCTACCGCGGAGCGGCATCCACATCCTCACCCGCGGGCACCGGGCTGGGGCTTGCCATCGCCCGCGAGCTCGTGCGCAGTCAGGACGGAGAACTCAGAGTCGAGGACGCGGCGCCACATGGCGCCCGGTTCGTCCTCGAGCTGCCGGTCGCCACGGGAGGCGCTGATGAGTGAGAACGGCGCGCCCGAGCGTGCAGCGCGGATCCTGGTCGTCGACGACGAGGAGCAGATCAGGCGCGCACTGCGCTCGGTGCTGCAGGCTCGCCACTACACGGTCGATCTTGCTGCGACCGCCGAGGAAGGCTTGGAGCTGACGGCTCAGCACACGCCGGAGCTCGTGATCCTCGACCTCACGCTGCCGGGGATGAGCGGCCTCGAGGCATGCCGGGCGCTTCGCGATTGGTACCACGGCCCCATACTGGTGCTCTCGGTGCGCAACGCCGACGAGGACAAGATCGCCGCTCTCGACCTCGGCGCGGACGACTACCTCACCAAGCCGTTCTCGACCGGTGAGCTGCTCGCCCGCATCCGTGCGCTGCTCCGGCGCACGTCGAGCGCCGACACGTCGGTCGGCGAAGTCTCCGCAGGCGACCTCACGGTCGACTTCGCCCGGCGCACCGTGGTGGTGCGCGGCGAGCAGGTGCGGCTCACGCGGACCGAGTTCGACATCCTCGCGCTTCTCGTCCGCAACCGGGGCCGGGTCGTGACCTCGCGCATGCTGCTCGAGAACGTCTGGGGCCCCGAGTACGTGGGCGACACGCAGACGCTCCGAGTCCACGTCTCGCACCTGCGCCGCAAGATCGAGGAGCCCGGGGGCGTGCCGCGCCACATCCTCACCGAGCCCGGAGTCGGCTTCCGTTTCGAGCCGTCGGAGTAGCACTTCTCGGCAGCTCAGCGGCACCGACGCAGCCTTAGCACATTCTTCACACCCGGTCGCGCGCGCTTCACGCTCGCGCAACGGTGCTCAGCGCACACTCTGATGCAGAGTCAGAGACGTCCCTCGTCGGGGACCAGACGGATCGGAGTGCGCGAGTGACCACGACGCTGTATCTGCTCGTGGCGGCGGTCGTCATCGGCGTCGCCTGGGCGTGGAGCTCACACCAGAGGCGAAACGCTCACATCAAGCGTCGGCCTCGGCGCTAGCACGGTTCAAGGAGGCGCACGTGAACATCTTCGCTGACATCCTCGTGGTGGCAGGATTCATCGGCTTCGCGGCGGCCTGCGCGGGCTACGTGGCCCTCGCCGACCGGATCGTGGGCGGACGATGAGCGCCGAGCACGCCATCGTCGGGAGCATCGCTCTCGGCGTCCTGGCATACCTGCTGTGGGCGCTCATCAACCCCGAGCGGCTGTAGGAGGACACCGTGCCTGTTGCAGATGGCGTGCAGCTCGCGATCTTCCTCGTGCTCGTCGTCGCCTGCGCGCGGCCGATGGGGCGCTACCTCTTTCGCGTGTTCAGCGGACAGAGCACCGTCCTTGACCGGGTCGCGTCGCCGGTCGAGCGGCTCACCTACCGGCTCACCGGCATCAATCCCGACGGGGAGATGACATGGTCGGTCTACGCGCTGTCGGTCATCATGTTCGCGTTGGTGTGCCTCGTGTTCCTCTTCCTGCTGCTTCGGCTGCAGGGCGTACTGCCGCTGAACCCCGCGCACGTTGCCGGCATGCCCTCACTGCTCGCCTTCAACACCGCCGTGGCCTTCGTGACCAACACGGACTGGCAGGCGTACGCGGGCGAAACGGGGGTCAGCTACCTGACCCAGATGGTCGGGTTGACCTGGCAGAACTTCATCTCGGCGGGCGTGGGCATTGCCGTCGCCGTCGCGTTCGTCCGGGGGCTGACCCGCGTCGGTCGCAAGGAGATCGGCAACTTCTGGGTGGACCTGGTGCGCGCGTGCCTCTACGTGCTGCTGCCGCTCTCTCTCGCGTTCTCCCTGGTACTCGTCTCGCAGGGCGTGATCCAGAACGTGTCCGGGCCGATCACGATCAGGACGCTCGAGGGCGGGTCGCAGACGATCGCCCAGGGCCCGGTCGCGTCACAGGAGGCCATCAAGGAACTGGGCACCAACGGGGGTGGGTTCTTCAACGCGAACTCCGCGCATCCGTACGAGAACCCGACACCGCTCACCAACGTGCTCCAGGCCTTCGCGATCCTCCTGATTCCCGCGGGGCTCGCGTGCATGGTGGGCGACTTCGCGGGGAACTCGCGCCAGGGCTGGGTGCTGCTAGCGGCGATGATCGTGCTGTTCGCGGTGGGCCTGACGGTCATCTACGGGTTCGAGCGGGCCGGGAACCCCAACCTCACGCGCGCGGGAGCGAACCAGGCGGCGAGCGCCACGAGCCCCGGCGGCAACATGGAGGGCAAGGAGGTGCGCAACGGCATCGCGCAGTCTGCGATCTTCGCGAACGCCACGACGGCGGCCTCCTGTGGCGCGGTCGACGCGAGCCACGACAGCCTGACCCCGCTCGCCGGGGGCATGGCCATGCTCAACATCGCGCTCGGCGAGATCGTGTTCGGCGGAGTCGGGTCAGGCCTGTACGGCATGCTCGTGTTCGCAATCATCGCGGTCTTCATCGCCGGTCTGATGGTGGGCCGTACGCCCGAGTATCTCGGCAAGAAGATCGGGCCGACCGACATGAAGCTCGCGATGCTCGCGGTGCTCGTGCTCGAGGCGGGCATCCTGGTGGTCGCCGGCATCGCCGCCGTGCTGCCTATGGCGCTCGCGTCGATCGCCAACCCCGGGCCTCACGGCCTGTCCGAGATCCTCTACGCCGCGACGTCGGCGGTCGGCAACAACGGCTCGGCGTTCGCGGGTCTCAACGCGGCCGCACCGTTTTACACCGTCGCCTTGGGCGTCACGATGCTCGTCGGGCGCTACCTGTTCATCATCCCGGTCCTGGGCATCGCGGGGTCGATGGCGGTCAAGAAGGTCGCGCCCGCCTCCTCGGGGACCTTCCCGACCGACGGGCCGCTGTTCGTGGGCCTGCTTGTCGGAGTGATCGTCATCGTCGGGGCCCTCACCTTCTTTCCGGTGTACGCACTGGGGCCGGTCCTCGAGCAGCTGCTGATGCATGCCGGCCGGTTGTTCTAGGAGGACGCGATGAGCAAGACGAACAGCGTCGAAGTCACCGAGGCCCACGAGGAGGCATCCCCGAAGCGGGGAGTGGTGACCGATCCTGCGCTGGTGGGGCGTGCGGTCACGGACGCGCTCGTGAAGCTCGACCCGAGGACCCTGTACCGCAACCCGGTCATGCTGGTCGTCGAGATCGGCAGCGTCATCACGACCGTGTACGCGGTACAGTCGCTGGCCTCCGGCGGTCGCGACAGCGGGTTCCTGGTCGGCATCGCGCTGTGGCTCTGGTTCACGGTGCTGTTCGCCAACTTCGCCGAGGCGATGGCTGAGGGTAGGGGCAAGGCCCAGGCCGACGCGCTGCGCACGATGAAGACCGACACCATGGCAAACCGCGTGAACGGCATCCACGGCGGCGCCGAGCAGGTCGTCGCGTCCGAGCTTCGGCGCGGCGACGTGGTGGTGGTCGAGGCGAACGAGATCATCCCGGGCGACGGTGACGTGATCGAGGGCATCGCCTCGGTGGACGAATCGGCCATCACTGGCGAGTCGGCGCCGGTCATCCGAGAGAGTGGCGGAGACCGGTCGGCGGTCACGGGCGGGACCAAGGTCCTCTCGGACCGGATCGTGGTGCGCATCACTTCCGACCCGGGCAAGACGTTCCTCGACCGCATGATCTCGCTCGTCGAGGGCGCGAGCCGGCAGAAGACGCCCAACGAGATCGCGCTCGACATCCTTCTCATCGTGCTCACGATCATCTTCCTGCTCGTGGTGATGAGCCTGAAGTCGTTCGCGACCTACTCGCACGGCGACGTGTCGGTCGGCGTGCTCATCGCGTTGCTCGTGTGCCTCATCCCCACGACGATCGGCGGGCTGCTCTCGGCGATCGGCATCGCGGGGATGGACCGGCTCATCCAGCGCAACGTGCTCGCGATGTCGGGCCGTGCGGTCGAGGCGGCCGGCGACGTCGACACGCTGCTGCTCGACAAGACCGGGACCATCACGTTCGGCAACCGCCAAGCGGCCGAGTTCCTGCCGGTCCCCGGCGTCACTGAGGCCGAGGTCGCTGACGCGGCGCAGCTCGCTTCGCTCTCGGACGAGACGCCCGAGGGCCGTTCGATCGTGGTGCTCGCCAAGCAGTTCGGCATCCGCGAGCGGCACCTGCACGAGGACACCACCGTGTTCATCCCGTTCACCGCGCAGACCCGGATGAGCGGGGTGGACGTGGATGGCGAGCAGATCCGCAAGGGCGCGAGCGACGCGGTCATCGCGTGGGTGGAGTCGATCGGCGGCTCCGTACCGCCGGAACTCGAGACCCAGGTACGACACGTGTCCGAGGCCGGCGGCACTCCGCTCGTGGTCTCGAGGGGACCGCGGGCGCTCGGCGTGGTGCACCTCAAGGACATCGTGAAGGGCGGCATCCGGGAACGGTTCGACCAGCTGCGCGCGATGGGTATCCGCACCGTCATGATCACCGGCGACAACCCGATCACTGCGGCGGTCATCGCGATGGAGGCCGGCGTGGACGACTTCCTCGCGCAGGCCACGCCCGAGACCAAGATGGAGCTCATCCGGCAGGAACAGGCGAGCGGGAAACTCGTCGCGATGACCGGCGACGGCACCAACGACGCGCCGGCGCTTGCCCAGGCAGACGTCGGCGTGGCGATGAACTCGGGGACCAGCGCGGCCAAAGAGGCCGGGAACATGGTCGACCTCGACTCGGACCCGACCAAGCTCATCGAGATCGTCGCGATCGGCAAGCAGCTGCTCATGACGCGAGGATCGCTCACCACGTTCTCGATCGCCAACGACGTCGCGAAGTACTTCGCGATCATCCCGGCGATGTTCATGGTGACCCACCCGGAGCTCGGCAAGCTCAACGTGATGGGCCTGCACTCGCCCCAGAGCGCGATCATGAGCGCCGTCATCTTCAACGCGCTGATCATCGTCGCGCTCATCCCGCTCGCTCTGCGCGGGGTGAAGTACCGTCCGGTCGGCGCGGGCGCGCTGCTCAGGCGCAACCTGCTCGTCTACGGGCTGGGCGGCATCATCCTTCCGTTCATCGGCATCAAGGCCATCGACGTCGTGCTCGTGGCTCTCGGGATCGGGTAGGAGGCCACCGTGAATCGGACGTTCCTCGTCTCCGTCCGCATGGCGCTCGTCACCATCGTGGCGTTCGGGCTGCTTTACCCACTCGCGGTGTGGGGCGTCTCGGCGGCGGTCTTTCCGAGCAAGTCCCAAGGAAGCCTCGTTCGCGCCGGCGGGCGTGTCGTCGGGTCGTCGCTCATCGGGCAGTCGTTCATCGCCGAGAAGTACTTCCACGGGCGCCCCTCAGCGGCCGGCACCGACGGCTACGACGCGATGGCGTCCGGTGCGAGCAACCTGGGGCCGACCAACGCGAAGCTCGTCGCGGCGGTCGGGGCGCGCGTCGAGCAGGCCGTCGCCGAGAACCCCGGCGCCCAGAAGGGAGCCGTCCCGGTCGACCTGGTCACGTCGTCGGCCAGCGGGCTCGATCCCGACATCTCTCCGGCTGCGGCGTACCTGCAGGTCCAGCGGGTGGCCAAGGCGCGCGGGCTCGAGACCGCGGCCGTGCGCGCGCTGGTCGACCGGTACGCGCGCGGACGCCAGCTGGGGGTGCTCGGCGAGCCTCGGGTCAACGTGCTCGAGCTGAACCTCGCGCTCGACGCGCTATCCTCGAAGTGACGGCGGGGGAGGTCGCATGACGCCCGGGAACGAAGCCCCGAGGAAACGCGGGTGCCACAAGGTCTTTCTCGGCTACGCGGCCGGGGTGGGCAAGACGTTCACCATGCTGTCCGAGGCCCACCGGCGCGCTTCACGAGGTGAGGACATCGTCATCGGCTACGTCGAGCCGCACCTGCGGCCCGACACGATGGCGCTGGTCGAGGGGCTGGAGATCGTCCCGCCCAAGGTCATCGAGTATCACGGCACCACGTTCACCGAGCTCGACACCGATGCGGTCATCGACCGGAACCCGACATTCGTACTGGTAGATGAGCTCGCGCACACCAACGTCCCGGGGACGCGGCACGAGAAGCGGTGGCAGTCGGTCGAGGAACTGCTCGACGCGGGGATCAACGTGCTCTCGACCGTCAACGTGCAGCACTTCGAGAGCCTCAACGACACCGTCTGCGAGATCACCGGCGTGTGCGTGCGCGAGACGGTCCCCGACCGCATCCTCGACGAGGCCGACGAGGTCGAGCTCGTCGACGTGCCGCCTGACGCGCTCATCAACCGGCTGCGCCGCGGAGCGATCTACGCTCCCGACAAGGTCGACCAGGCGCTGACCAACTTCTTTCGCCGGGGCAACCTGGTCGCGCTCCGCGAGCTGTCGCTGCGCAAGACAGCGGAGGAGGTCGATGACGACCTCGAGAAGTTCATCTCGGCGCACGACGTCGACAAGACGTGGGGAGCGACCGACCGGGTGCTCGTGGCCGTGACGCCGCGGCCTTCCAGCGCGAAGCTCGTGCGGCGCGGGTACCAGCTCGCGCACCGTCTCCAGGGCGACCTGTGGGTGGTGCACGTCAAGCCGCCGGCGGTCCTGCTGGGTGCCGCCGAGCAGGCCGCGGTCGACTCGCTCCGCTCGCTCACCAGTGAGCTGCAGGGCGACTTCATCGAACTGTCCGGGGAGGACGTCGCCGCCGAGATCATCGACTTCGCTCGCACCCACCAGATCACGTTCATCGTCATGGGGCAGTCCGCTCGCAGCCGGATGGACGAGGTGCTGCGGGGATCTATCGTCAACCGCATCATGCGCGAGACGCGCAACATCGACGTCGTCATCGTCGCGGAATCGGGACGACCTCCTGTTTCTGGACGGTAGTCCCCTCGCGCCGGGCCTCCCGGCGCGTACCGCTCACCCGACCTGACGTTCTCGTCGGCAGGAATCGCGCCCGAGTTCAGGAATCTTGCTTGGGTAGCCGCAACGGCGTTCGGCGGCATATCCCGACACAAGCGAGGCGAACGAGCCAGCCATGGCCGACCAGAACGTGTGCGTTGACGACTCGTGTTGGGCGCTCACGCGCGAGCAGGTCTACGAGTCGCTCGGTTCGAACGAGCAGGGACTGACGAGCGGGGAGGCGGCGCAACGCCTCGAGCAGTACGGCCCCAACGAGATCCGCGAGATCAAGGGCCGCCCGCTCATCTTCAAGTTCCTCGAGAACTTCTACCACCTCTTCGCGATCATGCTGTGGGTGGGCGGCGCGCTCGCCTTCGTCGGCGGCATGCCCCAGCTAGGGTGGGCGATCTTCGCCGTCATCTTCATCAACGCGATCTTCTCGTTCTGGCAGGAGTTCCGCGCCGAGAAGG
>CAZXWK010000053.1:0-12036 GCA_964644675.1 uncultured Eubacteriales bacterium | reverse complement strand
TGACGTAGGCGTAGATGCCCTCACCCTTGATGTCGTGCGGGAACCCGACGACCGCGGCCTCGGCGACGTACGGGTGCGAGACGAGCGCGGACTCGACCTCGGCGGTACCGAGACGGTGGCCGGAGATGTTGATGACGTCGTCCACGCGGCCCATCAGCCAGTAGTAGCCGTCCTCGTCCTTGCGGCAGCCGTCACCGGTGAAGTAGTAGCCCGGGAACTGCGAGAAGTAGACTTCCTTGACCCGCTTGTTCTCCGGGTCTCCCCACGTGCCGCGGAGCATGCCCGGCCACGGATACTTGATGCAGAGGCGGCCGCCCTGGTTCACCGGGGTCTCGGACTGGTCCTCG
Source organism: uncultured Eubacteriales bacterium (assembly GCA_964644675.1). GTDB lineage: Bacteria > Actinomycetota > Coriobacteriia > Anaerosomatales > JAAXUF01 > CAZXWK01. The sequence goes on along the minus strand of CAZXWK010000053.1, from coordinate 11,689 downwards.
TTGAGGATGATCGGCTGGATGCCGAACATGGGACGCGTTGCCGAGCCCGGCTTCATGGGCGTGGCACCCGGCAGGTTGGTGATCATGTGGCCGCCGGTCTCCGTCTGCCACCACGTGTCGACGATCGGGATGCGCTCGCGGCCGACGTTCTTGTAGTACCACATCCATGCCTCGGGGTTGATCGGCTCGCCAACGGTGCCGAGCACCCGGAGCGACGACAGGTCGTACTTGGCCGGCCACTCATCGCCCGCCTTCATGAGCGCACGGATCGCGGTCGGCGCCGTGTAGAACTGGTTGATACCGTGCTTGTCCACCATCTCCCAGAAGCGGCCGGCGTCCGGATAGTTGGGAACACCCTCGAACATCACCGAGGTGCCGCCGAACGACAGGGCGCCGTACACGACGTAGCTGTGGCCGGTGATCCACCCGATGTCGGCAGTGCAGAAGAAGACGTCGTCCTCGTGGTAGTCGAACGTGTACTTGAACGTCATCGTCGTGTACACGAGGTAACCGCCGGTGGTGTGGAGCACGCCCTTAGGCTTGCCGGTCGAACCGGACGTATAGAGGATGAAGAGCGGGTCCTCGGCATCCATCCACTCGACGTCACAGTGGCGGCTGATGTCGCTCGCCCGCATCTCCTCGTGGTACCAGAAGTCGCGGCCCGGCTCCATGTCGACGCGCGCGCCGGCGCGGGAGACGACGATGCACGTCTCGACGCTCGGGCACTCGGAGAGCGCCTCGTCGGACATGGCCTTGAGCGGGATGACCCGCCCGCCACGAATGCCCTCATCGGCGGTGACCAGCAGCTTGCAGGCGCTGTCCTGGATGCGGTCGCGCAGCGAGGCCGGAGAGAAGCCGCCGAAGACGATGGAGTGGATGGCGCCGATGCGCGCGCACGCGAGCATCGCCACGGCGAGCTCGGGGATCATCGGCATGTAGATGGCGACGCGATCGCCCTTCTTGATGCCGTGCTTCTTCAGGACGTTGGCGAACTTGCAGACCTTGTAGTAGAGCGACTGGTACGTGTACACCTTCGAGCGGCCCTCGTCGGACTCCCAGATGATGGCGGCCTTGTTGCGACGCCCATCGGTCAGGTGCCGGTCGAGGCAGTTGTAGGCGACGTTGGTCTTACCGCCGATGAACCACTCGACCTTGGGGGTCTCGAACTCCCACTCGAGAACCTTGTCCCACGGCTTCTCCCAGTAGACGAGTTCCTTGGCCATGTCAGCCCAGAAGCCCTCGGGATCCGTGACGGAACGGTTGTACAGCTCCTCGTACTGCTCCATCGAGCCGATCCACGCGTGGTCCTTCACCCACTGCGGCGGATCGATGGTGAGCCCCTCCTTGCTTACAGAGTCGAAACCCGTGGACGCGTCAGTCATGACGGCCTCCTTGTCCCTCGCGGTCGGTCGGTCCGGGAATGCCTGGACACCGCGACCGCAGTGCCAGCTCCCCTCATAACGAACGCGGCCCCAACGGGCCACGCCCCCACTATGCATGTGCCCACTCGCGTCGTAGAGGAACAGCAGGCGGACGGCTGTCACGCGTCGGTCAACGGCGTCTTTTGGCAGGTGAATGCCGCATGCGAACCGAGAGCGACCCCGGCGCGTCCTCGGGCCGAACCACTGTCCCTGCCGGACGTGGAGAAGCCGTGGAGAATTGTTTGTAACAAATGTTGCAGGTTGGTTGCAGATGCGCTATCTTCGTCCCACGCGATTTGGTTTCCCTTCCCTAACATCGCCGCTTCCGGGGGATCCGGACGGCAACCGGCACGGGCACTTCGCGACCGGCATCGCGAGTATGCGGTTCCCAGGCAGACCGCACAGGCCCGACAGAGGACTCAGGGGTAACACAGGGAAGGATTGAGGAAGCCTCGGCCCGAAGGCCGAGGCTTCCGCCTTTCTCGGGACAAGGGCCGACGCACGCGGAGCTCCCGATTACGCCCCGTACTCCTGAAGCGATGTGGCCTCCACGAGTGCGGCTGCGAACCCCGGCTGCGCCGCAAGGTCGATGCCGCGCGCGCCGGCAGCAAGCTCGGACGCCTGCGCCTCGATCCCCGGATCCAATGCAAGCACGAGCGCGCCATCGAGCGATGCGTTGCCGATCTGGCGCGCGGCAGCCGCCGTCTTGACGGGCAGGATCCCCAGCGACACCAAGTCGTCCAGGTCGAGCGCGCCACCGAACGCCCCGGCGACGTAGACGGCCGCGAGCTGCTCCGGGAGCACGCACGACTGCGCGAGCACGGTCTCGATGCCGACGCGCACCGCCGCCTTCGCGAGCTGGACCGCGCGGACGTCGAGCTGGGTGAGCCGCAAGGAGCCCTCGTCACCCAAGGCGACCCCGAGCACACCGGCGTCGTCCACCTCGAACCGGTCCGCGAGGGGGCCGTCCTGGCGCAGCAGCCCCGTGGCGTCGAGGTGACCCGCCGCACGAAGGGCCGCGACCGCCGAGACCACCCCCGCCCCCGACAGCCACTGGCCCGGCACGTCGCCCATCACGCTCAGAGCGACCGAGCCGTCGCCTCCGACACTCACGCGCTCGACCGCGCCGGGCACTGCGGGGCCGCCGCACGACAGGCCGCCGCCCTCGAATGCGGGTCCCGCGGCTGCAGAAGCCGTGACCAAGGGTCCGCAGCCCGCCAGAACGATCTCGGCGTTCGTCCCCAGATCCACCAGGAGCGCGGGCGCCGCCGAATCGTAGAGGCCGGCCGCGACCGAAGCGGCGAGCGCATCGCCGCCGACGAAGCTCACCACCGGCGGAACCAGGCTCACCACCACCTCAGGTCCGAGAACCGCCGAGAGGAGCTCCGGGGTCTCGATCACTCCGCCCGTGGCCGGTGCCTCGAACGGCGCGACGCCAAGTCGGTGCACATCCACGCCCGCGAACAGGGCGGCCATCGCGCTGTTGCCCGCTATGGTGACGCGCTCGACTGCTTCGAGCGACACGCCGGCCACACCGGCGGCGGCGGCCAGCGCCTCGGCGACCGACCGGGCGGCCGCGTTCGCGAGCTCGCCCGCATCGCCCCCCATCGCCGCGGCCAGGCGCGAGAGCACGTCGGCCCCGTAGGACTGCTGGCGGTTGGGTGCGCTCCCCCGCCCGAGCTCGAGTCCGGTGCGTGCGTCACACAGGGCGGCCGCGACCGTCGTGGTACCCAAGTCCACCCCCGCGACGAGCACCCCGGCGCGGCGTTTCTCCCCGGAGACCTGTGGGGCAGCGTGCGCCACCACCGGCCGCACTTCGACCGGGCCCGCGATGCGTGCCCGACAGGCGAGCCGCACGCCCTGCGGCGCTCTCGACAGTCCGGCGCGTTCCGCCGCGTCCGCGGGTTCGAGCTCGCCCGACAGCACCCGCACGCCGCACGAGCCGCACACACCCCGACCACCGCACGGTGCCGGGATGACGATCCCGGCACGGCGCGCCGCGACGAGCACGGTCTCGCCCGGCTCGACCCACACGCTCACGCCGGCGGGCGCGAAGGTGACGGGAACGCGACCGCTCATCAGCTACTCGCCGGAGAAGGCGACCATGCCGTGCGACATGGCGCGCCCACCCATCACGTGCACGTGCAGGTGACCGACGGTCTGGTTGCTGTCGGGTCCGTTGTTCACGATGACGCGGTAGCCGCTCTCGGCCACACCCTTCAGCGATGCGACCTTCGGCACCGCCGAGAAGACCGCGGCGAGCGTCTCGGCCGGCACGCCGTCGCCGAGCGTCGCGAAGTGTTCCTTCGGTATCACGAGCGTGTGCACCGGAGCCTGGGGCGAGACGTCGTCGAAGGCCAGCACCAGCTCGTCCTCGTACACCACCTTCGCCGGTATCTCCCGGCGCACGATCCTGCAGAAGATGCAGTCGGTCACGACCGACTCCTTCCCGCCGGCGTGATGCCGGCCTCCTCGCGGCCTCAGAACGGGATCTCTTCTCCAGCATCCGTGCCTGCGGCTGTGGCCTGCTCGGCGGGCTGCTCTGCGGACTCGGCTTCAAGCTCGCCGATCAGCATCGTCACCTTCTGCTGGGCCTCGGCCAGGCGCGCCTGCAGGGAGCGCAGCAGTGTCACGCCGCGCTCGTAGCGCGTCAGCGAGTCCTCGAGCTCGAGCTGTCCGCTCTCGAGAGCCGCAACGATCCGATCGAGCTCAGCGAGTGACTCGCCGAACGAGAGGTCCGCCGGAGGCGGGCAGGCGGGTTCGGTCATCGTTCCTCCAAGGTCTCTGTTCCCGTGACGGTCGCACGGATGTGTCCGTCGCTCACGCGGATCTTCAGCGCATCGTCCTTCGACACCTGACCGATCTCCTTGACCACGGTGGCGCCGTCGGCGGAGAACGTCGCTGAGTAGCCACGCGCGAGGATCGCGAGCGGCGAGAGGTCGTCGAGCCGCGCCGCGGCGAGCGCCACTCGCTGCTTCGGTCCATCGGCGATGCGCGGTGCGACGAGCCTGAGCCGCTCCGCCGCGAGGTCGACGCGCGCGCGATCCCGCGCGAGTCGCTCGGGGATCGCTCGGGCCAGGCGCATGGCCGCTAGATCGAGCGCTTGCTGTGCCGGTCCGAGTACGGCATGGGCGTCGCGGAGCACGGGCCGCTCCGCCAACCTGCTCACGCGCTGCGCGGCGTGGTGAACGCGATTCTCGAGTGCGCGCCCAAGCGCACGACGCTCCCGCACGAGCGTGACGCGCAGTTGCTCGAGGGCCGGGGTGCACGCCTCTGCCGCTGCCGTCGGCGTGGACGCCCTCAGGTCTGCGACCATGTCCGCGATCGACGTGTCCGGTTCGTGGCCGATCCCGGTCACGACCGGCACGGGACACGCGACGATCGCTCTCGCGACCTCCTCGGCGTTGAAGGGCATCAGATCCTCGTAGGAACCGCCTCCGCGGACGAGCAGCACCACGTCAGCGCCGCAACGGCCGGCCGCCTCCAGGCCGTCGACGATCGCCGCGGGCGCTCCGTCGCCTTCGACCGCCACGCCCGCCACCAGGAGCTCGGCGAGCGGGTACCGGCGCTTCAGCGTGCGCAGCACGTCGTGGATGGCCTTCCCGCGCGGCGACGTGACCACCGCGATGCGCTGCGGGTAGGCGGGCAGCGCTCGCTTGCGCGCGGCGCTCGTGAGTCCCTCAGCCTCGAGCTTGCGGGCCAGCGCCGCGACCTGCAGTCGCAGGTTGCCCTCCCCCGCGGGAGCGAGCTGCCGGACCTGGAACTGCATCCGGCCCTTTGGCACGTAGGCCGAGAAGGCGCCGGTGAGCTCGACGAGCATGCCACACCTGAGCTCGACGCCGCTGGCCTCGTACTGGTCGCGCCACATCAGGCAGGGCATGGCGGCACCGCCGTCCGAGACGGTGAAGTACGCCGCCTTGTAGCCCGGCTTGTCGTTGAATTCCGAGACCTCGCCGACGACCTTGAGACGCACGCCTTCGAGCGCGCGCTTCGCCGCGGTCATCGCCTCGGTGACGGTCAGTGCCCGGTCCTGTGTCACGACCCCTCCTCGCGGGCGATTCTAGCAATCGGCCCTGACACCGGTGGCGCGAGCCACCCTCAGATGCGTCGGAGACAGGTCAGTCGCGTCGCGCGAGACCGACGTAGTAGAGAAGCTGGAGCGAGGCGATGAGCGCAGCGGCGACGTACGTGAGCGCCGCCGCTGTCAGCACCTGCTTGGCACCGTCCAGTTGCCGGGCGTCGAGGGTTCCGGTCCCCTCGAGGGCCGCAAGCGCACGGCGGGAGGCGTCGAACTCGACCGGAAGCGTCACGAGCTGAAACAGCACCGCAAACCCGAACAGTGCGATGCCGATCCAGACCAGGCCCGTCAGCTGCACCCACAGTCCCAAGAAGATCAGGATCCAGGAGGCCTTGGATCCCAGGTTGGCGGCCGGGACAAGCGCATTGCGCACGTTCCCCCACACGTAGTGGCGCGCGTCCTGGATGGCGTGGCCCGCCTCGTGCGCCGCGACGCCGGCGGCAGCGACGCTCGGTACGCCGTACACGCCCTCCGAGAGCCCGAGGGTCTTGTTCCGCGGATCGTAGTGGTCGGTCAGGTTGCCCGGCACCTGATGGATCGCCAGTTCTCCGAGCCCCTCGGCAGCCAGCACGCGCTGCGCGACCTGAGCTCCGGTCAGTCCCGAGTCAAGCTGGACCCGGCTCCACTTCCGGTACGCCGAGTTGATGTAGCCCTGGGTCGCCATGCCCAGCACGACCGAGACGATCATCAGCACGAGCCACTGTGGGTTGATCCCGTATCCCATGGGAACGAACAACGATTCCTCCTCGCTCCTGCGCCAGGGCCCTGGAGCGGCCCGGTCAGTCGTTCTTCGGTCGAGGCGCCACGGACAGCGCACCCTCTTCGACGCTCAGGGCGATCTCGCCGTCGAGCAGCTTGAGCAGCTCGTCGCCGACCATCTTCCTGCGCCATCCCTCAAGCAAGGGGCTTGCCTCGCGCTCACCTGCGGCGAGTCTCTCGAGGTCGTCGCGCGAAGCGAGGAGCGGCATCGCTACCCCGTGCTCGCGCGCACGGAGCCTGACCAGCGCGATCATCAGGTCCACGGCACCATCCACGTCTCCGGCGGGGCGCCGGCGCTTGGGCAGCGACGGCAGGTCCTCCTCCGGCACCGAGAGCCCGCGCACGACGGCTTCAGCGATTGCACGTTGCGCGTTGCGACCCGCCTTCTCGGTGACCCCTCGCACGCCGGCAACCTCTTCGGCCGTCGTCGGCGATCGACGCGCGACCTCGACGATGCTCTCGTCGCCGAGAACCCAGCGCTTGGGCACGTCTCGGCGTTGCGCCTCGCGCTCCCGCCACGCTGCGACCTCGCGGGCGACGGCGAGCTGCCGGCGGTTGAGTGCGGACACGCGCTTGACGCGTCGCCACTGCTCTTCGGGCACCACCTCGTAGGTGCCGGCGTCCTCCATGCGGACGAAGTCAGCCGACAGCCACTCCATGCGCCCTTCGCGCTCGAGCTCCGCGAGCAGCCGGCGGTGGATCTCGGGCAGATAGCGCACGTCGTTGAGCGCGTACTCCACCTGCGTGTCCGAGAGCGGACGACGCGCCCAGTCCGTGTAGGTGTCGCCCTTGTCGAGCGCGACTCCGAGCATCTCTTTGACCAGCGCGCCGTAGCCCACTTGCTGAGGGAACCCGGCAAGCGTCGCAGCGACCTGGCTGTCGAACACTGGAACGGTCGCCTCACCGAACAACCGGTAGAAGATCTCGAGGTCCTGCTGACCGGCGTGGAAGATCTTGATGACCCCGGGATCTGTGAACAGCTCGCGCAGAGGCGAGAGATCGCTGATGGCGAGCGGATCGATAATCGCCGCCTCGTCGTCCGAGGCGACCTGGATCAGGCACAACCGAGCGTAGTACGTGCGCTCGCGCATGAACTCCGTGTCGACGGCTACCGTCGGGCAGGTTCGCAGCCGAGCGACGAGATCGACCAGGTCGTGACTTTCTGTGACATACACGCCGTGAGGGCTCCCTTCGCGGGGAATAACTCGATGATCCCACGATAGGCGGCACCCCAAGGCGCCGTCGTGGCATATCATCAGGTTAGTCGACGCTCGGGGAAGTTGCGAGGTCGAAGCCCTGTCCAAAGCGTTTGGGAGACCGTTCCGTGCGCATTCTCGTGATCGTGAACACCAGGTCCGGCGGTGGCGACGCCGGCCTCTACGACTTCGTAAGGGTGCTTGGCGCCTCGGGCGCCGAGATCACGCTGCGTTTCTCGGACGACGAGCATCCGCTCGAGGACCTCGCGCGCGACGGCGCATCGTTCGACCGCGTGATCGCCGCCGGAGGCGACGGGACCGCCTCCGCCGTCTGCTACGCCCTGCGCGGGTCCGGTGTTCCCGTCCTCATCTACCCGGCGGGAACCGCGAACCTCCTGGCGCTCAACCTCGAGATGCCCACCGAGCCGCGGGCGCTTGCTGAGGTCGCACTCCACGGCAAGCAAAGGGCCTTCGACCTGGGCGAGATCATCCACGAAAGTCCCGATGGCGCCGAGCCTGTCCGCACCGGATTCGCGCTCATGGCCGGGGCCGGCTACGACGCGCACGTCATGGACGCCGCGCAGCCGCTGAAGGCGACGCTCGGCGCGGCGGCCTACCTCGTCGCGGCCGTCAGCAACCTGGTCCCGACCACCTCGCAGTTCGAGATAGAACTCGACGGCGAGTCGCTCAGCACCGATGGCATAGCGGTCCTGCTCGTCAACTTCGGTCGGCTGCAGTTCGACATCCCCGTCGCGTCCGGAGCCGACCCGCGCGACGGGCTGCTCCAGGTCGCCGTCATCCGCAGCCGCAGCGTGGCCGGCCTGCTACCGGCCGTCCTCGCCGGGTTCTCCGGCGCCGAGAAGATGCCCGGGATCGACGTCTATTCTGCGGCGCACGTGACCGTCAGCGCGTACCCGCAACTGCGCATGCAGTACGACGGCGAGGTCGTCGACGCGATGACCCCGTTCGAGGCGCGGACCCTGTGCGGAGCCGCGACACTGCTGCTCCCGCACGACTCGCTCTACGCGCGCTAGGACTCGGCTACTTGCCGCCGTCCTTGGCGACGAGATAGTCAACCACCGCCGCCGCCTCATCGTCGCTCAGCCGAGCGCCGTGGCCGCGCATCCGCGACACCGTGCTCTCCCATCCCTGCCGGTCCTTCTGTACCTGCAGCGCCCGAGAGGTGGGGTGGCAGACCGAGCAATGCTCTTCGAAGAGCGCTTGTCCGCTGGACGCGGTTCCCGACGACCCAGACCCGCCCTGCGGCGCGGCGCCGCCCGAACAGCCGGCAGCCGCCACGAGCGCAGCCGACGCGAGGACCAATCCGAGCCGGGCTCTGATTCGCATATCGCGCTTCACGATGGACTCCTCGGGGTCTCGGCGGGGTATCCTCCAACTGCTTGTACCCCAGCTTCCGGAAGGAACCGCGAATGGAATCCCGCCGCTCCGAACTCACGATCCTGATGGTGCTCCTCGTCGCCGTGGTGACCCTCTACGCCATCAGGTGGTCCGTGTTCCCCGGAGCGGCGCTGCACAACGAGATGTGGCGATTCCTCGTGGGCGACATCGGCTTCCTCTTCCTGCAGGTGGCGATCGTGTCGCTCGTGATCGACCGACTGCTCCGCAGCCGCGAGAAGCAGGCGATGCGCCGCAAGCTGAACATGGTCATCGGTGCGTTCTTCTCGGAGTTGGGCACCGCACTGCTGGGGCGCCTCTCGGTCATGGACGAGGGGCTCGCGGACGTGCGCGAAGACCTGGTTCCCAGGATGGGCTGGACCGAGGCCGACTACGCGAAGGCCCACCGCGACCTCTCGGCACATCAGGTGCGCATCGACATCGGCGCGTGCGACCTCTACGAGCTCAAGTCACGCCTCGTCGCCGAGAAGCCCTTCCTGCTCGGCCTCTTGAGCAACCAGGCGCTCCTCGAGCACGAGGAGTTCACCGACCTGCTCTGGGCAGTCACCCACCTGGCGGAGGAGCTTGAAGCGCGCGAGTCGTTCGAGGACATCCCGACGCCGGACCGGATCCATCTTGCCGGCGACTCGAAGCGGGCGTACACGGCACTCGTGCATCAGTGGCTCGAGTACATGCGGCACCTGCAGGGGCAGTACCCCTACCTGTTCTCGCTCGCTTCGAGGACGAACCCGCTCGACCCGTCGGCCTCGGTGACCGTCACGCAGTGACCCGCCGGGCGACTGGCGGGCACTAGTCCTCGAAGTAGCCCACGCCGGTGCCGCCGAGGATCATGCGCACCTCGTCGACGTGCGTGGCGGCGCCGACATTGAGGAATTGGCGCTCGACCACGTGTCTGCCGTCCGATTCGTAGTGGGCATCGAACCCCAGGTCGAGCTGCGAGGTGTGCGACTGGATCCCGCACACGCGTCCTTCGACGTCGACGAGCGGTCCTCCGCTCTGCCCTCGAAGCCCCGGCGTCGACGTCTCGATGAACAGAGCTGACGCGCCGTTCGGCTCGGCCCAGATGCGATGGAACCGGGCGACGATACCGTCGAGGGCGAACCGCGGCGCGGGGAACGCTGCGGAATCCACCACGAAGCCCTCGCCCGCGTCCTCCCAGCTCGCCTCGACGTCGTAGAAGGGGAACCCCAGACGGCAGACCGACATTCCCTGCAGAACGGGGTTCTCGGCCGACCTGAAGACGGGGTACGTCTCGATCCGTTCCGGGAAGAACGGCTCGAGCCTGCAGAGCGCAATGTCCGCGAGGCGGTTCACGTGCACTTCGACGACCCGAGAGGGCGTGTCCGAGAACCCCGGAATCGCCCAGATCTCGCTGCGTGACACGACCTCGTCACCGTGAGCGCCGGGGGTGCCGGAACCCGCATCGTCGGGAACCACGAACTCGTTGGCGACATGAGCCGAAGTCAGTACCCATCCTTCGGGGTTGACGACGACGAACGCCGCGACGGTGGTATGCACGCGACCCGCCCGATCGCGGCGCAGCCCAACGAACGGGAACGTGAATGCGCTCGCGACCTCGATCGCGTGAGAGAACACGGAACCTCCTGTGCTACTCGGCGAAGTTCACGTCGAGCGCGATGAGCGCCCCGGTCGCCATCAGGACCGGACCGAGCATCCACGCGAAGTCGACGGGATTCCCGCTACGGTACACGCCCTGCGATACCAGTACCAGGAACCCGACGTCGGCGGCGGCGAACGTGAGCGCCCCGATCCCGACTGCGACCCACGGCCAGGCGAGACGGGCGAAGCGCAGCTTGGCCGCCACGAGCAAGAGCAGGATCGTCGGTCCGATGAGCAGCATCACGTCGCACACCGGATACGCGATTGCGATCGCCGAGCCCAGAGGAGACGTGGATGACTCCGTGAGCGCCTTGAGGCCGATGGTCGTGTACAAGACCACCAGGAGGAACGCCGAGAGTACCAGAGAGGCCAAGACCTCGTTTCGCATCGCCATCATGCGACGGTACGCGGTCCCCGCGAGGAGAATCCCGGTGCCCGCGAGGGCATAGAAGCCGAACCGGAAGATGTCTGTGACGCCGGGCGACGGCACCGGCACCCGCATGATGAGCTGGTAGTACGCCCAGAAGCCCTGCGAGACCGCTAGGGACGCGAGCCCGACACCGATGAAAGCCCACTGCCGCCCGAGCCGCGTCGAGACACCGAGCTTGAGCGTCGCGAGCAAGGTCACCACCGCCGAAAGCGAGGTGATCGCGAAGCGTCCGACGTTGGACGAGAGCAGCTGCACGCCAGGTACCACACCCGGCACCCAGGCAAGGACGTAGAAGGCGAAGGACAGCCCCCCGGCCAGAAGGAACCACCCGATGGTGCGTGCGGACATCTTCGGCGCGCTCACGATGCCGCCTCCAGTGTGCGGCGCACTTCGAGAAGCGTCTTGTCGACCAGTACCGGGGACGCGACGGGGGCGAGCATCCCGCGCAGCCCGGACGCGAGATCACGGTAGTCGTCCGCCGTGAGGTCGTCTGATCGTTTGTGGAGCGAGACCGCGGTCGCGCGAACAAAGGAGCTTGCGATGGATCGGCTCATATACGGTTCGAGCACCTCGACGAGCGCGTCGTGGACGCCTGGCATGGGATCCCCCGATTCCCCGAGCGCCGCCGTCTCGGCCCCCCACCCGACGGCGACTGCTGTCGGCTAGAGCATAACAGGAAGGACCGACATTGACCCGACGGTAGAACCAGGCGGCCAAACGAAAAGGACCTCGGCGCGATGCCGAGGCCCTTCTGTCATTCATGGTGGGC
>CAZXWK010000052.1:0-12781 GCA_964644675.1 uncultured Eubacteriales bacterium | reverse complement strand
AGGCTGATCTGGTGGTAGATCTCGCGATCATCGAAGCCGATGGCGGCGGCGTCCTCGGTGGTGTTCGCGAAGTAGAGCTTGGAGATGCGGGCCCAGTAGATCGCCGCGAGGCACATGGGGCACGGCTCGCACGTCGAGTACATCACCGCGCCGTCGAGCGAGAAGGTGCCCAGGCGCGTGCACGCGTCGCGGATGGCGCTGACCTCGGCGTGGGCCGTGGGGTCGTTGTGGCTCGTGACGCAGTTCCACCCCTCGCCCACGACTTCGCCGTCGAGGACGACGAGCGCCGCGAAGGGGCCGCCCGCCCCGGCGCGCATCTCGTCTCGGCTGAGCTCGATCGCGCGACGCATGAACCGCTCGTGCTCCGCCGCGGTCGCCGCATCCTGCGCTTCGCTAGCGCGCGACATAGCCGTCGTCGCCCGCGTCGATCGTGACGGTCGAACCCTCGCGCACGCTGCCCTCGATGAGCGCCTTCGCGACGCGATCCACGACCTCGCGCTGGATGAGTCGCTTGAGCGGCCGCGCGCCGAAGACCGGGTCGAACCCGTCGAGCGAGAGACGCTCCACCGCGGCGTCGGTGAGCACGAGTGTGATCTTGCGGTCCGCGAGCCGCGCGCGGACCTCCTCGAGCTGGAGCGCGACGATCTCGGCGATCTGGTCGAGCCCGAGCGCGTGGAACGTCACGACGTCGTCGATGCGGTTGAGGAACTCGGGGCGGAAGGTCGCCCGAAGCGCCTCCTGCAGCATCCGGTCGCGCTCCTCCTCGGTCGCGCCACCCTCGGCGAACGCCTGGATGAACTGGCTGCCCACGTTGCTGGTCATGATGACAATGGCGTTCTTGAAGCTGACGACGCGGCCCTGGCCGTCGGTGAGCCGCCCGTCGTCGAGCACCTGCAGCAGCACGTTGAACACGTCCGGATGCGCCTTCTCGATCTCGTCGAGCAGGATCACCGAGTACGGCCGGCGGCGCACCGCCTCGGTCAGCTGGCCGCCCTCCTCGTAGCCCACGTAGCCGGGAGGCGCGCCGATGAGCCGCTGGACGCTGAACTTCTCCATGTACTCCGACATGTCGATGCGCACCATCGCGCGCTCGTCGTCGAAGAGGAACGCCGCGAGCGTCTTGGCGAGCTCGGTCTTGCCCACACCGGTCGGGCCGAGGAACAGGAAGCTGCCGATGGGCCGGTCGGGGTCGGAGAGCCCTGCGCGCGAGCGCCTGATCGCGCCCGCCACCGCCGAGACGGCCTCGTCCTGGCCGATGACCCGCGCGTGCAGCACGTCCTCGAGGTTCGCGAGCTTGGCGAGCTCGCCCTGCATGAGCTTGCTGACCGGGACGCCGGTCCACGCGCTGACGACCTCGGCGATCTCGTCCTCGGTGACCTCCTCCTTGAGGATGGCGCCCGTCTCCTGCAGCGTGCGCAGCCGCCCGTCGGCCTCGGCGATCTGCGTCTCGAGCTGCGGGATGCGCCCGTAGCGGATCTCGGCGGCGCGCGTGAGGTCTCCGTCGCGCGTGGCCCGCTCCTCCTCGACACGCGCCTCGTCGAGGTCGGCCTTGAGCTGCTGGACCGTGCCGATGACGTCCTTCTCGTTCTGCCACGCGGCCTTCATGCCGGCGAGCTTCTCGTTGACCTGCGCCATCTCGGCCCGAAGCGCCTCGAGGCGCTCGAGGCTCGCGGCGTCGGTCTCCTTCATGAGCGCCTGCTCCTCGATCTGCAGCTGCGTGAGCTGGCGCTCGACGGCGTCGATCTCGACCGGCATCGAGTCGATCTCGATGCGGAGGCGGCTCGCGGCCTCGTCGATCAGGTCGATCGCCTTGTCGGGCAGGAACCGGTCGGAGATGTAGCGGTTCGAGAGCTCGGCCGCGGCGACGATGGCGGCGTCGGTGATGCGCACGCCGTGATGGACCTCGTACTTCTCCTTCAGGCCGCGCAGGATCGCGATGGTGTCCTCGACGCTCGGTTCGCCCACGAACACGGGCTGGAAGCGCCGCTCGAGCGCGGCGTCCTTCTCGATGTGCTTGCGGTACTCGTCGAGCGTGGTCGCTCCGATCGCGTGCAGCTCACCGCGGGCGAGCGCGGGCTTGAGCATGTTGCCCGCATCCATCGCGCCCTCGGCCGCGCCGGCACCGACGATCGTGTGCAGCTCGTCGATGAAGAGCACGATCTGCCCCTCGGACTGCTCGACTTCGCGCAGCACCGCCTTGAGCCGGTCCTCGAACTCGCCCCGATACTTCGCGCCGGCCACCATCGAGGCGAGGTCGAGCGCGACGATGTCCTTGTCGCGTAGGCTCGAGGGGATGTCGCCGGCGACGATGCGCTGCGCGAGCCCCTCGACGATGGCGGTCTTGCCCGTGCCGGGCTCGCCGATGAGCACCGGGTTGTTCTTGGTGCGCCGGGAGAGTACCTGGATCGCTCGGCGGATCTCCTCCGTGCGGCCGATGACAGGGTCGAGCTTGCCGTCGCGCGCAGCCTGCGTGAGATTGCGCCCGTAGCGCTCGAGCGCCTGGAACTGCGCCTCGGGGTTCTGGTCGGTCACCTTGGCGCCGCGGCGCAGCTCCTCGATCGCGGCCGTGAGCCGCGCTTCGCTCGCGCCGGCGCGCTCGAGCGTGCGACCGGCTTCACCTTTGTCCGCCGCGAGCGCGACGAGCAGGTGCTCGCTGCTCACATACGCGTCCTTCATCTTCTCGGCGACCTTGAAGGCGTCCGAGAGCACGCTGTTGAGCCGGGGACCGACGCCCATCTGCGCCGCGCCGCTGACGCGCGGCATGGCGGCGATCGCCTCGGCGACGGCCGTGTCGAGCAGCGCGGGGTCGGCGCCGACCTTCGAGAGGATCGGTCGGACGATGCCCTCCGCCTGGTCGAGCAGCGCCTTGAGCAGGTGCTCGGGCTCGACGCTTCCGGCAGACGCCTCCTCGGCGATGCCGCCGGCGGCCTCGAGCGCTTCCTGGGCCTTGATGGTCAGCTTGTCGAGTCTCACTGCGCTTCCTTTCCTCGCGCGCACGCGCGGGGTCGGGAAAGGACGCGCGTGCGAACGGTCACTGCGGGGTCTACCTGTAGAAATCCCCGTAAACGCGAGGTCGCAATCGCTACGGCGAGGCGATCCGCACGTCGAGGACCAGATCGCCGGCCAGCGGGAGCGCCGCGACCGCACGCCCCTGCTCCACCCGCACCGGCACCGTGGCGCCCGACGCGACGAAGCGGGCGGTCGCGTGCTCGATGCGACGGCCCGACGGCGGCGTCACGGTGACGGTGGTCGGCACGTCCTCGAGGTCGGCCTGCCGCACGAGGTAGAGCCGGTACGTCCCGGCGCCGCCCGTCGCGCCGCCCGAGCCCGCACTGCCGCCGCTCCCCTCGCGCACCGCCTCCGGCACCATCGCCGAGAACACCTGCGTGGTCGACTGGCCTCGGCTCAGCATGAACATGCGGGTCTCGGCAGGGAAACCGAACTCGGTGGTCGTGGTGGTCGTGCTGCCGTCGGGCCGCGTGGGCGGGAAGACGGTACCGGGCAGCCGGTAGACGCGGAGCCAGTCTCGGAAGTCCGACGGCACGGTGGGGTACGGGAAGGGGCCGTCGTTGGCGTACCAGAGCGACAGGGTCGTCTCGGCGGAGCCCTGGGGCGTGAGCGCCACGTCGTAGGCGATCGACTTGTGCATCGCGATGTTCGCCTTGCCCGCCTTGTTCATCGCGTTGGAGACCGCGACCATGTCGGTCGTCCCGGCGGGTGGCGCCACCTTGCCCGACCAGCCGAGCGCCTCGGCCGCCGCCTGCGCCTTGGGGTCGAGGAAGTACATCTGCACGTGCTTGGCGTCGGCCGCCTTGCCGAGCACCGCCGCCGACTTCGCGAGCTCGGCGGGAGGCGCCTCGAGCACGCGGCGCTCGAGCTGCTCGGCGAGCTGGACCAGGACGTCCTTGCGGTCGGTCTGGCCTCCACGCAGCACCTGCGTGTGGTAGAGCAGCCGGTCGAGCAGGTTCTTGTCGGTGAACGTCTCGTTGAAGTCGGCGACCGTGACGGGGCCGACCACGTCCAGCAGGTCGGCCATGAGCACCGTGTCGATGACGACGATCCCGTCGACCGGCGGCATCTTGTACTCGTCCCAGAACGCGAGCATGCGCTGCGCGCTCGTGGGGAAGTCGAGCCACCAGTTGGCGTTGCGGAAGTTGAAGTCGTTGGTCTGCAGCGCCCCCTCGGGCATGGGCACCCGGCCCGGCGGGTTGGGCAGCGTGAAGACGTCCTGGTAGCTCTCGAGCTTCACGCCGGACTCGCCGGTGGTCACAATGCCGTAGCTCCCGGCCCACCCACCGGTCGGGCGCAGTTCGGCGCCGTCCTGCGAGACGACGATGAAGCGGTGCTCGCCGGAGAGCAGGTAGCTCGCGAGGGCGACCAGCGCGCGGCTCCGCTCCCCCAGCGGCATCGCCTGTGCGAGCGTGGTCTGGAGCGCGGTGACCTGCCTCGCGAGCGGCGGCACGAGGCCGTCGGTCGAGAGCGCGTCGGCCCGCTGCGCCACCGCCGAGAACGCCGCGAGCGCATCCACGACCGCGCGCAGGCTCTCGTTCATGCGCGAGCCGGCGGCAGCGCTGGTCTCGGCCGAGCCGCCCGCCGCGGCAGCGCCGGACGCGACGGCCGACGCCTCCGCCGAGCCCATCGCGGCCTTCGCGAGCCCGAGCCCCGCCGCTGAGCCGTCCGCGCCGATGAGCGCGAGCTCGCGCGCCGTGACGTACTGCCGCCCGACCCACGGCACCGCCCCGACGCTTCGGGCGACCCACTCGGGGCCGAACGCGCGGACGAGGGCGTCGAAGTCGGAGCCGGCCGCCTCGAACTCGCCGGCGGCCGCGGTCGCGTCCATCGCGCGCAGCTCGTGCGCGGCGGCGATCGCGTGTTGCTTGCCCGACTTCGCGGTCGCGGTCAGGCCGCGTCCCCATACGGCGGCGAGCAGCACTCCCGCGAGCACGAGCAGGGCGACAGCGATCCGGATGGTGGTGCGGCGGCTCAGTCGTTCCATGGCTCTAGCGTAGCCGATTCAGCGCGCCGTCCGCGCCGCGAGAGCGGGTCTGCACGCGAAGTCCACAACCGGCACGCGAAATGCGAGCGAGACTAGCGCACGCGGACGTTGAGCGTGCGGCTCTTGGCGGCGGAATACGCCGTGTAGCCGCTCTTACCTCCGCCGTAGGTCGCGACGACGCGCCACTTGCCTCGCTGGGTTGGCCGGAACGTGTAGCGGTACGACCCCTTCGAGACCCGCACCTTCACGGAGCCCGCCGCCCGCCACTTGCCGCGGACGAGTCGGCTCTTCACGAGCGTGACCGTGCCAGGAACCACCTTGGGGCTGACCTTGCCGGTCACGGTGAGCTTCGAGCGGACCCGGACGCTCGACCGGGCGGCCGGCTTCGAGAGCGACGTCGAGACGAAGCTCGTCTTGGGAGCGACTTCGCCCGGGCGCGCTCGCAGCAGCACGATGCCGTCCTTCGCAGGGATGATCACGTCGGCGACGAGCGTTCCGTCGTTGACGGCGGGGTCCTGCGTCCCGCGGATCTTGCGATACGTGCCCCACAGGTCGACATAGACGGGTCGCTCGGTCGCGTTCACCAGCGCGGTGCCGCCCTCGAAGTCGCGGCGGTAGACGTCGCGGCTCCCCTCCTGCAGGCGGACGTCGTCGAGCCAGATCGTGCCGACGCCTCGGCCCAGGTTCAGAATCACGTTCGCAGACGAGTCGGTGGCCCACGAGGTGAGAGGCACCTCGAACGTCTGCCACTCGGTACCCACGGCGAGCTCGTCGCTGAAGGCATAGACGCTGTGGGGCGAGGACGACTGCTGCAAGACCGCCTGGATCGCGAGCGGCCGGTCGGCCCGCGCGCGGAAGGTCATCGTGTAGGTCTTGCCGGCCGACACCGCGATGCGCGAGCGATACATCTGCGCGCCCCAGATCGTGCCGTCCGAGCGCACCACGGAGATCCGGGCCGTCCCGCCCTCGACGGCCCCTGACATCAGCGCGCCCTGCTGCGCGTAGAGCGTCCACGCGTCGAGCATCGACTGGCTGTTGAAGGCGCCGTACCCGCCGAGCAGGTCCGCCGTCCCCAGTGCGGGCAGCGCCGGGACCGCAGGCCCTGTCGGCTTGCCGAGATAGCCGAGGCCCGCACCCGCGTTGTCGTACTCGTCGTACCAGCGGTCGTCGGGCTCGTCGGGATCGGTGGAGCGGTGGGAGTAGTAGCCGTCACCCATCAAGGCCGTCGTGAGGCCGAACCGCATCAGCCGGTAGTCCGTCCTGCCACCCATCGAGAACACCGTGGTGAGATTGGGAGAAGCCGCCTTCGCGGTCCAGTCGAGATACGAGCCTCCACGGGCATCGGTCGTCGGACCGAAGACGGTGCTGTGCCACTGCAGCTGCGTGGTGGTCGCACTCGGGAACCCCTCGAAGGCCGTCCCGTTCGTCGCCGAGTAGACCGGTGGCGCGCCGTTGGTCATCACGAGCCCGTTCACCTGCGAACGCACGTCAGCCAGGTAGGCCTCGATCCCGGCCTGCCACGCATCGTCGAAGGCGGCGTAGTCTCGCTCGGCGTCGGGGTTCTGCCGGTCCGCGATGGTGCGGAACGACCAGATCTTGCCGCGGAACGCGTTGGCGTAGTGCGGGACGCACACGTCGACCAGGACGCCGTCCCAATCGGCGGATGCCTCGATTCCCGCGGTGCGCCGCGCGAGCCACTCGGCAGCCCGCTCGGTCCGTCCCGCGGGCGTCGCGTACTCGCCGGTAGCGCGCCCGAGCGGACAGTCATCGGTCATGTCCAGCGTCGCGGCGTGGCGCCAGTCCGAGACGACAGCTGCGATCCGGGTGCCCGCGGCGTGGCTCACCGCCGAGGAACCGGCCTTCGCCCGCTCGACGCTCAGGCCGCTACCCGAGATGCCCGTCACCAGGCACTTCTCGTCGTCGACGACGACGAGGTCGCCGGTGCGGAACTTGGTCGCATCCCCCACATAGATGACCTTCGAGCTGGCATCCACGCCCGCGCTCAGCCTGGAGCCCACCTGAAGCAGCAACCAGGACGTGGGGATCGTGCCGATGCGCTGCGCGTTGAACGTCGCGGCCTTCGAGTCGTCGGACCAGTCGAGCTCCGCCGCGCTCGAGCTCGCGAGCAGGATGATGTCGGGATTCAGCGTCCGGAGGGGGCGGATCTGGCTTGCGTCCGAATCGCTCGGGGCGAAGTAATCGCGCTTGGCAGCGAGCGTGGTCGGAAGGTCGCCCCACCACTCGGCGAGCCGGGGGAACGGGTGAGATGCCTGTGAGACGGCGCCGGCGGCGAGCCGGGGAGCGCTCAGTAGGCAAGCGCTCGTGACGAGCGCAAGCACGAGCGCGTGCGCAACGAGCGGCGCGACGTGTCCGCGTGCGTACCTGCAGGATCGATGACGAGTTCGAGTCATGCTCAGGGCCTCATCCGTTGCCGAGCATAGCAGACGCGCGGATACCGGGTGTCGAAGTCTGGTCCGTGCCGGCACGCGCCTCGGTGACGCCCGCTGAGGGCTGGCGACCCGCTGACTGTAGGCATCCAACGTTAGGCCATCATGAGAACCGCGTGAGAGTGCTGCCCGTCCTGGCGGCTCTGGAGCTCCGTCGCGCGCGTGCCCCGCTGCTTGCGCTATGGTTGCGGGGCGCGGCGGCGCGCTCGGCGAGAAGGCCGTGCGGGGGAGCCGCAGACGAAGACGGATGGCGCTCGGCGATGGGGAATGCGATGAGGATCGTTGTCACCGGCTGCGCGGGGTTCATCGGATCGCACCTGTGCGACCGGCTGCTCGCCGAGAACCACGAAGTGCTCGGCATCGACTCGTTCGAGGACTACTACGCGCGCGCCATAAAGGAGAGCAATCTCGGCTCCGCGCTCTCTGATCCCCGCTTCTCGCTGCGCGAGGCCGACCTCGTCGCCCTTTCCGAGACACCCGCAGATGGCCCCGACGGCGCGGACTCGCTCGTCGCCGCGATCGCGGGGGCCGACATCGTCTACCACCTCGCGGCGCAGGCCGGCGTACGTGCGAGCTGGGGCACGACCTTCGACATCTACACGCGCAACAACGTCCTGGCGACCCAGCGGCTGCTCGAGGCGTGCCTCGCCGCCGAGGTCCCGCGAGTCGTCTACGCCTCCTCGTCCTCGGTCTACGGCGACCAGGAGGTCTACCCGCTGCAAGAGACGATGCGCTGTCTGCCGCGCTCGCCGTACGGGGTCACCAAGCTCGCGGCGGAGCACCTGTGCGGCCTGTACCACGCCAACTACGGGCTCGACACGGTCTCGCTGCGCTTCTTCACGGTGTACGGCCCGCGGCAGCGGCCCGACATGGGCTTCCACAAGTTCATCCGTGCCTACCTCGAGGGCAGAGAGATCGCCGTCTACGGCGACGGCCGCCAGACGCGCGACTTCACGTTCATCTCGGATATCGTCGACGGGCTGGTCCGCGCCCCGCAGGCGCCGGGCGGCTCGGTCATGAACCTGGGCGGGGGCAACCGTGTCTCGCTGCTCGATGCGATCGAGACGCTCGCCGAGGTCGCCGGCGTGGAGCCAAGGCTGTCGATGAGCGGCGCCGCGCCCGGCGACGTGCGCCACACCTGGGCCGACGTGAGCACCGCGGCCGAGCTGCTCGGCTACGCGCCTTCGGTGCCGCTCGAGGACGGCCTTCGCCGAGAGTACGAGTGGATCGCGGCAAACCTCGACGTGCTGGGTCCCGCGCAGACATAGCTACCTGCGGTTTCTCTACAGTCCGCCGTCCGCGCTGTTTGGCTGGTCGCTTGCTGATCGAGCGGTGACCGAACGAGCGGCATCCGGCGAACGGCCGGGGACCGGCCACGACTCCCAATCGCCACAACAGGACCGGGCGATGTCGTCTAACATAATGGTCTTGCTGGGGACATTCTTCTCGGAGGCCTGAGAGCCATGAGGTTCGCGCGGATGCGCCGATCGTTCACAAGGGGCCCTGCGCTGCTGCTCTCGATCGCCCTGCTGGCGGCACAGCTTCCCCTCGCGGCGCCCGTCTACGCCGGACCGCCCGCCTCGATCGCGTTCTCGGCACATTTCCCGAGCCCCGGCTCGACCGTCGGCATGACCGACCCCGACATCACGGTACACGGACTCGAGACCGGTGGCGGAAGCATCATCGAGGCCACGGCGACCATCGATGGGGCGCCGGTGGCGGTCAGCCTGTCGGCCACGGGCACCGCCGAGACGACCGCGACCTTCCCGACCCACGACCTCACGCGCGGCTCGCACGACGCGACGGTCACGTTCATCTCGGACGCGGGCTCCTCGGCGAGCGAGGCATGGACGTTCTCGGTCGCCGCCGAGCAGACGCATCAGCTCACGTACCACGCGGGGCCGGGCGGGTCGCTGGTCGGCGAGGCGTCCCAGACCGTGCAATACGGCACGAGCGCGACGGTGCTGGAGGACTTCGAGGGCTACACGGCGTGGACGTCTTCGGCCGGCACGCAGGCGCCCGACGTCGTCGACGTCATGCACGGCCCGGGCGCCCTCAAGCTCACGGCGACGCCGTCGCAGGCGGCCTACTCGTTCAGGAGCGTCAATCTCGACCTGTCGTCCTCGGCGCCGTTCCGCCTCTACTTCTACCTCGCCGAGGACCCGGCCGTCGCGCATCCGGACGTCACGGTGCAGCTCGCCACGTCCGGCTGGGCGAGTTCTATGACGGCGCCGATCCCGTGGGGCCGGATGCAGCGGGGCTGGAACGTCGTGGTGCTCCAAGCCTCGGACTTCTCGTCAACGAATGGGGCCACCTGGTCCGACACCTTCCGCTACCTCCAGGTGGGCGTGCGCGCGGCGGCCGCCACGAGCACGGTGAGCTTCGACGAGCTCCAGGCGGACTCGCCGGGCATGCCGCTCGTCGCGATCAACTTCGACGATGCGCACCAGTCCGTGTACGACTACGCGCTCCCCTACATGGCGAGCCGCGGAATGCCCGGGACCATGTACACGATCCCGACGCGGGTCGGCACCGTCCCGTACATGTCTCTCGCCGAGCTCAAGACGATGCAGTCGTCGGGCTGGGACATCGGCAACCACACCTGGGACCACCCGTACCTGACCTCGCTGACCCAGCAGCAGGCCGAGGCCGAGGTCACACAGGCACGCGACTGGCTCGTGGCCAACGGCTTCACGAGTACGCCGTCCGATGTCGCCTACCCCAACGGCGCATTCGACACGACCACGGTCGCGGCGATGCGCGCCGCCGATATGCGCTCCGGACGCACGACCATGAGTGGCGACAACATGCTGCCGTTCATGGACCTGTACCGGATCAGGATCTACAGCCCGTACACGCTATCCTCGGCCAAGAGCTACGTCGACCAGGCCGTCGCGCGCCAGTCCCTGGTCGTGCTGCTGTTCCACGCGATCTCCGACGTGGCGAGCACCTACAACTTCCCCAACGCGGACTTCCAGGCGCTCGTCGACTACATCGATGCGCAACCCGTGCAGCTCGCGCGGATGAGCGACGTGATCGACCACCACAGCAGCGACGGCCTCTCGGTCACAGCCGTGCCGGACCCGCACCACCACTTCACCGGCTGGTCCGACGGCGTGTCGACGCCGACGCGGCGCGACCGCAACGTCGTCGCGAACCTCGAGGCGACCGCGACCTTCGCAATCGACACGTTCCCGATCACCGCGACCGTTGGCGAAGGCGGCGCGATCTCCCCCGCCGGCGTCACGCAGGTGCCTTGGGACGGCTCGCAGACGTTTCAGATCACGCCCGACGGCACGCACCGCATCTTCCGAGTGCTGGTGGACGGCGTCTCGGTCGGACCGGTCACGTCGTACACGTTCGATCACGTCAGCCAAGCCCACACCATCAGCGTGCAGTTCGGCCCGAGCGCCACCGAGCCTCTCGTGTTCGCAGAGACGCCGGAGTCCGGCGCGGTTCTGGGCATGACCGATCCCGACGTCTCGGTGAGCGCGACCGACAACGCCGGCCGAGCCATCGTCGAGGCCACCGCGACGATCGACGGCGCGCCCGTCGCGCTCAGCATCGCCGGCACCGGCACTCCCGAGGCCGTTGCGAGCTTCCCCACCTACGACCTGGCCAAGGGCTCGCACGACGCGACCGTCACCTTCGTCGCCGAGAACGGCGCGATCGCGAGCAAGGCGTGGGCGTTCTCGGTGTCCGCCGAGCAGACCCATACGCTCACCTACCACGCGGCCGACGGCGGCTCGCTCGTGGGCGACGCGACCCAGACCGTGCGTGCCGGAACCGCCGCGACCGAGCTCGAGGGCTTCGAGAAGGTCGCCGAGTGGACCACCTCGGGCGGCACGGCGGCCACCGACACCGTGAACGTGCTGCACGGCCCGACCTCGCTCAAGCTCACTTCAGTCGCGGGGACTCCGGTCCTGTCGCGCCGCAACGTCCCGCTCGAGCTGTCCTCCTCGGCGCCGTTCAAGCTCTATTTCTTCATCGCCGAGGACCCGCTCACGACCCGCCCGGACATCACGCTGACGTTCGGGAACTCCTCGGCACGGCTCACCGCGACCATCCCACGCGACACGCTGCAGCAGGGCTGGAACGTGGTCAGCCTCGCCAAGAGCGACTTCACCCCGTTCTACGGGGCGACGTGGTCCGACCCCTATGACTACGTGCGTATCGGCGTTTCGAGCGCGACGACTTCAAATATCAGCTTCGACTCCCTGTACCAGCGCGCAGCGGGCACGCCGATGGTCGCCGTCACGTTCGATGACGCCGCCGAGTCCGCGTTCGCCAACGGCTTCCCGTACATGCGGCAGCTGGGAATACCCGGCTCGATGTACTCGATCCCCGCGACCCTCGGCACGCCCGGCTACATGACGGTCGACCAGCTGCACGCCATGCAGGCGGGCGGGTGGGATATCGCGAACCACAGCTATAGCCACCCGTATCTCACCGCGCTCACGCCCGCGCAGGTGCAGGCACAGCTCACGCAAGCCCGCGACTGGTTGATCGCGAACGGCTTCCCGGAGGCGGCGAGCGATGTCGCCTACCCCCACGGCTCCTACGACGCCACCACACTCGCGGTCATGCGGGCCGCCGGCATGCGGTCGGGCCGAGGGACACAGCCGGGGCCGACGACGCTGCCCCTGTTCGACCCCTACCGGATCAAGTCGACACAGCCGACCCTCACGGCACAGGTCGCAGCACAGGTGGACCGGGCCGTCGCCCACGGATCGCTCGCCGTGTTCATGTTCCACGGCGTCACCGACGTCACGGACTCGTACAACATCGCCGGACCGGAGTTCCGCAGCATCATCGAGCATATCGCGGCGCAACCCGTGACCCTGGTCCGCGTGAGCGACCTGGTCGACCGCCACAGCAACGACGGGGTTGCCGTCACGGCGGTCCCCTCGGAACACCACCACTTCGTCGCGTGGTCGGACGGTATCACCACAGCCACCCGGCACGACACGAACGTGGCCGGCGACATCGAGGCCACGGCCACGTTCGCGATCGACACCTACTCGATCGATGCGAGCGCCGGCGCCGGCGGCTCGATCACGCCGACGGGACGCACCGACGTGCCTTGGGACGGCACGCAGACCTACTCGATCGCGCCGGACGCCCACTACTCGATCGCGGACGTGAAGGTGGACGGCGTCTCGGTCGGCGCGATCGGTTCCTACACGTTCGAGCACGTGGCCGGGCCGCACACGATACGCGCCGAGTTCGCCATCGACACGTACCCGATCGATGCAAGCGCGGGTGCGAATGGCTCGGTGGCCCCCTCCGGGACGACATCGGTGCCCTGGGACGGCAGCCTGACCTACACGGTCTCGCC
>CAZXWK010000051.1:0-12866 GCA_964644675.1 uncultured Eubacteriales bacterium | reverse complement strand
ATCCGCGACAACGATGCGGGCAACACCGAGGAGTAGGCGCTCGGACCCGCCACGAGACTGCGAAGGCCCCCAGCGTGCTGACTCACGACGTGCAGCATCTGCCCAGGTTCATCGACCTGCACCAGGACATGCTGTCCGGCGTGCTGCGGCTCGAGGGCGACCTGTCCGGATACGGCTCGAAGCACCTCACGGGCTCGACCCACGCGGCCGCCGTGTGGTCGTCGCTCTATCCTCACGAACCCGAGGCGTCGCTTCTCGGCCAGCTCGATGCGCTTGCCGAGCTGCTCAGGGAACACGACGCCTCGCTGCGGCTCATCACGACCGTCGGTGACCTCGACTCGGAGGACCCGCGCGTCGGGGTGCTTCCGCACTCGGAAGGCTTCCACCTGCCGGGGGTCGAGGTCGACACGCTTCAGTGGTTGTGGTCGGAGCGCGCGCTGCGGAGCCTCGCGCTCACGTGGAACTACGAGACCGAGTACGGCTACAGCTGCTACGAGGACGCCGCCGCGCATCTCAAGCCCGTCGGGCGCGAGCTGGTCAAGGCGCTCGATCGCACGCCTTTGCTCCTCGATTTGGCTCACCTCAACGATGCCGGGTTCTTCGATGCGCTCGAGCTGTACGAGGCCCCCGTGCTCGTGACCCACACGTTCTCTCGAACGGTGGCCCACCACCCGCGGGGACTCTCGGACGACCAGCTCAGGGCGCTGGGCGAGCACGGCGGTCTGGTAGGCCTCGCGTTCGACCCCGACTTCCTGGGCCAGGGGACCGTGGACGAGGCGATGCGCCACCTGGACCGGATCGCGTCGCTGGCCGGCGAGACGGCGGTGTCGATCGGCAGTGACTGGGGGGTGGCCGCGATGGGGGAGCTCTCCGGCCCGGAGTCGCTGCTCGAGCTGCTCGACGCCGTGCGTGCGGCCTACGGGGAGGACCTCGCCGACCGCTTCGCGCTCGCCAACGCGTTCGAGTTCCTGCACGCGCAGCTGCCGCGCGACTAGCCGAGCGGAGCCGGCGCGCACGTCTCGGCAGGGCGCCGTCGCGCGCTCGAAGCCGCGGGATGCGGGTAAAGGGCGTAGTATGGACCACCCCCGCTGGCGCGTCGGCGACTCCGACGGCGTCGGGGTCTCACGCCAGGCGAGGCTGCCTTGCGCATCGCTCGATCACCCTTGGAATCGGGGCGGCGCAGTCCCATTGAGGAGCGCCATGTCCACCGTCATCCACCCCGGGCCGCCGAGTGCCCGCAGCCAGCGACCCGATCGCATTCTCAGTGCGGCGCAGGTCGGATCCACCGCCGTCGTCTACTGCGAAGGCAACTTCGGCACGATGGACGGCAAGACCGCCAACGGTCTGGTCCGCCACTCCGAGAAGTACGACATCCTCTCCGTGATCGACAGCCGCTATGCAGGGCGCGATGCGGGTGAGGTGCTCGACGGCTCCCCGAACGGCATCCCGATGCGCCGCGACCTCGCGGAGGCGGTCGGCGCGGCGGATCGCGTGCCCGACTTCTTCATCTTCGGGATGGCGCCCTCCAGCGGCATGCTCTCGCCGGCGGAGCGTCGCGTGGTGCTCGACGCCATCGGTCGCGGAATGAGCGTCGTCAACGGGCTGCACGAGTTCCTCAACGACGACCCCGAGTTCTCGGCGGCGGCGAAGCGCCACGGCGTGACGATCCTCGACGTGCGGCGCCCTCGCAAGAAGAAGAACCTGCGGCTGTTCTCGGGGGCCATCTCGACGGTCACGTGCCCGCGCATCGCGGTGCTCGGCACCGACAGCGCGATCGGGAAGCGCACCACCGCCGAAGTGCTCACGCGCGCCCTCGACGATCGCGGCATCAAGGCGGCGTTCGTCGGGACGGGGCAGACCGCGCTCATCCAGGGCGCGCGCTACGGCGTGGCGCTCGACGCGATCCCCTGCCAGTTCTGCTCGGGAGAGATGGAGGCGACCGTCGTCGAGGCGTTCGAGGGCCAGCACCCCGACGTGATCGTCATCGAGGGGCAGGGTGCGCTCAGCCACCCCGCGTACCTGTCGTCCACCTTCATCCTGCGCGGCAGCCGGCCTGACGCCGTGATCTTGCAGCACGCCCCGGCGCGCCCGTGGCTGGGCGACTTCCCCGGCGTCCCCATGCCCACGCCCGCGAGCGAGATCGAGCTCCTTGAGACGTTCGCGACGACCAAGGTCATCGGCATGACCATCAACCACGAGAACATGAGCGACGCCCAGATCAGCGAAGCGATCGTGCGCTACGAGTCCGAGCTCGGGATTCCCGTGACCGACGCGCTGGCGCGCCCCGTCGAGCGGCTCGTCGAGATGGTGACGCTCGCGTTCCCGCAGCTGCTGCGGTAGCGACGCACGGTCGCCGAGCAGGGCGAGGGGTTCTCGGCGTCGCGCGGGGATAGAGATAGCGTGGGCCCGCCGTCGCGCCTCTCGGCGGGCAGGTCTGTTGCAGTGCGCGGTGGGGCGCACGAGGGAGGGATCGTGATGTCGAAGCGAATCGCGCTCGCGATCGCGCTGGCGTGTGCGGTGGCCCTGGTCGCCGGGTGCGCGGGCAACGCGAGCACGTCCGGGACCGGCGGCGCCAAGCCCGAGCCGGCGACGTCGCAGGTCGCCACCGAGCCGGTCGAAGAGCAGAGCTCGACCGGCCCCGGCAAGGTGGGCGATGAGAAGACCGCCGGCCCGTGGACGGTCTCGGTGCAGAGTGTGACGCCCGAGCAGCAGGCGCCCGGTCAGGTCGCGCCGGCCGCCGGCAAGGAGTTCATGTTCGTCTCGGTGAGCCTGGCCAACACCGGTACGGGGACGCTCGAGATCAAGCCCGAGGACTTCTCGATGACCGACGCGTCGGGCGCCCCGGTCCAGCCGTTCGGCAAGCGGCAGGCGTACAACGCGGTCGGCATGACGCCGCTGCCCGCCAACGCGGGCACCACGACGACGTTCATCTACGAGGTCGCGCCCGGCTCGAAGGGCTACACGTTCACGTACGCGCCCACGGTGGACGGCGCGAAGCAAGCGCTTGTCTGGACCGTGCCGTAGGGGGCGCGCCGCTTGACCTCGGACAGCGGCCGTCCGGCCATCGGCGGGTCCCCGACGGCGCGCATGCGCGTCGTGGTCGCCGACATCACCCGCCTCGACGTCGACGCGATCGTGAACGCCGCGAACAGCTCGCTGCTCGGCGGGGGCGGGGTCGACGGCGCGATCCACCGCGCCGCCGGGCCCGGGCTCCTCGCCGAGTGCCTCACGCTCGGCGGATGCCCGACCGGCGACGCGCGGATCACGGGCGGATACCGCCTGCCCGCGCGCCACGTGATCCACGCGGTCGGCCCGGTCTGGCGCGGCGGCGCGTCCGGGGAGCCCGACCTGCTTCGCTCGTGCTACGAGCGTTCGCTCGTCCTCGCCGAGGAGAACGCCTGCGCGACCGTCGCGTTCCCGTGCATCTCGACGGGCGCCTACCGCTATCCCAAGCGGGCCGCGGCGGCGATCGCGGTCCGGACCGTCTCGGCCTGGCTCGATGCCCACGAGGTCCCGGACCGGGTCGTCTTCTGCTGCTTCAGCGCCGAGGACGCCGGCTACTACCGCGAGGCGCTCGGCGAAGCGCCGGCACCCGACGCCGCGTCCTAGCGTGCGGCGTGGCACGTCGACGCCGTGCACCCGGTCCTCGGGCACGTGAGGGCGCCACTGCCGCTGGCGGCGTACGCGTTCCCGCTCGCGACGGCGGTCCCGTAGCTGGCCTGGGTCGCGTACTGCGCTGCCGCGGTCGACCCCCCGGCAGCCGTCCTGGTCGCCAGGCCGCTGAGTTCGACGGTGGTGAAGACCGAGAGGGCGACGAACACGGTGACGATGAGCACGGAGATCGTGTTCTTGAGCGTGCGCTTCATGACGGGTTCCTTTCCGGTGGAGTGAGCGTCGGCGGTTCGAGCGAGTCGAGCGACTAGCGCCGGGCCGCGGTCGGGATCGCGTGCGGCCTCGGGGCCCGGCCGTACGACCGCACGGTCCGCGCGATCCAACGGCCGTGCAGTGCGAGGTGCGTGAAGAGCAGGAGCACGGTGGCGTCGGCGGAGACCGCGTGCACCGCGACCCACATCGTGCTCGGCGCGACGAGCAGGCCCAAGGCCCCCGAGATCGCCTGCGAGATGAGCAGCCCGGACAGCATGACGGCGACGGTCGAGACGAACAGCGCGATGTCGACGACCAGGTTCAGCCGAGAAGCCGAGAGCAGCTTCTGCGTGACGGTGTCGATGGTGTGCAGCGTCCACTCCCAGTTGATGATGGTGTGGAACAGCAGCGGGACGACGACCGCCACGCTGAGCCACTCGTGGACCGCGATGCCGGTGAACGCGGGGTTGAACGCGACGAGCATCGCCAGGAACATCCCCAGGTCGAGCACGAGCCTTGATCGCGAGGACATGATGGTCCCTCCGTCGGTGTCGAGTGCGATGCCGGCACCACGCCGGCCTTGCTCTCTCGACTTTCGCCGCCGAGGATTCTGCCGGGGTTGCGAGCCGTCTACGGTCTCGTAATCGCTGCCGACGTCGACCTCGCGTTCCCGATTGCGGACCCGTAACCGCCTCGCAGGCACGTCGCAACGTGGCGGCATCACCGTTGACGACGACGGCCGGAGAAGCAGCCGGCCCCGCAATCAGAAACGAGGTGCACGATGTCCGACGCCTACAACGAGTCCGCCGAGACTGCGCCGCTCGATCCGCAGCCGCCGATCGCCGAGCAGCCCGCCGCCGAGCAGACCGCTCCGTTCCCCTCCGCGCCCGCTCCCGAGACGGCCGCGGGCCAGCCGCTGCCGGCCGTGCAGACGGTCTCGCACAAGACCCAGCGCTGGGTGGTCGCCGGCGTCAGCGTCGCAGTCGGCCTCGTCGTCCTCGCGGGCACGTTCGCGAGCGGCGTCGCGGTCGGCACCCGCGTCGGTGGTCCCCGCGGCTTCCGCGACGCCGGCTTCGCGTCGGCTCAGGGCGCGCCGGGCGGTCGGTTCCAGCAGGGCGGTCCCGGCATGATGGGCGGTCGGCAGGGCCAGCCTCCGCAGGGGCAGGGCTATGACGGCGAGAACGACGGCGACGGTGACGGCTACGGCCGGGGTCACGGGCGCCCGGGCATGCAGGCGCCTGACGGCCAGCTGCCCCAGGGCCAGGCCGCGCCGCAGTCTCCTCAGGCGACCCCGCAGGTCCAGTAGCGTGCGGCGGGCCGTCTCGGCGAACAGCGCCGGGGCGGCCCTCGCGTGCTAGGCTCACACCATGGGCGAGCGCAGCCAGAACATCCTCGTGATCGAAGACGACCCCGCGGTCGCCGAGGCCCTCGTCGAGGGCATCGGCGGCGAGGGTTTCGACGTGCACTGGGAGTCGACCGGAGCGGCCGGAGTGGCCTACGCGCGCGACGCGTCGCCGCACCTGGTCGTGCTCGACGTGCGCCTGCCCGACGGCTCCGGCTTCGACTTCTGCCGGCAGATCCGCCAGCTCGGGCTGCGACAGCCGATCCTCATGCTCACCGTGCAGTCCGACGAGGTCGACAAGGTTCTCGGACTCGAGATGGGCGCCGACGACTACCTCACCAAGCCCTACCGCCTGCGCGAGCTCATCGCGCGCATCCGTGCGCTGCTGCGCCGCGCGTACGGCGAGCTGTCCTCGGCGGAGTCGGACGTCCTCTACGCCGACGACCTGACCGTCGACCGCCGGCGCGGCACCGTGAGCCGCGGCGGGCGCGACATCAACCTCACGCCGACCGAGTTCCGGTTGCTCGTGTTCCTCGCGCAACATCCCGGCCAGGCCTTCTCCCGCGCGCAGCTCATCGAGAACGTGTGGGGCGCCGACGGCGAGTTCTACGACGACAAGACCGTCTCGGTCCACGTCCGACGCCTTCGCGAGAAGATCGAAGCCGAGCCGAGCAACCCGCGCATCGTGCTGACGGTGCCGGGCATCGGCTACCGGTTGGCGACGTAGGCGGCCTCGATGCAGCCCACGCGCTCACTCAGGTTCCGGCTCGCGGCGACCTATGCGGGTATGGCCCTCCTGACGGCCGTCATTCTCGGCGGGATCCTGCTCGGCGTGCTGGGCAGCTACTACAGCCGCGCCGAGGACGCGTACCTGCGGGCGGCCGCGCAGCGCATCGCCGCGGACCCGCCGCAGCTGTCGTCGGGTGCCGCCGGCCTCCAGGAGTGGGCGCAGCTCGCGGCGCTCGCGACGCAGACCCGCGTCAAGATCGTGACGGGGGAGGGGGCGGCCGTCGCCGACTCGGGCTCCCCGCGTGACCTCGATCCCGGCAAGCTCGTGCTGCAGCGCGACCCGCACGAGCGGGACGGGCACGACCGCGAGCGGCTTCCGGCTCCTCTTGGCGAGGGGATCTTCGGCGGTGCCAGCACGACCTCGGCGCGTTCGTCGCGCTCGCTGCGGCTCGCGTTGGCCGGCCCGTCGGGCGCCTACGTCGTCGTCTCCGAAGCACCCGCATCGGGCACCGACGCGCTCGTGAGCGTCGCGCAGGCGTGGATGCTCGCGGCGGCGCTCGCCGTCGCGCTCGCGGCGCTCGTCGGCTACCTGGTCGCCCGGCGGCTGTCCGAGCCCATCGTCGAGCTCACCCAGGCGAGCGACCGCATGGCCGAGGGCGACCTGAGTGCGCGCGCCGACATCGAGCGCTCCGACGAGGTGGGCAAGCTCGCCGAGTCGTTCAACGCGATGGCCGGGCGCATGGAGACGACCGTCACCGCGCTGCGCCGTTTCGTCGCGGACGCCGCGCACGAGATCGGCACGCCGCTGACGGCGCTGCAGGCCGACCTCGAACTCGCCGAGCAGGCCGCCACCAGCGACGACGAGCGCCGGCTCGTGGTCCGCGCGCTCGCGCAGGCCCGTCGGCTCGAGGCGCTCTCGGGCAACCTGCTGCGGCTCTCGCGCATCGAGGCGGGGGAGGAGCCCGGCGAGGCCACGCTCGTCGACGTCACGACGCTCGCCCGCGAGATCGCCGACAGCGTCGCTTCACGTGCCGAGCAGGCCGGCATCGACCTGCGGCTCGACGTCGCGGAGGGACCGCTCGTGGTCGCCGCCTCGCGCGCTGAGTTGCAGACCGTGCTGGGCAACCTTCTCGACAACGCGATCAAGTTCACGCCGGAGGGCGGCACCGTCACGCTCGAGGTACGGGCGGAGGGAGCCTTCGCGCTGCTGTCCGTCGCCGACACCGGCGTCGGCATCCCGGAAGCCGAGCGCGAGAGTGTCTTCGATCGCTTCCACCGAGCGCGCAACGTCGCGGCCTACCCGGGGAGCGGTCTCGGCCTGCCGATCGTGCGCGCCGCGGTCGAGCGCGTCGGCGGCTCGGTGTCGTTCGAGAGCTCGGCGGCCGGCAGCGAGTTCCGGGTGCTGCTCCCGCTCGCCTAGTCCGTCCTCTGGGGGACCGCCGTCGGGGTGGACGAGGTGCCCGCGGCGCTGTCGACCGGGAGCCACGCGCTCGCACGCACGCCGCCGCCGGGACACGGCTCGATCTCGAACCCACCCCCCAGGCGCGGGAGCCGCTCGCGAATGCTGAGCAGCCCGAACCCCTTCTGGCCTGCCGCGTCCGGAGGCTCGTCGGGCAGTCCGCGACCTTCGTCCACCACGCTGATCTGCACGAACTCCTCGTCCTGCGACATCTCGAGGGTCGCCTGGTCGACGGCGGCGTGCTTGACGACGTTGTGGAGCAGCTCGCGTGCGGTTCGGAACAGCGCCGAGCGCGCCTGCTCGTCGAGGCGTGAGTCGTCCAGATCGCCGAGCACCCTGACCGACAGTCCGTACTGGGTCTCGAACTGCTCGGCGAGCCATTCGAGGGCCTGGCGCAGGCCCAGGTCGTCGAGGAAGGGGGGAGAGATCTGGGCCGTGAGGCTTCTGGTCCGGGCGATTGCCATGTCGAGGAAGCGCAGCGACTCCTGTGCGTGCGTCCCGCCGCCGGTCTTGTTGATCTCGGACGACAGGTGCATGCGTGCGAGCGCGAGCGGCTGTCCGATGTCGTCGTGCAGCGCCTCGGCGAACCGGCGCTGCTCGGCTTCCTCGTGTGCGAGCAGGTCGGCCGCCAGGGCCCCGAGTCGCGACTGATACTCCGCGCTGCGCCGCTCGGCCTCAACGCGGTCGGTGATGTCGATCAGCTGGGACAGGACGGCGGGCGATCCCTCGTACGAGATCTCCCGCAGCGTGCGCTCGACCCAGAGACGCCGTCCCGTGAGCGTCAGGATCGAAGCGGTGACGGTCTGGCCGGCCGGGGTCGGCGTCAGCAGCGAGAAGGGCATGCGGCCAGCGGCGTCACGCGCCGCGCTGCCGGTGTCGACGCCCGTCTCGGAGGCGATCTCGTCCGGGTCGGCGAAGCGGGCCCGCTCCATGCCGATGAGGTCGTGCGCGGACGGCGCTTCGAGGACCCGGACGGCGGCGGCGTTCGCGAACAGGATGCGCCCGGCAAGATCCAGCACCAGTATCGCGACGGGAGAGCTCTCGATGACGGCCTGGTACCTTTCGGCGGCGTGGGAGCCTTCAACCAAGCGCGCGTTCTCCACGATCACCGTGACGTTGCGCGCGACGAGCACCGCGGCGAGTGCGGTGGCCGCGATCGCGAAGCCCATCGCCGCCTGAGGCGTGGGCGCGCTGATGGCGAGCCAGATGAGTGCGGGCACCGTGGCGAGCGCGAGCAACGAGACCACGACGCCGGTCCAGGCTGGCGTCTCGCCGAGGGGCGGCGGCGTGGGGGCCGATGCGTATGCGGGAGAGACGCGCGCGACGCCCGCGAGTGCGAACAGCAGGAAGGTCGCCATGACGAGGGCGTCGGCGAGCCCGGTCGTGAGGGACCCGGCATGGTAGCCGCCCTCGCTGCCCAGCGCGACGATGATCGCGGTGGTCGCGATCATCCCCGCGAGGTATCCCGCGAGCATCAGCCGTCCCCAGGGGGTGCGCGTCGCACGGCCGAAGCCGGCGACGAAGGCGACCAGCCCCAGGCTCAGGATGGGGTAGGCCGCCAGCGCCACCTCGGCAAAGAGGGGGGCCGAGGGTTCTTGCGAGACGAGCGGGAGGAAGAACAGCCAGTAGGCGAGCGCGCCCGCGATGAGGAATGCGGCCGCCATGTCCAGAATGGCCCGCAACCACTGGATCCGTGAGAGTCGGGCGCCGCCCGAGATCAGGATCGCCGAGGGAAGCAGCAGCGCGTAGCCCGCGAGGATGGCGATGTCCTCGAACGACCCGGTCGGCGGATAGTCGCCCGTCGTGAACACCACGTAGCCGCGGTAGATCCAGCCTGCCAGGAACGCGGATGCCGACAGCTCCATCAGGAGCCACATCGGCCCCTCGGCGCCGTGCGAGCGCCGGCGGGCCCGGTCCGAGGACACCCCCGCTGCGACGACCGGCAAGAGGAAGATCAGCGCCCCGAGTCGTACCCGAGCTTCCGTCGGCAGCGGGGAGAGATAGCAGGCGAGGAACGTGGCGACCAGCAGCGCTCCGGCGAATCCGGCCCGCCGCACGTCGTTCGCGATCCCGCCGGTCTGCCGAGCCACCGTCGCCTCCCTGCCAGCCGATCGTGCACCCCGAGTCGAAGTCGGGTTCAGTCCGTATTCTCTACCAGCTCGAGAATACGCGCGGCAATCTGATCGAGCGGCAGTACGGTCTCGACCGCTCCGAGGCGGATCGCCTCGCGCGCCATGCCGAACACCACGCTCGTCGACTCGTCCTGCGCGATCGTACTGCCTCCCGCGTCGCGAAGCGCCTTCAGGCCCGCTGCGCCATCGTGCCCCATTCCCGTCATGAGCACGCCCACCGCATTCTTGCCCGCGTAGCGCGCGACCGACTTCATGAGGACGTCGATGGAGGGGCGGTGCCCCGAGACCACGGGACCCGAGCGCACTTCCACGTGGTAGGTCGCTCCGTCGCGACGCAGCACCAGGTGGTGGTTGCCTGGTGCGATGAGCGCGCGTCCGTTCATGACCCGGTCGCCGTTGCGCGCCTCGCACACGTCGATCGCGCAGCCGTCCTGCAGACGGCGGGCGAACGCCGCCGTGAAGTGTTCCGGCATGTGCTGCGCGACCACGATGCCGGGTGCGTTCGACGGCATCGCCGAGAGGACCTGCTGCAACGCGACGGTCCCGCCGATCGAGGCTCCCAGTGCGACGACCTTGTCGGTGGTCGTGGTCAGTGCCGGGCGCCGTGCGGGGAGCGCGACAGGCGCGAGCTTCGACCCCACGCGGGCGGTGGCGGCGGCGCGGACGCGTTCGGCGAGTTGCGCGCTCATGTCGCCGACGCTGTAGGCGGGCCCCGGCTTGCCCATCACGTCGACGGCGCCGGCGTCGAGCGCCTGCAACGCGAGTTCGCTGCCTGCCGGGGTCAGCGAGGAGACCACGATGACCGGCATGGGGCGGTAGTGCATCAGCTTGCGCAAGAACGTGAGACCGTCCATGCGCGGCATCTCCAGATCGAGCGTGAGGACGTCCGGCGCGAGCTCGACGATGAGGTCGCGCGCGGAGTACGGGTCTGCTGCCGCGCCGACCACGCGGATCCCGTCGGAGGCGTCGAGCTCGCGCGACAGGATCTGGCGAACGAGCGCCGAGTCGTCCACGACCAGGACGCGCACCGCACGCTTCGATCGGCTTTGAGACGGGTTGGTCATCTCGGCTAGCAGGCGGCCTTGAGCGCTCTGAGAGAGAGCGTCACGAGCACGGGGCGGTCCTCAACCAGGTAGCAGCAGGCTCCATCGCCGTCACGCAGCCGGGCCCACTCGTCGGTCTCGAGCCGGGACACCACGGGCGGATGCAGGTCCGTGTGCGTGTGGGGCTCGATTCGCGTGGCGACGTGGCCGGCGGCGATGTTGGCTATCTCGCCGAGCGTGTCGGCGCCGCGCAGGCGCGCGTCCGGATCGTCCGGCTCGGTACCCATGATGTTGGCCGCCAGCTCCGCGCACAGCTCCGAGGGGGCCGCGAGCGACATCGTCCCGTTCACCGCGCCGCTGAAGGTGATCGTCGCGCACACCAGGTCCTCGCCGGCATGCGGCAGGTCGGTCGGCTCGACGGCTTCAGGGAAGACGTAGGCGAACGTCTCGAGCACCGGGCCGAGCACGGCGTCCACGTGCTCCCGCTGCTCGACGTCTCCAGGCCAGGTCTCGGTGAGGTCGGCGATCACGTCGCGGATCTCCTCGGGCGTGAAGGGCTTGCGTATCCAGGCGCAGACGCCGGTGTCGGTGAGTGCCTCGACTCGGCTGCTTGCGCCCTCGCTCGAGACGACGATGACGGGAATGTCGGCCATCGTGGGCTGCTCGCGCATCCGCTCGATCATGTCGGCCCCGTTCATGACCGGCATGTTGATGTCGGCCAGGACCAGGTCGACCCAGTTGTCCTGCAGGATCGCCAAGGCTTCGCGCCCGTTCGCGGCTTCGTAGAGGTTGGCGACGTGTATGCCGCCCAAGCGAAGCGTTCGGGCGATCATCGCCCGGATGACGTCGGAGTCATCGACGACCAGGATGTTGTAGGCCATGCGTACTCTCCTTGCTCGACCGCCGCTACAGCTCGCGAACGGTGCCTTCCGACTTGACGATGGTTCGGCCGGTGCCGACCTCCAGGTACACGGTGCGTGACGCCGCGCCGCCCACGTCCTCGGCGGCGATGAGGATCTCGTTCTTCCAAAGCACCTTGCGGACGACCGCGTGGTTGCGCTCCCCGATCCGGAAGAGGCCGTTCTGGTCCACCTGCGAGGCGGCGCCGACCACTTTGGCGCACAGGTTCGCGCGCGTGGCGCCCCGGTCGAAGAGGGCCTGTACGAGCATCTGGGCGCCCGTGTCGGTGTACATGGCCGGGGTGGACGCGGCCTTCTCGGGGTTGGTGCGTGACGACGGCATCATCGAGTGCAGCATCCCGCCGACTCCGGCCACGGGATCGTGGAGTACGAGGCCCACACAGCTGCCCAAGGAGTACGTGACGAGCGTCTCGTCCGGATCGTCCGAGATCGCGTACTCCGATATGCCGACGACGCGTTCCACGCCCCGCTCACGCCTTGCGGTAGATCGAGGGCCGCACGTACTTGAAGTCACTGATCATGCCGGCGAGCGACTCCGCGTGTCCCACGAAGAGCAGTCCGCCGGGCTTGAGCAGACGGTGCGCCTCGTCGAGAAGGCGGATGCGCACGGCGTCGTCGAAGTAGATCATCACGTTGCGGCAGAGCACCGCGTCGAGCGGGCCCTTCATGGGAAACGGCGGCGTGGAGAGATTGAGCCGGCGGAACACGACCATGTCCTTCAGCGTCTGCTTGGGTTCCCACACGCGCTCGCTCCGGGTGCCGTGGGCGGTGAACCACCGTTCGCGGAGGTCGACCGGCACCGGTTCCATCCGTCGCTCGTCGTAGCGAGCCATCTGGCACGTCGCGAGCGCCTTGGTCGAGATGTCGGTCGCGAGGATCCGGATGTCGGCATCGGGGTAGGGCAGCGCCTCCCTCAGCACCATCGCGAGCGAGTAGGGCTCTTCGCCGGTCGAGCACGCTGCGCTCCAGAAACGGAAGCGGCGCTGGCCCGACTCGTACCACTCGTTCACGACGTCGCCGAGGTAGTCGAAGTGGTGAGGCTCCCGGAAGTAGCTGGTCACGTTCGTGGAGACCGCGTCGAGCAGCCCCACCACTTCACCGTCGTTCTCCTCGAGATACTCGAGGTAGTGCGCGTAGTCGCGGATGCCGAGCGCGCGCATGCGCTTGCCGACCCTCGCCGAGACGAGCGCCTCCTTGCGCTCCGAGAGCGAGATGCCGCTCGTCTCGTAGACGATCTCCCGGATCCTGTCGAAGGTGGTCTGTTCCATGACGGGTGCCATCAGGCGTCCGCAGCCGCCTCGGCGGTGGCGAGCTGGACCGCGTCCAATTCCTTGGTGCTCAGTGCTTTGTCGATGTCGAGCAGGAGCAGCACGCGGT
>CAZXWK010000050.1:4287-13004 GCA_964644675.1 uncultured Eubacteriales bacterium | reverse complement strand
GGCCGCTTCTGCGTCTGCGTGTGGATGGCTCCCACGTACTCGCCCACGATGCCGAGGAACGCGAGCTGCACGGACGAGAAGAAGAACAGTCCGATGACCATCGGCGCGATGCCGAACCGCACCTCGTTCCAGTGGAGCAGCTTGAACACCAGGTAGCCGAACCCGGCGATCAGGCTCAGGATCGCGGCGCCGAACCCGACGAACTGCGCGAGCCGCAACGGCAGCTTCGAGTGGCTCGTGAAGCCGAGCATCGCCATGTCGTAGAGCGTGTAGAAGTTGTTCTTCGTCACGCCGCTCTTGCGCTTCTGCTGCTTGTAGGGGATCCGCGCGATGGGGTACCCGAATTCCGAGATCAGGCCGCGGACGTAGGGGTACGGGTCGTCGAGCGCGCGCAGCTGCTCGATGACCACGCGGTCGTAGAGCCCGAAGCCGGTGACCTGCTCGATCAGCTCGACGTCCGCCGACCAGCGGACGAGCTTGTAGTACACGCTGCGGATCAGGTAGAACGCCCACGTCTCTTCGCTCTCGGTCTTCTGGCCGAGGACGATGGGATAGCCTGCTTCCCACTCCTTGACGAACTCGGGAATCAGCTCGGGGGGATCCTGCAGATCGGCGACCATACCGATGATGGCCGCGCCGTGCGCCGAGAGCAGCGCGTTGTACGGCGAGCGGATGTGGCCGAAGTTCCGCATGTTGAAGATGACCTTGACGCGGTGGTCCTTGGCGGCGAGTTCACGCAGGATACGCTGAGTGTCGTCGGTCGACGCGTTGTCCGCGAATATGAGCTCGAAGTCGTAGTCGGGGAGCGAGTCGAAGGCCTGAACCACGCGCTCGTAGAGCGGTACGACGTTGCCTTCCTCGTTCATGCAGGGCACAACGACGCTCAACAGCGTCTTGGTCATAGGAGTCCTCTTCCTCGGCGAGCTCCGCACGCAGCAGGCGATACGCGCTCCATAGGCGCGTACACGTCGCGCACAGAATCAGCACAGAATGCTAGCACCACTCCTGCTATTCTGGACAGCGCGTCATCCGGGCGAACGAATGGATTCGCATGGTATCCAATGCCGACGTCGACGCGTCACAGCGCGTCGAGCCGAGCAATCGTATAGGGGTCGGCCCCTACGCATTCATAGCTCTGATCTACAGCATCGCCCACGTGTGGAGCCTCATGAATCGGGGGCTCTTCTGGGACGACTGGGTCTTCTGGCAGCAGGACATGTCCGTTGTCCAGAAGGCCGGCGAGGCCATGGGATCGACGTGGCCCGCAGCGATCAACTACCTGTTCTTCTACAGCCAGGCCGGCATCACGTTCAACCGCTTCCTGGCGTTCGCTTCGCTGCTGGCAGCGGCTCTGCTCCTGTTCGACATCCTGCGCAGGCTGCCGGGGGTGTCCGTCTCGACCGCCGTTTGGGCGGGCGTGCTGTTCTCCGTGTGGCCCGTGTACCAGGCGCGGATCGCGCTGGTCATGGTCGGCTACGGGTTCTCGGTCGCGGTGTTCCTGTTCGCCGTGTGGCTCCTCGTCGTCCGAGCACCCAAGCAGGAGATCTGGGTCCAGGTCTGTGCTGCGGCGCTGTTCCTGGTGTCCTTCCACATCGCCTCGCTGCTCGTGCTGTTCTACGCGATCGTTCCGGCGGTGCTCGTCATGACCGACGCGCCCGATCGCTGGAACGTGCGCTCGATCGCCCAGCGGCTGTGGAAACGCGCGGCGCTGCTCGTGCTGCCGGTGGTCTACTGGGCGATCACGCAGGTGTGGTTCAAGCCCTCGGGGCTCTATCACGACTACAACGAGCTGGGCGCCGGCACGACGGGTCTTCTCGGCGACCTTGCGCGGGGGTCGGTGAACTCTACGCTCTACGCTCTCGTCGAGGCGATGCCCGGCGCGGTCAGGGCCGGATTCGTTCACGTGGGCCTGAAGCCGATCCTGCTGATCGGCGGGTTCGCGGCCCTGCTCGTGGTGCTTGGCATGTGGAAGTGGCCCATGCGTGAGGACGGCAGCCCCAAGTGGATGCTGCACGCGGGACTGTTCCTCATCGCCGCAGCCGTGCTGCCCTACGTCATCGTCGGCAAGCTGCCGTCCGATCTGGGCTGGGACACCCGGCACCAACTCCTCGTGCCGATCGGGGCCGCGCTGCTCCTCGTGGCGCTCCTGCAGCCACACGCCGTGCTCGGACGGATCGGCAGGTACCTGACGGTGGCGACGCTGGCCGTGGTCGTGGCCGTGAGCGTCGGTAGCCACTTCAACAGCTACATCGACTTCCAGCGCGACTGGTTGAAGCAGGAGGCGCTGCTTCGCAAGATGGAGCAGGACGGGTCGATCAGGAGTGGCCGCTTCATCGTCTTCGAGGACAAGGTCCTCGACTGGAACCAGACCCGTGTCGAATGGGTCCCGTACCAGTTCACGGGCCTGCTCGCCGAGGCGTACGGCGACCAGTCCCGGTTGGGGTATCCCTACATCCGCCGTGGGACCTGGTTCGACTACGCTCGGGCGCGGGGCCTCTTCATCAAGCAGCCCTACTACAAGACCGGCGACTACCAGGGCCAGGGGCCCGACCGGGTCGCGACGATCACCGAGGGCTCTCTGGACCTGGGGAGCGGCTTCACCGTCTTCAAGCTCTCGCTGCTCGACTGGATCGACCGCGAGCGCCTCTACCGCGAGCTCGACAAGGCACTCGTCGTCAAGACCAAGACGTATCGCCCGGCGTATTGGGAGAGGAAGTACGCTCCCGAATGACCGTGAGCTGCGAGGTCGTTTCGCACGTGGCCGGCGCCGCGGGTTGTCTCGGCGGGGGTGTCGGGGGAGCCATGTATAATCGGCAGGCGCGTTCGCGCACCGTTCCCTGTAGTTGTCTGGAGGCTCGATGAAGGTCGTCATTCTCGCCGGTGGGCTCGGTACTCGGCTCTCGGAGGAGACCTCGCTTCGGCCCAAGCCGATGGCCGAGATCGGCGACAAGCCGATCCTGTGGCACATCATGAAGATCTACAGCCATCACGGATTCAACGACTTCGTGATCTGTGGCGGCTACAAGTGCTACCAGATCAAGGAGTACTTCCATAACTACTGGCTGCACAACTGTGACGTGACCTTCGACATGCGGACCCGCGAGAAGAACGTCCACCAGGACGCGAACGAGCCATGGCGCGTCACCGTGGTCGACACGGGTGCCGAGACCATGACCGGCGGACGCGTGAAGCGCATAGCGCCGTACGTGGGCGGCGAGCCGTTCCTCCTCACGTACGGTGACGGAGTGGCCGACGTCGACGTGAAGGCGCTCGTCGAGTTCCACCGCGCGTCCGGATGCGAGGCGACGCTGACCGCCGTGCAGCCCCTCGGCCGCTTCGGCGCGCTCGAGCTGAGCTCGGGCGATCGGGTGGAGCGATTCCGAGAGAAGCCGCTGGGCGACGGCGACTGGATCAACGGCGGCTTCTTCGTCGTCGAGCCGACCATCTTCGACCGCATCGAGGGCGACAGCACCATCCTCGAGCGCTCGCCGCTCGAGTCGCTGGCGACCGACGGCAAGCTGGCCGCGTTCAAGCACTCCGGCTTCTGGCAGCCCATGGACACCCTCCGAGACAAGATGTACCTCGAGGAGCTGTGGGATCAGGGCAGGGCGCCCTGGAAGGTGTGGTGATCCGCTTGATCGACGAGTCGCGTCTGTTCGGAGGCGTCTACTCGGGTCGCCGGGTCATGGTCACCGGCCACACGGGCTTCAAGGGATCCTGGATCACCTACTGGCTGCTCGAGCTCGGCGCCCACGTCACGGGTTACGCCCTCGAGCCGCCCACCGAGCCCGCGCTGTTCGACGCGCTCGGCCTCCAGTCCCGCATCGACCACCACATCGGCGATGTCCGCGACCTCTCCCGCCTGCGCTCGGTCATGCTCGAGGCGCAGCCCGAGATCGTGATCCACGAGGCCGCGCAGCCGCTCGTGCGGCTCTCCTACGACGAGCCGGTCGCCACGTTCGAGACCAACGTCATGGGCACGGTCAACGTGATCGAGGCAGCCCGCTCCGCGGGAAGCGTCCGCGCGCTGCTCAACGTCACCAGCGACAAGTGCTACGAGAACCGCGAGTGGGAGTTCGCGTATCGCGAGAACGACCCCATGGGCGGCTACGACCCCTACTCGGCGAGCAAGGGGTGCGCGGAGCTCGTCACGGCGGCCTACCGCCAGTCGTTCTTCGACGCCGAGGGTTCGTGCTCGGTGGCCAGCGCGCGCGCCGGCAACGTGATCGGCGGCGGAGACTGGGCGCTGGACCGCATCGTCCCCGACTGCATGCGCGCACTGTCGCAGGGGCAGCCGGTGCAGCTCAGGAACCCCGACGCGGTGCGTCCGTGGCAGCACGTCCTCGAACCGACGTCAGCCTACCTGTGGCTCGCCGCGCGGATGTACTCGGAGGGCAAGGCGGTCGAGGGCGCCTGGAACTTCGGGCCCGCGCCGACCGGCAACCTCACCGTCGCCGAGGTCGTCGACGCGGTCCTGACCGAGTGGGGCTCCGGCGAGCGGGTCGGACCGGCTCCCGGCGCGCGCCACCCGCACGAGGCGCGCTTCCTCAAGCTCGACTGCTCCAAGGCCGCCGACCTGTTGTCGTGGTGGCCGGCCTGGACGGCCACCGAGGCGATCCGCGAGACGACCGCGTGGTACCGCGGCTACTATGGCGCTCCCGCCGATGCCGAGCGCCTGACATCCGACTGCATCGCCTCCTACGTCGACGCCGCTCGCGCCGCTGGCGTCGCGTGGGCGCGATAGCGCAGCGTTTCGAACCGAGAGACACCCCGAGGAGCCTTCAGACATGAGTGACCCCCGCACTTCCGCACGTATCCGAGCCGAGATCCTCGACAAGGTCCGCGAGTACTACGAGGTCGAGTTCGCCGAGAAGCCCGCATTCGTGCCGGGCGAGTCGCGTGTCGCCTACGGCGGCCGCGTCTTCGACGAGCGTGAGATCGTGAACCTCGTGGACTCGTCGCTCGACTTCTGGCTGACATTCGGGCGTTGGTCCAAGAAGTTCGAGGAGGACCTCGCCGCGTACCTGGGCGTGGGCACGGCGCTCCTGGTGAACTCCGGCTCGAGCGCCAACCTGCTCGCGTTCGCCGCCCTGACCAGCGAGAAGCTGGGCGACCGCCGGATCCGGCGCGGCGACGAGGTCATCACCGTGGCAGCAGGCTTCCCCACGACCATCGCGCCCGTCGTGCAGTACGGCGCGGTGCCGGTCTTCGTGGACGTGCGGCTCGGCACCTACGACATCGATCCCGCCCAGCTCGAGGCGGCGCTCTCGGACCGCTCCAAGGCGGTCATGGTCGCCCACACCCTGGGCAACCCGTTCGACATCGCCGCGGTCAAGTCGTTCTGCGACGCGCATGGGCTGTGGCTCGTCGAGGACAACTGCGACGCGCTGGGTGGCGAGTACCGCGGCAAGAAGACCGGTACGTACGGCCACATCGGCACCTCGAGCTTCTACCCGCCGCACCACATGACCATGGGCGAGGGCGGCGCGGTCTACACCGACGACCGGCAGCTCGCGCAGATCATGCTGTCGATCCGCGACTGGGGCCGCGACTGCTGGTGCCCCAGCGGCAAGGACAACACGTGCGGCCGGCGCTTCAGCCAGCAGTTCGGCACGCTGCCCTTCGGCTACGACCACAAGTACGTCTACTCCGAGTGGGGCTACAACCTCAAGGTCAGCGACATGCAGGCCGCCGTGGGCGTCGCGCAGCTCGAGAAGATGCCCGAGTTCGTCGCCGCGCGTCGTCACAACTACCGCTTCCTCTACGACGCGCTGCAACCTGTGGCCGATGTGCTGATCCTGCCCGAGCCCACCGAGGGCTCCGACCCCTCGTGGTTCGGCTTCCTGATCACGGTGCGCGAAGGCGCCACCGTGACGCGCGACAAGCTCGTAGGGGCGCTCGAAGCGGCCAAGGTCCAGACCCGCATGCTCTTCGCGGGCAACATGATCCGCCAGCCGGTCTTCGACTCGATGCGCGAGAGCGGTGAGGGCTACCGCGTCGTGGGCGAGTTGACCAACACCGATCGCATCATGAACGACGCGTTCTGGATCGGCGTCTACCCGGGCATGACCGACGAGATGCTCGCCCACATGGCCGACGTGATCATCCGGACGGTGCGGGGCTAGCTCGACGCGGTCACGGGCCGACTCC
The DNA here is from genome assembly GCA_964644675.1 of uncultured Eubacteriales bacterium. Lineage (GTDB taxonomy): Bacteria > Actinomycetota > Coriobacteriia > Anaerosomatales > JAAXUF01 > CAZXWK01. The sequence goes on along the minus strand of CAZXWK010000050.1, from coordinate 6,854 downwards.
TCGCTCGATCGAGCTGCCCGAGCTGCTCGCTACCCGCGCTTCAGGCGCTGCCTGACGCTGCCGGACAGCGCGCGAACCTCACTGCGCTCGGCCGCGGACAACCCGAACGCGAACACGCCGAGAAGGTAGGCGGCCACGCTGGCCGCGCCGATCGCGGCGAGTCCGATGAGCGATCCGGACAGCGGCGAGAAGTAGCCGGCGACGCTGACCGCGAGCGGCACGAGCAGCAGCGGATACACCGGTACGACCACCTCGCGCACCCATCGCGATGCGGGCACCTTGAGCTCGCGCAGCAGCCACCACATGTGGATAGGGAAGTCGATCAGGTACGGGATCGCCGTGCCCAGAACCACGCCCCGGATGCCGAACGGCTTGACCAGCAGCAGGCTCAGCACCAGGTTGCCCACGACCATGCTCAGCGAGTACGGCAGCCGGCGCTTGATGGCCCCGGTGCCGACGATGATGCTGTCGCCGATCGTGCCGCCGGCGATCAGCAGGTGTGGGAAGACGAGGATCTGAGCGTCCCTCGCCATGGCGCCGAAGCTCGGACCGAGCCATCGGGTGAGAATCGGCTGCGCCAGCACCATCAGACAGATGACGACCGGTGTCACCAGCGCGAGCACGTACTTGGTACCACGGAGGAACAGTGACTTGAGCTTCTCATCCGCGCCCGACGCGTCGAGATGCGACGCCATCGGGATGACGGCCGAGTTGGCAAACCCCACGAGTTGCGTGACGAAGCCCTGGAACTTGCCGGCGGCTTCGTACAGGCCGACCGCGGCACCGCCCACGAAGATTCCCAGCACCAGGCGGTCTGTCTGCTGGTAGAGGACCACCGTCGAGAGCTGAACCAGGAAGATCGCCCAGCTGAAGCTGAATATGCGCTGAAGGTGGGTCGCCTCGGCCATGGTCGGTGCGATGCGGATGCCCCGCATCATCCGGATCGCCACGAAGATGTTGACGAGCGACCCAGCCATGGTGACGGCCGAAGTCGCCGCCAGCATCACGACCGGCCCTTGGTGCGTGGCCAGAACGGCGACGTAGGCGGCGACGATCCCGATGGTCACGCCCAGCTGCACGCGTGCGGTGACCGTGTACTTCTGGAAGCCGTTGAGTACGTAGACGAACGTGTTGGCGGGCCACATCCAAAGCGAGAATCCCGCCGCCACCAGGAACATGTTGCGCAGGAGCACGGCACCGGACGCATCCACCTTGAACACCGTGCCGGCAGTGAATGCGAGCACGACCATGATCGCCGCGGAGACGGCGCCGATGATGACGTAGAAGATCAGGGCGGCCGAGACCAGGGCGCCGATGCTCTCGCGGTCATCCTCGGCCAGGTGCTGCGCGATCATCTTGGTCAGCGACGCGCCGACGCCGAAGTCGAGCAGCTGCGCGTACTGGGCGACCGACGACACGATGAGGTACAGGCCGTAGTCGCTCAGCCCGAAGGCCTTGATCAGCAGCGGCATGAAGACGAGGCTGGCGACCAGGGTGGTCACTTGCGCGCCGCCGTTGGCGAGAGTGTTGGTTACGATGCGTCGCTTCTCGCTCATGGGGACTGAAGTGCTCCGGTGTGTGAGGCTGGGATCTGGGTCGCCGTGCTCGGCGACCACTCTACCGCATGTGGCTTCCGATGGAGGTCGCCGGGTGCGGCTCTGGTACACTCCACCTGACTTCCGAGCAGCCAGGAGGCCTTTCCGAATGACCAAGAGCGCACTCATCACCGGTATCACCGGTCAGGACGGTTCGTACCTCGCCGAGCTTCTGCTCGATAAGGGCTACGACGTTCACGGACTCATCCGTCGAACCGCCAACCCGTCGACGGGTCGCATAGACCACATCCTCGACCGCATCAATCTCATCGTCGGCGACATGAGCGACCAGACCTCGCTCATCGACGCGATGATCGCCTCCGAGGCCGACGAGGTCTACAACCTCGCCGCGCAGTCCTTCGTCGGCGACTCGTGGACCGTGCCGCTGAACACCGGCGACGTCGACGGCCTCGGCGTGACCCGCATGCTCGAGGCGATCCGCCGCGTGAAGCCCGACGCACGCTTCTACCAGGCGTCCTCCTCGGAGATGTACGGCAAGGTGCACGCCGTCCCGCAGACCGAGGACACGCCCTTCCACCCGCGTTCGCCCTACGGGGTGGCCAAGGTCTACGGCTACTACATCACGCTGAACTACCGCGAGTCCTTCGATATGCACGCGAGCAACGGCATCCTCTTCAACCACGAGTCGCCGCGCCGCGGCCTGGAGTTCGTGACCCGCAAGATCACTGACGGCGTCGCCAAGATCAAGCTGGGGCTCGCGAACGAGCTTCGGCTGGGCAACCTCGACGCCAAGCGCGACTGGGGCTTCGCGGGCGACTACGTCGAGATGATGTGGCTCATGCTCCAGCAGGACGAGCCGGGCGACTACGTGGTCGCGACCGGCGAGACGCACACCGTGCGCGAGTTCTGCGAGATCGCTTTCTCGCGCGTGGGTCTCGACTACGAGGACTACGTGGTCGTCGATCCGCGCTTCGTTCGCCCGGCCGAGGTCGACCTGCTTCTCGGCGACCC
>CAZXWK010000050.1:0-4187 GCA_964644675.1 uncultured Eubacteriales bacterium | reverse complement strand
TCGCGTCCCGACGAGGTGTACAACTTCGCGGCGCAGTCGTCGGTGGGCGACTCGTTCGACGCCGCGATCTCGACCACCGAGGTCAACGCGGTCGGCGTCCTGCGCCTGCTGGAGGCGCTGCGCTCGATCGCGCCGCAGGCACGCTTCTTCCAGGCCGCCTCGGCCGAGATGTTCGGCAACGCCGCCGAGATGCCGCAGACCGAGGACACCCCGCTGCACCCCCGGTCTCCCTACGCCGCGAGCAAGACGTACGCGTTCCACATCGTGGGCAGCTATCGCGACTCCTACGCGATGCACGCGAGCAACGGCATCATGTTCAACCACGAGTCTCCTCGCCGAGGCATGCAGTTCGTGACGCGCAAGATCACCGACGGTGCGGTGCGCTGCAAGCTGGGGCTCGCCACCGAGCTGCGGCTGGGCAACCTCGACGCCCGCCGCGACTGGGGCTTCGCCGGCGACTACGTGGAGGCGATGTGGCTGATGCTCCAGCAGGACCGGCCTGACGACTACGTGGTCGCCTCCGGGCAGACGCATACCGTCCGCGAGTTCTGCGAGGCCGCGTTCTCTCGGCTGGGGCTGGACTACGAGGAGTTCGTCGTCGTCGATCCCAAGTTCTTCAGGCCGGTCGACGTGAACATCTTCTTCGGGGACCCGTCCAAGGCCCGGCGGGTCTTGGGATGGGAGCCGCGCGTCAGCTTCACCGAGCTCGTCGAGATGATGGTCGACGCCGACCTCGGCAGGCTCGCGGGCGACTCGTAGGCGGCCGAGCCCGACGCTGCCGGGCGGTTGCGCTAGTCCTCGGCGGGCTCCGCGCCCGGGGTCGTGCGCTCCACGATCGTGTTGGGCCCCAGCTTCACCTGCCGGTAGATTCGGCCGAGGTACTCGCCGATGACTCCCAGGAAGAGGGCGTTCAGGGCCATCCCGAGCAGGATGAGGATGGTGGTCGTCGCGAATCCCGGTGGCCAGTCGATGCCGAAGGCAAACCGGCCCACCAGATAGCCGATCGCGGTGATGACGCTGAGCCCGGCGACGATGACTCCGGTGTAGGTGGCGATCCGCAGCGGCACGAGCGAGTGGTTCAGGATCCCGTCGACCGCGATGCTCGTCATGTCGCCGAGCGAGAACTTGCTCGCACCTTGGGTCCGCGCATCTCGCTCGTAGTCGACACCGATCTGATCGAATCCCATCGCCGCGATGGTTCCGCGAAGGTACGGCTGCGCGTCCTCGACCTGCCGCAGGACGTCGAGGACCCTGCGGTCCACCAGGCGAAAGTCACCGGCGTCGACGGGCAGATCGTCCTCGCTCAGGGTGTTGGCGAGTCGGTAGAAGACCCGGCGGCTCGACTCGATGTACCAGGGCTCCGGGCGCTTCTTGCGCACCCCGTACACGACCGCGTGTCCGAGCTCCCAGAGCCTGAGGAACTCGGGAATCAGCTCCGGCGGGTCCTGCAGGTCGGCATCGAGTTCGATCGCGGCGGCGCCGCGTGCCCGCCGCAGTCCTTCGAGGATCGACCTCTGGAAGCCGAAGTTGCGGGAGAACCGGTAGCCGCGAATCCGAGGGTCGACACTCGCGAGCCGCACGATCTCATCAAAGGAGCCGTCGGTGCTGTGGTTGTCGGTGAACACCAGCTCGAAGTCGTATCGGTCCGCGAGCCCCTCGAAGACGGCGGCGACTCGGGCGTGCAGCGTCTCGAGGTTGTCACGCTCGTTGTAGACCGGCACGACCACGGAGATCAGGGGGAGCGACGTCATGAGGGCAGCCCGCTTCTCGTCTTGGCTCCATACACAGCCCGCAGGCCGTCCTCAAGTTGGATCGAAGGCGACCAGCCCGGCAGCGTGGGGCCGAGGTAGGGGTTCATGATCTCGTTGGGGCGGTACTCCCGCGCACCGAAGCGTACGTCGGGGTCCAGCCCGGTGGCTTCTCGGAAGGCATCGGCCAGCTCCCGCAAGGTCACACCGCGCGGGCCGCTGACGGAGTACTCGCTGCCAAGATCGGCGCCGGCGCACAGCAGTCCGGCCGCGGCGGTGAACGCACCCACCACGTCATCGACGTGCAGCGGGTGCAGTACCTGCTCGCCCGGGGTGGCGTCGAGCGGCTGTCCCGTGCGCGCGGCGTCGGCGAGCAGGTTCAGGAACTTGGGCCGGGGATCTTCCGGGCCGTACGTGTCGGACAGCTCCAACACCACGACCCGAAGCGGCGTCCACCGGTTGTAGTGCGCCGCGATGTCACTGAATGCCTGCTTGGTCGCGGCGTAGAGCGTCTGGGGCGCGTAGTCCGCCGTCCCGCGACCGTGGGTCTGGAACGAGCCCGCGGCGACCACGCCCCGCGCTCCGGCCTGAGCAGCGGCCGCAAGCATGCGGGCTCCGAAGCTGACGTTCGCCTCCATGAGGGCGTCGGCCGCGTCGGGGCTGTCGTGCTGGAACTGGCAGGCCGCGAGGTGGAGCACCACGTCGGGGTGGAACTCCGCGAGCAGAGCGGCGTTGGCGAGGGAGCTGCCGGTGTCCTCGACGCGAAGCACCGCGGGAGGAAGCGGGGCGGGATCGGCCGGTTGAACCACGGCCATCAGTTCCCAGCCCTCGCGCAACAGGCTTCCGACCAAGCGCGTGCCGACGTACCCGGTCGCCCCGGTGACTACCGCCCTCACGCGACCCATCCTGTGTCCGTGTCGCGCAAGTGCCGAGCCCCTTCCCCAGTCATGCGTATCGACCGACCCTTCATGCGCGCTATGCTAGCAGAAGAGTTGGGCCGAGATTCGCTCCGTCGAGCACTCGGGAGTCGGCCCGCGGATACCCCCACGCGTGCGGAGCGGACGTGCTTCGCGTGTGCGTCGGCGTCGCGCCGCACGTGGGGGTCGTATAATCCGATCGACCCGTTTTGACGCCGCCAGGAGGGTGTGGACTTGACCGAGATGTGCCGGCTTGCGGTGCTTCGTCGCACCGACGGCATGCGTCCGCCGATCGATCCCCGGTCCGAGTCCGACCCCGTGAGTCCGGAGCGCTCGTGACGAGCACGCGGACCGCTGCCACCGGCGGGCGTTCGAGAAGTGCGTCTCGCACACGGCGGGATTCGAGGTCCTCGGCAGGCTTTGCCGAGAAGCTCTCGCGTTCCCTCGGCCGCTTCAAGCCCGACGTGGACACCGTGATCATCTCGGCAGTCTACGCCGCGGCGTGGTGGATGATGCTCGTCAACGGCGGCCGCTACTGGGACGACTGGTGTTTCGTCCGGCTGCCCCTACCCGACACCTCCTTGATGGGCAACATGCTCGGTCAGGTGTGGCAGCCCCTCTACTGGATGATGCTCTCGTGGGTGCCGGGCGCCAACTACATCGCGCATTGGCTCACGTTCGCCCTGTTCCTCGCGTCGGCGGTCTGGCTGAACAGGACCCTGCGTTCGATTCCCGGTCTCGGCCGAGGCGCACAGGTGCTCATCCCGGCGCTCTTTGCCGTGTTCCCGGTCAACAGCGCCCGGTTCGCACACATCAACTTCCAGTACACCGCTTCCGTCGCGGCCTTCTACTACGCGACGTACCTGGTCGCGCGCGATCTTGAGGAGCCGCGTCTCGCGCGCCGCATGGTGGTGGGGCTGCTCTTCTTCGCGGCTCTGGTCACGACGAACTCGCTGATGGCCTTCATCGCGCTCGTACCGATGTACGTGCTGGTGGCGCAACGGCACCAGCTCAAAGTCGCGGGCACCGTGCCGGCCCTGCTTCGGCGGTACGGGTTCGTCCTCGCGCTGCCCTTCATCGTGCTCTGGGTGCGAAACACGTACCTGTCGCCGTGGGGCTTGTACGCCGAGTACAACGTCTTGAAGTCGGAAGGAGTCGGGGCCGCGTGGAGCCTGCTGCCTGCGGCCGCCAGAGCGTCGCTTTGGGCTCCGCTCGCCGCACCCACGGTTTGGGCGCTCGTGGTCGCGGTCGTCCTCTTCCTGCTGCTCGCCTTTCGCGCTCGCCTGGACGTGGAGGGCTCGGTCCTGCAGCAGCTCTCGATCCTGGGCTTTGGCGTCACCGCCTTCGTTCTGAGCGTCTTTCCGTACCTGGCGGTGGGCAAGTTCCCGCAGGCGATCGGCCCGGAGAGTTGGGACAGCCGGCATCAGGTGCTGGTCCCGCTCGGTGCCGCACTCATCGTGTACGCGTTGGCGGGCCTGTTGGGGCGGATCCCACGACTGGGGAGGACTCTGGCGCTCGCGCT
>CAZXWK010000049.1:0-13415 GCA_964644675.1 uncultured Eubacteriales bacterium | reverse complement strand
AGCGCGGCGGGCAGCGCGGACGTGCTCGAGGCGCTCGGCATCGACCTGTCGCTCTCGCCGGCCGGCGTCGCGCGCTGCATCGACGATGCCGGCGTCGGCTTCCTCTTCGCCCAGGCGCTCCACTCCTCGATGCGCCACGCGGGCCCGACGCGCCGCGAGATCGGCATCCGCACCGTCTTCAACATCCTCGGCCCCCTCACCAACCCGGCCGGCGCCAAGCGCCAGCTCCTCGGCGTCTACGACCCCGCCCTCGCGCCGGTCATGGCCGAGGTCGCCGGGCGTCTCGGCGCCGAGAAGGTCCTCGTGGTCCACGGCCATCCGGGCATGGACGAGGTCTCGGCGAGCGGCCCGACCACCGTGGCGGAGTTCGACGCCGAGACGGGCGCCGTGCGGACCTACCAGGTCACGCCCGAGTCGGTCGGGATCGCGCGCGGTACCCTCGCCGACATCGCCGGGGGCAACGCCGCCGAGAATGCCGCGATCGTGCGCTCGGTGCTGTCCGGCGAGGTCAGCCCGCGACGCGACGTCGTGGTGCTCAACGCCGCCGCAGCCCTGCTGGCAGCGGGCCGCGTCGGCGACCTCGCCGAGGGCGTCACCGCCGCGCGCGACTCCATCGACAGCGGCCGGGCGCTCGCCGCTCTTGAGGCGCTCGTCGCCGTGAGCGGACGCATCGCCGCCGAGGAGGCCGAGGCGGCCGCCGGCGGCACTGCGGCCGCCGAGGGCGCCGTGCGCCCCGCAGGAGCCGCCTCGTGAGCTTCCTCGACGACATGATCGTGCGCCGCAGGGCCCGCATCGCAGCGGAGTTCGGCTCGCTCTCGCCCGGCGACCGCGAGCGGCTCGTCGCGTGCGCTCGGCCGGTGCGCGACTTCGCGTCGGCGCTTTCCGACCGTCCCGACGTCGCGGTGATCGCCGAGGTCAAGAAGGCTTCGCCGAGCGTCGGGCCCATCGCGCCTGAGTGCGAGGCGTCGAAGCAGGCGCTCCACTACCAGGACGGCGGAGCCGCCGCGATCAGCGTGCTCACCGAGCCGGAGTCGTTCGGGGGCAGCTTCGGCGATCTCTCCGACGTCGCTGATGCGGTTGACATCCCCGTACTGTGCAAGGACTTCGTGGTCGACCCCGTGCAGCTGTTCGCGGCCCGGGGCCACGGCGCCGATGCGGTGCTGCTCATGGTGAGCGTGCTCGGCGAGCGCGTGGCCGAGTTCGTCGATCTCGCAACCACGCTGGGGCTCGCTCCGCTCGTCGAGGTGGTCGACGAGGAGGAGCTCGCCGTCGCGATCGCCGCGGGCGCGTCGCTGGTCGCGGTGAACAGCCGAGACCTGCACACGCTCGAGATCGACCCGGTCCGCGCGCGGCTCGTCGTCGCCGAAGCCGCGCGCACCGGCGCGACGGTCGTCGCCGCGAGCGGAGTCCACGCGCGATCGGACGTCGTGGCGGCGGCCGAGGCCGGGGCGCACGCGGTACTCGTCGGGGAGGAACTCATGCGCGCGGAGTTTCCCGAAGACGTGCTCGAGGAGTTGACGGGCGTCTCGGCGCTCGTGAGCCGATAGATGAAGATCCGACGCAGGGGAACGAACGTCACGATACGCAGGAGGGGAAAGGAGCACGACCATGGCATCTGACAAGACCAGGTTCGGCCTCGACGAGACCAGGATTCCCGAGGCCTGGTACAACGTCATCCCGGACCTCAAGAACCCGCTGGCGCCGCCCAAGGTGGTCACGCCCGACGGGGTCGAGCTGAATCAGGACCAGATCGGCGAGGTCATGATGAAGCTCTTCCCGATGGAGTGCCTCAAGCAGGAGTCCTCGCCGGACCGCTGGATCGACATCCCCGGCGCGGTCATCGAGGTCTACAAGGAGTATCGCCCCGCACCGCTGCTGCGCGCGCGCCAGCTCGAGAAGAACCTCGGCCTGCCCGCGGGCGTGCGCATCTACTACAAGTACGAGGGTGTCTCGCCGGCCGGCTCGCACAAGCCCAACACCGCGATCCCGCAGGCGTACTACAACAAGCAGGAGGGCATCACCAAGATCTCGACCGAGACGGGCGCCGGCCAGTGGGGCAGCGCGCTCTCGATCGCCGGTGCGCTCTACGGCATCGACGTCGAGGTCTTCATGGTCGGCGTGAGCTACGACCAGAAGCCCTACCGCCGCATCCTGATGGAGACCTACGGCGGCACGGTGCACAAGTCGCCGAGCACCCTGACGGACGCCGGCCGCCACGTGCTTGCGATGGACCCGGACTCGACCGGTTCGCTCGGCATCGCCATCTCCGAGGCCGTCGAGGTCGCGATGAAGAACGACGACACGCACTACGCGCTGGGCAGCGTGCTCAACCACGTCTGCCTGCACCAGACGGTCATCGGGCTTGAGGCCATCGAGCAGATGGCACTCGCCGACGACGAGCCCGACGTGGTCGTGGCGTGCGTGGGCGGCGGCTCGAACTTCGCCGGCCTCGCGTTCCCGTACTACCACCGCAAGCTCGAGGGCAAGAGCAACGCGCGTCTGCTCGCGGTCGAGCCCAAGGCGTGCCCGACGCTGACCGCCGGCGAGTACAAGTACGACCTCGGCGACGAGGCCGGCATGACGCCGCAGATGCTCATGTACACGCTGGGACACGACTTCGTGCCGGCCGGCATCCACGCGGGCGGCCTGCGCTACCACGGCGACTCGCCGCTGGTCAGCCAGCTCGTCTACGAGGGCGAGGCCGAGGCGGTCGCCGTCGACCAGACCAAGTGCTTCGAGGCCGCGGTGCAGTTCGCGCGCGCCGAGGGCATCCTGCCCGCTCCCGAGTCGAGCCACGCGATCCGCGCGGCGATCGACGAGGCGCTCGCGGCTCAGGCCGCCGGCGAGGACAAGTGCATCCTGTTCAACCTGTCAGGCCACGGCCACTTCGACCTCGCAGCCTACGCCGCCTACAACGCCGGCGAGCTCAAGGACTTCGATTTTGCCGCTGGTGCGACGCTCTGTGGGGACGACCTGTAAGACCGGCGCCGGTCGGCGGCGATCGGGAGGGCTCCGCTCGTGGTCCTCGGCCTGCTCACCGCAACGCGGTGGGCAGGCCTGCGGAGTACTCGCTACGCCCTCCCGATCGCCGACGGCAGGCACACCGATCGCACGAGGAGACACCTTGCACCGCACGCGGATCAAGATATGCGGCATCACGAACGCCGAGGACGCGGCGGTCGCGGTCGAGGCCGGAGCGGACGCGATCGGCGTCATCTTCGCGCCGTCTCCTCGGCAGGTGACGGTCGAGCGGGCAGCGGCCGCGCTTGCGGTGGTGCCGCCGGGAGTCGCTCGCGTGGGGGTGTTCGTCAACGCGCCGATCGAGGAGATTCGGCGAGCGGTGGAAGTGTGCGCTCTGACCACCGTGCAGCTCAGCGGCACCGAGTCAGCCGAGTACTGTGACGAGGTCGGTTCGCCCGTGCTGAAGGTCGTCCATGTTGGCACGGATTTCGGTTTCCAGAACGCGGAGCCCTACCGGGGCCACGCCGCCGCCCTCCTTCTCGACACGTACTCTTCCGACAAAGCGGGCGGTACCTCGCAAGCCTTCGACTGGCGAAGTGGCGAGGCCCCCGGTTGGGCTCCCGTTTTCGTTGCGGGGGGACTCCATGCGGGCAACGTCGAAGAGTGCATCGCGGTGCTGCGCCCCTACGCGGTCGACGTCTCGTCGGGGGTCGAGGCGAGCCCCGGCATCAAGGACCATGACAAGATCCACGCGTTCTGCGCCGCCGTGCGCGACGCCGACTTGGAGGATGTGCGATGAGCGAGCTGTTCCCCTCGGCCGAGAACGTCTACTCGGGACCCGATGCCGCCGGCTTCTTCGGCGCCTACGGCGGACGGTTCGTCCCCGAGACGGTCATACCCGCGCTCGAGGAGCTCACTGAGGCCTACGAGCGCGCGCTCGAGGACCCGGAGTTCGAGGCCGAGCTCGAGGACCTGCGCCACGACTACATCGGGCGCGTCACGCCGCTCTATCGCGCCGACCGTCTCGCCGCCGCAGTGGGCCTGGGAACCGTCTACCTCAAGCGCGAGGACCTGTGCCACACCGGCGCCCACAAGATCAACAACACGGTCGGCCAGTGCCTGCTCGCCAAGCGCATGGGCAAGAAGCGCGTCATCGCCGAGACGGGCGCAGGCCAGCACGGCGTCGCGACCGCTACGGCCGCGGCACTCATGGACCTCGAGTGCGCCGTCTTCATGGGCGTCGAGGACATCCGCCGCCAGTCGCTCAACGTGTACAAGATGCGCTTGCTGGGCGCCGAGGTCATCCCGGTGGCAGACGGCACGGGAACGCTCGCCGACGCGGTCACCGCGGCGTTGCGCCACTGGGTCGAGCGGGTCGAGGACACGTTCTACGTGCTCGGCTCGGCGGTGGGACCGCACCCGTATCCCATGATGGTGCGGGACTTCCAGAGCGTGATCGGTCTCGAGATCATCGACCAGTGCCAGGCCCGCGGGATCGGCAAGCTCGACGCGGTCGTCGCGTGCGTGGGCGGCGGGTCCAACGCCATCGGCACGTTCTATCCGTTCGTGCTCGGCGACGGGGTGCTCGGCCGGCCCGCGCTCGTGGGCGCCGAAGCGGCGGGGCTCGGAGTCGACACCGACAAGACCGGCGCCTCGATGACGCTGGGCAGCCCCGGCGTCATGCACGGGTTCTACAGCTACCTGCTCCAGGACGATGCCGGCAATCCGCTCGAGGCGTACAGCATCAGCGCCGGGCTCGACTATCCGGGCGTCGGCCCCGAGCACGCCTACTTCAAGGACGAAGGCCTGGTCCGCTACGAGCCGGTCACCGACGCCGAGGCGCTCGCCGCCTTCGAGCTGCTCACGCGTACCGAGGGCATCATCCCGGCGATCGAGTCTTCGCACGCGCTCGCGCTGCTGCCGCGTCTCGCGGACGAGCTGGGCCCCGACTCCGTCGTCGTCGTGACCGTCTCCGGGCGGGGCGACAAGGACATCGACATCGTGCGTGAGGCGGGTCTCGGCGTTGACTAGCGCCGCCGAGAACCCCGCGCCCGGCGCCAACGCCCGCACGGGTCTCGGCGGCGCGTTCGCGAAGGGCCGCTCCGCGCTCGTGTGCTATCTGATGGCGGGGTATCCGACGCGCGCCGCCACGCTGGACGCGCTGCGCGTGGTCGCAGAGGCGGGCGCCGACCTCATCGAGCTCGGCGTGCCCTACGCCGACCCGCTCGCCGACGGCCCGACGATCCGCGACGCCGCCGAGGCGGCCCGTGCGGCGGCGGACGGAGCCTTCGGCCTCGCCGAGACCATCGAACTCGCGCGCGAGTTCCTCGAAGGCGCCGGGCCCGATGCGCCCCCCGTCGCGCTGATGACCTACCTGAATCCGCTCATGCGCGCCGGGCTCCCCAAGGTCGCGGTCGCGCTGCGCGATGCGGGCATCGGCGGGGTCATCGTGCCCGACCTGCCGCCCGACATGGCGGGACCGTGGCTCTCGGCGTCCGACGGCATCGACACGGTCTTCCTCGCGGCACCCACCTCGACGCCCGAGCGCCTCGCGAAGGTCGGGAGCATGTCGCGGGGGTTCGTCTACTGCGTCTCGAGCACGGGCGTGACCGGCGAGCGCGGCGAACTCCCCGCTGAGCTCGCGGGACTCGTCGCGCGCGTGAAGGGCGCCACCGAGCTCCCCGTCGCGGTGGGTTTTGGCGTCTCGACCGCCGAGCAGGCCGGGGCGGTATCTCGGATCGCGGATGGCGTGATCGTGGGCAGTGCGATCGTGCGCCGGCAGGGCGATCTCGACGGCCTGCGCGAATTCGTCGCCGCGCTGGCCGCCGCCGTTCACGGCGAGCGCGGCTGACGAGAGGCCGCGTCGGTTCGGCTTCCCGCGAGCGGGTACAACCTGTACGTCAGGGCTTCGCACCGCGCTCACCGCAATCATCGATATCTCGCTTCCGCGCGGCCCGAACGCCGGGGTCCGAGCGAGGAGGCAGACATGCGTGTGAAAGCGCCGCGCCCACGTTGGGGCGTGCTCGTGTTCCTGGTTCTGCTGGCGGTGATGCTGCTCGTACCGGCAGGAGCGGCCTATGCCGCATACACCATCCAGGGGACGGTGGTGAGCGCGGCCACGGGTCTTCCGATGCCCGATGCCCGGGTCACGGCGTCGCAGCCGAACGGGTCCGGCGGCTGGAACCAGATCACGTTCGGCTACACCGATTCGAACGGGCACTACTCGATTGCGGTGTCTCCCGGCGTGTACCGCATGGGCTCCGGCGCGCTCGTCCATCTGGGTGCGTACTACAAGCCCCAGTACTACAACGGCAAGTCCGAGATCGACGACGCGGCTGACGTCGACGCCACCGTGTCCGGAGCGACCGGCATCGACTTTGCGCTCTCGTCGGAAGGGCCTTCGGCCATCGTCAAGCTGACCGACACGGCGGGCAACCCGCTGCCCATGGACGCCAACGTGGTGCGGTGGAGCGTGTACAGCCTCAGTGACGGGGCGTCCGCACTCACGACGGGCACGACGATGTGGCGCAACGACGGCGTCATCAAGCTCTACGGGCTCAACGGGTCGTTCAAGATCAAGTTCTGGGACCAGTCGGGCTACTACGACACGCAGTGGTTCTCGGGCAAGGCCGACTGGGCCTCGGCGACCGCGTTCACCGCGAGCGTCTCGGCCCCTGCCGACTTGGGGACGGTGGCGCTCAAGCACACGGCTCCGGTCGGCGCCGGGACGCTTCGTGGCATGGTCACGGACGCCGGCAGCGGCAAGCCGCTGCCGTTCGCCATCGTCTCCCTCAACCAAGGGGCGACGCAGGTCGCATGCGCCAGGACGAAGTCGGACGGGACCTACTCGTTCACCGTCGCGCCCGCCACGAACTACGAGCTCTCGACCGGTGCGAACGGCTACGACTACAAGCTGCAAGGGCTGCTCACCGTGGTGACCGGTATGGAGACGATCGCTGACGCGGCGCTCGACCTCCGGCCGAGCGGCGGCAGAATCTCGGGTGTCGTCCGCGGGTCGTCGGGGGGCGCGAGCGCGCCGCTGTCGGGCGCGACGGTCCTTGCGCTCGACGCCTTCACGGGTGAGGTGCTTCACTGCGCCGTGACGGGCGCGGACGGCGCGTACTCGTTCCCGCTGTGGGCGGGAGAGTACTTGAATTCCTACGTGATAGCGGCCTCGGCGCCGCTCTACGAGAGCGCGACGTCGGGCGCGAACCTGCTCGACGTCGCCGGCGAGACGGCGACCGTGGATCTCACGCTCGCCAAGTCCGTGGCGAACCAGGTCTACGGTGCGAGCCGCTACTCGACATCGGTGATGATCGCTCAGCAGGCGCGACCGGGGTTCAAGGAGACGCCGGACCTCATCCTTGCGTCCGGCGAAGACCGCGCCGCGGCCGATCCGCTCTCGGCAGCCGGCCTCTCGTGGGCCTACTACGGCGCGCCGATCCTGCTCACGCAGACCAAGAGCGTGCCCGGCGAGGTGCTCGCCGCAATCAAGACGGCGGTCGACGCCAACCCGGCCGGCGTGACGGTCCACGTGGTCGGTGGGCCGGCTTCAGTCCCCAACGCACGGCTCGACCAGATCAGATCCTATCTGGGCGCGAGCGCAGGCAAGGTGACCTTCGATCGGCTGCTCTCGACGGGCACCCGTTTCGAGATGGCGGCGGCGATCGCGGCACGGATGAAGGCGCTGAGAGGCTGGGCGATGCCCGGCGTGGCGCTCGTGGCCAACGGAGTCGACCAGGACAAGTTCTTCGACGCTCTGTCCCTCTCGGCGGTGTCGGCGTCGAAAGGGGCGCCGATCCTGCTCGTCGGAGCCGACACGGTGCCGGCGGCAACGGCCGCGCAGCTCAAGAGCCTGGGGATGGCCGGCGCTGACATCTACGTGGGCGGCGGCACCAAGACGGTGAGCGCCAAGGTGCTGACCTCGCTCGGAGTGCCATCAGCCAACCGGATCGCCGGTCCCGACCGCTACGCGACGGCGGTGGCCGTCGCCGACAAGGGCATCGCGATGGGCTGGCTGTCCGATCACTCCGTCGGCGCGGCGGCGAAGCTGCCCGACGCGCTGACCGGCGGTGCGGTCGTGGGCGGCAAGGGGGGTCCGCTCCTGGTCACCAACGGCATCAAGCTCTCGGCGGCTCCCGCCGCGTGGCTCGCGGCGCACAAGGCCGGCGTGAAGGAGATGCTCGTGTTCGGTGGTCCCAAGAGCGTCTCGGCGGGTGTGAAGACATCGATCAACAACGCGCTCAAGTAGCGACCCACTGAGGTCGACCGGAACGCGCGCGCCCCCGCCGAGGATCTCGACGGGGGCGCGTCAGTTGTCAGCTTGTGTGCTGCGACTAGGGTGCGGGTGTGGTCTCTACAGCCGCCGCGGCGGTCACTGCCGCCGTCGTTGCCGGAGTGGTCGCGCTCGCGACGGCGGGCGCCGTCGGCGTGGCTGCGGCCACGGCGATCGGGTTGTCCTCGATGCCGCGGCGCCTCAGCGCCATCGAGCCGCGCTTCCACTTCTTGACCTTCTTGTGCGCGTGGCCGCCCCAACCGGGCTGCTCGAGCGCGTAGTACGTGCCCTTACGCTTGTTCTTCCAGCCGGCGAAGATCGCCACGTGACCCGGGTAGCGGATCGCGTCACCGGGCTGGAGCTGGCTCTTCGAGATACGCCGGCCTGCCGAGCGGATCGTGTCCGAGGTGTAGGAGGTCTTGAGCTTCCACGCCATGGACACCATGCCCGAGCAGTCACGGCGATAGCCGTGATACGAGCCGGACTGGCTGTACGGCACCCGCTTCTTCACCCAGATCTGCGCGCGGTCGATGACCTCGGCGCGGGTGAGAGCGTGTGCGGGGGCGGTGTGGACCGCCATCAGGATCGCCATCGAGAGGGGGATGGCCAGGAGGAGCCGGCCGAGAATCGCCGACCCGGATGAGAACGTCCCTCGTACCTTCACACAGTGCCTTCCTGCCGGTTGCAGTACGGCCGCGGGCCGTGCTCGGGAGTCCGTGAGCCGGTGCCGCGGTCGTGCCGTGCCGTCACAGCCTTCGTGGGCGTGCTGTCTATGAGCGGACGGTCGGCCGAAGGCGCAGGGAAGCGATGTCCATGCCACTTTCGGCAACGCCGCAGGTAGGTAACGTCGCGGCAACGCCGCAGGCCGGGCGTGTCTATCCGGCCAGTTAGAGGCGGCTCGGGTATACACGACGAGAGCCGTCAGGCCGACGGCTCGACCCGCGCCTCGCGGGCCACAGAGCGGGATCGGAGTCGACGTGCAGTACGTGTCGTCGTGGTACGACGAGCTCGCGAAGCCGTCGTGGACTCCCGCACCGCAGACGATCGGGCTGATCTGGACGCTCCTGTACCCGATCATCGCGGTCGCGGCGTTGGCGACGGCGTTCAAGGTCTACCGAGGCGACCTCGGCAAGCTCGTGTTGGTCCCGCTCGTCGTGAATCTCGTGGCCAACGTCGCGTTCACGCCGATCTTCTTCGGGATGCGGAACCTGCCCCTCGCCACCGCCGACATCCTCGTCGTGCTGGCGACCATCGTCTGGTGGGCGTTCCTCGCGTGGCTGCCCGGCTCCCGTTGGGTCTCGGGCCTGCTGATCCCGTACTTCATCTGGGTCGCGACCGCGACGACGCTGCAGGTCAGCATCACGCTCTCAAACCGCTGACGGACCTGTCGGGTAGACTCGGAGACGTGGATCGGTCCGGATGCCGAGGAGCAGCCCATGCGCGTCGCGCTCGCACAGATCAACCCGACCGTCGGTGACATCGCCGGCAACGTCCGCAAGGCGCTCGAGGCCATCTCGGCCGCCGAGAAGGCTGGCGCGGGCTACACGCTGCTGCCCGAGCTCGTGCTCACGGGCTATCCGCCCGAGGACCTGCTCTACAAGGACCACTTCGTCGACGACAACCTCGCGGCCCTCGAGCAGGTCGCGGCGGGGTGCCTTCACTCGACGCTCGTCGGCTACGTGGACCGCGTCGGCGACCAGCTCTACAACGCGGTCGCGCTCTGCGGCAACGGCCGCGTCCTGCAGTCCTACTTCAAGCGCCGCTTGCCCAACTACGGCGTCTTCGACGAGCGTCGCTACTTCACCCCCGGCGATGCGCCTGGCCTGACCGAACTCGGCGGGTCGATGTTCGCGAACACGATCTGCGAGGACATCTGGGTGCCAGACCTCGTCGCAGAGGCCAGAGAGCTGGGCGCGCAGGTCGTCTTCAACGTCTCGGCGTCGCCGTTCCATGCGGGCAAGGGGATCGAGCGCGAGGAGATGCTGTGCGACCGCGCGCGGGACAACGGCGTCTGGCTCGCGTACTGCAACATGGTGGGCGGCCAGGACGAACTCGTCTTCGACGGCCGTAGTGTCGTGATCGCGCCTTCCGGCGAGGTCGTCGCGCGCGGGCGGGCATTCGAGGAAGACCTGGTGATCGCCGACTTCACGCCCGGCGCCAAGCTCGGCGCCTCGTCCGACCTGGCCCCGCAGCTCGAAGGCGATGAGGAGGTCTACCGCGCGATCGGGCTCGGACTGCACGACTACGTGACGAAGAACGGCTTCAGCGACGTGGTGCTCGGCCTTTCCGGCGGGATCGACTCGGCGCTCACCGCGACGATCGCCGCCGACGCGCTGGGCCCCGAGCATGTTCACGGCGTCATGATGCCGAGCCGCTACTCCTCACCGGGCAGCGTCACCGACTCGGTCGAGCTGGGCGAGGCTCTGGGGATCGAAGTGCTCGAGTTACCGGTCGAGGGACCCTTCCAGGCGCTCCTCGACACGCTCGCGCCGGCGTTCGGCGACCGGCAGCCCGACGTCGCCGAGGAGAACCTCCAGGCGCGCGTGCGCGGCACGCTGCTGATGGGACTCTCGAACAAGTTCGGCTGGCTCACGCTCGCTACGGGCAACAAGAGCGAGCTCTCGGTGGGCTACTCGACGCTCTACGGTGACATGGTCGGGGGATACGCGCCCATCAAGGACGTCTTCAAGACACGCGTGTACGACCTCGCTCGGTGGCGCAACGGCCAGGGCGCCGTACCCGTGATCCCGCAGACGATCATCGACAAGGCGCCGAGCGCCGAGCTCAGGCCCGATCAGCTCGACCAAGACTCACTCCCGCCCTACGAGGAGCTCGACGCGATCCTCGAACGCTACGTCGAGCGCGACTGGAGTGCCGAGGCGATCGTCTCGGCCGGCTACGACCCCGGCACGGTTGACCGGGTGGTGCGGCTCACCGACGGCGCGGAGTACAAGCGGCGCCAGGGGCCGATGGGCGTGCGGATCACTCAGAAGGCTTTTGGCAAGGACCGCCGAATGCCTATCACGAACCGGTATCGGGGGTAGCAGAACGGTACTGCTCGGGGTATGGTGCTGCAGGGGATTTTCGGACGAGCCGCAGGCGGGGGAGTGATTCGCGTTGGGACGACTCTACGATGGAGTCGCTGAGATCGACCGTGTCGCGCAGGCCAGGGGCCTCGACCCGATCAAAGTCAAAGGCGAAGTGAGCATGCGTGCCGGGTTCTTCCTGGCGATCATCTTCCCGCACACCCCCGACGATCCCGAGAAGATCGACCGCCTCAAGCAGGCCGCGCGCGAGGTGCTCGACATCGACCTGCCGATCTAGCTCTTTCTCGACCCGTTCGATTCGACGGCGCCGGACTCCGGCGCCGTTCGCGTTTTCGTGGCCGACGACCGATTGACCCTTCAGTCGGGACGGTTTTGCGCCGACGAGAGTACTGGAGGGGCGGGTCTTGGCCCGCTGAGCGCGCACGCGGTACGGGGGGTGGACAGTGGGGCGGCTCTACGACGCCGTGAGCGTCATCGACCGCACGATCGATGACCGGGGCCTGGATCCCGTCCAGACCAAGGGTCTCATCAGCATGAAGGCGGGGTTCTTCCTCGCCATCGTGTTCCCGAACACGCCGGACGATCCCGAGAAGCTCGTCAAGCTCAAGGACGCGGCGAAGGAAGTGCTCGGAGTAGACCTGAACGTCTAGGATAGGCTGGCGACCGAGCGGGCGGAGGCGATCGTGATCCCCACGACTCGCCTCTTGGCCGTGAGGTCGAACCTGCTGAGACACGCCCATCGAAAGGCACGTGCATGACCCTCATCGGCCGGGGACGGTTCGACGACGCCTCCGCAGCTGCGCCCTCCGTCTTGGTGGTCGATCACGCGTGGTCGCGCTTCGACGAGGTGCTCGCGCTCTACTACGAGGTCCTCTACCGCGACTTCGGGGTCGATCGGGACGCCGACTGGTACCAGCCCGCCCACGGCAGCGAGTTCGCCGTCGCAATCGCGGCGGACCGCGGGCTTCTCGGCGCGGCGCGGCTCCTGCCGGCCCCGGGAGATACCGAGCGGCAGGTGCGGCAGGTGGCGGTGGCGCCGGGCGCGCGGGGGTCCGGAGTAGGCCGCGTGCTCATGGGCGAGCTGCACGCCATCGCGGCCCGCGAGGGGGCCGAGACGACGTGGCTGCACGCCCGGGAGACGGCGTTCGGCTTCTACGAATCGCTCGGCTACCGGTACGAGAGCGAGCCGTTCGCGAGCTCGCTGACCGGCATCCCGCACCGCACGATGCGGCGCGCGATCGTCGCATCCGACTCGCCGGAGCCCTCTGCGCGCTGAGCCTCGCGGCGGCGCGCGCTCGACCCCGACCGTGCGGTCGTCATCGCTGGCGCGGGCGGCGCGCTTCGCGTACCCTGTTCGGTGGCTGTTGTCGGCGTGGGAGCACCTCCCGCGCCGCGTGTTTCGAAGCAGTGTTCATCCGAAGGAGGGGGCTTCATGCCGAGCATCACTCGTGACCAGGTTCGCGTTCCGGCTGACGTGCCGGCAGCGATGCGCGAGCGCTACATCGACAACTACCTCAAGGCGACCCAGAACACGGGGCGCCTCATGCTCTTCGCGTGCGACCAGAAGATCGAGCACCTCAATGACGACTTCTTCGGCGAGGGCATCTCGGCCGAGGACAACGAGCCGGAGCACCTGTTCCGCATCGGCAGTCAGGGCGTCGTCGGCGTGCTCGCCGGCCAGCGTGGCCTGATCGCGCAGTATGCGCCGGACTACCCGCAGATCAACTACCTCGTGAAGATGAACAGCAAGACCCACCTGGTGAAGACGAGCCAGGACGATCCGTACTCGCCGCAGCTCTACGACATCCAGGTCGTGGCCGACCTCGTCGACAACGGCGTCAACGTCGTCGGCATCGGCTACACCATCTACCTGGGTTCCGAGTACGAGTCCACGATGATGACCGAGGCCGGTCAGCTCATCGCCGACGCGCACGCGCTCGGCCTCGTGGTCGTGCTGTGGATGTATCCGCGCGGCAAGGCCGTCGCCGACGAGAAGAGCGCGCACCTCATCGCCGGCGCCGCCGGTACCGCGTGCTGCCTGGGCGCCGACTTCGTGAAGGTCAACCCGCCCAAGGGTGACGACGCCGGTTCCTCGGCGGACAAGCTCGTCGAGGCCTCGAAGGCCTCGGGTC
>CAZXWK010000048.1:0-14172 GCA_964644675.1 uncultured Eubacteriales bacterium | reverse complement strand
CAGGTGGGCGACCCGTTCGAGGAGAAGCTGCTCATCGAGGCGTGCCTCGAGCTGCTCGAGGCGAAGCTCCTGGTGGGTCTCGGCGACTGTGGCGCGGCCGGTCTCACGAGCTCCATCAGCGAGATGGCGGACCGCGGCGGCGTGGGAATGGACGTCGACGTCGAGAAGATCCCGGCTCGCGAAGACGCGATGAAGCCGTTCGAGTTCATGGTCAGCGAGTCGCAGGAGCGCATGGTCGCCGTCATCGAGCCGGCCAAGCTCGAGGCCGCCCACGCGATCTGCGAGAAGTGGGGCCTGCGCTCGACGGTCATCGGTACCGTCACCGACACGGGCCGCTTCGTCGTCCGCGAGGGCGAGACGGTCGTCGCCGACATGCCCGCATCCACGCTCGCCGGCGACGCGCCCATCTACGACCCCGCGATGGAGCGTCCGGCCTACCTCGACGAGGTGCAGTCGTTCGACCCGATCGCCGAGCTCGAGCACGCGACGGATCCCGAGCTTCTGGGTGAGGTGCTGCTCGGCCTGCTCGCGAGCCCCAACATCTGCTCGCGCCGCTGGATCTGGGAGCAGTACGACCACCAGGTCATCCTCAACACCGTGGTGCTGCCCGGCAGCGACGCGGCGGTCCTGCGCATCGGCGACGAGGGCCGCGGCATCGCGGTCTCGAGCGACTGCAACGGTCGCTACTGCTACCTCGACCCGTACGTGGGCGCGCAGATCGCGTTCGCCGAGGCCGCGCGCAACGTCGCGTGCGCCGGCGGCGATCCCGCGGCCATCACCGACTGCCTCAACTTCGGCAATCCCGAGAAGCCCGACGTCTTCTGGACCTTCCACGAGTCCGTGCGCGGTCTGGCCGACGCCTGCAAGGCGTGGGGCGTGCCGGTCATCAGCGGCAACGTCAGCTTCTACAACGAGAGCTTCGGCTCGCCCATCTACCCCACGCCCACCGTCGGGCTCGTCGGCCTCATCGACGACGTCCACTCGGTCGCGCGTTCCGCGTTCGAGGACGAGGGCGACGTGATCGTTCTGGTGGGCGAGTCGCTGCCCGAGCTGGGCGGCAGCGAGTACCTCAAGGTCGAGCACGGCCTGGTCTCGGGCAAGCCCCCGGCGCTCGATCTCGAGCTCGAGCGCGACGTGCAAGCCGCGGTGCGCGACGCGGTTCGCTGCGGCCTCGTGAAGAGCGCGCACGACTGCTCCGAGGGAGGACTCGCCGTCGCGCTCGCTGAGAGCTGCCTCGCCGGCGAGATCGGTGCGGACGTGCACCTGGAGGACGGGCTTCCCGCCGTCGCGTCGCTGTTCGGCGAGACCCAGAGCCGCATCGTCGTCACCGTCGCCGAGAACCGCGCAGAGGAGCTCGTCGAGCTGCTGCTCGACCGCGAAGTGCCCTACGGCGTCATCGGCACCGTGGGCGGCGATCGCCTCACGATCTGCGACAAGCTCGACGTCTCGCTCGACGACATCGCGGAGGCGTATCTGCCCACGCTCGAGGCGCTCGTCCACGGCGAGATGCAGTCCGAGGAGATTCGCGAGGGGTAGGAGAGGATCCTCCGGCGGCTCCCACCCCCCGGGGAGGGCGCCAGCGTATCCTCGCCCGCTTAACCGCTCCTGACCGCTTCCGGAACTGCTCGCGTTCGTGAGTCCTCTCGCGGAACCGCGCACGCGCCCCGGCCGCTCGCCGTTCGCTGCTGTTTCCGAGTGGATATGCGTGACTGGCTTGGGTATTCTCACGGGGAGTCGTCTCGTTCTTGCCGCGGCCGGCCGCCGGGCAGCATCAGGTCGGCCTCGGCTCTACAGAGGGGGGAGCCATGAGGGCCTTAGTCGGTTCGCGCAGCCGCGTGTTCTGGCGGATCTGCGCGATCTCGCTGGCGCTGGCACTCGTCGCAACGCTCGGCGTTGCGCTCGCGGGTGCTAAGGACGTTGCAGCGGGGAAGATGTACCCGACCGAGTACGCACCGGACGCCTACGAGTACGACAACACCGTGGCGACCGCCAAGCCGATCGAGGTCAACGGGGCACCTCAGTCCCGGACGCTCAGCACGGTCAGCGACGTCGACTACGCGAAGTTCTCGGCGGACGCGAATCGGGTGTACGTGATCGCGGCGACCGATCCCGAGATCAACAACACGACCGGCAAGTCGGCGAGCGCCGAGGCCGACACCACGATCTACCCGTACTCCGGTGTCGCGGCCGTGCTCGAGCTCTACAACTCCGCGGGTGAGATGATCTACACGACCCGCGACCTGTGGACCCGCATGTCGCCCCCGGGATCGGCGGCGAAAGCCGACCTGCCCACCATCCCGGACTACTACAGCCGGATCGTGTGGAAGGCTCCGGCGGCCGGCACGTACTACGTGCGTGTCGTGCCCTACACCGTGCTCGACGAGCGCGGCATCGGTATGTACAACCTCAACGTGCGCAACGTGTCCGCGAGCGTCACCGGTCGAGTGACCTATGCCGACACCGGGAACCCGGCGCCCTACACGCTTGTCCAGGCCATGCCGTGGTTCGCGGAGACCGAGGGCTACACGTCGCAGCCGGGCCCGATGATGTATGCGATCACGGACCGCAACGGCGACTACATCCTGTTCGACCTCGAGCAGGGCGTGGACTACGCGGTGCTGTTCCAGCCGCTCTACTGGAGCGACCGGTACCAGCCGGAGTTCTACAACAACTGGCACATGACGACCGAGCCGGGTGAGCCCGCGAAGGTCTTCCTCGGCACGGCCGATCCCATCAACGGCCTCGATGCCGCGCTCGATCTGTACGCGCCCTCGATCCAGGGGCGCCTGGTGGACGAGCAGGGCAAGCCGTGCGCGGGCGTCGGGGTCTACGCGAACTCGGTGACCGCTCCCGGAGCGGGAGCTCAAGCGATCTCGGGCTACGCCGAGACCGTGTCCGACGCGAACGGCTACTACTACCTGCGCAATCTCGCCGACGGCGCATGGACCGTGAACTTCAGCGATGATGAGAACGACGGTCCGCGGCGCTACGTCCCCGAGTGGTGGGACGACTCGTGGAGCTCCTCCGGTGCCGACCCGATAACGGTGGCAGGCGGCGCTGCTGAGGGCACGTACGACGCGGTGCTCACGGAGATCCCGGTCATCGCGTCCGGTCGAGTGACCGACAAGGCCGGCAACCCGCTCCCCAACATGCCCGTCCGCCTCTACTCGGTGGCACCCGGGGCTGATGTGGTCGCGCAGGTCCCCATCGGCGACACGCCGTGGGGTACCGCGTATTCGAACAGCAAGGGCTACTGGGAGTTCCGTGACGAGCGCTTCGTCGCGGCCGGCGTGTGGACCGTGCCGCTCAAGGCCTCGGTTCAGCCTCTCGACAGAGAGCCGTATCCCGCCTACATGGGACAGTTCTACAAGGGTCACAACATCACCGATCCATTCGACAGCGCGGCTGTGGCGCTTGCGGCCGGGCAGGCCGACGTCTTCTACGGCTCGCCGGATGCGCCCGCGAAGAACATCGACTTCGCGCTCGACTACGTCACGCCGTTCGTGTCCGGGCGCGTGACCGACGCGCTCACCGGCGCGCCGCTCGCCGGCGTCACCGTGTGGGCCTACCGGCCGACGGTCAACGTGCTGTCGAGCCCGTACAGCTACACGCCGTTCCAGCTCGCTAAGACCGATGCGAACGGCGACTATCGCTTCCAGCAGCTGTGGTACGGCCCGGGCATCATGCCCATCCGTCTCGGCTTCTTTGACGAGTCCGGCATGTACGCCAACGAGTACTTCGATGACGTACAGTCGCTCGGCAACGCCGATGAGCTGCCCGTGGGCTACCAGACCGGCATCGTCGCGAACGCCGCGTTGATGGCGAAGCCGGGCCGTCTCTACGGCTCCGACCGCTTCGCGACCGCTTCCGCCATCGCCGGCAACCGCTTCCCGGGTTGGGCCGGCGTGACCAACGTCGTCGTCGCCTCCGGTGACGACGCGGCAGCGGCCGACCCGTTGACTGCCGCCAGCCTGTGCTGGGCGTACGACGCCCCGATGCTCCTGACCGGCAAGCGTGACGCCAACGCGGCCAGCGCGCTCGCCTCGATCAAGGCCATCAACACCAAGAACGGCGGCACCACCAAGGTGTACGTCGTGGGCGGCCCGAACTCGGTCCCCGAGGCGCGCATCGCCGAGTTCGCCGCGGTCGTCGGTGCGGCGAACGTCGAGCGCCTGCCGTACGGTGACCGCTACGAGACCGCGCGTCAGGTCGCGCTCCGGGCCCGCAAGGTCGCCGAGGACGCCGGCAAGACGCTGCCGAACTTCGCGATCATCGCGAACGGCGCCGATGCCGAGAAGTTCGGCGACGCGCTCTCGGCCTCGGCGATCTCCGGA
Source organism: uncultured Eubacteriales bacterium (assembly GCA_964644675.1). Taxonomy (GTDB): domain Bacteria; phylum Actinomycetota; class Coriobacteriia; order Anaerosomatales; family JAAXUF01; genus CAZXWK01. Next base: position 9,838 of record CAZXWK010000048.1, on the reverse strand, counting down.
TCCAAGGGCGCCCCGATCCTGCTCGTGACCAAGAACGGCCTGCCGCCCGCGACGGCGAGCGCGCTTGCGTCGCTCACCCCGTCGGCGGTCTACGTGGCCGGCGGTCCCGCGTCGGTCGACAACGCGGTGTACGGCGCCGTGACGGCGTCCGGCCGCATGTGGGGCCTCAACCGCTACTCGACCTCGGTCGCGATCGCGCAGAAGGCCTACGACATGGCCTGGCTCGACGCTCACAAGATCGGCGTAGCCGCCAAGATCCCCGACGCGCTGACCGGTGGCGTGGACATGGGCGCCTCCAACGGTCCGCTGCTCGTGGTCAAGGGCAGCGAGCTGCCGGGCGAGACCAAGGGATTCATCACCAAGTACAAGCAGATCATCAACGAGGTGCTCGTCTACGGTGGTCCCAACTCCGTGAGTGCCAAGGTGCGCCAGCAGATCGACGCTGCGCTTCAGTAGCGTAGCGCCCGCAGTGACTGAGCGAAGGGCCCGTCCCGTCATCGGGGCGGGCCCTTCCGCTCGTGCGCGGGTGATGGCTCGGCAACGCGTGTCCCGGAGCCGCGAATCTCGGCGTGAATCGTGCTAGACTACGCGCGTTCCGCCGCCCTCGACCGACACGAGGCCTCGAATCTCCCATGACCGCCGAAACGCGTGATGAGTTCTTGCTCGAAGACCGCCCCGACCGCCCTGAAGAGGCGTGCGGGGTTTTCGCCGTTTATGCGCCGAGCGAGGACGTCGCGCGGCTGACCTACTTCGGCCTGCACGCCCTGCAGCACCGCGGCCAGGAATCGGCCGGCATCGCGGTGGGCGACGGCGAGACGGTGACCGTGACCAAGAACCTCGGTCTGGTCTCCCGCGTCTTCCGCGAGAGCGACCTCGACTCGCTCACCGGCGACGTCGCTATCGGGCACACGCGCTACTCGACCACCGGCTCCTCCACCAGCTGGGAGAACGCGCAGCCGCACCTGTCGACCATCGGTCACCAGGTCATCGCGCTCGCGCACAACGGTAACCTGGTGAACACGCACGAGCTGCGCGAGGGCCTGAAGGACAACGGCCTGCGCTTCCGCTCGACCACCGACTCCGAGGTCATCGCGACGCTCATCGGCTTCTTCACCCAAAAGACGAACCACATTCGCGAGGGCATCCGCGAGACCATGAAGCTCATCCGCGGCGCCTACGCGGTCGTGCTCACCACCGAGAACGCCGTCTACGCGTTCCGCGATCCGCACGGCGTTCGCCCGCTCGTCCTGGGCGAGCTGCCCGACGGGCACGGCTGGGTCGTTGCGAGCGAAACATGTGCGCTCGACATCGTCGGGGCCACCTACCTGCGCGACGTGGCGCCCGGCGAGATGCTCAAGCTCTCCGGCGCGGGCGTCGAGGCCGAGCAGGCCGTCCCCGCGCAGAAGCACTCGCTCTGCATGTTCGAGTTCGTCTACTTCGCGCGCCCCGACTCCGAGATGATCGACTGCTCGCTCTACGAGGCGCGCCGCAACATGGGCGCGGCGCTCGCCGGCGAGGCGCCGGTCGAGGCGGACCTCGTCATCGGCGTTCCCGACTCCGGAATCCCTGCCGCCGTCGGCTTCGCGGCGGAGAGCGGCATCTCCTACGGCGAGGGCCTCGCCAAGAACCGCTACGTCGGCCGCACCTTCATCTCGCCGAGCCAGACCATCCGCCAGCAGGGCATCCGGCTCAAGCTCAACCCGCTCAAGCACGCCATCGCGGGCAAGCGCCTGGTGGTGGTGGACGACTCCATCGTTCGCGGCAACACGACGCGCAAGCTCGTCGCGCTGCTGCGCGAAGCGGGCGCCGCCGAGGTGCACATGCGCATCACGTCGCCGCCGGTACAGTGGCCGTGCTTCTACGGAATCGACACCGACACCCAAGAGCAGCTCATCGCCTCGTCCAAGTCGGTCGAGGAGATTCGGGAGCACATCGGCGCGGATTCGCTCGCGTACCTCTCGCTTGGCGCGATGGTCGCTTCGACGGGCGCCAACCCGGACGAGTTCTGTCTGGCGTGCTTCGACGGCGAGTACCCGATTGAGATCCCCGAGTCCGTGAAGGCCGGCAAGCTCGCTCTTGAGAGCTGCGGCTAGCGCCGAGGAGCCACGTGAACGACGAGTTCCAGACATACGACTCCGAGTCCGCGCAGCCCGCCTCGTCCCTCGACGGCGTGCAGCCCACGCCTGCCGAGACCCCCGCGGCGGTCGAGACCGACCTGCACGAATGGACGGCGCCGCGCCCGCGGCGGTCGGAACGCGGCCGCAGGGGCAACACGGGCAAGGGAGCGCGGCGCAGGGTGGCCGGCGCCGATGGCGACACGGCGAAGTCAGCGTCGGACTCCGCGCGCGTCACCGTGGATCTGCTCTTCGTCGCGATGTTCGTGCTGCTCGTGGGCAAGGCGTTCCTCGCGCGCTATCTCACCATCGCCGACCCCTCGGTCTTCTCGGCGGTGTTGCTCGAGACGGCGGGCATCTTCGCGGTCTTCGGTCTGACCGACCTGATCTGGCCGCGCCGCAGCTACACGATCGACCTGCTCGCGTACACGCTGCTCTCGGTGCTCATGCTCGGCAACGTGCTCTACGTCGCCTTCTACGAGCAGATGGTCGATCCGCACATGCTCGCGTTCGCGAATCAGGTCGGGACGGTCAAGGACAGCATCGACGGGCTGCTGCAGCCGATCCACGCGCTGTTCCTCGTCGACGTCCCGTTCCTCGCGCTCGCGGCGGTACTCGTGAGACGGCGGCAGCGTCGCTCCGGCGGCTACCGGCCGACGCGCCGGAGCCCCATCGTCGCTGGCATCGCGGTCGCCGCGCTGGCCGTCTTCGTCGTGCAGGTCTCGCTGTTCGCGAGCATCACCGGCGTAGTCGACGGGATCGCCGCCTCCCGCGCGCGGGGCATGGGCGTGTGGCAGGTCGCCTCGCTCTTCCGCAACGTCTCGGGTGACAGCGGGGAGGCGATCGCTCGCGAGGTCGAGGAGAGCGTCGCGTCCAAGGAGGAGTCGCTCACGCCGCAGCAGGCGTACGTGAAGCTCGTGGAGTCGGTGCGGCAGGCCAAGGTGGGTTCGCGCGTGGCGACGTTCTCGCCGGGCGCCTACGCGGGCAAAGACGTCCTCGTCATCCAGGTCGAGTCGCTCAACACGATGGTGATCGGCCGGAAGGTCGGCGGTACTGAGATCACCCCCAACCTCAACCGGCTGCTCAAGTACAGCTGGTACTTCCCGAACACCTACTCGCTGTCTTCGGGCGGCAACACGTCCGATGCCGAGTTCGTCGCTTCGACGTCGCTCTACGCCCCGCCCACAGGTGAGGCGTCGGTCCTCGCGTACGCCGACCGTGAGATACCGGGACTGCCCCGGCTCCTCACGGGAACGGGGTACTCGACGGTCACGATGCACGCGAACGACGCGCACTACTGGAACCGCACGCAGCTGTACCCCTCGGTCGGGTTCCAGAAGTACTACGACAAGTCGTACTTCGGCACCGCCGATGCGATGTGGCGCGGCGCCTCCGACCAGGCCGTCTTCTTGCGGACCGGCGAGATCCTGGGCCAGCTGCGCACCGAGGGCAAGCCGTTCTACGCCCACGTCGTGACGATGTCGTCGCACCCGCCGTTCGAGTACATCCCGGTCGAGCGGCGTCCGCTCAAGCTGCCCGCCGAGTACCGTGGCACGCAGGTCGGCAACTACGTCTCGGCCATCAGCTATGCCGACCTCGCACTGGGAGACTTCATCGAGAAGCTCAAGCGGGAAGGCGTCTGGGAGAACACGATCGTCGTGATCTACGGGGACCACTCCGGGTTCACCAAGACCAAGACGCCCACCGACGCGAAGCTCGTCAAGCAGCTGACCGGCCACGAGTACGGCATGGGCGACCATCAGCGCGTGCCGCTGATCGTCCACCTCCCGGGCCAACAGGTGCCCATGGTGGTCAAGAAGAGCGCATCGCAGGTCGACATCATGCCGACCCTCACCGACCTGCTGGGTCTCGACACGTCCTCGACGCCCATGATGGGCAGGAGCCTGTTCGTCGACTCCGACGAGATCGTCTCGACCCGGTCCTACTTCCCGGGCGGCGCGGTGGTCTTCAACGACAACCTGTTCGCTCCCGGCATGGGCTACGCAGACGGTCGGGCGTATCGGCTGAGCGACGGCGCACCCGCCGAGCCCACCGTTGTGCCGGAGACGGTCTTCGAGCGAGCGCACCGGCTCAACGCGCTCTCCGAGTCGTGGCTGCGGTCCTTGCCAATCCGGCCCGACGCTGACTCGAGTGAGGCCTTCATCCCGGTCAAGCGAGCGTGGAAGAGGCAGTGACCGGCACGCCCGGCACCACGGGGCGCCGATCGTCGCGCGCCGGTCGCGCAGCTGCCGGTCGCTCCCAGGTCCGTTTCACGCGAGGCGCGTTCCTGCTCGTCGTCGGGCTCATCGCCGCGAAGGCCGCGCTCGCGCTGTGGCTCGTGGCCGGGAGCGTGAAGTGGTACGCGGTCGGTTTCGAGGCGCTGTTCGTGGTCGCGGTGCTGGGCGTGCTCGACGCGGTGCTCTTCCGCTGGCGGCCGGTCACCTACCTGGTCGCCGATGCCGTCCTCACCTTCGCGCTGCTCGCCACGGTGCTCTACGCGTCCTACTTCGACCAGGTCCTCACTCCGGTGGCGATCGGCATGGCGGGGGAGGCCGGGCAGGTCGGGTCCAGCATCACCGCACTCTTCGAGCCCTCACAGCTGCTCTTCGTCGCCGACCTCGCGATTCTCGGCGTCGCGTTCTTCCTCACCCGCTCGCGTTTCTCGCGCGCCTTCGACCCGCTCGTCGCGGGCGCCGGAGCGGCCGCGCTGATCGCCGAGACGCTCGTCGTGGCCTCGATCGTGCGCGTCCCCGGCAGCATCGACGGCATGACCACGGCCCGCGCTCGCGGGTTGTTCGCCTACCAGCTCGCGAGCACCATGCGCGACGAGGAGCGGGCGGCGCAGGCGGTCGCGTCGACGGGCTCCTCGGCGGGCATCGCCGCGGCGATCACCTCGGACACCGCGAGTGCCGAGAGCAGCGCGGCGGTGCGGATCGGGGGCGTGCAGCCGGGCGTGGCGCGCGGGACGAACGTCATCATCATCCAGGTCGAGGCGCTGCAGAACCTTGCCGCGAACCGCTCGATCGACGGGGTCACCATCACGCCCAACTTCGATCGGTTCGCCGCCGAGAACTACTACTTCCCCAACGCGTTCTCGCAGATGGCGAAGGGCAACACCTCCGACGTCGAGTTCGTCGTCGACACCTCGCTCTATCCGCCGCTCGAGAAGGCGGCTTCGCTCACGTACGTGAATCGCGAGCTGCCCGGGCTGCCCCGCGTCCTGGGTGCGGAGCGCTACCGCACCATGACCTTCCACACCAACGACGCCGAGTTCTGGAACCGCACCCAGCTCTACCCGGCGCTCGGCTACGCGCGCTACTACGACCGCGACTTCTTCGGCAACCGCGACATCCTGGGGATGGGCCCCTCCGACGAGGTGCTGTTCTCGGCGGCGGCGAAGGAGATCGAGCGGCAGGCCGAGCAGGGCCGACCGGTCTTCGCGCAGATCGTGACGCTCTCGTCTCACCACCCGTTCGACCCCATGCCCGAGAAGAAGGACCCGTGGGTGCCCGGCCCGCCGTACGCCGGCACGTTCGTGGGGCGCTACCTGTCGCGCATCAACTACGCGGACCGCGCGCTGGGCGACTTCCTCGCCGAGCTCAAGCGCTCCGGGCTGTACGACACGTCGGTGATCGTCATCTACGGCGACCACTTCGCGATCAAGAACCCCGAGACCAAGGGTCCCGAGAAGGCCGCGCAGGAGGCGCTCGCGGGCCGGCCGTACACCGCGGTCGACCGCCTGCGCATCCCGCTCGCGATCCACATCCCGGGGCAGTCGGGCAGCGTCGTCTCCACGCCGCCGGTCTCGCAACTCGACATCGCGCCGACCGTCACCGAGCTGCTGGGCGTCGACACGAGCGGCACCGCGAGCTTCGGCCGCAGCGTCTTCGCGGGCGGACCACGGCTGTTCGGCATCGCCTCGGCACCTCTGGGGGCGTTCGTGAACGACCGCGTCTACTTCACGCCGGGGACCGGCTTCGCCGACGGCGCGGCGTTCTCGGTGGTGGACGGCGCGCAGGTACCGGTACAGCCCTCCGACGAGGCCGACTACGAGGCAGCCAAGCAGATGCGCCAGCTCTCGGCGGCCTACATCGCCACGCTGCCCAAGCGCTCCGGACCGCTCGTCGACCCCAAAGCGCGCATCCCGGGCAACCGCAAGTAGCTCCTGCAGGTGACGCGGCCCGCCGCCGCGGCGCACTGGTAGAATCGGGGCTTAAGAGGCCCCGTGGGGCCGCGGGGGAGTCGCCGGCGTCAGTCCGCGGCCGCCTCCCGCCGCTGCCCGTCCGCCGCCCGCCGACCCGAAAGGCCGCCATGAGCGACGACACCACCCGCCCGACAACCTACCGCGACGCCGGCGTCGACACCGCCGAGGGTGCCCGCGCGGTCGAGGGGATCCGCGAGGCGGTGCGCTCGACCTATCGGCGCGAGGTCATCGGCGACATCGGCGGCTTCGGCGGCCTCTTCTCGATCGCCGCCGCCAAGGACATGGACGATCCGGTGCTGGTCAGCGGGACCGACGGCGTCGGCACCAAGCTCAAGCTCGCGCAGCTGCTCGATCGCCACGACACCGTGGGCGTCGACCTGGTCGCGATGTGCGCGAACGACATCCTGGTCTCCGGCGCCGAGCCGCTCTTCTTCCTCGACTACGTCGCGATCGGCAAGCTCGACTCGGCCAAGGTCGAGGCGATCGTGTCGGGCATCGCCGAGGGCTGTCGCCAGGCGGGCTGCTCGCTCGTCGGCGGCGAGATGGCCGAGCACCCCGGCGTCATGCCCGAGGACGACTACGACCTCTCGGGCTTCTGCGTCGGCATCGTCGACCGGCCCGAGATGATCGACGGCAGCGCCGTCGAGCCGGGCGACGTCGTGCTGGGGCTCGCGTCGAGCGGCCTGCACTCCAACGGCTACTCGCTCGTGCGCCGCGTGCTCGTCGAGGGCCGAGAGAACGAGCTCGGCCTGCCGCGCGTGGACCTGGGCGGCGCGACGCTCGGCGAGGCGCTGCTCACGCCGACGCGCATCTACTCCGACGCGATCCTGCGCGTGCTCCGCGCGGGCGTGAAGGTGAAGGCGATGGCGCATATCACCGGCGGCGGCATCACCGAGAACCTCGACCGCGTCCTGCCCTCGACGTGCGACGCGGCGATCGTATCGGGCTCGTGGCCGGTGCCGCGCGTCGTACAGATCGCCGTCGAGGCGGCAGGTCTCGAGCCCGCCGAGGCGTACAAGACCTTCAACATGGGAATCGGTTTCGCCCTCGTTCTCGACTCGCACGAGGCCCCGAAGGCCGCCGCGCTGCTGCGCGAGACCGGCGAGAAGGTCTTCGAGATCGGCGAGATCGTGGAGGGTGACGGGAAGGTGGTCTACCGATGATCCGCAACAGGATCCTGCTCGGCGTGCTCATCTCGGGCTCGGGAACCAACCTCCAGGCGATCATCGACGCCTGCGAGTCGCAGCAGCTCAACGCCGAGGTCGCCGTCGTCATCAGCGACCACGACGGCGCACGCGGGCTCGTCCGCGCCAAGGAGCACGGCATCCCGGGCGTGTGGGTGGACCGCAGCCGCTTCAACTCGAAGCGCGAGTACAACCTGGAACTCCGCAACATCCTGCGCGACCACCTGGTCGACTACGTGGTGATGGCGGGCTACATGCGCCTGCTGGGCAACGAAGTGCTCGACTTCTTCCCCAACCGCGTCATCAACCTGCACCCGGCGCTGCTGCCCAGCTTCCCGGGCGCCAACGGCATCCGCGACGCGTTCGAGTACGGCGTGAAGTACACCGGCGTCACGGTCCACTTCGCCAACGAGGAGTTCGACAAGGGCCCCATCATCGCCCAGGAACCCGTCGTCATCACCGAGGACGACACCATGCAGACGCTCGAGGCGAGGATCCACGAGACCGAGCACCGCATCCTGCCCGCGGCGCTGCAGCTCATCGCCGATGGTCGCGTGACCGTCGAGGGGCGCAAGGTGCGCATCGCGCCGCCTCTCGCCGAGTAGCCCGCGTCGCGAAGCGCACCGCAGTCTCACCGCATCCCCGCTCCGCCTCCGAATCGAAGGCGCCCGGTGTTGCCGAGCAGCGCGTTCCCGCTTCCGCTGCATATCCCTGACTGGTATATTCATCGGCTGTCGGCCCCTTCGCCGACGGGACGAACAAGGGGAAGGATGCAGGGATGAAGCACACGTTCCGCAAGGTAGCCGTGGTCGCGCTCGCGAGCGTGACCGCCGCCGTGCTGCTCGCCGGATGCTCCTCGGGCTCCTCGGCCGAGAAGACCGGCTCGGGTAGCGAGCCGCAGGTCGTCAAGATCGGCTTCGCTGCGCCGCTGACCGGCGACAACGCGATCTACGGGCAGGGCATGCAGCGCGCCGTGCAGCTCGCCATCGAAGAGGCCAACGATTCGCCTGAGGCCAAGGAGGCCGGCTACACGTTCGACATCCACGCCGAGGACGACATGGGCGACCCCAAGCAGGCGGTCACCGTCGCCAACGTGCTCGTGAGCGACCTCAAGGTCGTCGGCGTCGTGGGGCACTTCAACTCGGGGTGCTCGATCCCGGCCGCCCCGGTCTACAACGAGAAGAAGGTCGCGATGGTCACGGTGTCGTCGAACCCGGCGCTCACCGCGAATGGGCTTCCCAACGTCGACCGGATCGTCGCCAAGGACGACGCTCAGGGCGCGGCGGCGGGCGAGCTGGTCGCCAAGAAGCTCGGCCTGAAGAACGTCGCGGTCGTCGATGACTCGACGCCGTACGGCCAGGGTCTCGCGGCGCAGTTCACCTCGGCGTTCGAGAACGCCGGCGGCACCATTGCCGCCGCCGAGCACGTCAACGCCGGCGAGAACGACTTCAACGCGCTCGTCATCCGCCTCAAGGCCAAGAAGCCGGAGGCGATCTACTGGGCCGGCGCGCTGAACCAGGGCGCCCTGCTCGCCAAGCAGTCCAAGGAGGGCGGCCTCAACGTTCCGCTCATCGGTGGCGACATGATCTACTCGCCCGAGTTCATCACGATCGCCGGCGCGAGCAACGCCGAGGGCGCCATCGCGACCGCGCTGGGCCTGCCGCTCGAGCAGCAGCCCAAGGGCACCGAGTTCATCGAGAAGTACAAGGCGAAGTACAACAAGGAGCCCGAGGCGTACGACTCCTATGCCTACGACGCCGCGCTCGTGCTCATCAAGGCCATCCTGACCGCCGGTCCGGACCGCGCCGCCGTCATGAAGGCGGCCCGCACGGGCACGGTCGACGGCGTCACGGGCAAGGTCTCGTTCGACTCCAACGGCGACAACAAGCAGCAGGTCATCTCGGAGTACAAGGTCGTCAACGGCGAGTGGCAGCAGCTCCAGTAGCCCCTCCTCGTTCGCGCTGAGACACCGCGGGCCGCCTTCGGGCGGCCCGCTTCCGTATGCGGTACGAATCGCTCGCCGTGCGGCGCGTAACCGCCCGGCCGTATCGGCTACAATGACCGCACCGCACTTCCGCCCCGCCTAGCCCGCTTCGCCGTTCTCTCGTGCAGGAGGTTCTCTCGATGCCGGATCCCGTCATCAAGCGCGCGCTCGTGTCAGTCACCGACAAGACCGGCGTGGTCGAGTTCTGCCGCACGCTGGCCGAGGAGTTCGGGGTCGAGATCGTCTCGACCGGCGGGACCGCGAAGGCGCTGGCCGACGCTGGCGTGCCGGTCCGCCCGATCGACGACCTCACGGGCTTCCCCGAGATGATGGACGGCCGCGTCAAGACGCT
>CAZXWK010000047.1:7066-15096 GCA_964644675.1 uncultured Eubacteriales bacterium | reverse complement strand
GAGGGTGATCTCGAACGCGCCGACACCGTCGATGACGCGAGCCAGCACGGGGTCGGTGGCACGCAGGGTCGAGGCGGGAGCACGGTCGGGGCTGAAGGTCAGGGTGGTCGGCACGTGGGCTCCTTCGACAGGTTCGCGTGAACAGGATGCCAGACGCATCCGAGACGCAGCTCGTGCGATACACTATGCCCGCTCGATGGCGATTCGCACGTTGACGAGCCACAAGCCCTCGTAGCTCAGGGGATAGAGCACAGGTTTCCTAAACCTGGTGTCGCAGGTTCGAATCCTGCCGGGGGCACCACAGCAGAGCGCAGGCGGGAGAGGGTGCGAGCCCTCTCCCGCTTTGCGTTGTTGGAGTGTCGGCTACGGCACGCGAGTGTTGCTCGGCGCGAAGCACCCCGCATGGCGTGCGGCCCACTCGGCCAGCGTTGTCGGCCGATGACCCGTCAGCTCCTCGAAGTCGCGCGTCGTCCCCGCCGCCATGCCGAATCTCGCGAGCGCGTAGATCGAGCTCATGACCGAGACGAACTCGTCCGGATGCCCGGCTTCCTTCATCCTCGCCTTGAACTCACGCGCCGACGGTCGCGCGTACGTGATCGTACGTCCACACACTGCCGAGAGGGCCTCGGCGACCTGTTCGTACGTGAGCGCCTCGCTCCCCGTAACCTCGTAGGCCCTCCGCTCGTGCTCGGGACTCGCCAGGCAGACCGCAGCTGCCTCAGCCACGTCGGCAGCGTCGATGAAGTTCGTCCGACCGCGTCCCGCAGGGACGTAGATCTCATCGCGCTCGCATATGTCGACGCAGTGCGTCGTGGACAGGTTCTGCATGAAGAAGCTCGGCCGCAGGAACGTCCAGCACAGCCCGCTTCGCTTGAGCTGCTTCTCGATCCCGTGATGTGGCACGAACGGGTTCGCCCCCGCACCCTGGACCGACATGAACACCACATGCTCGACGCGCGCCTCGCGCATGGCCTCTACGAACGGGCGCATGGCGCTCGCGTCCGACATCTGCGGCGGCCGCATGAGGAAGACGCGGTCGACGCCCACGAGTGCCGGCGCGAACGTCGCGGGATCGTCAAAGTCGAACGAGACCGGTTCAACCCCCTTGGGCACTGTGCCTCTCCCGGACGGCCGCACGGCGGCCTTCACCCGGACGCGCCGCCGTGCGAGCCGCTCGATCAGCTCGCAGCCGACGTTGCCGGTGGCTCCGGTCACGAGGACCGCCGTCATCGCTCGCGCTCCTGTCCCGTGCCGACCGCGCCGCACTCGCAGACCCGCACGAGCAGCCGCTCGAGCGTCTCAACTTCGCCGGCGGTGAGACAAGCGGTCGCATGAGCGGTGGTCGCGGCGGCTGACGTGAGCACGGCCGGCAGCACATCTGTCGCCTTCGGCGTCAGCCTGACAAGCCGCGATCGCCCGTCTTCGGGGTTGGGCGACGACTCGATCCACCCGTCGCGCGCGAGCCGCTCGAGCAGTCCCGATGCCGTCGGGGCGTCCACGTCGATGGCGTCGGCAACCTGGCTCGGCGTGAGCTGCCTTTCGTCACTGCGGCCGATGGCCATGAGAGCCGCGGCCTGCTGCGGGCGAAGCCCCGTCTCGGCGAGCCGGGCCGCGAGCCCCAGTCGCAGCTGCCGAGTGGCCTTGTTGAGCAGGTAGCCGATGTCTGTAGTGCCCACTTCGCAACTCCTTCGTATACGAAACACCCGAGGTGCATAGTATACGAACTATTCGGTGGGAGACAAGGCCCAGCACGCCGCGGGTCGGTGTGGAGGAATCCGGCGCAGTACCCTAGAGTGCTACTTGGTACTGGTTCTCCGGTGGCCGTTCGGCTCGCATCCAACCGGCCGGACCGAGTACGGACTCGGTGTGATGGGGCGAAGACGAGCGCGGGGGCGCACGTCGTGAGTCGCGTCAATGAGGAATCGCGCTTCGGGGGCACGCAAGTCAGGATTCGGCCGCGGCGGGAACCAACCACATGGGGCATCAGCCGAGACAGAAGCGCGCATTCTGCTCGCGACACTTGCGGACGGATCGGATGAGAGGGGCGGGAGATGCAGGTTGCAGTAGTTCTCGAGATCCTGGTCGTGGTCGGGGCCATCATCCTCGGCGTCCGAATGGGCGGAATCGGCCTGGGCCTCTGGGGCGTTGCGGGTGTCGGCGTGCTCGTGTTCGTGTTCGGGCTTCCGCCCGGATCGCCTCCGGGCTCGGCAATGCTCATCATCATCGCGGTGATCACGGCGGCGGGCGCCATGCAGGCGGCCGGGGGCATCGACTTCCTCGTGCAAGTCGCGACCAAGATCATCCAGCGCAACCCAAAGCAGCTGAACTACATCGCGCCACTCGTCAGCTTCGTGTTCACGGTGGCTGCGGGAACGTCGAACATCTTCTATCCCCTGCTGCCGGTCATCTACCAGACCGCCTATGACAACAACATTCGTCCGGAGCGGCCGTTGGCGACGTCGACCGTCGCCAACGTCTACGGCATCACGTGTAGCCCTGTCTCCGCAGCGATGGCCGCGCTGATCGGACTCGTGTCGGTCGCGCCGTACAACTTCTCGCTTGGGAAGGTCCTGCTCATCACGGTGCCGTCAGCACTCGTGGCCATCATCGTGATGGCGTTCGTGCAGAACAAGATCGGCAAGGACCTGGCCGACGATCCGGTCTACCAGGAGAAGCTGAAGGCAGGCCTCATCGCTCCGCCCAAGTCCGCGCACGATGCCAATGAGCCGATGCCCGAGCTCCCCAAGGGCGCCGCGCTGAGCGCCTACCTGTTCCTCGCGGGCGTGGTGCTCGTCGTGCTGACGGCCTTCCCCGCGTTCCAGCAGATGGTGCCCAACGGCGAAGGCGGGATGATGGCGGTCTCCGCCACGACGGTCATCCAGATCATCATGTTCACGGTTGCACTCCTCATCGTGATCTTCACGAAGATCGAACCGGGCTCGATCCCTAAGCAGGCCGTCTTTGGCTCGGGAGTCGTCGCCGTGCTTGCGCTGTTCGGCGTCGCGTGGCTCGCCGACACGTTCGTCGCGTACTACAACGCTCAGATCGTCTCGCTGCTCAGCAACGCGGCTACAGCGGCGCCCCTCATGTTCGCCTTCGCGATCTTCGTCCTTGCGGCGCTGACGACGAGCCAGTCGGCGACCACCCGCACGCTGATCCCGATCGGCCTGTCGATCTTCCCCGCGGTCGCCCCGATCATCGCCATGTGGCAGGCCCTGTCCGGCGTGCTCTTCCTCCCGGCGAACGGAACGCAGCTGGCTGCCGTGGCGGTCGACGAGACGGGCACGACCAAAATCGGCAAGGCGGTCGTCAATCACTCGTTCATGATTCCGCTGCTCATCAGCACGGTGGTCGCGGTCGGTGTCGGCCTGATCATCGCGCAGTTCGTCTAGCCCGGTAGCCATAGAAGGAGAGCTTCTGATGGATGAGTCACAGGTCAAAGCCGCCGCACGGGCGATGATGCCCGAGATCATGGACGAACTCGGCACACTCGTCTCCCATGCGTCATGCGCATTCCCGGGCTTCCCGCCCGAGCCGGTGCACGCCGCTCGCGCGCAGGTCATGAAGATGTTCGAGAACGCCGGCTTCGCCGTGGAAGAGCTGGACCTCGAAGGTGGTGGCTACCCGGCGGTATGGGGCGAGATTCCGGCACCCGAGGGCGCGCCCACGGTGCTGCTGTACGGGCACTACGACGTGCAGCCTGCCCCCATGGACCAGGGTTGGACCACCGATCCCTGGACGCCCACGATGAAGGACGACGGCCGCATGTACGGGCGCGGCGCCGCCGATGACAAGAGCGGCGCCGCGATCCACGCGGGGACGCTGCGCGTCTTCGGCGGGAAGCCTCCTGTAGGCGTCAAGGTCATCATCGAAGGCGAGGAGGAGACGCTCTCGCAGCTTGAGGCCTACGTCGAGAAGCACCCGGAGCGCTTCAAGGCCGACGTGATGGTGATCGCCGACATGGGCAACATCGAGTGCGGACTCCCGGTCCTCACCACGATGCTCCGCGGTCACTGCCAGTGCGTCGTCGAGGTCCGCACGATCGACCACCCGCTGCATTCGGGAGTGTTCGGCGGTCCTGTACCGGACGCGTTCGTCGCACTCATCCGACTCCTCGACAAGTTGTGGGACGATCGCGGCAACACCATCGTGCCCGGACTCGAGCGCTTCGACTGGCCCGGCGCCGACTACCCCGAGCCGCTCCTGCGCGAGATGGCCGGCGTGCTCCCCGGCGTGCAGATCAACGGCGACGCCTCGATCGGCTCGATGCTGTGGAGCCAGCCCAACGCCACCGTCATCGGCATCGATGGCGTGCCCTGTATCGCGGACGCCGGCAACGTGCTGCTCCCGGTCGCACGGGCGAAGGTCGCGCTGCGTATCGCGCCCGGTGCCGATCCCGAGGTCGAACTCGGCAAGCTCATGGACTACCTGCGTGAATCCGCCCCGTGGGGCGTGCAGGTCGAAGTCACGAAGGTCAAGGCTTCCGACGCATTCATGGCGCCAAAGGGCGGCCCCGCGATGGCCGCGGCGTTGGATGCCCTGCGCACCGCCTACGACGGGGTCGAGCCGAGCGAAGTCGGCAGCGGCGGATCCATCCCGCTGCTCGAGACGCTCATGAAGGCTTCCCCCGGAGCGGAGTTCATCCTGCTAGGCGCCGAGGACGCGAAGGCCAACATCCACGGAGCCAACGAGAGCGTGCACCCCGATGAGATCGAGCGGATGATCGTCGCTCAAGCGCTGCTCATCCAGAAGCTCGCCGAGCAGGCCAAGGGCTAGGAGCCCACATGTCAGACGCGAAGACCGGCGCCGCACCTCCCGGCGGGGTGATGACCCGCAGCCAGGCCGTGTTCATCGGCGTGGGAGCGATGGTCGGCGCCGGCATCTTCACGCTGCTCGGTGAGGCGGGCAAGATCGCGCAGTCGGCCGTCTGGGTTTCGTTCCTGGCTGCCGGGCTCATCGCCATGCTGCAGGGATACTCGTCCGTTTGCCTCGGCAAGAAGTACGCGTCGCCTTCGGGCCTCGTGGGCTACATAGGCGCCGGCTTCGGAAAGACCGGGCGTGTCACGTCGACGCTCGCGTGGGTGGTGTGGGCGTCGACGGTGATCGTCATCGCGATGGTCGCCACGTCGTTCGGCACCTACGGGACCGCGTTGTTCACGGCCGGCGGGCAGTCAGCGACGCTCATCAAGGTCTTGGCGACCGCGATCGTGCTAGGCGTTGTGGTGCTGAGCTCGCTTGGCGGTGCCAAGGCCATCGCCAAGGCGCAAGCCATCCTCGTTCGGCTGGTCATCGTGATCCTGATGGGCATCGCCGCGATCACGGTGCTCACGGCCGATTGGAGCCTGCTTGCGCCGTCGACGTATCCGCCTGCACGCGACATCGTCGGCAGCATCGCGCTTACCTTCTTCGCATTCCTCGGCTTCAACATGATCAGCTTCACGGCCAAGGACCTGAAGGATCCCGACGACCTCGGACCCGCCTCCTACATCGCGATCCTCGTCGCGATCGCCATCTACGTCGCAGTCTCGCTCGGCGTGTTCGGACAGTTGACTCCAGCGGAGGTCACGAATGCCGGCGCGATGGCGATCGCCTTGGCGGTCAAGCCCGTGTTGGGCCAGATCGGCTACGTGATCGTCGCGATCACCGCCATGCTGTCCACGTCCGGAGCAATCAACGCGAACCTGTACGCCGCTCCGGGTCTGCTCGGCACGATGGCCGCGGACGGCACGCTCCCCACGTTCTTCGGAGCCCGGAAGGGGAAGTACCCGGCGAGTCTGCTGGTGACCGCGGCTCTCATACTGGTGTTCGTCTGGATCTTCGATTTGAGCGCGATCGCCTCACTGGGAAGCGTAGTAGCGCTCTTCATCTTCCTCATGATCTCGATTGGACACCTGCGGATTCGCAAGGAGACCGGCGCGAACACCTTCCTGCTCGTCTTGGGCGGCCTCACCGTGTTGGTCACGCTTGTGAGCTTCTTCGTGACCACGCTTCAGACGAGCCCCACGTCGCTCATAGCATTCGTCGCGCTCGTCGTGCTCGCAGTCATCGCGGACACGATCTGGCGCTCCGCCCGGGGCAAGCGCGAGGCCGCAGCGTAGGCGAGCCCGGCGGGCCGGCCCGTTTCGCGCCGGCCCGTCCGTCACGGTCTACTGCGTCGAATACCCCAGCTCCTCGAGCGCCTTCTTGTGCAGCTCGTCGGCCTTCGCGCCCTGCTCCTGGAGCTGGGTCGTCAGGACCGAGAGGCGCTTGGTCGCCCACTCGGGGTCGGAGACGATCGCGGGCTCGCCGATCTTCTCGGCCTCCCGGCCCAAGGCGTTCATCTTCTTGACGTTTGCGTTGTACGCAGAGATCTTGCCGGCCTTGCCCTGACCCGCCATGACGATGACGACGTCCGCCTGCTTCTTGCGCTTGGCGCAGTACGCCGCCGCCTTGTCGAGCTCCGCCGCCGGGTCGAGCTGGTGCGCCGCCGTGAACAGGTCGGCCGCACGCGCGTAGTTGGTCGAGGCCGTGCGGGCCTTGCTCTCCATCGACGAGTAGTTGCTCTTGTTCGCCTGGGAGATCGCCGAGTTGAGCGCGTCGTTCGCGGTGGTCGCCGCGGCCGATGCCTGCTGGACCTTGCCGAGCATGTCGTTGGCGGTGCCGAGGTAGCCAAGCAGGTCCTGCAGCACGTCCATCGCCGCGGTCGCGGCGGCGAGCGAGGCGAGGTAGTCCGTCTTGCCCTGCGAGTCCTTCAGCGTCTCGATCGAGACCTTTGCCGCCGCGATCTCGTCGCGCCCGGTACGGAGCGACTTGTTGGACGCGTCGATCGCGGCCTGGACCTCGGCTGGCGTCGCCGCCGACTGCGCCGTCTGGACCGATGCGCCGGCCTTCTCGACCGCGTCACTCGCCGCCGAGTAGTGCGTCTCGGCCTGTTTGATGGTGGCGGTGTCCTTGCCGCTCGCGCCGATCCCCCAGATCACGGCGGCGCACCCGCCCAGGCCGCACACGAGGACGAGCGCGACGATCAGCGCGATCAGTCCGCCGCGCTTCTTCTTGGGCGGGACCGAGGCGTCGGGTGGGGTCGGGGCCGCGCCTGCAGGCGCTGTCCCCGGAGCAGGTGCGGGTGGCGCGTACGCGGGGCCGGGCGGCTGTGTGGGTGGCAGCGGGGGCGTCATGCCGCCCGGGGGCGGAGGCGGGGGCGGAGGCGGACCCTGCGTCGGTTGCCCTGCGTCGGTCATCGATGACCTCCCTGTAGCCGGGACCCCCAGGTCGCCGGTCCTCGGCACGGAACCAGCTGAACGGGTGCTAGCATCACGAATTGAGGGTACCCACAGTGTGAACACAATCCTGCTCCGAGGGGAAGGCGACGCGAGATGGCTACCGCAGGCTACTGCCGAGTGTGTGCGCAGTACGTGTACCTCAACGACCAGTGGGGCTGCGTCAACGGGCACCCGTGGACCGAGATCAGCAACTGGTACGACACCGCCACCGGCGCTCCTGTCACGCCGTACTGGCTCCAGCCCGCGCCGGCTCCGGCCGCTGCTCCCGCGCCCGCTGCTGCGCCTGCGCCCGTCGCACCCGCGCCGGTGGCGCCCGCGGCCGCTGCGCCGGCTCCCGCACCCGAGCCCGTCGCCGTCGCGCCGGTGGCGCCCGTGCCGGTCCCGGTTCCGGCGCCGGTGGCGCCCGAACCAGTCGCTGCGCCCTTTCCCGAGCCGGCGCCCGCCCCGGCGCCCGTCGCCGCCCCGGTGGCGCCGCAGCCCGAGCCCGTCGCCCCCGCACCCGAGCCCATCGCACCTGCGCCCGTCGCCCCCGCCCCCGAGCCCGTAGCACCTGCGCCCGTCGTCCCCGAGCCCGTCGCGGCCGTGCCGGCTCCCGCCGCCGTCGTCCCCGAGCCCGCTCCCGCCCCCGTCGCGGCGCCCGCCGCGGCGGTCAGCGACCGGCTCACCCTGCTCGCCGACGTCCTCGCGACGGTCGCGCAGTACCCGGGCTACCGCGTGCAGTACGGGACCGACACCGACGTGGTCATCGACAACCAGGTCGCCGACGCGACG
>CAZXWK010000047.1:0-6966 GCA_964644675.1 uncultured Eubacteriales bacterium | reverse complement strand
GCAGTACGGGACCGACACCGACGTGGTCATCGACAACCAGGTCGCCGACGCGACGTGGGGCACCGGCAAGAAGAAGGTCGAGTACTCGGCGATGATGAAGGCCGTCGAGCCGGAGCTCACCGTGTACTTCTACGAGATCCTCAAGGAGTCGAGCTCCGGGTTCAGCTTCGGGACGGTCGAGGCCGAGTCCTACACCATCTCCGGGACCACGCGCTCGGGCAAGCAGTCCATGGTCATCATGGGCCCGACCGGCGTGGCCACCAACTGGGAGTGGGACTACGGCGACACTCGCCGTGTCGTCGAGGACGTCGTCACGCGCCACGGCTGGAAGCTGAAGACCGTGCTGCAGAAGAAGTCGGCGCAGTGGTAGCCCGCCTCGGACTCGCGCGCGCGAGTCGCTAGGGACCCGCCGCACCCGGACCGGCTAGACTTCGCCCACGCGCACGCCGAGAACCTCGACGGCGTGCGCGATGCTGTCGGCGCCCGTCGCCGAGACGCACTCGAGCGCGACCCGCGCGCACGCCTCGGCGTCCGACGCGGCGTCGTGGTGCACGAGCGCGATCCCGCAGTGGTCGCACACGCGATCGAGGGTGTGACGCGAGAGCGCCGGGAACGCCCGGCGCGCCAGCGTCACGGTGCAGACGTAGGGGTAGTGTTTCGCCGGTAGCTCGTGCGACTCGATGAGGGCGCGAAGCACCCGGACGTCGAACGACGCATTGTGCGCGAGCAGCGGACCGCGCGCCAGGAGCGGTTGCACCTCGAACCACACCTCGCGGAAGTCGGGGGCGAGTTCGGTGTCGTCAGGCCCCAGCCCGTGCACGCGCGTGTTCCAGAACTCGTACTCGTTGAACGGCGGCTGGATGAGCCACGAGTGCCGCTCGGTCACCCTGCCGTCCTCCACCACGGCCACGCCGAGCGCGCACGCGCTCGTGGGCTCCCGCGTCGCGGTCTCGAAGTCGATGGCGACCCAGACGTCGGAAGGCGCGGGGTTCTCGGCGGGGACGTGCGGCACTCGGACTGCCTCTCGGGCGAAGTGGAACGGCACTTGCGTAGTGGCGGGAGCGGATACGGAAGCGTGCTCGCGCCGCAAGTGTAGCCGAACCGGCACTCAAACCATTCGGAGTATGGACACACCTGCGCTGACCTGCGGTATTTGGGTTTGCAGGCCTGCTCAGGCATACTAGTGCACCGGTAAGCGACACCCGACCGAGCAACTGTAGCCGAATCGTAGACGCCCTCGGAGGACCGATGTCGACCCATCTCAGCGGACGCCGCACGCGTCCACTCCCCCATCGCCCGGCCCTGCGCATCGCCGTGTCCCTGGTGATGGCCGCGGTTCTCGGCGTGGCCGTGTTCGCCGCGGCTGCCGCTCCCGCGCAGGCGCGCGAGTACGTGGTTGTCATCGATGCGGGCCATCAGGCGAAAGCGAACCTGAAGGCCGAACCGATCGGGCCCGGCTCCAAGTCCAAGAAGCCGTCGGTCGCTGGCGGGACCTCGGGCGTCGTCACCAAGAAGCCCGAATCGGTGATCGCCCTGCAGGTCGCACTGAAGCTGCGCGACAAGCTCGAGGCGCGCGGTGTGAAGGTCATCATGGTGCGCACCGAGCAGAAGGTGAACATCCCCAACTCCAAGCGCGCCAAGATCGCGAACGCCGCCAACGCCGACCTCTTCATCCGCCTGCACTGCGACGGCGTGAACAAGAAGTCGATCAAGGGCTTCCTGACCTTGGTGCCCGGCAAGAACAAGTGGACCGGCCCCATCGTCAAGGAGTCCGCACGGGCCGGGAAGCTCATCCACGCGGCGACGCTCAAGACGATCAAGGCCAAGAACCGGGGCATCACGCCACGCAAGGACATGGCCGGATTCAACTGGGCGACGGTGCCCTCGGTCATCGTCGAGATGGGCGTCATGACCAACCCCGCCGAGGACCGGCTGCTGGCCAGCTCGGCGTATCAGGACAAGCTCGCCGAAGGCATGGCCAACGGCATCATGAAGTACCTGGAAGGGCGGTAGGCACCGCCCACCAGGAGCGGGCCGCGGCGCCGACGCGCCGAGCAGCGCCCGCCCCCACGTCCCCGGCCACGGGAAGGACCCGTAGTTGAGTAACGAGCAGCTGCACGCAACCAGGAACGCCGAGACGCCCGCCACGCGTCCCGGTCGCTCGGCGCGTACGAGCGCCCTCGCCCTCGGACTCTCCCTCGCCATCGCCGGTGCGGCGTTCTTCTCGGCGACGAGCGTGGCGCGGGCCGACGAGATCTCCGACCGCAAGGCGCAGGCCGCCAAAGTCGAGAAGCAGGTCCAGGCGCTCAACAACAAGGCCGAGATCGCTGCCGAGAACTACAACGCGGCGAACGCTCGCTACGACTCGCTGACCAAGAAGGTCAAGGCGACCGAGGTCAAGCTCAAGAAGCTCAACAAGCGGACGGGCACGCTGCAGACGCACCTCAACACGCGGGCCACCGACATGTACCGCAACGGCGGTTCGACCGGCATGCTCTACGTGTTGCTCAGCGCGCGCTCGCTCGAGGACTTCGAGTCGACGGCGCGCATCCTCACCGACATGAACCGCGACGACGCCTCGATGGTCGCCGAGCTCAAGCAGACGCGCGCCGAGACCGAGAAGGCGCACAAGACGCTCGTCGCCTCGCGCGCAGACGCCAAGCGCCAGAAGAAGGCGATGGCCGAGAATGAGGCCACGGTAAAGCAGCAGCTCGCGAACAAGACGGAGCTCCTCGCCGGGCTCAACCAGGACATCCTGCGCCTGATCGCCGAGAAGCAGGCCGCCGAGGAAGCCGCCGCTCGCGCTCGCTACCAGGCCCTGCTCGAGCGTCAGCGCCGGCAAGCCGAGGAGGAGGCCGCGGCCGCGGCGGAGCGCGCCGGACGCAAGAAGGTCACCTCGGCGGATACCGGGGACGAGAGCACCGACGTCACCGGCGACACCAAGGGCGACCGCGCCGTGGCCTGGGCGATGAAGGCGATCGGTAAGCCTTACCGCTGGGGCGCCGATGGCCCCAACTCCTTCGACTGCAGCGGCCTGATGGTGTGGGCGTACGACCACGTCGGCGTCAGCCTGCCGCGCGTGTCGCGCTCGCAGATCGGCGCAGGCCGACGCGTCTCCCGCGACGACCTGAAGCCGGGCGACCTGGTCTTCTTCGGCAGCCCGATCCACCACGTGGGCATGTACGTGGGTGGGGGCGACTTCATTCACGCGCCGTACAGCGGCACGACGGTCCGCATCCAGAAGCTGTCGAGTCACAGCGGTTACTCAGGAGCGTGCCGACCGTACGAATAGGCCCGAGAGGACGACGAATCCGATGCCGCTGACCTCACCGAGACGTCTCGCCGTCAGCGGCATCGTGCTGTTCGCGGCCTCCTGCGCGCTGGCGCTCGCGGGCGCGCCCGGCCGCGCGGTCGGGGCACCCGCGCCGGCCGCGGCACCGCGCACGGCTTCCGCGCCCGTCTCGGCGGCGGAATCACCTTCGGTCGAGCCCTCGGTCCCGCCCGCGCCCACCTGGCGCCAGTTCGGGACGTCGGTGCGCGGGCGCCCGATCGAGGTGATCTCCTTCGGCAGCGGGTCGCGCAAGGTGCTGGTCGTCGGCGGCATGCACGGCAACGAGCACGGTGCACCGGTCGCCGCCGCCTTCGCCACCTACCTGCTCGCGAATCCGTCAGCCGTCCCGAGCGACACGCAGATCGACATCGTCGCCGTCGCCAATCCCGACGGCTTCGCCTACCGGCGGCGATCCAACGCGAACGGCGTGGACCTGAACCGCAACTTCCCAGCGCGCAACTGGAGACGCATCAGGACCCGCGGCGCCACTTCGGGCCGCTCCCCCGCATCCGAGCCGGAGACCCGAGCGCTCATCGAGCTGCAGGCGGCCACGGGCTACACGCGCGTGATCGCGCTGCACAGCAAGGGCGGCATCGTCGACTACGACGGCCGCGGCGGATGGACGCTCGCGAAGCGGTTCTCGGCGGTCGTGAAGTGGCGTATCAAGCGGCTGGCCGCGACGCGGCGCTACAACGGCTCGCTCGGCTCGTGGATGCCCGAGCAGGGGGCGCCCGTGATCACCATCGAGCTGCAGAACCGCGTCCTGTCGCCGAGGCTGCTGCGCGGGCTGCTCGCGGTCGTGCGCTAGCGGCTTGACCTGCGGGGCTAGCCCTCCTCGGCGAGCGTGACCGGCGCGATGCGACCGGGCCGCTCGGCGTCGATGCGCTTCAGGACGCCACGGAGCCGCAAGGAGTTGCCCACGACCAGCAGGCTGCTGCAGGCCATCGCGATCGCGGCGATCGCGGGGGTGATCACGCCGAACGCTGCGAGCGGCAGGGCGACCGCGTTGTAGGCGAACGCCCAGCCCAGGTTCTGGCGGATGTTGCGGCGTGTCTTCGCCGACGCGTCGATGAACCACGGCACCAGCGAGAGGTCCGCTCGGTTGAGCACGACGTCCGAGGTCGCTCCGGCGACGTCCGCGCCGCCCGCGACCGTCACCGACAAGTCGGCCAGCGCGAGCGAAGGGGCGTCGTTGACGCCGTCGCCCACCATCGCGACGTGCGTTCCTTCCGCCCTGAGCTCGCTCACGCGCTTCGCCTTGAGCTCGGGGGTGAGACGACCCTCGAAGCGCTCGATCCCCAGCTCGGCGGCGACGGCACGCGTCGTCTCCTCGGAGTCGCCGGAGAGCAGAACGACCTCGCGGCCGGCCTCGGCAAGCCGGGCGACGGCGCGCACGGCCGTCGGATCGATCTCGTCGCGCAACGTGATGTAGCCGAGGAGCCGCTTGCCTCGGCCGACCCAGACCGCGGTCTCGCCACCGGATGCATGGCGTTTGGCGCTCGCGGCGAGTTCGGCCGATGGCTGCTCTGGCATGAGCTCGAGGCGGCCGACGACGACACGGTCGCCGCCCTCGGCGAGCATCGCCGAGGCGCCGAGGCCGGGCACCGCCTCGAAGCCGGTGGCCGCCGGGGGTGCGCCGGGAGCCGCGGCGACGATCGCCCGGGCGAGTGGGTGCGGCGAGTACTGCTCGACCGCGCTCGCGAGCTCGACGAGCGAGCCGTCGTCGTCAGAGGTGCTCGAAACGGCGAGTCGTCCCAGCGTCACCGTTCCGGTCTTGTCGAGCACCACGAGCGAGGCTTGGCCGGCCGTCTCGAGCGCCGCGCCGTTGCGCACGAGCACGCCCTCGCGCGCCGTGGCCCCGAGCGCGACGCTGACCGCCAGCGGTGTCGCGAGTCCCAGCGCGCACGGGCACGCGACGACTAGGACGGCGACGGCGGTGATGAGCGCCTGGGACGCGGTGGCACCCGCGAGCGTCCAGCCCACGCCGGCGACGAGCGCCAGCGCGATCACGCCGATCGTGAGGTAGAGCGACGCCCGGTCGGCGAGCCGCTCGACGGGCGCGCGCTGCTCGAGCGTGCGCTCGACGAGCACGCGAATGCCGCTCAGGCGCGAATCGTCGACGCCACGCAGCACGCGCGCC
Organism: uncultured Eubacteriales bacterium; assembly: GCA_964644675.1. Lineage (GTDB taxonomy): Bacteria > Actinomycetota > Coriobacteriia > Anaerosomatales > JAAXUF01 > CAZXWK01. Next base: position 1,495 of record CAZXWK010000047.1, on the reverse strand, counting down.
GTCACCGAACCCTCGCTCAGCAGCGTCCCCGCCCACACCGTCTCGCCGGCCGCCTTGGTGACCCCCACCGACTCGCCGGTGAGCAGCGACTCGTCCGCGTCGGCGCGACCCTCGAGGACCTCGGCATCGACGGGGACCCGCTCGCCGGCCTTGATGACGATCGTCTGGCCCGACACGAGCTGCCGGGAGAGCACGGCCTCGAGCGACCCGTCCTCGGCGCGCAGCCACGCGCGCTCGGGCTGCAGCTCCATCAGGCCACGCACGTCCTTGCGCGCGCGTGCGCCGCCGGCCATCTCGATGTAGCGGCCCAGCACGATGAACTGCACGATCATCGTCACGGAGTCGAAGTACGTCGCGTAGCCGCCCACGAATGTCGCCCACGCGCTGTACGTGAACGCCGAGAGCGTCCCGAGCGCCACGAGCGTGTCCATCCCCGGCGTCCGCGTCCGCAGCTCGCCCCACGCGCCGCGCAGAAACGAGATGCCGCCGAAGAACAGCGCGGGCACCGCGAGCGCCATCGCGAGGACCTGCAAGAGCCTGACCTGCGGCGACGAGAAGTCCCCTGCGGCGTAGGCCGGGTACAGCCGAACGATGTAGAGCACCATCACCTGCATCCCGAACGCGAAGGCGACGAGCACCTGGATGAGCAACCGCTCCTCCATGTTCGTGGCTTCCTGCGACTCGGCGCTTCCGGCGATGCGCGGTGTGTAGCCGAGCTTCTCGACGCGCCGCAGCAGCTCGTCGACCTCGACCACGCGCGGGTCGTAGTCGATGCGCCCCTTGCCGGCCGCGAAGCTGACCTGCGCCTCGTAGACGCCCTCGCTCTGCTGCAGGACCTTCTCGGAGACCTTGGCGCAGGAGGCGCACCACATCCCGTCGAGCAGGAAGTAGACGGTCTTGCGGTGTCGCCCGAACCTGCCGAGAAGCCCGGCGCCGTCGCCGGCCGGAGCGACCCCGTGCATGTGCATGTGGTCGTGCGCGGGCGGCGCGGAGCCCGCGGCCGGACGAGACAGCGGCTCGCCGTGACCGTGGTCGTGGCCGTGGTTCATCGGCGCACCGACAGCGGTCCGCTCCCCACCTCGGCATACGTTCGGATCGTGATGTCCTCGCGCCCGACGTGCGGCTCGAAGTGCTCCAGCACGCGGTCCTCCACCACGGCCGACGAGGTGCGGTGGTTCTCGACGTCGGTCCAGTCGCTCCACTCGCTTCGCACGACCACGCGGACCTTCTCGGTATCGTCGACCGAGTAGTAGGCGTCCGACACCACGAACCCGCGCTGTGCAGGCAGACGGATCTTCATGTAGCCGACGAGCTTCTCCAGCGACTGCCCGATCTCGAGCTCGGTCATCTGCTCACGCGGCACGTCGAACGAGACTTCATACGCGTAGGGCATGACCGATCACCCGACCCAATGAACGAAGAGGTAGACGAAGTAGCACACCAAGACCGTACCGATGATGACCCAGCCGATGACGGGCATGCCTCCGCCGGCCTC
>CAZXWK010000046.1:11242-15320 GCA_964644675.1 uncultured Eubacteriales bacterium | reverse complement strand
GCCGTCCTGCCGGAGCGATGGGTCGACGGCACGAAGGACTACATCCTCAGGCGCTACTACACGCCCGGCTACGTGAACCGCACCGGTCCCGTCAAGGGAGCGCTGGAGCGACACGTGCTGCACAAGCCGCCCACGCTTCAGCGGCTCCTCTTCCACGTGACCGACCACTGCAACCTCAACTGCAAGGGTTGCACGCACTTCAGCAACATCGCCGAGAAGCACTTCGCGGATCCGGAGCACTACCGGGCCCAGATGGAGCGTCTCACCCACGTGTTCTCGGGAATCGCCGAGATCTACCTCCTCGGCGGGGAGCCGCTGCTGCATCCCCAGCTCGACGAGTTCGTTCGCATCACGCGTTCGGCGTTCCCGTCGTCCCGGATCAACGTCATGACCAACGGAGTGCTCGTCTCGCGGATGCCGGACTCGTTCTGGGACGCGATGCGCGAGACCGGGTCGTGGCTGCTGTGCGACGACTACCCAGTCGGGGCGACGAAGGACCAGATCACTGAGGTCGTCGAAGCACACGGCGTGCTGCTCGAATGGACGGATCCTCGCGAGGAGTTCTTCAAGCTGCCCATCGACCTCTCGGGCTCGCAGGACCCGGCGACCTCGTTCCGCCGCTGCCGTGGCGTCATGAACTGCCCCGTGCTGCGTGACGGCCGACTCTACCCGTGCGCGTACGCGGCGTTCGTCGACATCTTCATCAAGCGGTTCGGGACCCCCGAACTCGAAGCCGGCGCCGCGGACTCCGTCTCGATCGACGAGGACCCCTACGTGATATGGGACTTCCTCAACAACCCGGTGCCGTGGTGTCGCCACTGCGACTGGGACAGCAAGGAGACGTATCACTGGGCCCGCTCGAAGGGCACCATCGACGAGTGGGTCAACGAGCCGTGTGACCCCGAGACGGGCTCGACCTCAAGGGAAACCTGAGTGTCTGCGCGCGATGACAGCGCCCGGACGCCTCGCAGGCGCAGCATCCTGACCAACACCGCGATGAACGGCGTCGCCCAGGCGGCGACGATACTCTCGACGCTGGTGTTCTTCCCGCTCCTGTACTCGGCGTTCGGCGCCGCCGACTTCGGCGTCTACATCATCGCCAGCACCGTGACCGGCATGGCGGTGCTGTTCGATTTCGGGATCGGTACCTCGACGGTGAGGCACGTCGCGGAGCGGCTCGCCCTCGACGACCTCGACGGGTTCTCGGAGGTGGTCAGCAGCACGGCGGTGCTCCTGACGCTGCTGGGATTGTGCGTGGCCGCGGTCATCGCGGCGATCGGGCTCGTCGCCGCGCGGCTGTTCAACGTCACCGCCGAGCAGGCCGCGCTGCTGGCCGAGCTGCTGCTCATCGGCGCTGCGATGCAGGTGTGGTCGTGGCCAGCCGCGACCGCGATCCACGTGCTGGGAGGACTGGAGCGCTACGATCTCGTCGCGCGGACTTCCGTGCTTACGACGCTAGGCAACGTGGCGGCGATCGGTCTGGTGCTGCTCACCGGGGCGGGTCCCGTGCAGCTCATGCTCCTGAGCGCGGTGGTGATGGTGGCGGGAACGCTCGTCAACTACGGAGCCCTGTGGCGGGTCACGCCTTCCCGCGCGCTCGTGGCGCCGAAGCGGGAGACGGCACGGGAGATCGTGCGCGGCGGTCTCCCCATCTTCGCGGTCGGCTTCACCCAGTTCATGAACAAGGAGCAGGCCGACCGCCTGGTGGTGGCGATCGTCCTCGGCCCGGCGAGCGTCGCGCTCTACGAGATCGCAGCGAAGCTCGGCACCCTGATGACCCAGGTCACCGCGCTCCCCGTGTCCGCCGTGCTGCCCCTGGCATCGGGGCTCGCCGCGCGGCGCGACACCGCGGGACTCCGCGACCTGTTCGTGAAGGGCGGGCGCTACATCTCGCTGCTGGTGGCGCCCATCGCAGTCGCGCTCATCGTTCTGGCCGGGCCCTTCGTACGGGCGTGGTTCGGGGAGGGCTTCGAGACGAGCGTGACTGTCGCTCGCATGCTCGTCGCCGCCCAGCTGTTCGTCCCGCTCTACCTGGTGGGCGACATCATCCTGATGGCGCTCGGTAGATTCTCTCGGTGGGTGCGGCCGGGGCTCTTTCTGGCGCTGGCGAACGTCGTCTTGAGCGTCGTGTTCGTCAGGTCGTTCGGACTCGTCGGGGTGGCCTTTGGGACGCTGTTCGCCGGCCTCTTGGAGCTCCCCGTCTACGCTCGCATCATCCTGCCCGAGACCGGAGCGACCGCGCGCGAGTGGCTGGGCGCCGCGCTTCCCGCATATGCGCTCGTGCCGCTTGCCGCGGTGGTCGCGTACGCGACGGCGCAGACGCCGCTCGGACTGAGCCTGGCAGGTGTCGCCGCGTGTGGTGCCGCTGCGCTGGGGGCGTACTGGCTCGCGGCGTACGCGCTGGTGCTCTCGGCAGGGGAGCGCGAACTCTTGCGTGCGCGCATCGCCCGGTTGGTGCGAGCCGCGCGTCCGGGAGGTGCGTGAGATGTCCGCCGACCACGCCCCGGCCGTCTCGGTGATCGTGCCCGTCTACGACGTCGAGCGCTACCTGGCCGAGTGCCTCGACTCGCTGGTCGCGCAGACCCACGACGACTTCGAGATCGTCGTGGTCGACGACGGGTCGACCGACGGGTCGGCTGCGATCATCGACCGGTACGCGGCCGAGCATCCCGAGCTGATCCGGCCGCTGTCCAAGCCCAACGGCGGACTTGGGGACGCACGCAACTTCGGGATGGAGCATGCGCGGGGCGCGTACTTCGCGTTCGTGGACGGCGACGACCTGGTCGCGCCCACGATGCTGGAGCGCCTGCACGGACGGGCCGTGGCGACGGGCGCCGACCTCGTCGTGTGCGGGATCGAGAACTTCGTCGATGGCGAGGCGAGCGGCACCCACTATCCCGAACCTGACCTGAGCGTCTTCGGGCACTCGCTCGCCGAGCAGCCCCGGCTGCTGTACCGGGTCGACGCGAGCGCGTGCGACAAGCTCTACTCGCGCCGCCTGTTCGATGTCTCGGGCGTGCGGTTCCCGGTGGGCCTGTCCTTCGAGGACGTGCCCACGACGTACCGGCTCCTGCCGTTCGCGAATTCGGTGGAGAAGATCGACGAGCCGCTCTACCGCTACCGGAAGCACCGAGCCGGGTCGATATCGAGCGAGTATGGCGCGCGGTACCTCGATCTGGTCGAAGGCTTCCGCATGATCGATGACGCGTTCGAACGTGCGGGAATCCTGGAGGCCAACCGGAGCGGACTCGTGCGGCTTCACCTCACGCACCTGATCGCCGGACGCTACCCGGACCTGTACCTGCGGGCGACCGCGCGTGAGCGGCGACGCTTCATCGGCGCGTCCTTCGCTCTCTTGGACGAGCGGTTGGGAGGCTGGCGGCGAGACGACGCGTGCCGCGAGCTGTGGCGTGACCCGGTGCTCCGACACATCAGCACGCACGCGCGTTCGCTCTCGCTGTTCTGTCACCTGCCTCGGCGTCTGTACCTTGGCGCGCTGAGCCGACTTGGCGCGTTCGACCCGAACAGGTGACCGTTGGGCACGGTGGTCCGGCGCGTTGTCCCGGCCGCTCCTCCAACCTAGGCATTAAGCTTGCTGAACAACGACTTGGCCCCGCTCCCGCCCTCGCCAGATAGAGGACTGTGGAGTTTGGGTGTAGCAGCGCGCAGGTGTAGTACAGTAGCCCGCGGTCGAGCACATCGACGCGCACGACGACCGGGCATGCAATAACAGGAGGAACCACATGACTGACGCGGGACCCCCAGTGACCGACGGCATCGAGCCCGTCGACACTCCGCCCCGGACCCCGGCACCGAAGAAGAAGAGATCTCGCATGATGGCCGACCCGGTCGTGCGCGGCATGACTGCCGTGGCCGTCGGTCTGGTCATCGTGTTCCTGCTGGTCGCGCTCGGCGTTCTGCTGTCCGGAGTGACGGCGCCCACCGGCCCCCGATCGCTCGTCGAGAAGGAACTCGCCGTGGCGAGAGAGGCCGTTCGCAGCGGCAAGGCGGACCCCGAGACGTGGCAGACGTACATCTCGGCCCTCGTCGCCAACGGCCGCTATCGCCAGGCGCGGAC
>CAZXWK010000046.1:0-11142 GCA_964644675.1 uncultured Eubacteriales bacterium | reverse complement strand
GACATCCTGGTCGACCGCGGAAATGCCAAGGTGGAGCTCAAAGACAACGCAGGCGCCGAGGCGGACTTCCGCAAGGCCTTGAAGTTCGTGCCCGACGACCCCGAAGCGCTCGCGGGCCTGAAGAAGATCGGAGCAGCAACCAATGACTGACACCGCAGATACGGCGGTTCCCGCAGATTCGACCCGACAGGTGAGATCGAAGAGGGGCCGACGGATCCTCGCCCTCGTGATCATCCTGATCCTGCTGCTCATGGCGGGTGCCGGCTACCTCCTCTTCAGGCTCATCAGCCCTCCGGGCGGTGCGGCCGACGCCGACAAGACCAACGGTGTCACCTGGGTGCGCTCGATCTACGGCATCAACAACACGGTGCAGGGCTCGCTCGAACGGGCTCAGGCTGCGATGTCGTCTTCCGACGGCACGATCTGGGTGGTCGACGCGATTCACAAGTCGCTGCTCCGCTTCACGCCGGAGGGTCGCTACACGGGTGCCGTCACGGGTCCGAAAGACGATCCGCTGACGATCCCCGGGCGCTTCGCAATCGGCCCGGACGGCAAGTTCTACGTGGTCGAGACGTCGAAGGACATCGTTCGCGTGCTCGACGCGCAGAATCGCGACCAGGGCTCGTTCAAGATTCCCAAGCCGGTGTCGGTCGCCGTCAGCAAGGACCGCATTGTGGTCGGCGCCATCTCGGGGTTCGCGATCCTCGAGAGCGACGGCAAGCCGATCAAGGTCATCGGCTCGCGCGGTTCAGGTGACGATCAGTTCGACTACGTCCACGGCGTGGCCATTGGTGACAACGGCAACATCTACGTCGTGGACTCGTGGAACAACCGGCTGAGCGCGTACGACCCTACCGGCAAGCGCCTGTGGATCAAGCGGACCGGCAAGCCCAACAACAACGCCCAGACCGAGAACAATGGGCCGCTCACCATCCCCGATCAGCCTGACCAGGACCTGAAGGGGACCGATGCGATGCAGTTGCCGCTCGGGATGACGATCGACGGGGCGGGACGTCTCGTCGTGGTCGACATGTTCGAGAGCACGCTCAACGTGTTCGATCCCAAGAACGGCAAGCTCATCGCGAAGTACGGCACGACCGGTCCCGAGGACGGCGAGTTCTTCTATCCCGTCAGCGTCGGCTACGACAAGGGGCGCGACTGGTTCACCGTGGCTGACGCGCTGAACAACCGCGTCCAGATCATCCGCCTGCCGAACTCCGCCGGCAGCGGTGGCGCTCAGGCCGCGGTGAGGCGGACACTGGCCGGCCCGCTCCGGGCGTGCGTGTTCCCGTTCCTCCTGATCATCCTCGCCCTGATTGCGTGGATGGTGTACCGGACCATACGCAAGCGTCGCGCCGAGAACGATTCACAGCAGGACGCCATCGCGGCTTCGCAGGATGAGTCGGGTGTTGAAGAATCCACGGAGACGGTTGATGATGTCTCAACGGAGACTGGTGAAGATTCCGTGGAGATTTCGTCGCCCGAATGATTCTCTTGGCGCAAACATTGCTTGCATCGTGTTAACGTAGATTCAGCTGGGGTTGGCATTGCACGAGTGGTACCCGGCGGAATATACTTTCGTTAAGGAACGCGTAAGTGTGCAGTTCCGCGATCGCCGACAGGCGACCGCGTTCTGAGAATCCAGCTTGGGAAAGGAGGTGCGCATATGAAACAAGCTCGTAGCTTCGTAAATCAGACACAAGGAGTATCATCCATGAAGAAGACCCTCTTCGTTATGGCGCTTGCGGTCGTCCTCGTCTTCGCCCTCGCGACCACCGCTTTCGCTACGTCTGCCAAGACCTGGAACTACAACCAGGACTACTACAGCTGGGGTTCCTGGTCCGGCGCCGGCATCACCTCCGGCGGCAACGCTACCCTCGGTATGGGTGGCGGCACGGGTGCCAACAACAACACCAACCAGTCCGCTGGTGGTGGCGTGCACTCGAACTACCAGACCACGACCGCCAAGTGCGGCATCTGTCACTCGGTCCACCGTGCCAAGGCCGGCGGCGTCAAGCTGCTGAACACCGACACGGCGACCTGCGCTGGCTGCCACATCTCCGGTACGTCGACGGTCACCAACGTCGTCATCGCCTGGGGTACCCCGGCCGCTCCGCTGGCTGGTCCGCACAGCTCGACCAGTGGCTCCTGCACCGATCGTGCCTGCCACGCCACCAGCCCGCACGGCGCCAACGGTTCGCAGTACGGTCTCTTCAAGGCTAAGCTGCTGAGCCCGGCCGTCGACGCTGCTGTCGCCGCCGCCGCTTCGAACCCGACCTCGTCGGGCGTCACCGCCGCGCTGCTCACCGGTGCTGGCCAGAACACCAACTTCACCGGTGCTGCTGACGCTGTCCGCGTTGGTTACACCTGCAACCAGGCCGACTGCCACGTGCAGACTCTGCTCGCCGTCGTCAACGCCGGTTGGGCTGAGGAGCGCGAGATCCTGTACGGCGACGATGTGAACCTCCGCTTCAAGACGGGTCACATCTCGGCTCAGGCCATCGGTTCGACCGCGTTTGCCGCCGCCACCTCGTGCGCCGGCTGCCACGACCAGGTCGACGCGACCACCCGCTCCGGCTTCACCTTCCCGCACGCTCAGCGTCCGACGGGTGCCGGTGCTGGTCAGCAGACCTACCTCTGGTACAACATCGGCGACGGTGCCGGCAACGCCACCGTTCCTATGACCAACTCGAACATGAAGTCGTTCGACGGTGCTTGCCTCAAGTGCCACCGCAACGGCGCCCTCACGTCCGGCGTTGGTATCACGTACTAGATCTGAATCTTGAGAGGGTTTCTTCCTCACCAAGAAGGGGGCCGGTCCCGAAAGGGGCCGGCCCCTCAGCTTGTCCGCAAGGACTCATGGAGATTCCGAGAACGCGCTGCTCTGGTACGGTGAGTGCTACGTGTGGTGTGCTAGAGTCTGAAGTTCCCTTGCTCCCCGATTATGAGGCAATCGACTTTGAAGGATCCCACAGCCGGAGCGTGGCGCAGGCCCCTCATCTGGCTTCTCGTACTCAGCCCGTTCATCGCAGTACTGCTGACCGTCGGCGTGCTGTCGGTGACGCAGCCCGGTTGCGAGTCGTGCCACAAGCGCGACGCCCGGTTCGCCGCCGCGACGAGCAAGGCATCCCATTCTGAAGTCAAGTGTGTGGCCTGCCACGTCCCGCCTGCGCCGGTAGACCGCGCCGCTTTCGGGTTCCGTCAGCTCTTCGGGATGCTGATTCCCGTGATGAGCGCACAGGGACGCGACTGGGAGACGGTCGACGATCAGCAGTGTCTCGCCTGCCACAAGAGCATCGGCGAGCAGGTGGTGAGCGCCAAGGGGCTGAGAATCGATCACCAGGCCTGTGCGTCCGGTAGGCAGTGTGTCGACTGCCACTCGTCCGTCGCCCACGGCGCCACGCGTTGGGTGCGCGGCTACGACATGGAGGCGTGTCTGGAGTGCCACGTCGCCAAGTCGGCGCCCACCGCGTGCGACACCTGCCACGTGGAGAGGGATCGCGCCGACCGAATCAGCACGGGTTCGTTCGCCATCACTCACGGTCCCCAATGGCGCAAGACCCACGGCATGGGCAACATGGCCAACTGCGCCGTGTGCCACACGGCCGCCAAGTGCGAGACGTGCCATGGAGTCGGCCTGCCTCACGACAAGGAGTTCATACAGCAGCACGGGGCAGTGTCGCGGAACCCGGCGGCTAAGTGCGAGAGCTGCCACGAGCAGCGCTTCTGCGACAGCTGCCATGGACTGCAGATGCCCCACACGCGCGCGTTCACGCGCGATCACGCCGTCCAGGCGAAGGCGAACCGGGCTCTGTGCAACCGTTGCCATGCGGATCCGGACTGCACCGAGTGCCACGTCAAGCACGTCCATCCCGGAGGCGCGGTCGGCGGCATCTCGGCCAGCCCCTCATCAGCCTCCGGCAAGGGCGGTGAGTGAGCGTGGACGACCTGCAGGCGATCAACTTCAGCCAGCTGACCGACACGCTGCTGACGCTGCTGACGGACCCGACGTCCAACCTCAAGGCCGCCCTGCTGCTCTACAGCATGATCGGTCTTGCAGTCGTGCTGGTGCTGGTGGTCATCATCGCTGCTCTTCTCGGCGCGCCGGAGGAGGACGAGGATGAGTACGAGGACGGATTCGAGGTCCCCGTCGCGCCGCAGCCGGTCCAGGAAGCGGTCGCCGAGGCCGCTCCCCGTGAACCCTACCGTCCTCGCACCGCGGTGTTCACGCTCCTTGCGATCATCGGCGTCACGTTGGCGGTCTGGTTAGTCGCCGGCTTCACCACCTCTGCCGACCCCGTCTGCGGCGCGTGTCATGTCGATACCGTGCACGACCTGGCGCGCGGCAGTCTTCCCGACCCACACGAGTCGACCGATTGCGTCTCCTGTCACGAGCCCGGGGGCCCGGTAGGCCGATACTTCACGCAGGTGCCGTCGCGACTCCTCCACTTCGTGGAGGGGGGCACGGGCCTGTCGGTGCGGGCCACCTTCGGGCAGGTGACTCCCTCGGCATGCAACGAGTGCCACGCCGAGACGATCAAGCGCGTCACCGTCGACCGGGAAACCGGGGTCAGGATGTCGCACGCCGAGCCGATCGCGGCCTCGGCGAAGTGTCTCGACTGCCATGTCCCGGCTTCGGGCGTGGTGTCGCGCAAGACCGCGGGCATGGGACCCTGCCTGAGGTGCCACGATTCGGTCACGGCGTCGAGCGAGTGCACCACGTGTCACGACAAGCAGACGGCTGCCGCGGCGACCGCGCGAACCACGAAGCTTGCGAAGCGCCAGGTGACCGAGGTCAAGTGCGGCGGGTGCCACAATCAAGAGAAGGAGTGCGACACCTGCCACGGGCTGCGCATGCCCCACTCGCTGGCGTTCAAGGCCGACGGCCACGCGCGCGCCGGCGCGGCCGACTTCTGGTACACCGGGGGCAAGACCTGCGCTCGTTGCCATACCCCGGCGCGCCGTCCGTGCCAGAAGTGTCACTCGCCGGTCCTGGGCAAGGGGCACCAACTGTCGTGGGCGAAGGATCACCAGAAGGGCACGCCCGCGAGCTGCGCGTGCCATAACCAGATGGCCCAGACGCAGGGCCGGGACTTCTGCAAGGTGTGCCACAACGCGACCGCTGTCGAGGAGAGCCCAAGGTGATGGCAGCGAAGAAGGGCGCTCGCGGCGCCACCGTGGGCCTCGCTTCCGCTACACCTCCGGTTCTGGTGGTGCTCGCGTTCGTGTCGTCGGGCGCCTGGTGGTTCTTCACCCTGCCGCCGGCACCGATAGCGAAGGCGCTCAACCTGGTCACTCTCGCCCTGTGGCTCGCCGCATTCGGTCTTGGGCTGGTGGTCTTCGTCCGGCCCGACCGGCGCCTGCTGTGGGCTCTGGGTGCCGTGCTGGTCTCGATCGGCCTGTCGTTCGTCGTGGGAGGGTCGCATTTCGCGGTCGCCTTCTACGACCTGTACGCCGATATGCCGCTGGTGCAGTGGCTCGCGTTCCCCGTCATGTTCCTGCTTGCCGCGGGCATGAGAACGGACCGATCTCGGCTGGAACGGGGCCTGTCGGTGGTGGTGGCGCTCGGCGCGGTGTTCTGCGTGATCCTGACGTACCAGCAGCTGACCATCGGCGTCAGCTGGGTGTTCGGCAGCAGCTCCTACGCCGTCACCGCGCTTGCGGCGCTCATCCCGGTCGCGGTGTGGCTCGGCTCGTCGCGACGCGGCGTGGCCAGGGCGGCGTGGTACGCCTGCGCCGCGGTGATCGCTATCGCTCTGGGAGTCGTCTCGCGCTCGTCCATGGGCGCCCTCGCGGTGGGGTTCGCGCTGTTGGTGTCGGTGGCCGTGCATCCGGTGGTGCTCGGTGCACGGGGGCGCGGCCTTCGGATCCTGCAGGTCGTCGCGCTCTCGCTCGCGGGTCTCATGGTGGCGGGCCTGGTGTTCGTGCAGGTGCCAGCGCTCAGCGGTCGCTGGGTCAACGCCGAGGCCTTCGCGGCCCAGCGCAACATCGTCTCGCGCGTGTACCTCTGGCAGGGCGCACAGAAGATGCTTGCCGCGCGTCCGGTCCTGGGTTTCGGGCCTTCCGGCTACCGCGTCTGGGCGGTCGACTACCTCGATCCCAACGCGCTCAGGTTCGGTGCTGACCAGTTCGGAAACACCGATCCGACTGTCTACAGCGCTCAGTCCCCGCACTCCCTGATCTGGGACATCGGCACGCGTCTCGGCGTCATAGGGCTCGTCGCGTTCGGCGCGCTTCTCGCGGTGTGGGGCGCCGTGCTCGTGCCGCTCGTGCGGTCTCTGGACGCGACGTCAGGTCTTCGCGCGGCTCTGGCGGCGGGGTTTGTCTCGGCGCTGTTCGCGTTGCTGGTCAATCCGGCCATCTTTGCGATCGGCCTGTTCGCGCCGGTCGCGGCGGGGCTTGCGGTGGGTCCGATGACCGACAAGCCCAGCGGCGCAGAGAAGCCCACGCCGAATCGAGCGACTGTGTGGCTGGCTGTCGTCGGGCTTGCGGTGATCCTGCTCGCGGGATGGTTGTTCCTGGGCGAGTGGCGCGCCTTCAATGCGCGTGCCGAGGCGCCCGAGGTCGCCGTGGTGGAGTACGCCGCCGTCCTGCGGACCACGCCGGGCAACCCGATGGCGCTTCGCAAGCTGCTCGAGAACCGGCTGATTCTGGCCTCAGACGCCGAGATAGGCGCCGCTCAGGCCGCCGTGGACGACGCGCCGTCGTTCATCCGGGACTACGCCCCCAACCTCTCCAACTTCGCCGCGTACTCTCTGGCGCAGGCTCAGCGCACGGGCAGGACGGACCTGTCATGGGAGCAGAAGCTCCTGACGGCCGCGGCGGCCAAGATGCCTCCCATTCCTTCGACGGTAGCCGAGCAGCTGCATCTCGCCGTGCTCTCGGGTGACGCGGAGGCCGTCAGGCGTGCGCTGCCGGACGCAGAGCGCTGGGGCGGGCCGTATCCCTACACGGCAGGCTACATCCAGGCCGCGAGTCAGCTCACGAGCTCGGCTCCCCAGTAGGGAGCGCTAGCGGTACTCGAGCGGCCACGAGCTGCGTCGCGAGCCGATCTGGCGGCGCCACAGGCCCTTCTTGGGCCGCGATGGGGCGTCGAACGCGAACTCCTTGGGACGGATACGCGGTATCAGGAGTGCGCCCATGAGTCGCTGGCGCAGGTAGAAGCTCGAGCGCTGGCGGTTCCATTCGTCGCCCAGACGCATGTCGTAGAGCTGGGAGAGCCGGTCGAGGTTCTGCTCGTGGACGTCCTTCATCGTCGTGGACTTGCGCTCGGGCTGGTGACGGTCGATCGCCACGATCCGGTCGATCCTGCCGAAGCGATGGGCGGCCGCGAGACGCAGCCACAGCTCGTAGTCCATCGAGAAGTGGAAGCTGTCGTCGAGCAGCGGTCCCGCGATGGCTTCTCGGCGAAAGAAGGTCGCGGGTTGCGTGATGTAGTTGAGCGCGCGCAGCAGCAGCGGATCGAACGGCGGCGACCACAGGACCTGGATGAGCCCCCCGTCCTCGGTCGTCTGAACGCCGTGACCGTAGACGACGGCGACCTCCGGGTGGCGCTCGAAGTGGGCCACGACCTCTTCGACCACGCGGCAGTCGTAGTAGGCGTCATCGGAGTTGATCCAGCCGACGATCTGGCCACTGGAGCGGGCGAACGCCTTGTTGATCGCGTCGGCCTGGCCGGTATCGGGCTCGCTCCGCCACTGCACGGTGTCCCCGGCGGCGCGCAACAGGTCGACGGTCGCGTCGGTCGAGCCGCCGTCGGCGACGACGTGCTCGATGTGCGGATACGTCTGGCACGCCACCGAGTGCAGGTTGTCGGGAAGCCACGCCGCCTGGTTGTACGACGGGGTGAGTATGGAGACCAGCGGTTGTGCGGTTGCGGGCACGGGAGCGGCTCCTCCTCGGGGCTGCACGAGCGCGGCGTGGGACCGTGCCTGTCAGCGTAGCAAGAACCGTCGCTATGCGGCGGGATTCACCGGCCACTTTGGCGGGCGGCTCGCTGGTACTATTGAGTCCGCGCCGGCATCGTTCGTTGCCCGCCGGCGCCCGAGCGAAGAAGGCCGATGAGCGAATCCACCTCATTCACATCGAGACTGCGCGCTGCCGCCAAGGCGGTCGCGCCGCGTTGGGCCGTCGACGCGATGCACGACTCGGTGATGCGCCGCTACGACCTCTCCCTCGTGGTGAAGCGGGAAGGCCCGCTGAGGCACTGGATCTCCAAGCACCTGCTGCGGCTCTACTACCCGCCAAGCCTCGTGTCGCGACAGAGCGCCCTGCAGCGCTGGACGGCGACGCGCCTGCGCCACGAGCTCCCGACGCTCTACCACTTCGACATCCACATCACCGACCACTGCAACCTCAACTGCCGAGGATGCGGGCACTTCTCCAACCTCTGCCCTCCCACCTTCCTCGACCTCGACGCGTTCCGCACCGACATGGCGGCCATGGCCGCCAAGCTGCGGATCGAGCAGATCTACCTGCTGGGAGGGGAGCCGCTGTTGCACCCGCGGGTCAGCGAGTTCATCCGCGCGGCACGCGAGTACTTCCCTGAGACGCGCATCTACGTCGTCACCAACGGCGCCCTGGTGATGCGGATGGACGACGAGTTCTGGCGTGCCCTGTCCGAGACCGGCACGATCCTGATGTGCGATGCCTACCCGATCGGGCTGCCGGTCGAAGACATCGACCGCAAGGCCGAGCAGACCGGCGTCACGGTCGAGTGGACCGAGGCGCGAGACCTGTTCTTCAAGCTGCCGCTCGACGTCACCGGATCGCAGGACGCAGCCGACTCCTACCGCCGCTGTAGCGGCATCAACAACTGCCCCATGTACAAGGACGGGCGCCTCTACCCGTGCGCCTACACGTCCTACGTCGAGGTGTTCAAGGCACGCTTCGGAATAGAGAGCGGTCTCGAGGTGTCTCCCGCGGACTCGATCTCGGTGGCCGAGAACGACGCGAAGGCCATCATGGAGTTCATGACCAAGCCGGTGCCGTTCTGCCGCAACTGCGACTTCGACCACTTCGAGATGTACGAGTGGGGTCGCACGGAGCGCAAGATCGAGGAGTGGACATGAGGACGGCCGTGCTCATCCCGTGCCACAACGAGGCGTCGACGATCGGGAAGGTGGTCGGCGACTACCGTCGCCTGCTTCCGAACGCCGACATCTACGTGTACGACAACAACTCCACCGACGAGAGCAGCGCCATTGCGGCCAAGGCGGGCGCGGTCGTCGTCCCCGAGTACCGCCAGGGCAAGGGGTTCGTGGTCCGCTCGATGTTCCGAGACATCGATGCCGACGTCTACCTGATGGTGGACGGCGACGACACCTACGAGGCGGCCGACATCGTCGCGCTTGCCGGTCCGGTGATCGAGGGCCGGGCGGACATGGTCGTAGGGGATCGCCTCTCGTCGAGCTACTTCCGAGAGAACCGCCGAGCTCTCCACGCTGCGGGCAACCGGCTCGTGCGCTGGCTGATCAACACCATCTTCGGCGCGAACGTGAAGGACATCATGACCGGCGGGAGAGCCTTCTCTCGGATGTTCGTCCAGACCTATCCGGTCATGAGTGGTGGCTTCGAGATCGAGACCGAGATGACCGTGCACGCGCTCGACAAGGACTTCCTCGTGGTGGAGATCCCCGTCGACTACCGGAACCGTGGCGAAGGGAGCGTCTCGAAGCTTCGGACGATCCCTGACGGGCTGAGGGTCATCAAGACGATCCTCGCGCTGTTCAAGGACTTCCGGCCGCTGCTCTTCTCGGCGATCGTCGCTGCGGTCCTTCTCGTGGGCGCGATTCTCCTCTTCATCCCGCCGCTCGAGGAGTACGTCCAGACCGGGCTGGTGCTCAGGTTTCCGTCCCTCATCGTCGCCATGGCTCTGGGAATCAGCAGCCTGCTCGCTCTGTTCGCCGGTGCCATGATGGACTCGCTGCGCAAGCAGTCGCGGATGCTCTACGAGCTCGAGCTGCACCGGTGGGCGCAGGAGCACGGTCAGCGACTGCCCCATCACGAGCTCGAGGGAGCGTCCGAGCAGGGCGGTTCGCTCGGGCCTTAGTCATGCGCGGTGACCTGGCGACGTCCGCGGCGCCACGCGCCGACGTCAGGCGCGCTCGTCCGGAGCGGATGAGCCGGACCGCGATTCCAGGTACTCGTCGTAGTCCCGGACGTAGTCGGAAGCGTCGTAGTGCTCTGAAGCGAGCACCATGAGCACCGCGTCTGCCGAGTACCTGTACTGCACTCCCCACACCATCGGCGGGATGCGTAGGCCCACCCGCGGGGAGTCGAGGAGAAGCTCCTCTCGGTGCGCGCCGTCGTCGACCACCACGGAGACGCTGCCGTGCACGCAGACGAGGAACTGCTCGCAGCGCTTGTGGGCGTGCTCGCCCCGCACGTCCTTGCTGGGAACGCCGTAGACCAGGAACACCCGCTCCACCGCGAACGGCACGTCGTCGCCGAACTCGGCGGCCGCGAGCGACCCTCTGAGGTCAGTGAACGCGCTGAGCCGGTGCAGGGTGACACCAGGCACCGACGTGGGCACCACGGCCGGTCCCTCGGGCTCCGTGATCTCGCCGTAGGACTCGGGATGGGCGGCCGTGTCCACGTAGCCGGCGATGCGAGCGGGGTTGCCCACCACGACGGACTTGGGCGGCACGTCGTGCGTGACCACGGCACCGGCCCCGACCATCGCGCCGGTCCCGATGGTGACGCCGGGGAGGATCGTCGCGTTGGCGCCGATCGAGGCGCCGTTGGCGATGCGGGTCGTCGGCACGGTCTGCTGGTACACCTTGCTCCGCGGGAACTTGTCGTTGGTGAAGGTCGCGTTGGGGCCGATGAACACGTCGTCGCCCACGCTCACGCCGTCCCACAGCTGTACGCCGCACTTCACGGTGACGCGGTCGCCGATCACGACCTGGTTCTCGATGAAGACGCCGTCGCAGATGTTGCAGTCGCGACCGATACTCGCACCGGGCAGCACGTGAGCGAACGCCCAGATCCGCGTGCCCGCCCCGACGCTTTCGCTTTCGCAGATGCCCTGCGGATGGAGGAAGTAGTCCACCTAGCTGTCATCTCCCTCAAACGTCTCGTGCGAGAGCGGCACGTAGAGCGGCCGCTTCTTGCTGTTGTCGTAGGTGCGCCAGACGTACG
>CAZXWK010000045.1:0-15900 GCA_964644675.1 uncultured Eubacteriales bacterium | reverse complement strand
CACCGCTGCGCTGATCGCTCTGCTCGGCGTTCTGGCCGGCACGGCCTTCTCGGCGGACGTGCCCATCGCCACGGTGAACGTGGACATGGCGCCGGCGGCTGTGGCGGTGAACCCGCTCTCGCACGCGGTCTACGTCGCCAACTACTACGGCAACACGGTCTCGGTGATCGACGGCACGACCGACTCCAACGAGGCGACCATTCCGATGCCGGTCGGCTACACAATCGGCGCCGTACCCAACGCCGTGGTCGTCGATCCGCTCGCGTCGCCGGCGCGCGCCTACGTCGCGAACTGGCAGTCGCACATCGTGAGCTTCATCGACGAGTCGACGTTCACCAGGGTCGCGACGGTCACCGTACCCGCCTCGAACGGCCTCGGGAATCCGCGCGCGCTCGCTTTGTGGGCGAACGGCGCGACGCCCAAGCTCTACGTCGCGAACTACCACCGCAACTCGGTCAGCGTGCTCGATGCGCAGTCCGGCGCGAGCCTCGCCGAGATTCCCGTGGGCGCCTCGCCCCGCGCGCTCGCGATCTTCACGAGCGCGGGTCGCAACCGGCTCTACGTAGCGAACCGCTACAGCAACGACGTGAGCATCGTGGACATGGATACCGACTCGGTCGTCGCGACCGCGCCCACCGGCGCGGCGCCGAAAGCGTTCGCGGTCGACCAGGCGAGCGGGCACGTGTTCGTGACGAGCCCCACGAGCGACACGGTCACCGTCATCGACGACAACGACGCGGCCATCGCGAGCATCGCCGTGGGCGACAACCCGCTGGGGATCGCGCTCGACGAGACCGGCGGGCGCGTGTTCGTCGCCGACTACGCGAGCAACGACGTCGCCGTGATCGACTCGGCGACGAACAGCGTCGTGAGTACGATTCCCGTGGCGGCGCAGCCGTGGGCGGTCGCGTTTGACCAGGGCGACCGCAAGGCGTTCGTGACCAACTACGGCGCGGCGCAGGTGACGATCGTCGACCGCGATCTGGCGGTGACGACGTGCGCGGTGGGGACGAACCCTTACGCGCTCGCGATCGACGAGGGTGCGAGCCCGCACAAGGCCTACTGCGCGAACTGGGGGAGCAACACCGTCACGGTGATCGACGAGCCGGCCGCCGTGGGCTCGCGATACGGCGCGCAGCCGGCGATGGCCGAGGGGGCACCCGCCCCGGGCCCGGTCGCGACGTCGGTGACGCCGTTCGCGGGCGGTGTCGCGCTCGGTCCCCGGCCTGTCTTCACCGGCACCGCGTCGAGCACCCGGTCGCCGTACCGCACGCCCATCGCGGCGGTGTTCGTGCGCCTTGACGGCGCCGGCTCGCCGCTCGTGCGGGCCGAGATCACCGCCGGGTCGGGCACGCCCGACGTCTCCTGGCGCTATCAGCCTGCCGAGCCGCTCGTCGCCGGCAGCCACGAGATCGAGGTCGTCGTCTTCGACGCTGCCTCGGCGAGTCCCGTCAGCGCCGGTCTCGACCAGGGTGGTCGCTCGGCCATTCCCGCCGGAGGCGGCACCTACGCGTTCGACGTCTCCCAGCGTCTCGAGCAGGACGACCCGCGCCTGCACTACGAGTCAGCGTGGTCGACGACGACCGCCTCGCCGCTCTCCGGTGGGTCCGACCGCCGCGTCAACGCCGCCGGCGGTGCGGTCGACATCGCCTTCGAGGGCACGGGCTTCAGCTGGATCTCGACCAAGGCGCCCATGTACGGAATGGCCCGGCTCACGATCGACGGTTCCGCCGAGACCACCGTCGACCTCTACGCCCCCGGCGCGCTCTACCAGCAACGGGTGTTCACGAGGACCGGCCTTGCGAACGGGCCGCACACCGCCCGCATCGAGTGGACCGGGGCGAAGAACCCGGCCAGCAGCGGCACGCTCGTGCGCCTCGACGCGGTGGATGTGATCGGCTCGCTCACGCAGGCGTCAAGTCCGTTCGCGCGCTACGAGCAGACCGACACGCGCCTGTTCCGCGAGGGCGTCTGGAAATCGACGACCTCCACGTCGCTCTCGGGCGGCACGGACGCGTGGACCAACTCGGCGGGCGGGGCCATGGACGTCGCGTTCACCGGCACCCGCTTCACGTGGATCTCGACCAAGGCGCCGATGTACGGCCAGGCACGAGTCACGGTCGACGGATCCGCCGAGACGACCGTCGATCTGTACGCACCGGGCGTCGCCTATCAGCAGCCGGTCTTCTCGCTCGACGGGCTCGCCGACGCGCCGCACACGGTGCGGATCGAATGGACGGGGGAACGCAACGCGTTCTCGACCGGCACCATGGTGCGCGTGGACGCGGTCGAGGTGGCGGGCGCGCTCACGCAAGCCACCAGCCCGCTCAACCGCTACGAGCAGACCGACACACGCCTGTTCCGCGAGGGGCTGTGGAAGGCGACCACCTCGGCGAGCCTCTCGGGCGGCAGCGACGCGTGGGTGAACTCCGTCGGCGGGGCGATGGACGTCGCGTTCACCGGCACCGCGTTCAGCTGGATCTCGACCACGGCACCGTTCTACGGCATCGCACGGGTGATCGTGGACGGCACCGCCGAGAAGACCGTCGATCTGTACTCGCCCGGCGTTGCGTACCAGCGGCGCGTGCTCACCCTGTCGGGTTTGAGCCCGGGCCCACACACCGTGCGGATCGAATGGACGGGCGACCACAACCCGGCGACCACGGGGACGGTGGTTCGCGTCGACGCGGTCGAGGTGCTCGGCACCCTGACGCAGGCGCCGTAGACGCCGAGGCCGCGCTAGAAGCGTCGTACCTCTCGGTAGAGCGTGTCGCGCTGCACGGGTGTGTAGCCCGCGTCCCGTACCAGGCGGACCAGCTCGTCGCGGGCGAGCATGAAGCGCGTGCCGGCCGCGGCGACGACGTTCTCCTCGATCATCGTCGAGCCGAGGTCGTTCGCGCCAAACGCCAAGGCGACCTGCCCCACCTTGCCGCCCTGCGTGACCCACGACGCCTGGATGTTGCGGACGCTGTCGAGGAACAGCCGAGAGACCGCCAGGGTCTTGAGGTACTCCCAGCCGCTCGCCGCGCTCATCCATTCGCCGCGTGCGGCGAACTCGTCCTCGGCGAGCGCGGTGTTGCCGGGCTGGAAGCTCCACGGGATGAACGCGCGGAAGCCCACGTGCCCGGCGGCGACCGCCTCGTCCTGCACCTCGCGGACGCGTGCGAGGTGTTCGACGCGCTCCTGAAGCGTCTCGAGCCCGCCGAACATCATCGTCGCCGTGGTCGAGATGTCGAGCTTGTGCGCCTCGCGCATGACGTCGAGCCACTCGTCGCTCGTGGCCTTCTTGGGGCTCACGTGGCCGCGAACGCGATCGACGAGGATCTCGGCGCCGCCGCCGGGCAGCGAGTCGAGGCCGGCAGCCCGCAGGCGCGCGAGCGTCTCGGCGGTGGTGATGCCGCTGATCCGCGCGATGTGCACGATCTCGGGTGGGCCGAAGCCGTGCACGTGGATGCTCGGGTGGTCGGTCTTGATGTCGCGGAGCATGCCCTCGTACCACTCGATGTCGAGGTCGGGGTGCATGCCGCCCTGCAGCAGGATCGCCGTACCCTCGAGGTCGATCGTCTCGGCGACCTTGGTCGCGAGCTCCTCGCGCGTGAGCACGTAGGCATCGGCGTCGGTCGCCGAGCGGTAGAAGGCGCAGAACCGGCACCCCGAGACGCACACGTTGGTGTAGTTCACGTTGCGGTCGACGATGAAGGTGACCTCGTCGCCGGGCACGATGCGGCGGCGCATCGTGTTGGCTGCCGAGGCGAGCTCCAGCAGGTCGCCGTGCTCGAGCATCATGAGCGCCTGGTCGGGCGTAAGCCGCAGGTCGCCGGCGGCCGCGCTGTTCGCGAGTGCAGCTGCTGCCTGTCGTGGCGAGGCGGGCGTGATCATGCGTCCTCCCCGAAGACCGAGATACGCGGCTCGTTCTCGAGCTGGCCGATCGCGTGCGCCTCGGCGAGGTAGCGCGCGAGGCCCTCCCGGTAGCGGGGCTCGAAGCGGAACTGCAGCGCGTCGAAGTAGCTGCGGAACTTCTCGGCCGAGAACTGCTCCCAGCGGGCCGCGTACTCGCTGATGTCGTCGAGGTGTGCGCGGCAGTAGTCGAGGGAGCCGTTGAGGGCCTCGGCGACGCGCTGCACCGCCGCGGGGTCCGTGTCGGCGTAGTCGCGCCTGACCGCCCAGACCGCGAAGACGAAGGGGAGGCCGGTCCACGACTTCCACTCGGTACCCAGGTCGTAGGTGAAGAGCCCTTCGGGCTGATCCCAGTAGGTGCGGATCGCTTCGTCGCCGATGAGCAGGGCGGCGTCGGCGTCGCGCAGCATGGCCGGCAGGTCCGGCGGCATGTCGACGTAGTCGGGCGTCACACCCCAGCGCCGGGCGAGGAGGATGCGGCCGAGAACGACCGAGGTCCGCGAGTTGTCAGCGAGCGCGACCGTGTGTCCCGAGAGCTCCTCGGCAGGAACCTTCGAGACCAGGAGGATCGACTGCACCTCGCCGTCGCTCGAGATCGCGATGTCGGGCAGCAGCACGAACTCGTCGGCGTGACGCGCGTACTCGATCGCGGGGATCGGGGCGAGATCGAGGGTGCCGTCGAGGAGGTCGGTGGCGAGGTCGGCGGGGTTCGCCTTGACCAGGTCGACGTCGAGCAGCACGTCGTTCTTGACCATGCCGTAGTAGAGCGGCAGGCAGTTGATGAACTGGATGTGTCCCAGACGCGGGCGTGTCGGCATGCCTACTCCCTGCCGCTGATGGTGCCGTTGAAGGTGAACTTCTTGCCGTCGATCGTGATGTCCATCGTGACCTTGTCGCCGGTGGCCGTGATCGTGAATGGCTGTGCCGAGGTGTTGGCGAAGCCGCCCGAGGCGCCGCTCAGGTGTGCGGTGCCGGCGGCCTTCATCGTGATGGTGCCGGTGCCGGAGTACGTGAGCGCGTCGGTGTTGAGCGAGGCCAGGTCCTGGCCGCTTTCCGGGTCGTTGAGCGTGAACTCCAGCTGCGTGCTGTTCGCGATCGCCTCGGCCTCGAGGGTGCCGTACTTGATGTTGCCGGTGGTGGTGGTCTTGGCGGTCGCCGTGCCCGTGTAGGTTCCGTACTTGTACGGCGTCGGGTTGGTGGCGTTGAGATTGAGCGCGATGGTGTAGGTCATGCCGCCCTGCGACGACTCCTGGTCGTCGACGATGCTGACGACCCACGACGAGTACTTGGGGGCCTCGGGCTTCTCGGGTGGCGTGTACGGCTCCTCCTTGGGCGCCTCGGTGCCGGCGCCGGAGTCCGCGCTCTTCTCGGCCGAGCAGCCGATCAGGCCGACGGCGGCCGCAAGCAGGACCAGCCCCAGCAGGACGGCGAGCGTTCGACGCACGTGCGATGCGCTCATCGGTTCTCCCCTCGGTTGTGCTGCCGGTCGGCCGCGGACCCTACCCGCTCGCGACCGTCCCCTTCGCGACGCCCACACGCGGCGGGGCGCCGATCGGTCCCGCGTCCCAGTCGGGGCGCGTGTGCTCCTCGGCGTAGCTGCGCACGATACGGTAGAGCGTGTCGCGCTCGACGGCGACGTGGCCGGTCTCTTCGATCATGCCGACGAGGTCGTCTTTGGAGAGCGCCTCGGGCGTGGTCGCGCCGGCCATGTGCGTGATCTTCTCCTCGACGACCGTGCCGTCGAGGTCGTCCACGCCGAACGCCGTCGAGATCTGCGCGACCTTGAGGCCGAGCATGATCCAGAACGCCTTGACGTGCGGGATGTTGTCGAGCATGAGACGGGCGATGGCGAGCGTCTTGAGGTCGTCGAAGCCCGTGGTCGCGGGGAGGTCGGCGAGCTCAGTGTTGGCCGGGTGGAACGCGAGCGGGATGAACGCGAGGAAGCCGCCGGTCTTGTCCTGCTGCTCGCGCAGCCGGATGAGGTGGTCGACGCGCTCTTCCTGCGTCTCGATGTGGCCGTAGAGCATCGTGCAGTTGGTCGCGATGCCCAGCTCGTGCGCCTCGCCGTGGATGCGCAACCACGCGTCGGACTTGGTCTTCTTGTCCCAGGCCTCCATGCGGGTGCGGTCGCTGAAGATCTCCGCGCCGCCGCCGGGCAACGCGTCCAGGCCGACAGCCTTGAGGTCCGCGAGCACCTCGCGCGTCGACTTCCCACTGATGATCGCCATGTGCTCGATCTCGACCGCGGTGAACGCCTGCACGATCACCGTGTCGGGCACAGCCGCCCGCGTGCGCGCGACCATGTCGAGGTAGAACTGGTAGCTCCACTCGGGGTGCAGGCCGCTCACGATGTGGATCTCATACGCGCCGTCGGCGGCACCTTCACGCGCCGCTTCGGCGATCTGGTCGAGCGTCATCTCGTAGGCGCCCTCTTCGCCCTCGCTGCGGGCGAACGCGCAGAACTTGCAGCGGTTGCGGCAGATGTTGGTGGGGTTGATGTGGCGGTTGACCATGAAGTAGACGCGTTCGCCGTTGATGCGCCGGCGGGCGTAGTCGGCCATCGTCCCGATGCCGATCAGGTCGTTGCTCGCGTAGAGCGCGATGCCGTCCTCGCGCGTGAGCCGCTCGCCGGCGACGACCTTCTCGGCGATGGGGGCGAGGGCGGGATCGGAGAGATTGAACAGGGTCACTGAAGGCTCCAGCCGGGTGTCGGGACAAGAACGTGCGCTCCAAGGATATGCTTCCTCGCCGCGAGCATGCCAGCGTGACCCGTACGGCGCGCGGCAAGCGGTGCACTCACAGGAGGTAGACGATCTCGGAGCCGGCCGTCGGGTACGACCACAGCAGCTCCTTGAGCTCGGCGCCCGTCACCCCCCGCGCGATCGCGAGCGCGAAGAGGTTCACGACCTCGTCGGCACCGTGTCCGAGCAGCGCGGCGCCCAACACCCGGCCTGTCGCGCGGTCGAGGATGGTCTTGGCACCCGTGTGGCGCAGGCCCATGCGCTTCGAGGACCACCAGTCGGAGGTGTCGGTCAGCTTCACGGTCACGTCCATGCCTGCGGACCGCGCCTGCTCCTCGGAGAGGCCCACGGTCGCGAGGGGCGGATGCGTGAACGCTGCCGAGGGCACCGTCGCGGGCTCGAAGCGCGCGCCGGCGTCGCCGAGCATCGAACGGACCGCGACCCGTGCCTGCGCCACGGCGACCGGGGTCAGCGGCATCCCGACCGCGGCAGCGTCGCCCGCCGCCCAGACGCGCTCGGAACTCGTGCTGCGCATCGAGCCGTCGACCTCGATGCCGTGCCGCCCCCGGGAGATGCCGGCGGCGTCAAGCGCCAGCCCGTCCAGGTCCGGGACCCGGCCGGCACCGTGGACCGCGAGGTCGCACGCCACGACGGAGCCGTCGGCGAGCTCGACCTCGATGCCTCCGTCCCCCCGTCGCACGCGTGCCGCGGGCGTGCCGAGCAGCACGCGGATGCCGCGGTCCCGGTAGCCGGCGACCAACATCTCGACCAGATCGGGGTCGAACTCGCGCAGGGGACGCTCGCTCCGGTGGACGATCGTGACCTCGCAGCCCGCCGCACGCGCCAGCGCCGAGAACTCGAAGGAGATGTAGCCGCCGCCGACGAACGCGACGCGCCGCGGCAGCTGCTCGAGCGCCATGAACGCCTCCGAGTCGGCCACCAGCTCGGCGCCGGGGATGCCGAGGGGAGCAGGCGCGGCACCGGTCGCGATCAGGAAGCGGTCGGCGCGGTGCTCGGCGGTGCGTGCGTCGCGGGTCACGGCGAGCCGATCGCGTGCGGTGAAGGCCGCCGTGCCGTGGAGCACCTGCGCGCCCTGCCCGGCGTAGTAGCTCTCGAGCGCGGCGGGGGAGGGGTCGGTCATCGTGCGCTTGAAGGCCGCGAGCCGGGGCCAGTCGAGCACGGCCTCGCCCCCGACGCCCCTGCCGCGCTGGTCCACCGCCGTCTCGACCGTCTCGGCGGCCGCGACCAGGAGCTTCTTGGGCTCGCAACCGCGCAGCGCGCAGGTCCCGCCGAACTCTCGCTGCTCCACGATGGCGGTCCGGAGCCCCGCCGCAAGCGCCTCGTCGGCGGCGGTCCGGCCCGCCACTCCGCTTCCGATGATGATGAGGTCGTAGTCGGGCATGGTGGTCTCCCCCGGAGTCGGCGGCACCCATCATCTCTACCCGCGAGCGGCTCCGTCATCGCTCGTTGAGGGCGGTTCGCCGGCACGTTCGGCGCGGGGGGCTCGGTGAGAATTCGCGGTGTTGAGGGATTGTATAAGTCTTGGTAATGACACTCCGATTACGCGCCTTGGCGGTTGGGGAACAAAGCCAGAGAACATCGGACGTGCTGATCGGGGCGGACGCCGCACGATCGCACACGGCGCATCGGAGGCAATCATGCGCAAGAACTGGAAGGGCGCGGCTGCGGCGTTCGCTGCGGTCGCCGTCGTGCTCGCGCTGGTCGGCTGCTCGTCGGGTGGAACGTCGAGTTCGACGACCCAACCCGCCGCCGAGAAGGGCCCGATCGTGGTGGGCTCCAAGATCGACACCGAGGGCAAGCTGCTGGGCGCGATCATCATCGCCAAGCTCAAGGACGCGGGCTTCAAGGTCGAGGACAAGACGCAGACCGGGACCACCGAGGTCGTGCGCCAGGCGCTGACCAGTGGCGAGATCGACATCTACCCGGAGTACACGGGCAGCGGGTTCTGGTTCTACAACGACACTCTGACCGCCCAGCAGAAGGCGGACTTCAAGGACGGCCAGAAGGGCTACGACCTGATCAAGAAGCTCGACGCCGAGAAGGCCAACATCACCTGGCTCGAGCCGGCACGCGCGAACAACACCTGGGCGCTCGCCGTGAAGAAGGACTTCGCCCAGGCCAACGGCCTCAAGACCATGTCCGACCTCGCCGCCTACGTGCAGTCGGGCAAGCCGATCAAGGTCGCCGCGTCCGACGAGTTCTTCAACAACGCCGACGCGTGGCCTGCGTTCAGGGACGCCTACGGCTTCGACATCCCCAAGGACAGCCGCATCATCCTCTCCGGCGGTGACACCGCGCAGACCGAGAAGGCCGTCGCCGACGGCACCAACGGCGTCAACGTGGGCATGGCGTACGGCACCGACGGCGCGCTCGCCGAGCTCGGCCTGGTGGTGCTCGAGGACGACAAGGGCGCGCAGCTCGTCTACTGGCCGACGCCCACGGTACGTTCCGCCATCGCCGAGAAGTACCCGGAGATCGGCACCGAGCTCGCGCCGGTGTTCAAGGCGCTCACGCTCGAGAAGCTCCAGGAGCTCAACGGCCGCATCCAGGCGAACGGAGAGTCCGCTCAGACCGTGGCCGAGGACTTCCTGAAGTCCAACGGGTTCATCGGCCAGTAGCCGGAGACCCACAACGGCCGACGACACGACACGCGCACGGCAACGGCGCACCGGCCCGTGGCGGCCGATACGTGGCTTCGACAAGGTCGGAGTCACGACGGCCGCCATCGGGCTGGTAGTGCTCTTCGCACTGCCGTTCGCGACGGTGCGCCACAGCCGCATCGCGACCGGCGAGGGCGTGTGGATCGGCGGCGCGCTGCCGTCCGCGGCGATCGCCGTGCTCGTGGCCGCGTGGATCGCCGTGCTGGCGCTCTCCGTGCGACCCGGCGGCCGTGGCGTCGCAGTGGCGCGCGGGCTTCTCGGCGGGAGTGTCATCGCGCTGCTTGCGGCGTACGCGGGCTGGGCGGCGACGCATCTGGCCGCCGAGGCGGGCCCGTTTGCGCGGGTCTCCATAGGCTCGGCCGAGTGGGTGTGCGCGATCGCGGCGTACGCCCTGGTGCTCTCGAGCCGGCGGCAGGTGGGGCCGACCTCGCTCGCGGGACGGGCGATGAGCTGGCTCGGCCCCGTCGCGATCGTCGCGCTCCTCGCGTCGGGGCGCCTTGCCGACCTGGGGATCGTCAAGGAGTACCAGAACGTGTCCGACCGCTTCTGGATCGAGACGGTCAACACGGTGGTCTTCTCGGCGGTTTCGGTGGTCCTCGCGACCGCGATCGGCGTGGGACTCGGCGTGATCGCCTACCGCAGGCCCCGCGCCGAGAAGCCCATCTTCTCGACCGTGAGCGTCTTCCAGACGATTCCCGGGCTCGCGATGGTCGGGCTGCTCGTCGCGCCGCTCGCGGCCGCGTCGTTCGCCGTGCCCGTGCTGCGCAGGTTCGGCATCGGCGGCATCGGCTGGGCGCCGGTCGTCATCGCGCTCACCCTCTACGCGCTGCTCGCGATCGTGCGCAACACGCACGCGGGTCTGCGCGGCGTGCCGGCGCCCGTCATCGAAGCGGGCAAGGGCATGGGCATGACCGGATCGCAACTGCTGCGCCGCGTCGAGATCCCGTTGGGCGTGCCGGTGATCTTCTCGGGAGTCCGGACCTCGGCGGTGCAGACCATCGGCAACGCGACGCTGGGGGCGTTCGTCGGCGGCATCACGTTGGGACGCTTCATCTTCCAGGGCCTCGCCGAGCAGGCGCCGGACCTGACGATGCTCGGTTCTCTGGGCCTGGTCGCGATCGCGCTGACCGTCGACGCGCTCCTGCGTCAGGCGCAGCGACTCGCCGGCGGCCGTACGCGACCAACGACGGGCGGGGGCAGCTCGTGATCAGTTTCGATGCCGTGACCAAGACCTACGAAGGCGCCACGCGCCCGGCGGTCGACTCGCTCACGCTGACGATCCCCGACGGCGAGACGGTCGTGCTGATCGGCCCGTCGGGGTGCGGCAAGTCCACCACGCTGCGCATGATCAACCGCCTCATCGAGCCGGACTCCGGCACCGTCACCGAGGACGGCGTGGACGTCGCCACCCTCGACGCCGAGCAGCTGCGCCGTCGCATGGGCTACGCGATCCAGGGTGTCGGTCTCTTCCCGCACTGGACCGTCGCCGAGAACACCGGCGTCGTGCCCCGGCTGCTCGGCTGGGACAAGGCGCGCATCGCCCAGCGTGTCACCGAGCTGCTGGAGCTCGTCGGCCTCGACCCGACCGCCTACGCGGGGAAGTACCCGGACGAGTTGTCCGGCGGAGAGGCACAGCGCGTGGGCGTGGCCCGCGCGCTCGCGGCCGACCCTCCGGTGCTGTTGATGGACGAGCCGTTTGGCGCCGTGGATCCGCTGACGCGCGAGCGGCTGCAGGTTGAGTTCTCGGCGATCCAGGCCCGCCTGCGCAAGACGGTCGTGTTCGTGACGCACGACATCGACGAGGCGGTGCGCCTGGGCGACCGGATCGCGATCATGCGCGAGGGCCGGCTCGTGCAGTACGACGTGCCCGAGCGGGTGCTCGCGTACCCCGCCGACCACTTCGTCGCCGACTTCGTGGGCGCCGAGCGCGCGCTCAAGCGCCTGTCGCTCGCGCGCGTCGCCGACGCGCTCGAGCCGACCGATGGCCCGCTCTCGGTCGAGGTCAGCGTGCCGGCCTCGGCGAGCCTGCGCGCGGCGCTCGCACTCATCATCGAGCACGGCGTCCCCGTGCTGGGTGTCACGGGTGACGACGGCGAGCTGGTGGGCAGCGTCAGCGTCACGAGCATCGTCGAGCGCTTCAGGAAGCCGCTCTCGTGAGACGCGGCCTGAGCGCCCGCCAGTTTCTGTGGCCGACGGTGGCGCTCGTCGTCTACCTGGTCGCCGCGGGCATGCCGCAGCTGTGGGAGACGGTGCTGCACGCCCTGTTCCCCGCCGAGAAGCGCGTGCTCTACGAGCAGGCGACCATGTACGAGCTCATCGCCCGCACGCTGCTGCTCGTGGTGCTGTCGAGCTCGATCTCGATCACGCTGGGCCTCCTCGCCGGCGTGTTCGTGACCCGTCCGGCGGGACGCGAGTTCCGCGACGTCGTCACCGACCTCGTGAACCTGGGCCAGACCTTCCCGCCGGTCGCCGTGTTCACGCTCGCGGTGCCGCTGCTGGGCTTCGGGGTGCTTCCCACGGTGGTCGCCCTCACCTTCTACGGCGTGCTCCCGGTCCTGCAGAACACGGTCGCCGGACTCGAGTCACTGCCGCGGCCCGTCCTTGAAAGCGCGACGGGCATGGGATTCGCGCGCGGCCAGACGCTCGCGCGCGTCGAACTCCCGCTCGCGGCGCCGGTGATCCTCGCGGGCGTGCGCGTCTCCGTAGTGGTCAACGTGGCGACGTCGACCATCGGCGCGGTCGCGGGCGCAGGGGGTCTGGGCGCGCCGATCATCTCGGGGCTGGTGAACCGGGATCCCGCCGTCACGCTCGAGGGCGCGATCCTCATCGCGTGCCTCGCACTCATCCTCGACGCGTACCTGGGTGCTTTCGAGCGCGCCGCGGCGCGCTCGGCGGGGATCGCTCACTCGTAGGCGCGCGGTCGGAACTCGGCCCATCGAGTCGGGCTCGGCAAATCAATCAGTAGGCATTATGATTGCTATCAGCATCAGCCGAGCAACCCGGAACCGCGAAGGAGCGTCGTGTCCCAAGCCACCTGCATCGACTGCGCGCAGGCGCACGTCACCGTCGTCGCGTCGCGTCCGGTGCCGGCCTTCGCCAGCCAGAACGCCCGTGCCGCTGCATCCGAGGCCACGGCGCTCTACGACCGCGGCTGGTTCTGCGGGGAGGCCGTCCTCAAGGTCGTCAACGCCCGTGCCCCCAGGCCGCTTCCCGACTCGGTCGTCCGGCTGGGCAGCGGCTTCTGCGAGGGTATGGGTGGCGCCGGCTGCACGTGCGGCGCGCTCGCGGGCGCGGTGATGGCGATCGGGCTGCTGCGCGGGCGCGAAGAGGCCACGGAGGAATGGGAGCCGTCCTTCGACGCCTCGCGCGAGCTGCACGACTGGTTCCACGAGTCGTTTCGCGCGAGCTGCTGCCGCACGATCGTCCGGCCGTTCGGTGGCATGGAGGGCGAGGGGCGCCACGAGCACTGCGCCGCGATCACCGGCGCGACCGCGGGCCGGGTCGTCGAGCTCGCGGAGTCACACGGCTGGCTGTAGCGCTGTTCCTCGCGCCGCGCCTCGCCTCCCGGCGTCACCGTCGTGCGCTACCCTGAGGGTATGACCGCCGTGCCCGACATCGCCCGCGCCACCGCTATCGCCCGCGCGCTCCTTCCCGAGGGTTCTCCGGTGCTCGCCATGGTCTCGGGCGGCGCCGACTCGGTCGCGTTGCTGAGGCTGCTCGCGGCGGGCGAGCTGGGCGCGACCGGTCCGCTCGCGGTCCTGCACGTGAACCACCTGCTGCGCGGCGAGGACTCCGACGCCGATGCGGCGTTCGTCTCGGCACTGGGCGAGTCGCTCGGCGTAGCCGTCAGAGTGGTGCGCTTCGACGTCGCCGCGTACGCCGAGCAGGAGTCGCTCAATCTCGAGGACGCCGGGCGACGCATCCGCTACCGCTTCGCGGAAGAGGCACTCGACGAGCTCTGCGCCGAGGCGGGCGTCTCGGCGAGCGACGGCCGCATCGCGGTCGCGCACACGCGAGACGATCGGATCGAGACGTTCCTGATGCGCGCGTTCACCGGCGCCGGCGCCGGCGGGCTCGCCTCGATCCCGTACGCGCGCGGCCGGATCGTGCGGCCGCTGCTCGACTGCGATCGCTCCGCGCTGCGCGCCTACCTCGATGCGCTCGGCCAGCCGTGGCGCGAGGACGCGACCAACAGCGACACGACGCGCCTGCGAGCGCTCGTGCGCGCCGAGGTGCTGCCCGTCGCCGAACGCGTGAACCCGGCGTTCCGCGAGACGCTCGCTCGTTCGATGGACCTGCTCGGCGAGGACGACGCGTTGCTCTCACGCATGGCGGCCGACTTCGGTCGCGACTTCGCCGAGACCACCGAGGACGGCCGCCTGCTCTTCGACCGCGAGTGGATGGCGACGCTGCACCCGGCGATGGCGCGCCGGACGGTGCGCTCGGCGCTCATCTCGGCGTTTCCGGAAGCATCCCGGCTCGAGGCCTCGCACGTCGAGGCGCTGGTCGGCGGGCTGTCGGCCGACGGGTTCGCCCGAGACCTGCCCGGCGGTCTGCGAGCCGAGACCGAGTACGGTAAGATGGCGGTCTGGCGAACGGCAGCCGAGACGCGCACGATTGAGCCGACGCTACTGCCCCTGCCCGGTCGCGCAGACCTCGGCTCGGCGGGGGAGGTCGTCGCCGAGGAGGTGGCCCCGGCCGATGTCGCGGGTACGCCCGATTCGGTGACCATCGACGCCGGGACGCTGGGCTCGGTGGTGCTCGACACGGTTCGTCCCGGGGACCGGATGCGGCCGCTCGGCATGACCGGATCTCGCAAACTCTCCGACCTGCTGATCGACGCGAAGGTCCCTCGGCGATTGAGAGGCGTCACTCCTGTCGTCAGGGATGGCGAGCGCATCGTCTGGCTCGCCGGCGTCAGGATGAGCGAGGAGTACCGGGTGACCGAGCAGACCACGCGTGCCGTCCGGCTCTCGTGGGAACGTGGCGAAGGCGCCGAACCGGGCGCACGGGATCGATGATGAAGGGACGTCTCGGAGGCATGGAGCTCAACCCCGACCTGTCGCACGTGGTCCTGACCGAGGAGCAGATCCAGCAGCGCGTCGCCGAGCTGGGCGCGCAGATCAGCGCCGACTACGGTGACGAACCCGTGCTGCTCATCGCGGTACTTCGGGGTGCGGCGATCTTCGTCGCCGATCTGGCGCGCGCCATGTCCTCGCCGGTCGAGCTCGACTTCATGGCGGTGTCGAGCTACGGCTCGTCGACCAAGTCGTCGGGAGTCGTGCGGATCCTCAAAGATCTCGACGAGACCATCGAAGGTCGCCACGTGCTGGTGTGCGAGGACATCCTCGACACCGGACTGACGCTGAAGTACCTGCTCAAGAACCTCGCATCGCGCAAGCCCAAGTCGCTCGAGGTGGTCGCGCTCCTGAGCAAGGAAGGCAAGCAGCGGGTACCTATCAGCTGTAAGTACGTAGGATTCGACGTTCCGGACGAGTTCGTCGTCGGATATGGCCTGGACTTTGCCGAGAAGTACCGCAACCTGCCCTATGTGGGCGTGCTCAAGCCCGAGATCTATGCTGACTGACCCGCACCGCCGCTGCGGCGCCCTCACCGAGGAGACGCACGAGTGAACAAGAACTTCAGAACCGTCCTGCTCTATCTGGTCCTTCTGGCCGTGCTGGTCTGGGTCGTCATGGCTCAGATCAACAACACGAACACCAGCAAGCCCGCCGAGCTTCCCACCAACGACTTCGTCACCGCCGTCAAGGACGGCCGGGTGCAGAGCGTCACGTACGTGGTGCGAGACAACAAGCTCGCCGGCAGGTACTGGACCTCGACCGCGGCGAAGGACAAGAAGGAAGAGCCCAAGCAGTTCACCTCAGCCTACGTGGGCGAGGACTCGCTTGCGACGCTCATGAACCAGAACACCGGCGTCGAGTACAAGGTGGACGCGTCCGGCCCGAGCCCATGGATCTCGATCCTGTCCTCGGTGCTGCCCATCCTGCTGCTCGTGTTCATCATGTTCTTCTTCCTGAACCAGATGCAGGGCGGCAACTCCAAGATCATGAACTTCGGCAAGGCCAAGGCGAAGCGCATGACGCGCGACCAGCCGCGCATCACGTTCAAGGACGTGGCCGGCGCCGACGAGGCCATCGAGGAGCTCGAGGAGATCAAGGAGTTCCTGGCCAACCCCGGGAAGTTCCAGGCGCTCGGCGCCAAGATCCCCAAGGGCGTGCTGCTCGTAGGCCCTCCGGGTACCGGTAAGACGCTGCTCGCCCGCGCCGTCGCCGGCGAGGCCGCCGTGCCGTTCTTCTCGATCTCGGGTTCCGACTTCGTCGAGATGTTCGTGGGCGTCGGCGCGTCTCGCGTGCGCGACCTGTTCGAGCAGGCCAAGGCCGCGAGCCCGTGCATCATCTTCATGGACGAGATCGACGCGGTCGGACGCCAGCGTGGCGCCGGCCTGGGTGGCGGTCACGACGAGCGCGAGCAGACGCTCAACCAGCTGCTCGTCGAGATGGACGGGTTCGACATCAAGGACAACGTCATCCTCATCGCGGCGACCAACCGCCCCGACATCC
>CAZXWK010000044.1:0-15932 GCA_964644675.1 uncultured Eubacteriales bacterium | reverse complement strand
AGC
The DNA here is from genome assembly GCA_964644675.1 of uncultured Eubacteriales bacterium. Lineage (GTDB taxonomy): Bacteria > Actinomycetota > Coriobacteriia > Anaerosomatales > JAAXUF01 > CAZXWK01. The sequence continues at coordinate 15,929 of CAZXWK010000044.1, read as the reverse complement.
CCCACGCCGAGACACCCGCTCCGAACCCGTCCGGAGGCATGCATGACCCCGAGCGAGCACAACATCACGCAGGCCGGCGAGGTCGTTGACGACATCGCCGCCGCAACCGTCTGCGCCACGTGCTCGCTCGACTGCATCCGCAAGGGCGAGCGGATCGAGATCGTCTCGGTGGACGACGCCCACGCGCGCATGCAGGCCCTCCGCTTCGGGATGGCCGAGGGCGCGTGCGTCGAGTGCGTGACCCGCATCCCAGCTGGCCCGCTCGTGTTGAAGAGCGGACGCCAGGAAATCGCAGTCGGACGCTCGCTTGCCAAGCGAATCAGCGTCCGCAGGTTGAGCAGCTGACTCCAGGGCCGCCTGCGCTAAGGCGCGAGCGACACCCAGGCCTGCTCGGCCAGCATGACGCAAAGGAGTTGCATCCATGAGTGACGCACACTGTCACAGCGCTGCCGGCACGCAGGCACGCGCCGGCGCCGAGACGGTCGTCCTGGCCGGCAACCCGAACGTGGGCAAGTCGGTCGTCTTCAACGCGCTGACCGGCACCTACGTCGACGTCAGCAACTTCCCCGGCACCACGGTCGAGCTCACGCGCGGCCGCCTGGGCGAGCACGACGTCGTCGACACCCCCGGCGTCTACGGCGTCTCGTCGTTCAACGACGAGGAGACCGTCGCGCGCGACATCATCCTGTCGGGCGACATCGTGGTGAACGTCGTCGACGCGGTGCACCTCGAGCGCGACCTGTTCCTGACGCTGCAGCTGCTCGACATGGGCAAGCGCATGATCGTCGCGCTCAACATGGCCGACGAGGCGCGGCGCTCCGGCGTCGGGATCGACCGCGACCTGCTCGAGGACCTGCTCGGCGTGCCGGTCATCGAGACGGTCGCCGTGAACCGCGCCGGCATCGACGACATCGTGGCCGCTCTGCCGCGCGCCCGGGTCGGGCACGCGGACCCCGAGCTCGACGCCGACATCGTCGAGATGGCGGCGCGCGTGGGCACGCGGGCAGAGGCGCTCATGGTTCTCGAGGGCGACGAGGTCGTCAGCGCGCGCCACGGCATCGCGGCCGGCGCCAAGCGCGACGAGATCTACCTGCGCCGGCGCCACCGCGTCAACGACATCTGCGGACACGTGATCACCGAGAGCACGCAGGGTGCGTCCTTCTCGGCGAAGCTGAGCCACGCGATGATGCACCCGCTCACGGGCGTGCCGATGCTGCTGCTCCTGCTCGCGGGGATGTACGTGGTCATCGGCCAGTGGGTCGCGGGCGGCGTGGTCGGCTTCCTCGAGGGCACGATCATGCAGGGCTACTACATCCCGTTCGTGCAGGGAGTGGTGGGGCAGGTCTTCGCGCCCGGCTCGCCGATGTACGTGATTCTCGCGGGCGAGTTCGGCGTGCTCACGATGACGCCGACGTACCTGCTCGCGGTCATCCTGCCGCTCGTCACCGCGTTCTACCTGCTGCTCGCGCTGCTCGAGGACTCGGGCTACCTGCCCCGCATCGCGGCGCTCGCCGACCGCTCGTTGACCGCGATGGGCCTGAACGGCCGCGCGGTCATCCCGCTCATCCTCGGCCTGGGCTGCATCACGATGGGCACGCTGACCACGCGCATCCTGGGCAGCAAGCGCGAGCGGTTCATCGCGACCGCGCTCATGGCGATCGCCGTGCCGTGTTCGGCGCAGATCGCGGTCATCGCCGCGCTCATGTCCAAGACCGGCGCGGCGTACACGGCGGCCTATCTGGGCGCGCTGCTCGTCATCTTCGTGGCGCTGGGGACCGCGCTGAACAAACTCGTCCCCGGCGAGTCCACCGAGCTGCTCATCGACCTGCCGTCGCTCAGGCTCCCGCGCCTCGACAACGTCGTGCGCAAGACCGGCGTCAAGGTGTGGGGCTTCATGAAGGAGGTCACCGTCTTCTTCCTGGTCGGCGCGGCCCTGATCTCGATCCTGCAGGTGACGGGCGTGCTCGCGTGGGTCGTCCGCGTCGCGGCGCCGCTCACCGTCGGGTGGCTCGGCCTGCCGCCGCAGGCGGGCGCGGCGTTCGTGATGGGCTTCGTGCGGCGCGACTTCGGCGCGGCGGGCTTCTTCTCGATGCACCTCACCGACCCGCAGCTGCTGGTCGCGATGATCACGATCACCCTGTTCGTGCCGTGCATCGCCTCGATCATGGTCGTGTTCAAGGAGCGCGGCTGGCTCTACACCGTGGGCCTGTTCGCGGCGTCCATCGGCATCGCGTTCACGCTGGGCGGCATCGTCGCCCGCATCCTCGGAATCGCGTAGGGGGGCGGCGACGATGGCCATCCTGCCGAGATGCCCCGAGTGCGGGCTGGAGTCGAGCGAGCTGCGCTGCCCGCGCTGCAACGCGCTCAAGGTCGCGAACTGCGACGGTCGCTGCGCCGCGTGTGCGATCGCCGGGGCGAGCTCGTGCGGCGTGCCGATGCCCGGCGGCGATACGCGCCCGGGCGCCCGCAACGACGAATCCCGGCCGGGTCGTGGCGTGACGGCTCCGGCGACGGGGGTAGACTCGGAATCGTAGGAACGACCCGCGTCCGAGGAGCCCGTGTGACCCCCGACCCGCGCATCCGCATCCGCCAGGCGAACATCGGTGACGTGCCGGCGATCGTCGACTTCCGAGCTCGCATGTTCCGCGAGATGGGATGGATCGACGAGCGGCGCCTCGCCCAGGTCGATCCGCTCGCGCGCCAGTACCTGCTCGAGGAGTTCGCCTCCGGCGGCTGTTCCGGTTTCATGGCCGAGGAGCTGCCACAGGAGTCCGAGACGGTCGAAGTCGATCAACGCGCGAAGCCCGTGGGCAGCGTCGTGCTCGTCTGGCAACGCGTGCCGCCGGGAGTCCGCAACCTCAAGGGTCTGCAGGCCTACGCGCTGGGCATGTACGTCGTCCCCGAGCTCCGCCGCCGCGGAATCGCTCGGGCGCTCATGACCAAGCTCATCGACTGCGCGACCCAGGCCGGTGCGCCGGTCATCACGCTCCACGCGAGTGACGAGGGACGGCCACTGTACGAGCAGCTCGGCTTCCGGCCCACGCACGAGATGCGCTACTTCACCGATCACGCACAGCCGGCGGCTTGGGCGCCGATCGACGACGCCGACTAGGGCTGGGCCCACGGGCGCTGTAACGCGGCTGCGGGTCTAGACGGCGGCCACGCGCCGCACGCCGGTGACTCCGGGCTGCTTGGCGATCCGCTCGGCGGTGACGCGGTCGACCGGGGCGTCGGTCTCGATGAGCATGAGCGCGTTGGCGCCGCGGCGCTCGCGGGAGACCTGCATCGAAGCCACGTTCACGTCGCACTCGGCGAGGATGCTGGTGACGGCGGCGATCTCGCCGGGGCGGTCGACGTGCGCGACCACCAGCAACGGCAGCTCGCCGGACGCAACGACCTCGAACGCGTCGATCTCGGTGACGACGACGTCGCCGCCCCCCAGCGACGAGCCCTGAACGCGCATCTGGTCGCCGTCCGCTCCCGTGAGCTCGAAGACCGCGCTGTTGGGGTGCGCGTCGCCCAGGTCGACCTCGAAGAATTCGACCTCGAGTCCCGCTTCGTGCGCGATCTCGAGTGCCGAGGGGATCCGCGGATCGTCGGGCGCCATGCCGAGCAGCCCGGCGACCAGCGCCAGGTCGGTCCCGTGGCCGGGACCGGTCGAGGCGAACGAGCCGTGGAGGCCAACGTGCGCAAGAACCGGCTGGCCGCCGAAGATCGCCCGCGCGAGCCCGCCCAGTCGGCACGCCCCGGCCGTGTGGCTCGAGGAGGGGCCGATCATCACGGGACCCACGATGTCGAAGACGCTTCTTTGGCGTGCCATTCGCTCATCCTAGCACCGGCGTGCGTGCTGTACGCTTGTACGCTCGCGAGAGTATAGTGTCCGGGCGCCGTAGTGGCGCCCGTTCAGGCAAGCATAGTCAACGCAGCATGGAAGGGAATGAGATGTCCGACCAGACTCCGTCCAGCAGTAACAATATGATCGTGATCGCGCTGGTTGTCATCGCGGTCCTCCTCGCCGCGATCGTCGGCGTGATCGTGTGGCAGCAGAGCCAGGCCGCGAAGATTCCGTCCCCGAGCCCGACTCAGACGAACCCGCAGGGTGGCGCCCAGATGATGGGTGGCGCCACGAGCGGCGGGCAGGCCCAGGCGCCCACCGAGTTCGATGCGAAGACCGCGACCAAGGTTCCCAAGGGCCAGACCCCCGAGCAGATGCTGAAGGCCTACAACGAGGCCATCATCGCCGGCAAGTTCGCCGAGGCCTACAAGCTCCTCCCGCTCGACAAGCAGCAGAGCTACGGCGACGCCGCCTCCTATGAGCAGCAGGTCAAGGCGTACGGCATCACGAGCTACAAGATGGGCAAGCCCGTCACCGAGGGCGACACCCAGTCGATCGTGACCGAGCAGGTCACCCCGCAGATGCCGATCGGCTACACGTGGACCTTCAAGAAGGTTGGCGATCAGTGGTTCGTCGTCTCCCGCACCATGGGCGGCGCCGTCCAGTAGCATCCGGCTTCAAGCGCGCGAACCGAAGGGCGTCCGAGAGGGCGCCCTTCGTGCGTCCTGAGGACGGTGGTCGCCCCGCCATGCGAGTGGCGCGCGGCGGGCTCCGCCGGCGTCGCGCTGTCGGCGCCGTCTGCTACTCTCGGCGGGTGACTTCCGAGGCCCTTCAGAGCTACCTGGTGCCGGGTACCGACCCCGACGTCTGCGCCGCCTACGCGACGCTGGCAGAGCGCGCCCGCACCGAGCTGTTCGGCTTCGAGGAAGAGGTCGCCATCGTCGACCTCGAGACCACCGGCTACGACCCCGAGCGCGACCGCATCATCGAGGTCGCCGCTGCGATCCAGAGGGGGCCGGAGGTCGTCGCGACCTTCTCGGCGCTGGTGGACCCGCTGGTGCCCGTCCCGGCTGAGATCACCAAGCTCACGGGAATCACGCCGGAGATGCTGCGGGGGCAGCAGAGCGTCGAGGCCGTGGTGAGCCAGCTCGTCGAGTTCGTGGGCGGACGCGACATCATCGCGCACAACGCCGGGTTCGACCGGACCTTCCTCGAGCGGGTTGCCGGGCGGCACGCGCTGCGCGGGCGTTGGCTCGATTCGCTCCAGATCGTGCGCATGGCGCTGCCGCGTCTGCGGTCGCATCGGTTGCAGGACCTGGCCGAGGCGTTCGGCGTCCTCGCGGAGGGCTCCGCGCACCGGGCGCTTCCCGACGTCGAGTCGCTCGCGGCGATCTGGCGCATCGCGCTGGTCGGGCTCTCGGACCTGCCGCAGGGGCTGCTCCACCGCATCGTCGAGCTGGGGGCGCAGAGCGAATGGCCCGAGCGCTCGGTGCTCGCGCACGTCGCCGCCGCGCAGCCCGCCGGTGGCTTCTTCGACCTGAAGGAGACGCGCCGCACGCGGGTGGCCGCAGACCGGGGCGAGACGCTGTACGACGCCGACGAGATCGCGTGCGTGTGCCCGACCACCGACCGGGTGCTCGGCGAGTTCTCGGCGGACGGCATCGCCGGGCGCATGTACGAGTCCTACGAGTCCCGCGCCGAGCAGCTCGAGATGGCCGAGGCGGTGCTCGGCGCGTTCGAGACGCACACGCACGCGGCGATCGAGGCGGGCACCGGCGTGGGCAAATCGATCGCCTACCTGGTGCCGGCGGCGCTCTTCGCGTTGGAGAACCGCGTCGGCGTCGGCGTCGCGACCAAAACCAACGCGCTGATGGACCAGCTCGTCTACCACGAGCTGCCGCGGCTCAACGAAGCGCTCGGCGGCGAGCTGCGATACGTCGCCCTCAAGGGCTACGACCACTACCCTTGCCTGCGCAAACTCGAGCGCTACGCGAACGAGCTCGACGAGGCCGACGCCGACCGGCTCGCCACGATCGGTGCGCTGTACGCGTGGACGGCGCAGTCGTCGTGGGGCGACCTCGACGCGATCAACCTCCACTGGGGCCGCCGAGAACTGCGCACCGCGATCTCGGCGTCGCAGGCGGACTGCACCAAGAAGCGCTGCCGGTTCTTCCCGCACCTGTGCTACCTGCACGGGGTGCGGCGCCGCGCCACCAGCGCGCACGTCGTCGTCACCAACCACGCGCTGCTCTTCCGCGACGTGGTCGCGCAGGGAGGCATCCTCCCGCCGATTCGCCACTGGATCGTCGACGAGGCGCACTCGGCCGAGAGCGAGGCGCGCAAGCAGCTCACGATGGGCGCGAGCCACGTCGAGCTGAGCGTCGTGCTCGCCGGCCTCGCGCAGAAGGGCCGCGGCGGGTTGCTCGAGAACCTGCGTCGCTCGCTGCGCGGCGCCGAGTATGCCGCCTCGGTCCAAGGTGTGATCGCACGCATGGAGGACCAGGTCGGGCGGTGCGCGACCCTCTCGGACTCGCTCTTCGACTTCGTGAAGGACCTCGCGCCGCTCGCGCAGGGCGGCGACTACGACTCCGCCGACCTGTGGGTGACCGACCAGACGCGCGACACCGGGCCGTGGGGCGTCGTCGCCTCGACGGGCGGCTCGCTCGCCAAGCGCCTCGAGTCCCTCGTCGCCGACGGGCGCGAGCTCATGACGCTGCTCGAGGAGCTCGGCCCCGACTACACCGATGGCCGAGCGGACCTCGTCGGCCTGCTCTCACGACTCGCCGAGCAACACGCGGGCCTCGTCGCCGTGCTCGAGGGCGAGGACGACGCGCTCGTCTACTCGGTCTCGCTCGACCGCCGGCGCGATCGCGACGCCGAGAAGCTCCGCGCCGAGCGGCTCGACATCGGCGAGGTGCTCTGCGACGACCTGTACCCGCGCGTGCAGAGCGTGGTGTTCACCTCGGCGACCATCGCCACGGGCGAGAGCTTCGAGCACTTCGCGCACTCGGTCGGGCTCGACCTGCTGCGCGAGGAGTCGTGGCGGTCGCTGCGCCTCGCCTCGAGCTACGACTTCGAGCGCCAGATGTCGGTCTACGTGCCCACCGACATCGCGCTGCCCGCCGAGCGAGGCTACCTCGCCGACCTCGAGGCGCTGCTCGAAGGCGTGCACCTCGCGATGGGCGGCAGCGTACTCACGCTGTTCACCAACCGCCGCGACATGGAGCACCTGCACGCGGTCCTCGAGCCGCGGCTCGAGCGCGCCGGCATCGCGCTGCTGTGCCAGAAGCGCGGCACGTCCGCCAAGCGCCTCCGCGACGAGTTCCTCGCCGACGAGAGCCTGTCGCTCTTCGCGCTCAAGAGCTTCTGGGAGGGCTTCGACGCGAAGGGCGACACCCTGCGCTGCGTGGTCGTGCCCAAGCTGCCCTTCGGTCGCCCCACCGATCCGCTCGCCCAGGAGCGCGAACGCCGAGAAGGCCGCGGGGCGTGGCGGCGCTACACGCTGCCGGAGGCGGTCATCGAGCTGAAGCAGGCGGCGGGCCGGCTCATCCGCTCGAGCACCGACGTGGGCTGCCTCGTCATCGCGGATGCCCGAGTCGTCCAGAAGGCGTACGGCCGCGACTTCGTCGACGCGCTGCCGGTCGCCGACATCGAGCGCCTGCCCGCAGCGCAGGTGGTCGGCGCGATCGGCGAGCGGTTCGGCAGGCCGTAGCCGCGCGTCGCGGCCATCGCTATCATCGGCGGAAGCCGCGGCTCGCCGGGAGGTCCGATGCGCTCGACTCGCACCAGCACGCTCGTCACGGCGCTCGCCGTGCTCTCGCTCGCACTGGCGGTCGCCCTGCTCGGCGGGTGCGCGCGGGACCCTGCCGAGCGGCTGGTCGGGCAGTGGCAGGCGCCGGCGTCGGCGAACAAGCCGGGGAATCTCTCGGACCTCGAGATCAACGCCGACAAGACCTTCACGCACGTCGGCAAGAACGCGCTGGGCGGCAAGGTGACGTTCATGGGCGTCTACCAGACCGGCGACAGCCCGGACGGCCCGTGGGTCCGGCTCATCTACCACGACTTTCCCGACCGCGACATCACCTGGTACTACCAAGTCGATGGCGATAAGCTCGCGGTCTCCGCGCTGCCGGCGAACCTGAAGAACGGCACCGCCCTCGAGTTCGTCCGCGTGCGGTAGTGGCGACGAGCCGGCGTAAGACCGAGCGCAATCTCGCGCCGCGACGGTGAGGTCGCTACTGCGCCGGCGGCACCGCGTTGTTGAGCCGCAGCGTCGCACTGACCTTGGCTCGGTCGTCGGTCTCGGGCTCGATTCGAACGGTGTACCCGACGCCCGCCCGGTCGTATTCGAGCACCAGCCCGCCCGAGTCGCTCTGGGCCTCGCGAAGCAGCGTGAACGCCCGCGCCGCGAACACCTCTCGGTGCCACTGGGCCACGCGGTCGATGGGCGCGGGGACTACAAGCTCGTAGCGGAGTTCGCGCTCGCTGACGGTCTGCGACGACGTCACGTCTCCATCCACAACCGGCCACTCGACCTGGAACTGCGGATTCAGCTCAGCTCGCTTCTTGCTGTCGGGCATGTCCACCAATCCGGCGATCGGCTGCTCCGACCGCGCGGGGTCCGCGTGTACGGGATCGCCCGACGCGGCAGGCGGCGCGGAGGTCGGCTGCGGCGATCGCGCGCAGCCGGTGACAGCCAGGGCGGTCAGCAGCGCGACGAGAGCGACGGCCCGGTGGCGCGCCGGTACGCGACGGCATCGTGCAGTGGCGAAGCGAGTGCGATCGGTCACGCGAGTTCCTCTCGGGCGAGCTGGGCGACGGCGGAGCGGACCTGCTCCGGAGCCACAGCGACGACCGTGCCGAGCCGAGCAGCGACGCGCCGGGCGACCCAGTCGGTCCCCGCGAACGGCACCTCGACGACGGTGGTGCCGTCGCCCTCGCGCGATACCACGCGGCCGCCGGGCCACTCGCGTTCGACGAACGGCTCGTCAGGCGCGAAGCGCAGGGTGGCGAGGGGCAGCCCGCGCGTCGGCAGCGCCACCGCCGGCCGGGTCGCCTCTTGGTCCGCCGAGAAGGTCTCGCCGGTCGGCTCGACCGCGCGGATGCGGTCGATGCGGAAGGTGCGGAAGTCGCCGGCCTGGCGGCACCACGCCCACAGGTACCACGCACCGCGGTCGGCGAAGAGCTGCAGCGGCTCGACCGTGCGCGGGGTCGGCGTGCGGGCGCCCTCGCGCTGGTAGGCGATCGCGATCGCCTCGCGGTCCTGCGCCGCCTGCGCGAGCGTCTCGAAGACCCCGGACTCGTGTGCGGCGCTCCCCGCGCGCAACGTGCGCGCGATCGCGTCGAGGTCGAACGGTGCCGCTGATGCCCGGATGATCGCGCGAGTCAGGTCGTCGTCCGCCGAGAACCCGGCGGCCTCGAGCGCGGCGACGAGCGCCTCTGCCTCGCGCGGCGACAGCCGGACGGCCCCGCGCACCGCGGGCATCTCGCCCCAGATGGTCACGCGGTCGCCGTCGAGCAGCACCGGCGCGAGCGTGTCGGGCGAGTACGGCGCGATGCCGCAGATGGCGAGCGTCTCGAGATCGGCGGTCAGCTCGGCGGGCGACGCGCCGACGCGCTGCGCGAGGTCGCCGATGGCGAACGACTCGCCGTCTCGCAGCATGCCGAGAAGCGCGATGAGTCGCCGTGCGCGCTCTGCGGCAGAGGTCCTAGCCATGGAGGCGGACCACCTCCTCCAGTTCGTGCGAGAGTCTCTCGGCGAGGTCGGCGGGCTCGACGACGGTCAGGCCGGGGCCGTTCTCGATCGCGAAGCGCAGCAGCCGCGCAGGGTCCCGCGCTTCGACGCGCCAGAGCAGGCCGCCGTCGCCCGCGGGCTCGAGCTCGCCGCGCAGGCGTGCGAGCCCCTCGGCGCGCCAGGCGTTGTCCGCCGAGAAGCGCAGGACCGCGGTGAAGCGCGCGGAATCGGGGCCATACTGGAACGGCAGCCGCAGGTACGAGCGGACGTCGAAGTCGTCGGGCCGAGCGTAGTCCGGGGACTTGGGCCGCGCCGCGTTCGCGGTCGCGTCGGTCATGCGCGACACGGTGTACGTGCGGACCTGCTCCTTGGCGGTGTCGCGCCCCACCAGGTACCAGCGGCCGTCGTGGAGGAAGACGCCGTACGGCTCGACCTCGTGCGGCCCACTCTCGCCGTAGGAGTTGGTGTAGCCGAACGTCACGAGCTTGCACGCTTCGGCTGCGGCGGCGAGCTCCGCGACCACGGCGCCCTGCGCCTGCGGGTCCTCGTCGACGAGCCGGGCGGTTGCCGCGATGTCCGCGCCCTCGAGTGCTGCCGCGATCTTGGCGAGCGCGAGGCGGAGCTCGGCGGCGAAGGGGAACGACGGGTCGGCGAGCATGGCGACACCCGCGACGCGTACGGCGGCGGCCTGCTCGGCGGTCAGGTCGATGCCCTCGGCGAACGACGCGGCACGGTCGAGGCGGTACAGGCCCTCGTTCTCGGGGTCGGTGAGGATCGTGAAGCCTGCGTCGCGCAGAAGCTCCTTGTCGCGCTCGAACATGCGCTTGAAGGCCTCTTCAGTCGCGTCGGCGGGATAGCCCGCGACGTCGACGCGGATCCGCTCGGCGCTGACCGGTTCGGTCGCGGCGGCGAGGTAGAACGCGAGGTTCACGAGACGTTCGACGGCGTCGACCATGGGCGCTCCCTGAGGCGGGACGGGCGGACGGACACGCAGATTGTACGGCAGGCGGGAACGGGGCGCGGGAGCGATGCGTCGATGCCGCCGAGTGAGCGCCGAGAAACCTTCCCGAGAAACGAAACGAGCCGCGTGGGGGGCGCGGCTCGTTCAATGCTCGAGCGGGCGGTCCCCGCCTCTGAGGGGGGAGGAGAAGGCGGTTCGCCACAGCTCGACGAACAGGTAGCAACGTGCATGCCAACTTTGGGCCGAGAAAGGGCGTTTCGCGCCGATTTTGCCCTGTCCTCCAGAGTGGGGTACAAGTGAGCGAGACCGCGACGAAGGAAGTGTATGGCGACCGAACACCCCGGGGGCTCCGCACCGGAGCCCAGCCCCGCCGAACAGCATCGAGAAAGACGCATCTGGTGGACGATCGCGGGCGTCGGCGTGGTGCTCGTCGCCGTCATCATGTTCCTCATGTGGCCGATCATGCGCGGGCGCCTCGAGGCCGCTCGCAAGCTCGACGAGGCCAGCGCGGTGATCGAGGACGTGCAGACGCGCGTGCAGGCCGTCGACATCGTCGTGCGGTCGGAGCCCGACTCCGAGACCGCGCAGGCGGCAGCGCGCGTCGAGCCCTCGATTCCCAAGCTTGAGTCACAGCTCAAGCAGGCCGCCGGCCGTCTCGACGAGGGCTACGACCGACTCACCGAGGACGAGCAGCGGCGGGCGACGCTTGTCAAAGCCGCCATGCTCGGCCGGGTCACGATGCTCGAGGCCGCGCCGCCGCTCATGAAGGCGCAGGCGAAGGCCGGCACGGCCGGTGCGCTGGCAGGTCAGGCATGGAACCTCACGCTCAAGGCCGACCAGAACGCCGCGGTCGCCGCGACCGAGTTCGACAAGCGCACGCCCGAGTCCGCCAAGACGGCCGCGGCGCTCAACGCCAAGTCGGAGGCCGACCTCAAGACCGCGCGCGAGCTCTTCAGCCGCGCGGCCACCGCGTATCCCGAGGCCCGTCTTGGGATGTACGTCGCGTACGCCGACCAGCGGGTCAAGCAGATCGCGATCGCGCGCAAGATCGACGCGGCGTACGCCGCGGGCAAGACGGCCGAGGTGACGGCGCTCATCGCCGCATTCCGGGCGGCCGACGCCAAGAGCGCGCAGATGGCGGGCAAGCTGCCACTGACCCCGGGAATCCCCATCCAGGACACGCTCGAGGCGGAGACCAAGGCGGTTCGCGACGCCTACCTGGAGGGTAAGGCGCAGGCCGACGAAGCGGATCGCGCACTCAAGACACTGTAGGACCGGTCAAGAGGGGGAGCCATGCAGGAGTTCTGGTCCGGTTGGTGGTGGCCGCTTGCGACGGCGGTACTGGGGTTCGCGTTCACGTGGCTCGTGTTCGACCAGTGGCTGCACCGGCGCAAGCCGCACCAGCTTGCGTGGAGCGTCGGCCTGCTCATGTACGCCGTCGCTGCGGCGATGGAGGCGTGGTCGGAGTACAGCGGCGTGTGGAACCCCACCGTCTACCGGTTCTACATCGTCCTCGCTGCCTCGATGGTCGGCTACCTGGGCTTGGGCTCGTACTTCCTGCTCGCCAAGAAGCGCACCGGCCCGCTCATCTACCTCGGCATGCTCCTGGGGTGGGAGCTCGTGTTCCTCTGGGGCGTCTTCAACACCGAGCTCATCGCCGAGAAGCTCGTGCCGGGCATCACGGTCGGCGGTCAGGCGCTGGGCAGTGCGAGCGAGTTCCCCCGCGTCATGTCGCTCCCGTTCAACATCACGGGCACGATCTTCCTGCTGGGCGGCGCGCTCATCTCGATCTGGCGCTTCGCACGCAAGCGCGAGTTCGCCTACCGGATGTGGGCCAACGTGCTCATCGCGCTGGGTACCATCCTCATCGCGGCGGCCGGCAGCATGGCGCGCGCCGGAGTGACCGGCGGTCTGTACCCCGCCGAGATGTTCGCCAGCGCGATCCTGCTCGCCGGCTTCCTGATGGCGGGCACGCTCGACAAGGGCGTGAAGGAGTCGATCGCACACGGGCGCGAGAGGCGTGCGCACGAGGCCGCCGCGCACGCTGCCGAGGAGCTGCCGCCGCCCGGCGAGAAGCCGCACGAGTCGTAGCTCGGCTAGCCTTCGTCGTAGCCGCTGCCGAGCGCCGCGAGCGCCCGCACGTCGGTGATGACCACCGACTGGCCGTGCACCGTCATGATGCCGTCGTCCTTGAGTTTGGCGAACGCCCGCGAGAGTGACTCGGGGGTGGTGCCGAGCGACATCGCGAGCTCGCCCTTCTTCATGCCGAGGTTCGTCTCGAGCCCCATCGGCGTCGGCGTGCCTGACTGCAGCGCGCGCTGGAAGACGTAGCGGGCGACTCGGCTCGGCACGTCGAGGGCGAGCGAGGAGACGACCGCCGTGAAGTTCACGACGCGGTTCGCGAGGTCCGCGATGAGCGTGCGGGCGACCTGGGGTTCGGCCGCGAGCAGGTCGAAGAGCGCTTCGCTGGGCACGCAGGCGTAGGTGACGGGGGTCGCGGCGTCGATGTTCGCGGGGTAGCGCGAGCCGGCCAACGCGGCGACGGCAGCGAGCGGTTCGCCCGCGTCAACCGTCTCGAAGGTGATCTGCCGGCCGTCGGCGCCCAGGTAGAAGACGCGCGCCCGGCCCGAGACGAGCAGCCCGAACTCGGTCGCCGCCTCGCCTTCGCGCGCGAGCGAGGTGCCCCGCGCGACACTCTTCACGCGCGCTCGACCGGCGAGCCGCCTGACCGCGTCGTCGGAGGCCGTCCGCCACAGGCGGCAGCCGCGGAACGCCGTCCACACGTCCTCGCGGATGTCAGTCGGTTCGGTCACGAGCGGCTCCTCGGAGGTCTCGGCGTCGGGAGGGTATCGGCGCGGTCGACTACCCGTATCCGAGTGTACCCGCAGACCGCTGGGTCAGGGCGGCTCGCTCCGCACGGTCTTCTCGGCGGATTTGACCGCCGTCAAAGAACGTCCCCCGACGAGCTCGTAGTGTGTGGCTCGCACCGGCAAACCGCCGGGCGTCATGACTGGGACAGGCACGCCGGAGGACCCGACGCATGAACGAGCGCTTCGCGCAGAAGATGGAAGACCGCGACGTCGTCAAGGACACGACGACGCTGGGCGACTTCATCCAGATCTGGTGCGACGGGCACCATCGCGACCGCGCTCGTCGACCGGTCGAGACCGACGGCGCCGCGCTCGGCATCTACGGGCGCAAGCGCCCGGTGCTGTGCGAGGAGTGCGAAGCGCACCTCGCCTACGCCGAGAAGCGCCGCGCGTACTGCAACCAGGACCCCAAGCCGTTCTGCGCGCACTGCGAGGTGCACTGCTACAAGTCCGACGAGCGCGAGTGGCAGCGGCAGATGATGCGCTACTCGGGCCCCAAGTCGTGGCGCAAGGGCCACGCGATCGACGGCATCAAGCACGTCCTCGAAGCCAGGAAGTACCGGAAACGCGTCGCGGCCGCAGCGGCCGCCGAAGGCATCACCCCCGACCAGCAGGAGGAATCCCGATGACCACTCTCGTAACCCGCCAGATCGTCCGCATCGACGAAGCGCTCTGCAACGGCTGCGGCGTCTGCGTCTCGCCGTGCGCCGAGGGCGCGATCGTCCTCGTGAACGGCAAAGCCAAGGTCGTGAAGGAGGAGCTGTGCGACGGCGCCGGCTTCTGCCTGGGCGTCTGCCCGACCGGCGCCCTGACGCTCGAGACCCGCGACGCCGTCCCCTTCAGCCACGACGCCGTCGAGCAGCACGTCGCCGAGCAGACCGCAGAGGCCGAGGCGACCGGTGCTCCGCTCTACATCGCGCAGCACTGCTTCAACTGCGGCCGCTCGGAAGACGACGGTCCGCTGCTGCCGGTGCGCACCAAGGGGACGTCGACCTGGGTGTGCACGCGGTGCCTGCCGGCGCTGATCCACGGGTAGCGCGCGCGGCAGCCAGGGCTTGCGGCGCTGCGGCCGCGCGAGGGTCCGGCCTCGGCAGTCCTCGTCGGGGGCCCTCGGCGCCGCGAACGCTTCGCGTTCTTGGCGCCTTCCCCGGCTGCGGAACTCGCGGCGGACCCTCGCGCGGCCGCTTCGCGGCGCGCGGGGAGCCGCAGCACCACTCGGTACTAGCGCGGGCTGGCACAAGCCGCGTTGTTCCCTGTGACAACTGAGACATCAAATGCCTGGAGACGAAGGAGACGTACATGACGATGTTCTGCAACCAGTGCGAGCAGACGGCCCACGGGACCGGCTGCGAGAAGGTCGGGGTCTGCGGCAAGTCACCGGAGGTGTCGGCGCTTCAGGATCTGCTCGTCAATGCGGTGCGCGGTCTCGCGATTGTGGCCGTCGACGCCGAGGCCCGCGGTCTCGACGTGACCGCTGAGGGTGCCTTCACCGCTGACGCGCTGTTCACGACGCTCACCAACGTCGACTTCGACGCCGATTCGGTCGCCGGCAAGGTCGACGAGGCTGTCGCACTTCGCGAGGCGCTCAAGTCCCGCGTGCGCGAGGCCGGCGGCGATGCCGAGTATGCCGACGTGCTCGCCAACTTCGAGCCTGCCGGCACCGTCGAGGGCAAGGTCGCGCAGGGCCGCGAGTTCGGCTCGCCGTGGGACACCGGCCGCGACGGCGACATCCAGTCGCTGCAGGAGACCACGCTCTACGGCATGAAGGGCGTCGGCGCCTACGAGCACCACGCGCGCGTCCTGGGCCACACCGATCCGGCGATCTACAGCTACCTCTTCAAGGCGCTCGCGGCGATGAGCGACGAGTCGCTCGGCCTCGAGCAGTGGGTCGGCCTCGCGCTCGAGTGCGGCGCGACCAACCTGCGCACGATGGAGATCCTCGACGCCGCCAACACCGGGACCTACGGCAATCCCACGCCCACCAAGGTGCCGCTCGGCCAGCGCAAGGGGCACGCGGTTCTGATCTCGGGCCACGACCTCGCCGACGTGAAGGCGCTGCTCGAGCAGACCGAGGGGACGGGCGTCGACGTCTATACCCACGGCGAGCTGCTCCCGGCGCACGCGTATCCCGAGCTCAACAAGTACGAGCACTTCGTCGGGCACTTCGGCACCGCGTGGCAGAACCAGCACAAGGAGTTCACCGAGTTCCCCGGCGCGATCCTTATGACGACGAACTGCCTCATGATCCCGCACGCCGAGTACAAGCACCGCCTCTTCACGAGCGGCCCCGTGCAGTTCCCGGGCGTCCCGCACGTGTCGCGCGAGGACTTCTCGGCGGTCATCGAGAAGGCGCTCGCCGAGCCCGGCTTCGAGTGGGACACGAGCAACGGCGAGGTCACGGTCGGCTTCGGGCACAACACGGTGCTCTCGGTCGCCCCGACCGTTATCGAGGCCGTGAAGAGCGGCGCGATCCGCCACTTCTTCCTGGTGGGCGGGTGCGACGGCGCGCGTCCGGGCCGCAACTACTAC
>CAZXWK010000043.1:0-16083 GCA_964644675.1 uncultured Eubacteriales bacterium | reverse complement strand
CGCGTGCGGCCGTGCGGTTCCGCCTCCCAGGTCGCTGTAGGTCGAGCCGGTCTGGTTTCTCGCCGAGACCTCCGACGGACTCACGGGGCCGGAGAGGCGGTAGACAAGCGTCCCGACGACGATGTAGTCCGGGGCGACACCCTGCATGGAGGCTGCCGGCGGCGCGGCCGTGTCCGCCTCGGGTGCCGGGCCGGTGTACGCCGTCGACCCCGCCGATTCCTTGACCTCGGCGGTGCGAGACTGCTCGACGGGGGACAGCATCATCCGGGTGCCGATCGCCGATGCGACGCCGACGGCCACCAGCGCCACCGCCGCCATGGCTATCCAGGCGCCCACCGAGAAGTGGCCGTTCGTGCGCCACCGGGCGGCGCCGAGCCCACGGGCGCCGAGCGGGCCCACCCCGTCGCTCGGCGGGGTCTCGATGGCCGCGGCCTCGAGCGCGGCGCCTGACGGGCCCTCGACGGCACCCGCCTCGGCGGGTGCATCGGCGGCCACAGACGGCGCCGGCTCCACCACCGCAGCCGCCGCGGCGGCCTGTGCCTCGGCGGCGCGGCGGTCGGCCTCCGCCTCGGCCCGGATGCGGTCCATGACGCGCGAGGTCAGGTCCTCGGGAGGCTGCGGGAGCTCGGCCGTCTTGACGATCATGAGGCCGCGGACGAACCGGGCGCACTCGGTGCATCCGCGGCAGTGGGCCTTCGCCTCGGCGAGCCTGTCGGCGTCTACGGGGGCGCGGTCGAGTGCCTCGGAGATGAGTGCCTGGGCCTCAGCGCAGTCCATGCGAGCCACCCCCTGCCGGCTTGAGGTCGAGCAGGTGGACGATCGTCCGGCGCGCGCGGAAGACGCGCGACTTCACGGTGCCTGCGGGCACGCCGAGCACCTCGGCGGCCTCGGCGTAGGAGAGGTCGAAGAGCGCGACCGCCGAGAATGCGTCGCGGTCCTCGGGGGCGAGGCCCCTCATGGCCTGCTCGACCGCTGCGGTCAGCGCGACGTGGTCGGCGAGGTCGCCGGGAACGGGGACCTCGGTGAGTTGCTCGGCGACGAGGGGGCGGCGCCGGCCCGCACGCACGACATCGAGGCACACGTTGCGCGTGACGCGGTAGAGCCACGTCGAGAAGCGGGAACGCTCGTCGAAGGTCGCGAGCGAGCGGTACACCTTGAGCCACACCTCCTGCACGGCGTCCTCGGCGGCGTCCGGGTCCCCGAAGAACCGCAGCGCGTGCGCGTAAACCGCGCGCGTGTTGGCGCGCACGAGGGCCTCGAAGGCGCCGAGGTCGCCGCCGCGTGCTGCGGCGAGCAGGGCCGCGTCGTCGGTTTGGGGATCGGGCATGTCGCTCCATTAGACGCCTGCGGGAACGGTGCGGTTCGCGCGGCATCCAGTGTACCCGAGCAGCGCGAACCGCCGCGTCCCGCCGCACGCTCGTGGAGCGCCCGTCGCGTCGGGCGACCCACTCGCGCGCCCGCGGCTCGGGTACAATCGCCCGCATGGCCCTCTTCGACTTCGAACTCATCGCGACCGACCCCACCACCTCCGCCCGCCGCGGCCGGTTCCACACCGCGCACGGCCCGGTCGAGACGCCGGTGTTCATGCCGGTCGGTACGCGCGCGACCGTGAAGGGCGTGACCACGCCGCAGCTCGCCGAGCTCGAGGCGCAGGTCCTGCTCGCCAACACCTACCACCTGTTCCTGCGCCCCGGCTCCGACGTCGTGCGCGACGCCGGCGGGCTGCACGCCTTCATGAACTGGGACCGGGCGATCCTGACCGACTCGGGCGGCTTCCAGATCTTCAGCCTCGCCGACACGCTCAAGCTCACCGACGACGGCGTCGAGTTCCGCTCGATCCTGGACGGCTCGAAGCACTTCTGGACGCCCGAGGAGAACATGCGCGTCCAGCAGGACCTGGGCGCCGACATCGCCATGCAGCTCGACCAGTGCCCGCCGTACCCCGCCGAGAAGGACGTCGTCGCCACGGCCGTCCGCCGGAGCGCCGAGTGGGCCGCGCGCTGCAAGGCCGCCCACAGCCGAGAAGACCAGGCGCTCTTCGGCATCGTGCAGGGTGGCGTCTTCGAAGACCTGCGGCTCGAGAGCGTCGAGCGCCTCGTCGAGATCGGCTTCCCCGGCTACGGGGTCGGAGGCTACTCGGTGGGCGAGCCGCACGACCTGATGCTCGAGTCGCTCGGACCGGTGCTCGCCGCGATGCCGGCGGACCGCCCCCGCTACCTCATGGGGGTCGGCAACCCCACCACGATCGTCCAGGCCATCGGCCTCGGGATCGACATGTTCGACTGCGTGCTGCCCACGCGCACCGCCCGCATGGGTACGGCGTTCTCCTCGGCGGGGCGGATGAACCTGCGCAACGCGCAGTACGCGCGGGACTTCGGTCCGCTCGACCCGCAGTGCTCTTGCCCCGCGTGCACGAGCTACAGCCGCGCCTACCTGCGGCACCTCGTCAGCATGAAGGAGATGCTCGGCTCGATCCTGCTGTCGATCCACAACCTGCACTTCCTGCTCGACCTGACCGCGCGGGCGCGTGACGCCGTCGAGTCGGGGACGTACGGGAAGTTCCTGGCCGAGTGGCTCGCCTCGCCGGCGGCTGACGACTACTAGGCGCTCGGCGAACGACGGGTTTCTCGGCGGGGCTGAAGATTCCTTGAGAATCGGGTGCCCGCGCCCTTCCGCAAGCACGCACCGTGCGGGTAAGATGGTGCGTCGGTCGCCGCACGCGGCCGACTCCACCGTGAAGGGTTGGTTCTTCAGATGGCCCAGTACCAGAACCTCATCTTCATCGTCGCGATCATCGCGGCGTTCTGGTTCCTCATCTTCCGTCCCCAGCAGCAGCGCCAGAAGCAGCACGCCGAGCTGATGGGCAAGCTCGAGCCGGGGATGGAGATCGTCACGATCGGCGGCATCTACGCCACCATCGTCGAGGTCGGAGAGGACCGCATCCTCGTCGAGGTCGCCGACGGTGGCCAGCTCGAGATCTCGAAGCGCGCGGTCGGCCAGGTCGTGCCGCCGCGTGACGAGGACGACGAAGACGTCGACGTCGAGGACGTCGAGGACGAGGCCGCCGAGGACCCCGCGGTCGCGGGCGAAGCCGCGGCCGACGAGCAGGCGGGCGAGGAGGGCGACGCGGCTGATGAGTGACGCCGCGATCACCAGGCTCCCGCTCCCGGAGGAGTCCCGCGTCACGCTCTCGGTGGTCCAGGAGGACCCCGAGCTGCTCGCGTACATGCAGATGGGCGACGAGTACCTGGGCGCCATCGGCTACACCGAGCACGGCCTTCGCCACGCGAACCTGACCGCGCACATCGCCGGCAACATCCTGCGACGCCTGGGCTACACCGAGCGTGAGGTCGAGATCGCCGAGATCGCCGGGTTCGTGCACGACATCGGCAACGCCGTGTCGCGCTCGGACCACTGGATCTCCTCGGCGTTCATCGCACGCGACGCGCTCGCTCGCCTGGGGATGCCGTACGCCGAGATCGCGCTCGTCATGAACGCGGTGGGCAACCACGAGGAGGACGCCTCGGACCCGTCGACGGCCGTGGCCGCGGCGACCGTCATCGCCGACAAGGCCGACGTTCACGAGACGCGGGTGCGCAATCTCGACCCGGCGACCTACGATATCCACGACCGGGTGAACCACTCGGCGAAGAAGAGCTTCTTGCGCGTGGACAGCGACACACGGATGCTGACACTCGACGTCGTCATCGACACCGACGAGATCCAGCTCATGGAGTACTTCGAGATCTTCCTGGAGCGGATGCAGTTGTGCCGCCGGGCGGCCACCGTACTGGACGCTCGGTTCGCGCTGGTGATAAACGGTACCAAGCTCCTCTGACGAGGAGATGACCCGCAGGGCAAGGAAGGCAGGAGAATGGACCCGAAGCAACGCAACTACCTGTTGCTCGCGCTGTGCGCGATCCTCGTGATCGGCTCGTGGGTGCTGTTCGTACCCCCGAACAAGCGAATCACGCAGGGTCTCGACATCAGGGGCGGGCTCTCGGTCATCCTGACGGCGCAGCCGCGCGCCGGACAGTCGCTGACCACCGCCGACATGGACCGCGCCGAGCTCATCGTGCGCAACCGTATCGACAAGCTGGGCGCCTCCGAGACGAGCATCCAGCGCCAGGGCAACGACTCGATCCTCGTGCAGATGCCGGGCATCAAGAACGCCGAGGAGGCCCTCAAGGTCATCGGCTCGACCGGCCAGCTCGAGTTCGTCGACGTCGCGTCGATCACCGACTCGTCGACGCAGTCGGCGATCCAGAACGGCGACGACAACGTCAAGCTGAAGGAGGGCACCTACCAGCCCTTCATGACCGGTGAGGTCGTCAAGACCGCGGCGGTCGGCCAGGACTCGACGACCGGCAAGATCACGGTCAACGTGACCATGAACCAGAAGGGCTCCGACACCTGGCGCGAGTTCACGACCGCCAACGTCGGCAAGCAGGTCGCCATCGTCCTCGACGGCGTCGTGCAGTCGGCGCCTTCGATCCAGGAGCCCATCACGGGCGGCCAGACCCAGATCAGCGGCAACTTCACCGCCGAGAGCGCCAAGGCGCTCAAGACCGTGCTCGAGACCGGTGCGCTGCCCGTCACGCTCGAGCCTGTCGAGACCCGCGTCGTCGGACCCACGCTGGGCCAGGACTCGCTGCGCCAGGGCGTGCTCGCGGCGCTCATCGGCCTCGCGCTGGTCGCGATCTACCTGATCGTCTTCTACCGCGGCATGGGCCTCGTGTCCGTCGCCGCGCTGCTCGTCTTCGCTTCGCTCTTCCTGGGCCTGCTCGCGGGGCTCTCGATGTTCGGCCTGTTCGCGCTCTCGCTACCGGGCATCGCGGGTATCGTCCTGACCATCGGTCTGGCGGCAGACTCGTCGATCCTGATCAACGAACGCGTGCGAGAAGAGATCGGACTGGGCAAGACGGTCCGCTCGGCGGCCACCTCGGGCACGAGCCACGCCATCGGCACCAGCGTCGACGCCGACCTGGTGACGTTCGTCTCGGCACTGGCGCTGTTCGCCATCGCGATCGGCCCGGTCCGCGGCTTCGCGCTCACCCTCATGCTCGGTATCGTGTGCGACCTCATCATGATGGTGCTGTTCAAGCGGCCGCTGCTCATCCTGCTGGCCGAGAACATCATGCCCAAGGCCCCCGCGTTCTGGGGCATCCCGAAAGAGGTCGCCGCGACCGGCTCCGCCGCTGCGAAGAAGGGGGGTGCCGCTCGTGCGTAAGTTCAACATCGACTTCATGGGCCACAAGAAGATCATGTTCGGGATCTCGCTCACGCTGGTCGCGATCGCGATCGCTGCGCTCGTCGTCCGCGGCCTCACCTTCGGCGTCGAGTTCGCCGGCGGTACCGTCATCAACGTCGTCAATGCCAAGGACGTGACGATCGAGCAGATGCGCTCGGCGTTCAACGAGGCCGGCGTCAAGAACGCGCAGATCCAGGAGACCACGATCAGGGGCGTGCGCGGCTACATCGTCCGCACCGAGGTCACCGTCCCCGAGGAGGCCAACGCCGACGCGGCGAAGGTCGCGACGATCACCAAGCTCCCCAGCGGCGAGTTCCAGGTCACCACGATCGGCCCGGGCTGGGGCAAGAACGTCACGAATCGCGCGCTCATCGCGCTGACCGTCTCGCTGCTCGCGATCCTGCTCTACGTCTCGCTGCGCTTCGAGTACAAGATGTCGGTGACCGCTATCGTGGCGCTCGTGCACGACATCCTGATCACGCTCGGCATCTACGCGCTCGTCGGGTGGGAGATCAGCCCCAACGTCATCGCCGCGCTGCTGACGATTCTGGGCTACTCCCTCTACGACACGATCGTCGTGTTCCACCGCATCAAGGAGAACTCGCAGGGCCTGGTCAAGCAGTCGTTCATGAGCATGGCGAACGAGTCGATCAACGAGGTCCTCGTCCGCTCGCTCAACACCACGATCAGCTCGCTGATCCCCGTCGTCGTGTTGCTCTTCTTCGGCGGCTCGACGCTCAAGGACTTTGCGCTCGCGCTGACCATCGGTCTGGCCGTCGGCGCCTACTCGTCGATCGGCGTGGCCGCTCCGCTCTACGCGATGTGGAAGGAGCGCGAGCCCAAGTACGCCGCGCTCGCCAAGAAGTTCTCGAAGGCGTAGGCGCGTGCTCCATCAGGAGATGACTCGGCGGGGCCGGCACACTGTGTCGGCCCCGTCGGCTAGGATGGGCTCATGACCGATTCGTGCGTGCCGACACCTTGGAACCTGGCCCCCGCTGACGACTCGACCGTCGAGGCGCTCGCGGAGCGGCAGGGCCTCTCGGCGATCACGGCTCGCGTGCTCGTGGGGCGGGGCATCGACACGCCCGAGGCGGTCGAGCGCTTCCTCTCGCCCAGCCTCGAGCGCGATTGGCCCGACCCGAGTACGGTCGCCGGCATGGATGCGGCCGCCGACGCAGTCGCCGAAGCGGTGCGCGCAGGCGAGCACGTGCTCGTGTTCGGCGACTTCGACCTCGACGGCGTGAGCTCGGCCGCGGTCGCGGCGCGGGGCCTCTCGGCGATGGGCGCGCACGTGAGCGCGGTCGTGCCGCACCGCTTCAAGGAGGGCTACGGCCTGTCCGCCGCGGCGATCGAGCGGCTGCTGCCGCTCGAGCCTGACCTGATCGTCACCGTCGACTGCGGCATCTCGGCGGCTCCCGAGGTCGAGCTGCTCGCGAAGCACGGGGTGCGCGTCGTCGTCACCGACCACCACGAGCCGGGCGACGCGGTGCCGGCCGGCATCCCCGTCGCCGACCCCAAGCTGTCCGGTCCCGACGGTCCCTCGTGCGACCTTGCGGGCGCGGGCGTCGCGCTCAAGCTCGTGCAGGCGGTGGGGGAGCGCCTCGGTCACCCGGACGTCTGGCGGGACCTCACCGACCTTGCGACGCTCGGTACCGTCGCCGACATCGTCCCGCTCCGGGCCGAGAACCGCGCGCTGGTCGCCGACGGCGTGCGGCGGATGCAGACCGAGCCGCGGACGTGCGTCGCGGCGCTCGCCGCGATCGGCGGAGTGTCGCCCGACGCCCTGTCGTCCGAGGGCGTCGCCTTCGTCCTCGCACCGCGACTCAATGCCGCCGGACGCATGGCCGATCCGCAGGTCGCTCTCGACCTGCTCATGACCGACGATCCCGTCCTCGCCGAGCAGCTCGCCAAGACCCTCGACGAGCTCAACCGGACCCGCCAGGCGGCCGAGGCGGACCTCGCGGAGGCCGCCGTCGCGCTCGCGGAGCGCACCTACGGCGGCGAGCGCGCGCTCGTGCTCGCGGGCGAGGGGTGGCACGAAGGCGTGAAGGGCATCGTCGCGTCTCGGCTCACCGGTCTGTACCGCGTCCCGACGATCCTGTTCGCGATCGAGGGCGGCGTGGCGCTGGGAAGCGGCCGCTCGGTGGGCAGCGTCGACCTCTTTCGGGCGCTCGAGTCGTGCGGCGAGCTGCTCACGCGCTTCGGCGGTCATGCCGCCGCGGTCGGGTGCGCGTTGCCTGCCGAGAACCTCGACGCGTTCCGCGAGTGCCTGCTCGGCTACCTCGACACGCTGCCGGCCGAGCAGTTCCTGTCCGAGAAGGTCGTGGACGCGGAGGTCGACCTCGAGGACGTGAGCATCGAGCTCGGCGCGGAGTTCGCCCTGCTCGAACCGTTCGGGCACGGGAACCGCTCGCCGCTGCTCGCGTCGCGCGGCGTCTTCATGAACGGGCGGCAGCGCGTGGGCAAGACGGGCGGCCACTTCAAGTTCATGGCCTACGACGGTGCCACGAGCGTTCCGGCCATATCCTTCCGCTGCCCGGACATCGACGGGCTGCTCGGCCACGAGGCGGCAGTCGACCTGGTCTACGAGGTCGCCGTCGACAGCTGGCGCGGGCGCTCCCGCGTGCAGCTGCGCGTCCGCGACGTGCACCGGCACGACCGCGCCGCCGACGGCGGGGCCGCCGAGCTGGTCGAGGACCTGTTCGCGCGCGCGGACGAGATCCTCGCCCGCGAGGAGTACGCCGGCATCGAAGAGGCGCCGTCGTTCCATACCAAGCTCGCCGGGGTCACCTTCGAGGGCAGGCAGGAGGTACTCGAACGGCTCGAGCCGGGGGCGCCGCTGCGCCTCGTTCGGCAGCCCGAGAACGAGTACGACGCCAACGCGTGCGCCCTGTTCGACCCGCGGGGGGAGCAGGTCGGGTTCCTCAACCGGCGACTCGCCGCCGTGCTCGCGCCCGCGATCGACGCGGGGGTGACCTACGACGTCGAGGTGACCGACGTCACCGGGGGCGAGGCGGGCCGGTCGCTCGGCGTCAACGTGCTCGTGTCGCGCCGCGACGCCGGAGCGGTCGAGGCCGAGCGGGCCGAGCTGCGGGCCGCTCGCCGGGCGGAGCTCGCAGCACTTGCGCCCGATGCGCTCGACGACGCGCTCACGCGCCACTTCATCGGCGACCGATCGCTGCACGAAGCGCAGGTGCGGGCGCTCTCGCACCTGGCCGCGGGAGAGAGCACCCTCGCGGTGATGGCGACCGGGCGCGGCAAGTCGCTCATCTTCCACCTGCACGCCGCGCGGGAGGCACTCCGGCACGGTCGCGCGAGCGTGTTCGTCTTCCCGTTGCGGGCGCTCGTCGCCGACCAGGCCTTCCATCTGGGCGAGGCGTTCGCCGAGGTGGGTCTCGCGGTGCGTACCGTGACCGGCGAAACGGGCCTCGGCGAGCGCGACGAAGCGTTCGGGGACCTCGCCGAGGGCCGCCTCGATGTCGTGCTGACCACGCCGGAGTTCCTGCACCTGCACGCCGAGCGGTTCGCGCGCGCGGGCAAGGTCGGGTTCCTCGTGATCGACGAGGCCCACCACGTGGGGATGTCGCGCGCGGGCCACCGCCCGGCGTACGGGCGTCTCGGCGATGCGCTCGACCTGCTCGGCAGGCCGACGGTGCTCGCGGTGACGGCCACGGCAGACGCACAGACCGCCGCCGCGATCGCGGACGCACTCGGCATCACGGCGCGCGTGCTCGACCCGACGGTGCGCGAGAACCTCGCGATCGAGGATCGCCGAGACGCCGCCGACAAGGACGGCTACCTCGCCTCGCTCGCGAGCAAGGGCGAGAAGACCGTGATCTACGTGAACTCCCGCGACCAGTCGGTCAAGCTCGCGCGCATGCTCCGCAAGCGCGTGCCGCAACTGGCGATGCGCACCGCGTTCTACAACGGCGGCCTCTCGCGCTCGGCCCGACACGCGGTCGAGCAGGCCTTCAGGACCGGCGAGGTGCAGCTGGTGGTCGCGACGAGTGCGTTCGGCGAAGGCGTCAACATCCCGGACGTCCGCAACGTCGTCCTGTACCACCTGCCGTTCAACGCGGTCGAGTTCAACCAGATGTCGGGCCGAGCGGGTCGGGACGGGGCGCTTGCGCGCGTTCACCTGCTGTACGGCGGCCGCGATGCGCGCATCAACGAGATGATCCTGTCCTCACTCGCGCCCAGCCGAGACGACATGGCGGCGCTCTACGTCGCCCTGCGCGACCTCGCCGCGGCGGAGGGGGCCGGTTTCGAGATCACCAACGCCGAGCTGGTCGAGCGCTGCCGGCGCGCGCGCAAGGGCTTCTCCCTCGACGAGCGGGGCGTCTCCTCGGCGCTCGGCATCCTGCGCGACCTGGGGTTCGTGACCGGCGAGGGCTACGGCTCGTACCGGCGGCTGACCTTCGTCGCCGGGACGGCGAAGGTGGAGCTGGAGTCGAGTGCGCGCTACGCCGAGGGCGCCGAAGAGATCGAGGAGTTCGCGGCGTTCAAGTCCTGGGCGCTCGCGGCCGAGCCGGCCGACCTGCTGGCGCGGTTCAACCGGCCGATTCTGCCCGAGTGAGCAGGGCATTCGGTAACCGCTCGGATCCATGCGTTCTCACTTCGACGACCATTGAGTTCGGCACGGTTTCTGCCGAAACTGTAACCAGCGTCACACTTCGGTATCGCCGAGACGCCAGCGGTGAGAACCGGCTGGCCGATTTGTCGTACCGACGCAACCGCCTGAGGGAGAGGCTGCGTCACATGCGTTGGCTTGAGCGGAAGGCAGGCAGTACCCCCGCGCTGCCGCGGACCGCTGCGACCCGAGTCCTCGGACTCATGGTCGTGGCGTGCTTGGGTGTCGCCGTGATCTTCCCCTCGCTGGCGTTCGCGACCGGCCCCGACGCGATCATCAAGCCCGCAGGCTACGATGCGAACCTCGTCCCCCGGGGGGACGACACGAGCAACCTCATCGTCAACCTGCCGTTCTCGATGAACTGGAACGGCACGTCGTACACGCAGATCTACATCAACATGAACGGCAACTGCACGTTCGGGCAGACGTTCACGGGCTACAACCCCAACGACTCCACGCTTGCGGCTACAAACCGCAACATCATGGCGCCGCTCTGGTGCGACGTGGACACGCGGAACACGACGACCGGTCAGGTCACCTACAGCAGCCTCGACCCGGGTTCGATCCCGCAGTATCAGGGGCACGACGCGTTCATCGTCAACTGGATCGGGGTCGCGTCCTACAACCAGCAGTCCGCGCCGCTCGATGAGTTCCAGCTCGTGATCGTCGACCGCTCCGACACGGGGGCCGGCAACTTCGACTTCATCTTCAACTACGACCAGGTCGCGTGGGACATCGCCAACTCGGCATCGAGCCGCCGTGCCCGCGCCGGTTGGGGTCGCGCGGGCGCGGGCTTCGAGCTTCCGGGCTCGGGAACCGCCCAGAACAGCGCGAGCGCGCTGATGGACTCGGCCCCCGCCGCGACCGCGCTGATCCGGAACTACATCAACAACGAGGGCCAGCTCGGCCGCTACGTCTTCCAGGTGCGCGGCGGGGCGGCACCCAACACCCCGCCGGTCATCCAGTACGCGGACCGGACGCTCGAGGGCAACGCCCCGTGGGCCTACACCGACTTCACGGGGGCGGACGAGGCCACCGCCACTGACGCCGACGGCACGGTCTCCACCTTCGTCAACACCTTGCCGTTCCCGTTGCCGTACGGCTCCAACGCCGTCCGCTGGACCGCCACCGACAACCTCGGGGCAACTACGTCGGTCACGCAGACCATCAACGTCGTGGACACGACCCCACCCAGCTCGCTGACGCTGTCGAGCGCCACGCACCCGTCGGGCACGGTGTCGCGCGTGCCGACGGTCACCGTCACCTCGTCCGCATCGTCGGACCGCTGTTCGCTGGCGAGCGGCTGCTCGTACTCGTGGAGCCAGGACACCACGGCTGATCCCGACACGGTCGTCGATGCGAGCGTGTCGGGTGCCACGTCGATCACGGTGACGTCGACCGTGGAGTCAGAATGGTTCCCGGCCTCCACGTGGCCAACCGACTGGACCCGCTCCGATGCGACCTACGTCCGCACCACGAACGCTACGGGGCGCACGCAGGGCTCGTACTCGGGAGAGGTATGGGCCAACAACAACACCCGGAGGACCGCCAACTTCTACAAGGACTTCAGCCTCGCCGGACTGACGAGTGCGAGTCTGACGTTCTGGGACGTGACGGAGTTCGCCGGAACCGGTGACTACTCCCGAGTCGAGTACTCCACGAACGGCGGAACGAGCTACACGCAGCTGCAGAACCTGACCGGGATCTCGGCGTGGACGCAGCGGACCTACAGCCTGCCGGTCGGAGGCACGGTCCGCGTCAGGTTCTCGGCCTCGGTTGCCGGCGCGAACGACCATGCCAATTGGGACGACATCTTCGTGTTCGGCACCACGACAACCTCGGTGCCGACCGTCGCGGTCAATTCGACCCAGGCCCTAGCGGACGGCGTGTGGTACTTCAACGCGCGGGCGGTTGACGGGGTGGGGAACTGGACGCCGACCTCGAGCTACGGTCCGATCACCATCGACCGCACGCCACCGGTGACCACGAGTAACGCGCCGTCGGGCTGGACGTCGTCCACGCCGGTGCCGGTCACTCTCACGGCGACCGACGCGCTCACGAGCGTGGCGTACACGCGCTACAAGCTCGACACGGCCGCGGTCGCCACGTACACGGCGCCGGTTGCGGTCTCGGGGGAGGGGACCCACACGCTGCAGTTCTTCTCGGCGGATGCCGCGGGCAACGTCGAGGCCACCAAGAGCGCGCAGGTCAGGATCGACACCGTCAAGCCGAGCACCCCCTCGACCCCGTGGGCGGCCGCGGCGACCACAACGAGTGTCGACGTGACGAGCACGCCGGCCACCGACGTGACGTCGGGTGTCGCGTACTACAAGTTCTACCGGAACGGATCGCTCGTCGGCACGGCGTCCGCGCCGTCCTACACCGACGAAGGGCTGACTCCCGGCACCTCGTACGGGTACACCATCCGCTCGGTCGACTATGCGGGCAACGAGTCAACGATGAGTGCGACGACCACGGCCACGTGCCCGCCCGCGGGCGTGTGGATGTCGATCTCGGAATCCAACGTCGACTTCGGTGTGCTCGTGCCCGGGACGCCGTCGACCGTACCGAGCGCGACGACGGTCGCCGTGGGCTCGGTCGGCAGCATCCTCTACGACCTCACGTGCAGCGCCGTGGACTTCTCGATGATCACGACCGTCACGCCCGCACCGACGTTCCCCGCGTCCTCGCTCGAGTTCGCCACGACCGGCTTCAAGGTGATCCCGCTGCAGCCGTTCTCGACGTCTCCCAGTGCCATCGACAGCGGGATCGGCCAGCGGTACGCGTGGCAGCACGACTACCGTTTCGACTACACGCTCACGATCCCGTGGGACGCCCAGGCCGGCACGTACCAGACTTCCATCGTCTACACTGCAGTGGCACGGTAGTCGCAGGTCCGCCGCACCCGCGGACGGCGCGCCGCCGGACGGTGGGGCCCCCGCAGCGAGGACGTAGATGCCAGCAACCCTCCAACAGATCGAGGCGCAGGTTCGGGCGTACAACCCCGACGCCGACCTGACCGGGCTCGACGACGCCTTCGCCTTTGCCGAGAAGGCCCACGAGGGCCAGGCGCGCAAGAGCGGCGAGCCGTTCGTCAACCATCCCATCGAAGTCGCCCTCATCCTCGCCGAGCTCCACATGGACACGGCGACGCTCAAGGCGGCGCTCCTGCACGACGTGGTCGAGGACTCCGAGGTCTCGCTCGAGGAGGTGCGCGCGGAGTTCGGTGATGAGGTCGCGGAACTGGTGGACGGCGTCACCAAGCTCGGCAAGATCGAGTTCGAGTCCCTCTCGGAGGCCCAGAGCAACAACCTGCGCAAGATGCTCATCGCGATGGCGAAGGACATCCGCGTCATCCTCATCAAGCTTGCCGACCGGCTGCACAACATGCGCACGCTCGCCGCGCTACCCGAGGAGCGCCGGATCGAGAAGGCGCGCGAGACGATGGAGATCTACGCGCCGCTCGCGCACCGCCTGGGCATCTCGAGCATCAAGTGGGAACTCGAGGACCTCGCGTTCTATTACCTGGAGCCGCACAAGTTCCACCAGGTGTCGCGGATGGTCGCCGAGAGCCGCAAGGCGAGGGAGGACTACCTCGCGCGCGTCATCGACCAGCTGACCGACGAGCTGCACGCCGTGGGCATCGAGGCGAAGATCTCGGGCCGCCCCAAGCACCTCTACAGCGTGTACCAGAAGATGACCCAGAAAGGTAAGGACTTCAACGAGATCTACGACCTCATCGCGCTGCGCGTGATCGTCGACTCGGTGAAGGACGTCTACGGGGCGCTCGGCACCGTCCACTCGATCTGGAAGCCGGTCCCGGGCCGCTTCAAGGACTACGTGGCGATGCCCAAGTTCAACATGTACCAGTCGCTGCACACGACCGTCATCGGGCCCTCGGGCAGCCCGCTCGAGATCCAGATCCGTTCCGAGGAGATGCACCGCACCGCCGAGTACGGCGTCGCCGCGCACTGGCGCTACAAGGAAGGGTCGCGCGGCGAGGACTCCTTCGACGAGCGGCTCGCGTGGCTCAGGCAGATGCTCGAGTGGCAGACCGAGCTCAAGGATCCCCGCGAGTTCATGGAGGCGCTCAAGATCGACCTCTTCGAGGAGGAGGTCTTCGTCTTCAGCCCCAAGGGCGACGTCATCTCGCTCAAGCGGGGGAGTACGCCGATCGACTTCGCGTACGCCATCCACACCGAGGTGGGCAACCACACGGTCGGCGCGAAGGTGAACGGTGCCATCGTGCCGCTCGCCTACGAGCTGCAGATGGGCGACCGCATCGAGATCCTCACCAACAAGAACTCGCGCCCGTCTCGCGACTGGCTCAACATCGTCAAGACCTCCTCGGCGAAGAGCAAGATCCGCAACTACTTCTCAAAGGTCACGCGCGAGGACGACCTCGTGCGCGGCCGAGACGAGCTCGCCAAGGTCATGCGCAAGCACGGCCTGGGCATCGGCAGCAAGACCGCCGAGAAGGCCATCGACGCGGTGGCCAAGGAGATGAACTACGCGCACTCCGACGACGTCCTTGCCGGCATCGGCGCCGGCAAGATCAGCGCGAAGCAGGTGGGCACCAAGCTGCTCAAGTTGATGGCGAAGGAAGGCGAGGTCGCCGTCCCCGAGCCGCCGGCCGAGACGTTCTCGATCGAGACGCCCATGACTGCGCCGCGCGGGAAGCGTCGCAAGACGGGCGCGGCCATCAAGGTCAAGGGCATCGACGACGTGCTCGTGCGCCTGGCGCGCTGCTGCAACCCGGTGCCCGGCGACAAGATCATCGGCTTCGTGACGCGCGGCCGTGGCGTCTCGGTGCACCGCCGAGACTGCCCCAACGCCACCGAGCTGCTCTCGAGCCCCGAGCGGATCATCGACGTCGAGTGGGAGCTCGGGACCAACACGACCTTCCAGGTCGAGATCTTCGTCGAGGCGCTCGACCGCCTGCGGCTGCTCCAAGACGTCACCTCGGCACTCGCCGAGTCGGGCGTCAACATCCTCGCGTCGTCCACGACCACCCACAAGGACGGCCTCGTGGACATGCGCTTCCTCTTCGAGCTCGGCGACCTCGCGCGGCTCGACGCGGTCCTGCGCGAGGTGCGCAGTGCCGAGGGCGTCTTCGAGGCGCGCCGCATGATGCCGGGGGAGGCGACGCAGAAGCGCAAGGATCCCGCGTCGGCGAAGCGCGGCGGCCAGCGGTGATGCACGCGAACCGGCTCGTGCTGGGGCCGCTCGACACCAACGGCTGGGTGCTGTTCGACGACGAGGACGGCCCCGCACTCCTGATCGACCCCGCGGACGACCCCGCTGCGGTCCTGCGCGCGTGCGCGGGGCGCACCGTCGCCGCGATCGTGCTCACGCACGGTCACTTCGACCACCTGGGGGCCGTGCGGGAGCTCGTCACGCAGACGGGCGCGCCGCTCCTGGTGCACGAGGCCGACGCGGCGCGGATCACCGACGCGCACGGCGCGGGCGGTGCGCAGTTCGGCTTCGACCTCACCGCGCCGCCGCCCGACCGCCTGCTCGCCGACGGCGACACGATCGACGCCGGTACCTTTTCGCTGCGCGTGCTGCACACGCCGGGCCACACGCCCGGCAGCATCTGCCTGTTCTGGCCGGGGGAGGCTGACGGCTCGCAGCCCCCGCACCTCTTCGCCGGCGACACGGTCTTCGCCGGCAGCGTGGGCCGCACCGACTTTCCCGGTGGCGACGCGCGGGCCCTCTCGCGCTCCATCGCCGAGAAGATCGCGGTCCTGCCCTCCGAGACGATCGTCCATCCGGGCCATGGCCCCGACACGACGGTGGGTCGTGAGCGGCGGCTCAACCCGTTCTTCCCGCGCGGCTAAAGACGGTTCGAGCGGGTGCCGATGAACCCGTTAGTGACCCGTAGGTTCACGAGAGACCCCGTCGATCTCAACTGGCAACAACTAGAAGTGTGACGTACGTCACACTTGCCAGAACGGGCCCTTTCAGCGATTCGTATTCGTTTAGCTGCGCTGATGGAGGAGATGTGAATTCCCTGTGGACAAGAGACCTTCACCTCCATTAACTTATTTCAATCTGCGGGGTAGAGCGCCCTGCGGGTCCCGCGCTACCCGCTGAAACAAGCGCGGACGATGGGTGACTGCCGGTAGGGTTGTCGAACATGGAGGATCAAGTGGGAACCACACTGTCGTGGAGTTCGATTCGTTCCTGTACGCGCTCGGTC
>CAZXWK010000042.1:8224-16305 GCA_964644675.1 uncultured Eubacteriales bacterium | reverse complement strand
GCTCCTGGATGATCTGGTAGCCGTGCATCGGCTGCTCGGAGAGCAGGCGCAGGACGGCCGTGCGGACGTCGCCGCGACGGGCGCGCATGCCGCCGCCGGGGCCGAAGCCGCGGAAGTCGCCCATCCCGCCGGGGCCGAAGGGGTGCTTGAAGCCGTGGCGTCCGAAGCCGCCGTGGTGGGCGTGGGCGTCGTGGCCGCAACGCTGGCGGCCGTGGGAGCCGTGCTCGATGTCGTTGTGCATCGCTGGGTTCCTTTCGTTCGGTAGTAACGCGATATATCGTTACATGTCGCGATGCTCTAGCGCAAGTCGTGCCAGAACCGTTCGTGAGTGCTCGGAAGGCCGTCGGTTCCCGCGCGGACCAGCCATTCGCCGAAACGCGGGCAGGAAGTGCTAGTTTGTTGGAAGAAGTTGACCGCGCGGTACGAATCTCGAAGCACGACCCTCAGGAGGTCTGATGAAGCGCTTGATGGTCTTCGTCGCGAGCGTGGCTCTGCTCGCCGGAATGCTGGTGGCACCGGTCACCGCATCCGCCTTGGTCGCGACGCCCCCGGACGGCGCGAAGGTCGCGCTGACGGCGTACGGCAGCACGGTGTACGAGTACCCGGTCGGCAGCGGGACGTGGTACTTCGACGGCGGTGTCGGCAACTGGTCCGCGAGCACCTACGCGGACGGCGTGACCGTGGTCCGGCCGACCGTCACGCTCGAGTACCTCGACGCGGCGTCGCTGCCGGTCGGCACGGAGACGTTCGAGGTGGACGTCAACGTGATGCCGTTCAACACGGGTGGCGGCGACCCCATGGGCGCGTACTATCACCTCTTCCACCGCCGCCTCGCCGGCATGCCGGTCGGCGCAGACCCCACGAAGACCCGCATCATGCCCGAGGTCGCGCCCAGCGATCCCGCGTGGCCCAAGTACCAGTACGGCATCGCGGCCAAGACGCTCGTCCACCAGCTGCTCCCGACCGTCCCGGGCCCGGTCGACAGCACGACCCTGGGTGACGGACGCATCCAGTACGTCGTCACGGTGACCAACGATACTCTCGAGACGGTCGGTCCCGTGCGCTTCTGGGGCAACGAGAACGCGGGGGTCAGCAACTCCTCTAACAGCATGCTCGACGTCTACGAGGTCACGCCGCTGGAACCGGCGAAGGCCAAGCGTCTCGCGCCGGGCGAATCGACGACGTTCCAGGTGCGAGGGCTTGCCCCGACTCCTCTGGGACTGAACCGCTACTCGGACTGGAACCGCTACGCGGAGGCCGAGCCGCTCACCAACCTCACCGGCATCGTCTCGTCGAACTGGGCGCGCGAAGGCGGCACGACGGTATCGGTGCCCGACTGCGAGCCGGTCGTCACGGCGGCAGACGGCAGCTACACGGTGCCCTACGTCCTGCCGGGGACCTACCAGGTGACGTTCACCAAGCCGGGATTCCAGCCCACGGTCCGCACGGTCACCGTGAGCTACGCGGGCGACACGGTCTGCCACGCGCAGCTCATCAAGGCGGCAGTGCCGCTGACGCCGGGTAGGCCTCGCGTCTCGGGCAAGGCCACCGCGAAGCGCGGCACGCTCCTGAAGGGCTCGATCGCGCCGAGCTACGGCCAGGTCACGATCGAGGTACAGGTCCTCTCGAAGAAGAAGTACAAGAAGTACAAGACCTTCTACGCGACATCCACGATGACCGGCGAGTGGTCCAAGAAGATCAAGATCAAGAAGGGCACGTACCGTGTTCGGGTCACGACCAGGGCGTGGGAGGCGTATTTCGCCGGCGTCTCGTCGTGGAGGACCTTCAAGGTCAAGTGATCGGCGCCGGGCGGTGGCGAGACCGGTGCGCGCAGGCGGGTAGGAACCAAGTGCGCGGCACGCGAAGACGCTCGATCACTGCGAGGTGAGGACATGACGCCGGAAGCGAAGTGGCCCTTCGACCGGAGTGGCAATGGCTCCGATCACGGCGAGCACGACCGCGAGGTGGAGAAGGAACACAAGCGGCTCGCCGCCGAGAACTTCCACAAGCAGCACCTGCGCCACGACCGGTTCCTGGTGGGCGGCCGTGCGCACGCCCGCAAGCGCGGCCTCAGCTAGCGCCGGAGTCGCAGTCACGGACGTGGCTTCGGAGCGCCCCGTTGCGCCCACGACGGGGCCGTGGCATGGTGTCCGCACCCTGAGGACGTCGCCCGCCGAGAAGGAGCCACGCGATCATGGACCCCCAGCTCGCCGCGGCCCTGACCCTGGGAGCCCAGGCGTTCGTCGTGGGGCTGTCCGGTGCGATGTCGCCGGGCTCGTTCCTCACGGTCACCATCGCGCGCACGCTTCAGAAGGGCTGGTTCTCGGCGAGTCTGCTGCTCGTGGGTCACGCGATCCTCGAGGCCGTGCTCATGATCGGATTCGCATTCGGCCTGCAGGCTCTCTTGCGCACGGCCGGCGTGACCCTGACCCTCTCGGTCGTCGGCGGCGCGGTGCTCCTCTACCTGGGAGCGCAGCTGTTCCGGGGCGCGGTTCGCGGGACCATCGCCAAGGACCTCGAGATCGCCGAGGACGCCGGCGTCATCGAGGGCGGCCATCTGGGCGCGATCGCGCAGGGCGCCGTGGTCTCGCTCTCCAACCCGTGGTGGACGCTGTGGTGGGCGACGATCGGCGTGAAGCTCGCCGCCGACGGCCTGGCGATCGGGCCGGTGGGGGTCGCGGCGTTCTTCATCGGTCACCAGCTGGCCGACGTCGCCTGGTACGCGTTCGTCATCGCCGTGGTGCACCGCGGCAAGGGCCTGCTCACGCCGCGCATCTACTGCTGGATCATGGGCGTGCTCGGCGTGGTGCTGCTCTACATGGGCCTGCGGTTCCTGGGCTCGGCCTTTGGTATCACGCTTCCCTGGCTTCCGTTCTAGCGGTCGGCGCCGGCGATTCCGCGATGCCGGCGTCGAGCCAGCGTCCCGCAGCCAGCAGCAGCATGGCCGAGACCCCCATGAGTGCGGCGCTCAGGTAGAACGGCGCCGCGTGCGAGACGCGGTCCCACAGCACGCCCGCCATCGTGGAGGCCGGTAGCGCAGCGATCCCAAGCACGAACGTGTAGGCCCCCAGCACGGTCGCGCGGCGCTCCGGCCCGGCGAGGTCGACGACGTATGCGCGGGTCATGCCCTCGGTCGCCGCGTAGGGGATGCCGTACGCCGCGAACAGCAGCCACGGCGCGACGGCCGAGCGCGCGAGTGCGAAGCCCAGGTAGACGAGCGCGTAGCCCGCGAACCCGAACACCACCAGACGCCTGCGCCCGACGCGGTCCGAGCGCACGCCGAACGGTCCCGACAGCGCTGCCCCCACCAGGTTGAACGCGACGTACATGAGCGGGATGAGGGCCGCGGTCGCGCCCAGGTCCTGCGCGCGCAGGATGAGCAGGGCGTCCGAGGAGTTGGCGACGCCGAACACGAACGACACCGCCGTGAAGTACGCCAGCTGGCGGGAGAAGTCGTGGAAGCTGAGCGCCGCAGCCCGCTCCGAGGGCGGGCGGCGCCGGCCCGTGTCGCGCACCGCGAAGAGCACGAACACGATCGCGAGCGTGCCGGGTATCGCCGAGATCACGAAGATCGTCCGGTACGCTCCCGGTTGCATCGTCAGGACCGCCCACGCGACGAACGGGCCGATGGCCGCGCCGAGCGTGTCGAGCGCGCGGTGCACCCCGAAGCTTCGGCCGCGCTGCCCCTCGGCGGCGCTCTCGGCGATGAGCGCGTCGCGCGGCGCGGTGCGGATGCCCTTGCCCAGTCGGTCGGCGAGCCGCAGCACCAGCACGCCCGGCCACGTCGCGGTCAGCGCGAGGACGGGCTTGGCGACGTTGGACAGCGTGTAGCCCAGCGCGATGAGCGGCTTGCGCCGGCCGACGCGGTCCGAGAGCCAGCCCGAGCCGACCTTCATGAACGACGCGGTCGCCTCGGCGAGTGATTCGATGAGGCCGATCGCGGCCACCGGTGCGCCCAGCACGTTGGCGAGGAACAGCGGCAGAACCGGGTAGATCATCTCGGACGACGCGTCGGTGAGCAGGCTCACGATGCCCATCATCCGCACGTTGCGCGGCGTCTTGGGCGGTCGCTCGGGTTCTCGGCTGTCAGGGCTGTCCGGCATCGGGGCTTCCGGCTGAGGTCGATGGTGTGGGCCCGAGCGCCGGCGTTTCGCGCGTCGCCCGAGCCCATCCGAGTATATGCCGCGCTGCGCGCGCGAGCTGCCCGTGGGTTACCATTCTGCCGTGCGGGTCGTGGGCGATTGAGGGGGCGACGTGGCGCAGGCAGACAACACAGGCACCGCCTCTCCAGAGCTGGTCTGGGAGATCGCGGTCCCGCTGCTGAACAACCGGATCATGTTCGGCGGCGTCACCAAGGCGTTCGGCATCGCGGGCCTGATCATGGGTTCCCTGCTGAGCTTCCTGTTCCTGGTCCAGGACGAGGCCGAGGCCATCCCTTCGATCTGGCTGCTCACCGGGGCGATCTGCGGCGGCATGTGGCTGCTCTCGGTCCTCGTCATGCTCGTCGTCTTCCGCAACCACATGCACTTCCGCTTCTCGCTCTCCGACGATCGAGTCCTCGTCGAACAGATCGACACGACCGCCAAGGCCGCCAACCGCATCGCCGCCGTCGCGGGTGCGCTCGCGGGCTCGCCGAGCGCCGCGGGCGCGGGCATCCTCGCGCAGACGCAGGAGACCCAGAGCGCTTCGTTCGACGGCTCCTTCCGCGCGGTGTTCCGTCCGCGGGGGCGCGTCATCCTGCTGCGGAATCGCTGGCGCACACTGCTTGCCGTCTACTGCACCGCCGAGAACTACGACACGGTCGCCGCACGCATCTCGGCAGCGATCGCCGCGCACGGCACCGACACCCGCGTGCCCGAGAAGTCGCCCATCCCGCGCTATCTGGGCTACACCGCGCTCGCGATCCTCGCGTGCGTCCCCTCGTTCCTCGCGGTCGAAGCGTTCGACGTGTCGCTCCTCATCCCGCTCATCATGCTCTGCTTCGCGCTCACGACGATCTGGCTCATGGGCGTGTTCGGCTGGGTGGTGCTCGGCATGGCGGTCGTCGAGATCGGCGCGATCGTGATGAACGCGCTGAGCGTGCGCGAGTCGTTCTTCTCGGCGGGGGAGACGTACGTGCGCTACGAGGTCTTCTCGGGCGACGACTGGGCGCTCATCGCACTCGTGCTCGCCGGCCTCGCGGTCCTCGCGTGGATCTCGGTGCGCGGCGTCACCGGGCGGCTCCACTCGGTGCTCGAGTCCGACTACGCCGACATGGGCGAGGGGCTCGAAGAGGAGTCGGCGACCGGTCCGTCCACATCCGCCGAGTAGCGCACGCGTGTGCGGCTGACGCGGCTACTCCACGCGCGTGAGCGTGACCGGCTGCGAAGCGCCGTCGGGGTAGGAGTCGGTGCCGGTCAGCGTGTCGCCTTCGAGCGTCCCCTTGAAGTCGGTGGGGGAGAGCGGGCTCATCGCGCCGGACATGTCCATCGTCACGTTGGTGCCGTCGAACTTGATCAGTCCCAGCGCAAACGTCGCCGACCCGCCCGGATAGTCGATGGTGATGTCGCCGAAGTACCGGCCGCCGGTCTCGGCGATGCCGATCGTGAACGTCTCCTTCTCGGCGCTGATCACGCCGCCCGGCTCCCACTTGTAGCGCGTGCCCTTCCACTTGCCCACGAGCGAGCCGCCCACGCGCACCCGTGAGCACGCGCCGTTGTCCGGTCGCTTCACGTGGACGGTGGCGCTGTCCTTGGCCGTCACGCCCCAGTTCACGGGCTTGTCGCCCGAGGCCTTTTGGCTGATGGAGCCGCTGAAGCCCTGCTGCCCCTTGCCGCTGATCTCCAGGGCGTGCGCGCCCTCGGTGCTCGGGTCGAGCGCCGCGCCGACCGTCCACGCACCGGCCGAGGCGGGGTTGGCGGAGAGCGCGATGCGGCCGCGCGCGACTGCTTGCTCGAGCGTGAGCTCGGGCTTGCGCTGCTTGGCGCGGACGTTGTTGAGCACCTCGAGGACGGCCAGGTCGCTCGCGAGGACTCGGCCGCCAACCGATGGCTCGATCTTCCTCGTGAGGCCCAGCGAGTCGATCGAGATCGCGGTCCGGCCCGTGTCGACGAGGATCGCCTTGATGTTGGAGGCGCTCAGCCGCGGGTCGATCGCGCGCATCATCGCCGCGGTCGCCGTGACCTGCGGCGTGGCGAAGCTCGTGCCGCCGTTGACGTTGCCCTGCTTGCCGTCGGGCCCGATGCCCGAGAGCACCCTGTGGCCCGGGGCGGCGAGCGAGACCTCGAAGCTCTTGCTGTTCATGTTGGAGTAGTTGATGCGCTTGCCGTCGTTGTCCAGGCAACCGACGGTGACCACGTTGTTGAGCAGGAACCCGCCGGGATAGAACTTCTTGCCGTTGATCGATACATAGTCGTTCCCCGCGCAGCACACGAAGAGCACGTCTGGGCGCTTCTGCTCGGTGGCCTTGTAGAACTCGCGGTAGACGACGGGCAGCTTCTCGGATTGGTCGATGCCGCGCCAGGAGTTGCTGAGGATCGTCGAGCCCGCGTTGATGGTCTTGGTCATGGCCACCAGTTCGCCAACGGCCCACGCGCCGTCGCGATTCCAGTACTGCGTGGGGTCGAACGGGTCCGGCGTCACCGTGGGCCACGAGCTGTACGTCGGGCTGAAGACGTTGGTGTGGTCCACCGTGAGCCGTTCTCCCAGCACCGAGGCGACGCCCACCACGCCGCCGTTGTCCGGGTCGGCCGCGATGATCCCGGTCACCGCGGTGCCGTGTGTGCCGTAGGGAACCGGCGCCCCCTTGCTCATCTCAGGCGTCGCCGTCGCATCGCTCGCGAGCGCCGTGCGCACGGTGATGGCGCCGTCGAACTCACCTTGCGACCGCAGCAAGGGGTTGTCGACCACGCCCACTTGCACCGGATTCAGCTCCACGCCGCTTCCGCGGACGATGTCCCAGGCGTTCTGCACGCCGATCATCTTGTAGGGCCACCCGTTGTCCGAGACGCCGTCGGGCAGGTAGGGCGGCTCGTTGAGCGGCGTGCACTGCGTGCCCTCGATCGAGCCGCCCTCGGCCTCGAGCGTGGTCAGCTGGTCCGGTGCCGCGACCAGCACGCCGGGCTGCTTCTCGGCGGTGGCAAGCGCTGCACGCACGCCCTCAACGCCCTTGGGCGGGATGCTGAGCTGGTAGATCCGAGCGAACTCGACCTCGCCGATGATCTTGCCGCCGAGAACCGCGGCGACCTTCTCGGCGTCCGGGCGGCCGGCGTCCGGCTTCATCACGACCGCGATGTAGTCGGTGGGGATGGGTCCCCATTCGGGCGACGGCTGCACGTTGGCCGGGTCGGGTGGCGTGAACGAAGCAGCGCCGAGGCTCGGCTGCTTGGGCGCTTCTGCCCCGGAGCGCAGCAGCATCCACGCGCCCGCGCCGATGCCACCGAGGAAGAGCACGCCCGCGATGCCGAGCGCGATCCACAGCCCGGCGCGCGAGCGCGAGCGCGGCGAGGGCGAGGGCGCGGGGGTGGCGGGTGCGGCGCCGGTCGAGGGCGCGGCGGCCACGTTGGCCGGGCCGACGTAGGCCGGTGCCGGCGCTGCCGCGGGACCGAGGAGGTTTGGGATCTGCTCGGCGGGTGTCCAGTCGGCGAGACCGGGGTGCCAGACGAGGTCGCCGGGCTCGATGCGGCCCTCGCGCGCGAACGCGACGAGCTGCGCCCACGTGTACGGGCCGCCCTTCCACTCGGAAGCGCCCTGGCGTCCCACGAACCAGCCCTGCGAGCTATCGTGCTGCGGTGACATCGATCCTCCTCGGCCCCCCGCCGGCGGCGGGGCGGGACCCGCCGCAACCGATCACTCGCCACGGTAGCAGGGTGACCCGCGGGTGTCAGCGGGGTACACCTGTCCCAAGCACCGTCTGCGTCAGGGGAGCGGCATGGACCAGCCACGCATCTGTCCCACGTGCGGCACGCCGATGGACGAGCGCCCGCTCACGGCCGCTGACGGCACGCCGCTCGGCTTCGCTGGCGACAACGGTACGGGCCGGATCGTCTCGCTCGTCTGCCCGAACTGCGGTCACGTCGAGCTCCACGCCGAGCAACCCGGCG
>CAZXWK010000042.1:0-8124 GCA_964644675.1 uncultured Eubacteriales bacterium | reverse complement strand
TCGTGGGGCGTGGGTGCGACGGATCCCGCGATCGCCGACCGGCAACCGGGGGCACTCAAGACGATCGCCCTGTTCGTGACGGCGGCACTCGCAATCGCCGGCATGGTCTGGCTGTTCCTCGCCGCCGGCCCGGTCATGCAGGTCGGCGGCTTCGTCGCGCTCGGCGGGCCGTACGAGATTGCCCATCCGGCAGAGGACTGGGTCTGGCTCCCCACGGTCGGTGCGTCGCTGATGGTGATCGCGATCGTGATGAACGGCTTCCTCGCCACGAGCCTGAATCGCAACTCGGCGGTGCCGTTCATGTTCTTCTGGACCGTGTTGTTCGGGTCGCTGAGCATCCCGTTCTTCCGCTACGGGTTCAACGGCCCCGGCGGCGAGAGGGTCTGGACCTGGATCATGCTCGGCGTCATGTTCGCGCTCTTCGCGCTGCCGTCGCTGCTGGTGCTCCTGCTGCCGACGACCTGGCGCGGCTTCAACGGCCGCTTCGCCATCGCCGAAGTCGGCGGCGTGCTCATCGGGTTCTTCGGCGCGGTGTGGGTGTGGAGCGTGGTAGCCGGGTAGCGGCTCGGGTCACGCTTCGAGGCGCGCGAGCATCGCCCGCACTTCGTGCGCGTCGAACGCGCGGCCGTGCGCGGGCATGAAGCGCTCGGCGCCGGCCGCGAGAAGCCGCTGCGTGCTCGCGAGCGCACGCGCCGGGTCGGCCGCCATGGCCGGCGGGGAGACGCGCGTCGTCATGTGTCCCGGACCGATGATCAGGTCGCCCGCGAAGGCGGTACCGTCGTCGAGCAGAAGCGAGACGCACCACTCGGAGTGGCCCGGCGTGTGGAACAGCGTGCCGGGCAGGCCGAACGCGTCGAGTCGCTCCCCGTCGGCCGGCAGCACCGTCGGCGTGATGCCGGGGAGCCGGAGCAGCGGCAGCGCGTTGGTCGCGAGCCACTGCACCGCTCGGGTCCACGACTTGGTGGGAGGCGAGTAGACGCGCCCGCCCTCGGCGAGCTCGGCGGCGGAGTCGGGGTGCGCGAGCACGTCGAAGTCGGTGCGGTCGAGGAGCGCTGGGATCGAGCCCACGTGGTCGATGTGGGGGTGGGTGAGGACGGCGAGCGACAACTCCGACAGGTCGCGGCCGATCGAGCGCAC
This sequence comes from uncultured Eubacteriales bacterium, assembly GCA_964644675.1. GTDB lineage: Bacteria > Actinomycetota > Coriobacteriia > Anaerosomatales > JAAXUF01 > CAZXWK01. The sequence goes on along the minus strand of CAZXWK010000042.1, from coordinate 6,987 downwards.
CTTCGAGGTGACGAGCCGCTCGAACCAGCGGAAGCCGGAATCGACGAGGTAGAGCGCGTGAGGCGTCTCGATCAGATAGCTCGAGAAGGCGATGCCCTGGATGCGGTGGATCTTCACGGGTTCCGGTGGAGCAACCTTCGTGCCTCCGAGCGGGCCGGCTCGGCGAGCCGGAAGAGGTGCTGCCGGCGCATGAGGTCCACCTGCACGAGCCAGATCCACCCCGCGAGCCCCGTGACGAACGCGAGGTAGAGCGGGTCGGGCCGCGAGAGCGCGAGCCCGGCGACGAGCAGCGGCGCGCACACCACGCCCACCATCGTCGCGCTGCGCGTGAGGCCGAAGACGACGAGCCCCACCGTCGCGAGTGCGGCGAGGACCGCGGGGGTGAGCCACCCCTGCGCCAGCCCGACGCCCATCTGGTAGAGCAGCAGCCCGGTCGTGGCCGCCATGCCCTGCCCGCCGCGGAAGCGGAAGAAGACCGGGAACACGTGACCCAGGATCGCCGAGACGCCCGCGAGGTACTGCCACACGGCCGGGAGCCCCAATCGCGCCGCGACGTACATCGCGAGCACTCCGACCGACAGGTCGTAGGCGGCGGTGAGCAGCCCCGGCACGACGCCGAGCTGCTGCAGCGCGTTGGTGGCTCCGGGGTTGCGCGTCCCTACCGCTCGGATGTCGACGCCGCGGGCGCGCGCGAAGAGGTCGGCTGGGAGCACCGAGCCGAGCAGGTACCCGATCACGAGTGCGAGGGCCTCGCGCATCGCGGAATCGCCTCCTGCGGGGTATGTTCCCGCCTCGGAGGCACGACCGGTCGCCGGCTATCCCGCGCCGCCTCCGCCGCCCCCACCACCGCCTCCGCCTCCGCCGCCCCCGCCGCCGGAGAACCCGCCGCCCCCTCCCGAGGCGGACGAGGCGGCGCTCGACGCGATCTGTGCCGCCGAGGCGAAGCCGCTGTTGAAGGCGGAGATGGGAGAGGTGCCGGACTCCGCCGCGTTCGTCCACGTGTAGGTGCGCGCGAACGCGGAGTCGGCGACGACCTCGGGGACCACGACCTTGAGCTGCTCGATGACCTGCTCGGCGATGCCGAACACGACGGCGAGCACCAGGAAGCGGTTCCAGATCGCCACCGAGGCGGGCGGCGCCTCCTCCAGGCGCGAGAAGTCGCGCAGGAACCGCTCGATCGCCGCGTACTGCGCGCGCAGGTCGGCGCCCGCCTGAGTGCGCTGTGTCAGGAAGTACGCGAGCACCACGATGACGCCCGACGTCGGCACGGCCACAACCAGCGGCCACAACGACCACAGCCACGCCGCCGAGAACACCGCCGCGACGTCGATGAGGATCGCGATCGCCCATAGCAGGATCGTCCACCCCAAGTGGTACTCGCCGATCAACCCGAGCTTCTCGGCGCGCTTGCTCGCGGCATCCTTCCACTTCTCGACCGTGTCCGAGAACCCGGTCGGGTGCTCCGTCGCATAGGCCTCGATCTGGCCGAGGGTGGCGGTGCGGCCGTCCTTCGACGCGTGCGTGAAGATGAGGCGCACGAGGCGCGCCTCGAGGTCAGGCAGGCCCTCGGCGCGTGCGCGCGCGGCGGCGATCGCGGCCTTGCGCTCGGCCTTGGTGAGCGCGCCCGACGGCGGCTCCGCGGTCTCGCCGGCGGCCGCGAGCTCGGCCTCCTCCGCGGCGAGCGGATCGGCGGGCTCGGCTTCCTCGCCGGCGGCAGCCGCGGCGGCCGCCTCTGCCGCCTCGTCGGCGGCGATCTCGGTCTCGAGCGCCGCCATCCGCTCGGCCCCGGCCTCTGCGGCCCGAGTCGTGGCTCGCGGTGCGGCGGACTCGGGCAGCAGCTCGAGCTCGAGCGACGGCTCTTCCACGAACCCGGTCCAGCTCGCCTTCTTCTCGGTGATGGGGCGGACCGAGATGATGCCCTCGTCGGTCATCGCCATGAGCGTCGCGGTCAGCGCGGCGTTGCTGACCGGTCCCATGTTCCAGACGGCTGAGACCACCGCGGGCGGCAGCTCGGGGCGCGGGTCCTCTCGGAGGTACTGCGCATCGAAGGTCGGCTTGGGATCGCGCCCGTGGCGCAGGAACGCGTAGAGCGCGACCGCGAGCCCCAGTGCCGAGAGGAGCCAGACACCGTAGGTGAGCCCGCCGTAGAGCAGCCTCGCCTTGCGCCGCTCGGCGTTGGCCTCGTCGGCCAGCTTTCCCTCCTCGGAAAGCACGGTCGCCTCGCGAGGCTCGTCTACCAGGGGTGCCGCGGCGAGCGCATCGACCGGGTAGAGCACGCGCGCCTCGACGAACGTCTCGGCGGGGAGCTTGGGCACGAAGAGGTCGACCGCGCCGTCCTCGGCGATGGCGACGGTGCCGGTGAGCGGGCCGTGCGCCCACGCGCGGACCTGCGACTTGGTGAGCGGCGCCGGCGGGGCGATGTGGACGCTCACCTTCTTCGCCGAGACACCCCAGGCGTCCCCGACGAACTGCCAGTAGAGCTCGCCGGTGTCGCGGTAGCGCTTCGCGGCGCCGGCGACCCGGTAGGTCAGGCGGAAGGTCGCGGGTTCGTTCGACTTGCGGAAGAACGCGTAGACCTCGACCGAGTCGCCGGTGTCGGTGACCTGGTAGGTGCCGGGCGGGCGGCTCGCGCGCGCGGCCGGGTCGGTGGCGACCGAGTAGGGCTTCGCGGTGTCGCCGCTCATCTCGGCAACGCCGTCGACGGTGATGCCCGCGGAGCCCTTCTTGCTCAGGTCCCAGTAGACGAACGTGTAGTCGCCGTTGAAGTCGAAGCGGCGGTCCTCGACGACCGTCAGCGAGCCGTCCTGCGAGACCTGCGCGTCGATGGCGACCGGACCCATCGAGTAGCTCTTGGCGCGCGCCGGCGCGGGGACGGCCGCGGCGGCGAGGAAGGCGAGCGCCACGAGGAGGGCGGTTCCCGGGAGGAAGACGGGGATGAGGGAGGTTCGGCCGGCGGCTGCGCGTGTCGCGGAGCGGGTCCTGCGTGCGCGGTGCATGGCGGGTCCTCTCGGCCAAGCGGCGTTCGCAGGTTCGCCTCGCCGCCGGCGGCGCTTCCGGGCGCCGCGTCTGACACGAACGGTGCTCCGCGGGTATCGTAGCGTGTGTGCTGTTGTGTATCCCCGCGCGCGACCGAAAGGTGCCCCCATGTCCGCACCCGATCTGCCCGGCGAAGGCGGCACCTCTTCCGGAAGCGGCGCACCCGTGCCCGACGGTTCGTCTCCGAATCACGCGCCGGCTTCCGAGGCGACGGCCCGGCGTTCGGCCCGCGACCGCTGGATACGGGTGCTTCTCGTGGTCGCGGTCGTCTTGGTGCTCGCGCTCGCCGGCGCCCTCTACTACTTCCGTCCCACGGTCGTACCGGACTTGCGCACCAAGGATGAGAACGAGACGACGGCGCTGCTGCAGGCGGTCGGGCTCAAGCTGGGCGAGACGGGTCAGATCGCGACCTCGACCGTCGGCGGCGGGCTCGTCTTCGCACAGTCCCCGGCGGCAGGCCAGCGCGCGCCGCGCCACTCGTCGGTGGACGTGACGGTCGCGGTCGTGCCGGTCCCCACGCCCGTTCCCAACGTGGTCGGGAAGTCCGACAGCGAGGCGGCGAAGGTCCTCTCGGCGACGCTCTTCCAGCCCGTCGCGGTCACGGTCTATGGCGTCGACGCGCCGGTCGGGACCGTGGTCCAGCAGCTGCCCAACGCGGAGTCGATGTGGGTCTTGGGGCGCCCGGTGCCGTTCGCCGTCTCGGGAGGGAGCGCGCCGGAAGGCGCCGTAAAGGTTCCGAACCTCTCGGGGATGTCGCCTGATGCCGCGCTCGCGGCGCTCGCGGCCGCGGGCCTTGGCGCGCAGGGCGTGGTCGTCAACATCTCCGACCCACAGAGCAACGTGCTCACCGGCCAGCTGCCCGGGCCAGGGACGGTCGTGGACCCGGGGACGACGGTGCTGCTGCTGTTCGAGGAGCCCTAGCCGGAGGACCGGCTGCCGCGGCGTGCGGGCGGGCCTGCGCTCTGGCACGGGCGTTGCCATCGGGTGAGCGACCGCCGGCAAGCGCGCTGTGAGTCCCGTCACCGCTCGTCGAGTGTGCCTAAAGGCCGTCGCGAGCTGCGCCGATGCTCTCGGTGTCGGCTTTCCATCGGACTGGAGTGACCTTGAGGTCTTCAACCGCGCGCCTGCTCGCCGCCGTCGCCACGGCCGCGCTCGTCGTGGCCGTCGTCGGTGGCGCGTCCACCGCACTGTTCTCTGAGGGTGACGCGCGGGCGTCTTCCGGGCGTCTCGCCCAGGCAGCGGAGGCGACTGCGCCGACGACGCGGTACCTGCCCAAAGCGATGAACGGCTCCGCGGCAGTCGCCGCGCTCGGCGATTCCGTCGGCGAGGTCGCGGCGCTCTCCGGCTGGACCGCCGAGCAGCTTGCGACGACCCTGGCGCAGGATGACCTGCTCTGGGTGGACCCGAACGGCCGCCTCTACTACGTCGAGCCGGACAGTGCCACGGCCGCTGCTGCGACTGGTCAGCAGGAACAGGCCGGCTCGGCCGCCGAGGCGGCAGCTCTCTCCGCGGCACCGTACCCGCTCGCCGACACCTTCAAGCTGCACAGCAACCCCGGCGCGTCCAAGACGATCTACCTGGACTTTGACGGCATGACCCTCTCGGGCATCTCGTGGACCGCGTCGAAGAACGGCGGGAAGGACATCATCGCGCCGGCGTGGTCGCTCGACGGTGACGCGGCCACCTTCAACGACGCCGAGCGGACCGCGATCCAGGACATCTGGAGGCGGGTCGCCGAGGACTACTCCGTGTTCGACGTCGACGTGACCACCGAACTCACGAGCGAGGCGGTGCTGACCCGCAGCAGCAGCAGCGACTCGGTCTACGGGACTCGTGTCCTGGTCAGCGAGATCGGCAGCTACTTCGGCAATCCGGGCGGCATCGCCTACGTCGGCGTCTTCGCGCAGACGGGCGACTACTACAAGCCCGCACTCGTCTTCCCCGAGAACCTGGGGCCTGACGACCCCAAGGACATCGCCGAGGCAGCGTCGCACGAGGCGGGACACAACCTGGGTCTGGCCCACGACGGAGACGCCACGCACGAGTACTACGGGGGCGGCGGCTCGGGGCAGACCGGCTGGGCGCCCATCATGGGCGTCGGCTACTACCAGAACCTTACGCAGTGGAGCAAGGGCGAGTACACGGGCGCCAACAACACTGAAGACGACCTCGCCCGCATCGCGTCCTACATCCCCTCCCGCGCCGACGATGCGGGGAACACCACCGCGACCGCGCGCCCGCTCATCACACCGAGCGTCTCCACGTCCGGCACGGTGGGCAGCTCGGCTGACGTGGACGTCTTCACGTTCTCGGCAGCCTCGGGCCCGGCGAGCATCAGCGTCGATCCGGTTGCAGTCGGCCCCAACCTCGACGTCTACGCCGAGCTTCGGACGTCGAGCGGCACGCTGGTCGCCTCGTCGAATCCCGTGGACGCTCTCGACGCGCAGATCAACACGACACTCTCGGGCGGCACCTACTACCTCTACGTGCGCGGCACCGGGAAGGGCGACCCCAAGGCCGTGGACGGCTACTCGAGCTATGGAAGCCTGGGCCGCTACGCCGTGACCGGCACCGTGCCGAGGGTCAACGTCGTCACGACCGCGACGCCGACGCCGGCCAACGCGTTCTCGGCGTGGACGACCTCGAACGTGAGCGTCTCGCTGTCGAGCACCGCGACCGTGAGCTGGACGCACTACCAGATCGACGGCGGGGCCGAGCAGGTCTTCTCGGCAGGCACTCCCATCGTCGTGAGCAAGGAAGGCACAACCACGCTCACGTACTTCTCGGCGGACCTGTCGGGGAACACCGAGACGCCCAAGACCTCGCTCGTGCGGATCGACCGCACCGCGCCGATCACGACCGCGCCGGCGTTGCAGGCGCGCTACGCGGCCGGCGGGGGCAGCACGATCGCGCTGGTCGCAAGCGACATCATGTCCGGCGTGGGCTCGACCTCGTGGCGGATCGGCACGAGCGGCGCGTTCACGACGGGGGCGTCGGCGGTGGTGCCCTCGGCGCTCGGAACCTACACGCTGCAGTACTACTCGACCGACGCACTGGGCAACCGTGAGGACACGCGATCCGCGAGCTTCCAGGTCGTGCCTGACGCGGTGCCGCCGGTGACCACGGCGGTCGTCTCGCCGAGCACGGCCGTGAGCGGCTGGGTGCACGCCGGCTCGGCGACGGTGAGCCTCTCGGCAACCGACACGCCCACCAGCGTGATCTCGACGCGCTACCGCATCAACGGCGGGGCCGAGACCCTGTACTCGGCCGGCAGCCCGATCGTCATCACCCAGCAGGGTGCGACGACGGTGCAGTACTGGTCGGACGACGGGCTCGGCAACGTCGAGACCACCAAGTCCGTCACGGTGCATCTTGATGACTCGCTCCCGGTCTCGAGCATCCCGAATCAGCAGTCGCGCTACGTCGCCGGCGGCTCGTTCGGTATCGAGGCGTCGGACACCGGCTCAGGACTGGCGACCACGCAGTGGCGCCTGCTCGAGACGGACGGCGTCTGGCGTTCGGGCTCCGTCGTGTCGGTGCCGGGCACCGTCGGGATGTACACGCTCGAGTACCAGTCCGTCGACGTCGCCGGCAACGCCGAGGCCGTCAAGCGGATGATCTTCCTGTCGATACCGGCCAACCAGGGCTCGACGACCAGCATCACGGGTCCCAAGAGCGTGAAGTACAAGCGGACGCTCGCCCTGTCCGGGGCCGTGGGGCCGAGCGACGCGCCGGGGACCGTCACCGTCACCAAGCAGCGGCTGGTCGGCCGCAAGTGGAAGAGCGCCGGCGTCGCCAGCGTGCCGGTCGTCAACGGCAGGTGGGCGTACTCGTTCAGGCCGCCCAAGAAGGGCTCGTGGCGGTTCGTCGCCACCTACTCCGGCGGCACGAGCGGACCGTTCACCTACGCGCCATCCTCGAGCGTTCGCAAGACCGTGAAGGTGAAGTAGG
>CAZXWK010000041.1:0-16589 GCA_964644675.1 uncultured Eubacteriales bacterium | reverse complement strand
GGGTATATGTTATCCCGTCAGTATCATTTAGGGTGCCGAGGAGGGCGCGCGACTCGTGGAGATCTCCCGCAGGACCGACTACGCGATCCGCATCCTTCTCGAACTCGCTCGTTCCGACGGCACGCCCGTCTCGATCCGGACCATCGCCGAGCGCCAGGACGTTCCGTATGCGTTCGCGCGTGGGATCGGCAGCGAGCTGGTCTCGGCCGGACTGGCCGAGTCGCGCAGGGGAGTCACCGGCGGGCTCGTGCTCGCGAAGGTCCCCGAGGACATCAGCCTGCTCGACATCGTCGACGCGATGCAGGGCGGGGTCTCGGTGGCGGTCTGCACGAGCGACCAGCAGTGGTGCACCCGCATGGGCGGCTGCTCGGTCCACTCCGTGTGGCGGGGGGCGGACGACCTGCTGAGGGAGTACTTGGGAAGCAAGTCCCTGAGGGGACTCATCGACAGCGAGAAGGGTAGGTGAGGAGGGGAGATGGACGTAGTCGCGCTCGCTAAGCTCCAGTTCGCGTTCACTGTCGCGTACCACTTCCTGTTCGTGCCGCTCTCGATCGGCATCGGCCTGGTGGTCGTGCTGTTCGAACGGCGGTACTACAAGAGTGGCAAGCCGGAGGACATGGCGGCATCCAACCTCTGGATCAAGATCTTCGCCGCGACGTTCGCTCTCGGCGTCGCGACGGGCATCACGATGGAGTTCGCGTTCGGCACGAACTGGGCGACGTACTCGCGATTCGTGGGGGACATCTTCGGCGCTCCGCTCGCCGCCGAGGGCCTGTTCGCGTTCTTCCTGGAATCCACGTTCCTGGGCATCCTGATCTTCGGGCGCAACCGCGTCTCGAAGAAGTTCTACTACGTGTCGGCGTGGCTCGTCTGGCTCGGGTCGCTTCTGTCCGCGCTCTGGATCATCATCGCCAACTCGTGGATGCAGACGCCGGCCGGCTACAAGGTCGTCGAGACCGCGCAGGGACCCAAGGCCGTGCTGACGAGCTTCTTCGCGGCCGGCTTCAATCCCTCGACGCTGCCGCGCTACGCGCACACCGTCAACTCAGTGCTGATCACCGGCGGTTTCGTCGCGGCGGCTATCGGCGCGTACTACCTGCGCAAGGGCATCAACAAGGACTTCGGGCGGCAGGCCATCAGCTACGGTCTCATCATCGCGGTGATCGGCTCGCTCGCCATAGCGCTCACCGGTCACTTCCAGGCGATCGTGGTCGCGAACTACCAGCCGACCAAGCTCGCGGCGATGGAGGGCCACTGGGAGACCGGGCCCGTGCCGTTCGGCCTGGTCGGCTGGGTCGACACCGCGAACCAGACGACCAAGGCGCTTGAGATTCCCGGCGTCACGAGCTTCCTCGCGTCGGCTTCGTTCGCCACGCCCTACAAGGGCCTGAACGACTTCGCACCGGCCGACCTGCCGCCGATCCAGGCGACGTACCAGACGTACCACTTCATGATCCTCGGCTTCTTCCTGCTCGTCCTCTTCTCGGCGTGGTTCTGGTGGGCCAACCGCACGGGCAAGCTCGAGAAGACCCCGTGGATGCTCACGGCGCTCCTGTGGCTGTGGCTGCTGCCCGAGGCTGCGATCCAGCTGGGATGGGCGACCGCCGAGATCGGTCGTCAGCCGTGGATCGTGTGGAACGAGCTGCGTACCGTGGACGCGATCTCGAAGGTCGTACCGGCGTACCAGATCGCCCTTACGCTCGCGATCTTCGTCGTGATCTACGGCCTGCTCCTCGTGGGCTGGTGGCGCGTCGTGTCCGGCATCATCAAGAAGGGCCCGGTGCTGTCCGACGGCGCTCCGGCGTCCAAGACCGTCTCGGCTGAGGCCTAGGGAGGAGGAGATCACGATGACGACACTCGGTATCCTGTGGTTCGCCCTGGTCGGCGTGCTCCTCGCGGGCTACGCGATCTTCGACGGCTTCGACCTGGGCGTCGGTACGCTCTACCCGTTCCTGGGCAAGACCGAGGCCGACAAGTCCGCGATGCGCGTGGCGGTCGGCCCCGTGTGGGACGGCAACGAGGTGTGGCTGCTCACCGGCGGCGGCGCGATCTTCGCGGCGTTCCCGGCGGTCTACGCGACCGTGTTCTCGGGCTTCTACCTCGCGCTCATGCTCGTGCTCTTCGCGCTGATCTTCCGCGCGGTCTCCTTCGAGTTCCACGCGCACGACCCGGCGTGGCACAAGGTCTGGGACTGGGCGTTCTTCGTGGGCAGCGCGCTCCCGGCCCTGCTCTTCGGCGTGGCGGCGGGCAACATCGTACGCGGCGTGCCGCTGGATGCGGCCGGCGAGTTCGCGGGCAACTTCTTCACGCTGCTCAACCCGTACGCGCTGGTACTCGGCGTGATGGGGCTCGCGATGTTCCTCTGGCAGGGCGCGGCGTGGCTCGCGGTCAAGACCGAGGGCGACCTGTACGCGCGCTCGGTGAAGACCCGCTCGCTGTGGGCATGGATCTTCCTCGCGACCGTTGTGCTTTCGACCGCCGCGACGTTCCTGCTCGTCCCGCGCGCGGCGTCGCAGGTCATGGGCTCGCCGATCGGCTGGGTCTTCCTCGCGCTGCTGCTCGTCTCGGTCGTGTGGGGACGGCTGGCCGCGAACGGCGGCAAGGACCTGCCCGCATGGTACGCGGCGTCCATCGCGCCGGTCGCGCTCATCGGCCTGTGGGCGGTCGCGATCTTCCCCGCACTGGTTCCCAGCCTGGGACCGGGCGAGGCCCTGACGATCGCGAACTCGGCATCGTCGCAGCTCACGCTTACGGTGATGACGATCATCGCAGTGATCGGCGTGCCGCTCGTGCTGCTGTACTTCTACCTGATCTACAAGGCCTTCGCGGGCAAGGTCCGCGTGGGTGGAGAAGGCTACTAACCCGAACGCACCGTGCGCGGGGTCTCGCGCTCGCGTTCGCAACGGCGAGGGCCCGGTCGTCTCGAAAGGGGCGGCCGGGCCTCTTTGCGTCCGGGTCCGTGGCGCGAGGCGCGCAGAACGCTGCGCCGCTAGTTCGCGGGGTTCTCGGCGGGTGCGGGCGATCTGCGCTTGGTGCCCGAGAAGCTCACCAGAGCGGTCTTCACCAGCATCGTGAGCGACGAGGCCTGCGAGATCAGCGCCGGCACCGTGCCGAGCAGCCTGACCGGCGAGAGCGCCGAGGAGAACAGCGTGACGAGCATCGCCCCGGTCTGCACGACCCCCGTGAGTGCCGAGGCGATCCCGGTGGCCTGTCGCAGTGGCCCTGCCTTGCTGCCCGCGATCAGGCCGAGAACCGCGGTCGCGACGCCCATGGCCGCGCGGAGCCACACCGTCCGCATCGCGCCCGGCTGCTGCGTCACGAGCGCGACGGTGACGTCGAGCGCGGTCGTCACAAGCAGCGCGATCGCCGGCCGGCGCAGCGACGCGAGGACCGCGCGCTGTGCGAGCGGGGCGCCCGCCGCGATGAGGGCGCGGAGGTCGGGGGTCTGGCCCGCCGTGATCGTCTGCCAGGGAAGCGAGAGGCCGCCCGCCACGGACGCGACGGTGCCGGCGGTTCCCGCCGCCTGGCGCGCCATCCCGAGCGCATCGGCGGCGATCGGCGCGGCGCCGTGCGTCGGCGCGGGCGTCGCCGCGGGAGCCGCTGAAGCGGCCCGTGGTGCCGGTCTCGGCGCGCCGCACTTCACGCAGAAGCGCGCGCCGTCGGGAAGCGCGTTGCCGCATGAGGTGCAGTACGTCGCGGGCGTCATGACTTCTTCGCCCACTTGAGCGACTCCATCTGCGAGCTCACCGTGCGCATGAACCCTTCGATCCCGTCGTGGTAGCCGGCTTCCCTCAGCGCCGCGTCGGCCGCGGCGACCGCGTGCGGATCGGCGAAGTTGGTCTTGCCCTCGCCGACGATCGCCATGCCCTGCTTGAGCCGCGGAGGCAGGTCGCCGACGGCGTAGCCCTGCCGCGCGTAGCCCGCGCGCACCGCGGTGAGCGTCTCGACCGCCTTGCCGGCCTGCACGTACTTCTCGCCTCCCGCGGGGGCCTCTCGGACCTTGGTCTCGTACGTCTTGCCGAGGGCCTCGGGGTCGCGAAGCGTGCCGTGTCCTTCCTCGACGAGCTGGATGTTCGGCTTGATCTGGCCCTGGCGCCACTGGCCGTTCTCGTCGAGGATGTAGCCCTGCCGCGCCAGGTCGGGAGACGCCTCGGCGTGGAAGCGGTCTGTGGCGTTCTGCTGGTGGTCCTTGGCCCACTTCGCGGCGTCGTCGGCCCTGGCAGGTCCGCCGGTGGAGCGGGCGAACGCCCGATCGGAGCTCTCCTTCCATGCACGGCGGTCCACCTCGATCGCCTCGGTGCGACCGGTGACGGGGTCCCTACGGACCTCGACGACGCGAAAGTCGCGGTCGGTGTTGACCGAGTTCGGGTCCGAGCCTGGCGTTCGCACGTCTACCACAGCGAGACGCCGGCCCCGCATCTCCGGCTGGGTACGCAGTTCGCGGAGGACGGCCGCGTCGTGCTCGCGGTAGATCTGGTTGCGCGTGTTGTTGAACGCGGCCTGTACCTCGGGGCTGGCGGTCTTGAGCTGCCGTACCGCGACGGGATCGCGCATCGTCGCGAGCACGGCGGCGCGGTCGGCCATCGGGATGCCGTCGGGACCGACGGTCGTCGCGCGGCGGATGCGCGCGGCAGCGTCCGAATCCGGCTGCCGCGGTCCCCGCGGCTCCGTGGTGGGAACGCGCGGTCGGACCGGCTTTCCGGGCTTGGGGAGCGTGCCCGGCGCGCTGGTGTCGCGGACGGGCTGCACCTTCGCGGCCTTGGGCTGCGTGGGTGCGGCCTTGGGAGCCGCGTACGGCGTCGTGCCTCCGCGCTCGTGGAGCCACTTCTGGACCCAACCCATCACCACGACGCCGCCAGCCTGCTCGGCTGCGCGCTTGAAGCCGTCCATCATCGACTTGCCCTCGTAGAGGGTGGTCTTGAGGAAGTGGTAGCAGACGAACGCTGCCCAGAGCTTCCAGCGGTGGTTGGGCAGCATCTTGTCCCACGCGGCTACGTCGATCGTGCGCCCCTCGAGCAGGCCGCCGAGCTGGGCGGTCTGCATGGCGAGCCACTCGTCGGGCGTCGTGCCCGCGAGGTACTCGCCGATCGCCGAGAGCACGAACGGCTTCACGATCTGCGCGGCCTGGCCCGCCGGCGGCCCGAGGTAGATCGAGCACAGATACTGGAACGCGACGTCGCCCGCGAGCTCGGCGATCTCGAGCGACTTGGTGATGCGGTCGGCCCAGTTCGCCTCCGCCGTGTAGCCCTCAGCGCCCTCGGCGAGCACGAGCTCGGCCGCGTTGAACCAGATGCGCTTGCGCAGCTCGGCCATGCCCTCGACGCCGAGGAACTGCGAGCGCGTGTCGAGCGTGCGCTTCCACTGCGGGTAGTAGGCGGGTGGCATGAACCGCTTCAGTATGTCGTCCGCACGCTGGTACTCGGCCTGCCACGCGGGCGAGTCCGGTTCCATCTGCGTTGTCTCGAGGCCGAGCTTGATCTCGCACCAGTACTTCTCGGAGTCGAGGCCCGGCGCGGTCACAAGGTAGCGCACCGGCCTTACCTCGCCCTTGCCGGGGACTTCCCGCGTGAAGGCGAACGAGTACGCGCCTCCCGGCTCGCGCTCGGCGGCCGACGCCTCGGGCTTGAAGGCGATCGCGAGCTGCGAGAACTCGGCGCTCGCGCGGGCGGTGGTCCCCGGCTCGTCGAGCATCTCGAACTTGAGCGCGTTGACGTAGGCCGGCGTGGCGACGATCCGTCCGGTCGCCGCGTCGCGCACGTAGAGCCGGAACACGATCGTCTGCGGGTTCTTCTTGCCGTCGGCGCGCACGTGGTAGGTGCCGTCGGGGTCGAGGCTGACCGTTTCGGCGAAGAGGCCCTCGCGCAACACGCCGACGTCGATGACGCGCTCGACGTCCGCGTAGCCGTCGGCCGAGGCGACAATGGTGAGCTTGGTCCAGACCTTGGGCGAGGCGCCGCCCTGGCCCGCCGAGCCGTTCTCGGCGAGCGTGAGCGTCCCCGTGCTCGCGCTCTCCTCCGAGAAGTCCGTGTCCGCGAGCTGGCGCGTGTCGTCGGCCCACTGCGGCCGGTAGCTCCAGCGCGCGGTCCCCGGGTCCTTCACGGTGAGTGCGACCCGAGCGGTCTCGCCGGACTCGGCCTCGAGCGTCACCTGGTCGGGGTCGGCGTCGAGCACCGGCTGGCGTGCGATGCCGACGCGGACGGTGCGACGCAGGCGCTCGTCGCCGGCGGTCGCGGTGACCTCGACCTCGACCGCATCGGGGGGCGTGGCGCCGCGGGCGGGATCGGCCTGGCGCGCCATGAGCCGCGTCGCGCGGGCGTCGGCGCCCCAGTCCACGAGCTCGCTCCCGAACAGCCAGTCGTCGAGCGGGCGGATCGCGATGCTCGCCCGCGCGTCGGCAGCGCTCGGCCCCGCGCCCGGCCCCGCTGCCGCGCCGTCGCCGGTCCGCACGCGCGCGACCAGCGTCACGGAGTCCTTGCCGTCCCCGAGCACCGAGGTCTTCTCGGCGGGCTCGAAGGTGACCTCGAGCTCGGCGCCGCCGGTGCCGGTCACCGCGACCGGCTGGGACGTCGCGCCGTCGGCGGCCGACGCATTGACGCGCAGCACCGCCGTGCGGGCGACGGGGCCGGTCTGCCAGACGCCGGCGCGCAGGCTGCCGGTGCCGGTGCGCGGCTCTGCGGCGACCCCCGGCGGGAGCTCGAGCGCGACCGCGGCATCGTGCGCCGGCTCGTAGGCGCCGTTGGCGCGCACCTTCCACACGCTCGCCTCGAACGGCGTCTGCCGGTCCGGCGCCACGGCGAGAGGGCGGGCCGAGAGCTGCAGGAGGTAGCCGACCACCATCGTCGGGTCCTCCTTGGCGCGCCTGCGACCTTCGGGTGTCGAGAGGAACGCGCCCGCCATGGCGACGGCCGCCGCGGCGATCGCAGCGAGCCCGCCGACGACGGTGCGCCAGTTGCCTCCGGCAGAGGTTGGTGCGGGCGTCGGCGAGCCGAACTTGAGCGAGTCGACCACCGACTGCGTCTGGGCCTCCAGGTCCGCGAACTGCGCGACGTAGGCGCCGCTGGCGTCGATCTCGGCGAGCACGACGACTGAGGTCGACCCTACGTTGAAGTAGTACGTCGTGTCCTTGAGCCGCGACTCGCTCGCGGCGGCGGCGCCCATAGCGGGCGTCTGCGTCGTCTTGTCGACGGTGGTGGTCCAAGCGGGCTTGCCCTTGAACGTCGTCTCCTCGCTGGTGGCCTGCACCCCGCTCTCGGAGATCGGAGGTGCCGACGCCCCCTGTCCGCCGGAGTCCGACGCTCCGCCCGATGCCGCGAAGTAGTCGGGGTTGGTTCCCGCGCGGAACGCATCGAAGCTCTCGTACTGCACATGGTCCTGATAGGTGACCATGACGGTCGCGTTGCCGTGGCCGCCGCTGACGTCCTCGGAAGTGGTCTCAAGTGCGAGATAGCCGTACGGGGTACCCTTCGCCACCGCCTTGCGCTCGGTCCACCCGGCGGGCAGCGAGTAGGTGACCGAGTCGAGCAACCCGGCCGCGGCGAGCGCGACGGCGGGCAGCAGCAGCGCGCACGCGAGCGCACTCGCCAGCACCACCCTCAGTCGCTTCCGCACGACGTCCCCCACTCCCCGCGCCTCCCTAGCGGGAGTGTAGGGGAACCCGCGGGCTCGCGGCGAGAGGATCCCCGCGATCGCGGGCGTCTAGCCGGCTGCGGGCTCCGGGTCGGTCTGGGCGGGCGGCGCCCCGGCGTCATCGGCGATCGGCGGATGCTCGCGCGGGGGCAGTGGCGCGTCCGGGCGGCGGATGAGGCGCTGGTAGCCGAAGGGCACGATCGCGGCGGTCATGAGCCCAGCGAGCAGGCCCGGCGCCCAACCGCCCGCTGTCTGAAGCAGCGCGCCCGCGACGAACGGGGCAGGGACGCGGGTCAGCGAGCCGATCGCGGTGGACAGGCCGATGACCCCGCCGACCTCGTCGGGGTAGACCGCCTTGGTCAGCGCGCTGCCCAGGATCGTGTTGGTGACCGCGAGTCCGACCGAGAGCAGCGGCATGATCGCGACGAGCACCCACACGTTGGGCACGAAGCCCCACACGACCAGGGCGAACGCGGCGAGGCTGGTGCCGCCCACGATGAGCCTCGCGTCGGAGAAGCGGCGCGTCAGGGGGCCGATGAGCCCCATCTGGATGGCGACCTGCAGGATCCCGACGTAGCCGAGCACGAGCCCGTTCTGCTGCGCGGTCAACCCGATCGACTCGGCGGCCCACAACGCGAAACCGCCCTCGAACACCGCGAACGTGAAGCCTGTGACGATGCGGATGGCGAGCAGCGGTCCCACGCGCGGTAGCCGCACGGCGGTGCCCAGCTCGCGCAGCGCGAATCCCTTCGCCGGCTCCGCCTTGACCTGCGCGCGGCGCTCGGCCGACAGCGACTCGGGCAGCACGAATGCGATGAGCAGCAGGTTGATGCCCGCGAGGCCGGCCGCCACGAACGCCGGCAACTGCTGGTTCACGCCTGACAGCAGGCCACCGGTGACGGGACCGAGGATGAAGCCGATGCCGAACGCAGCGCCCACGAGCCCGAACGCCTTGCCGCGGTCGGCCTCGGAGGTGACGTCGGTCATGTACGCCTGCGCGACCGAGATGTTGCCGCCGGTCACGCCGTCGAGCATGCGGCTCGCGAACAGCATCCACAGCGAGCGCGCGAAGCCCAGCATGAGCAGCGCGCCCATGGTGCCCGCGACGCTCAGCAGCAGGACCGGCTTGCGACCCCAAATGTCGGACAGCCGTCCCAGGAACGGCGCCGCGATGACCTGCATGAGCGGGTACGCCGAGAAGATCAGCCCGGTGATGATCGGCGTCGCGCCGAACTGCTCGGCGTAGTAGGGGAGCAGTGGGAGCACGAGCGAGAAGCTCAGCATGTCGACGAGCACGATGCCGAACACGATGAGCAGCCGGCGGTCTTTCAAGGTCACCTCGTGGTCGTGGCGCTCGCTATGTCCGAACGCGTTCGCGGGAAGATACCCAACGCGCGGCATCGTAGCACCACGAAGCGACGGACGCAGGGAGGCGCGAGATGGGGTTCACGGGGTTCTCGGAATCCGGCATCGGGTTCATCGGCGATCTGGCCCGCAACAACGATCGCGCGTGGTTCGCCGAGAACCGCGAGCGCTACGAGCGCGACCTGCTGGACCCGGAGCGCGAGCTGGTGAGCGCCATCGGCGCCTCGTTCGCCGACGTGGATCCGCGCGTGCAGGCGGATCCCGCCGTTAACCGCTCGATCTTCCGCATCAACCGGGACACGCGGTTCAGCCGCGACAAGTCGCCGTACAAGACCCACTCGGACCTGTGGTTTTGGATCGGCGAGGGCCGCAAGAACTCGCCCGGGTACTTCCTGCGACTCACCGCCGAGGAGGTCTGGGTCGGCTGCGGGGCGCACAGCCTGACGCCCGAGCAGGTGGCGCGCTTCCGTTCGGCGGTCGACAGCGCCGCGTCCGGCCCTCAGGTCGCCCGCATCCTCGACGAGCTGGTCGCGGCAGGCTACGAGCTGGGCGACCAGACGCTCAAGCGCGTGCCGAGTGGGTTCTCGGCGGACTCGCCGAGGGCGGACCTGCTGCGCTACACGCGGCTGCACGCGATCCGCGTGGTCGCGCCGCCACCGCCCGAGATCCGCAGCGAGGCGTTCGTAGGCTGGTGCATGGCGCACTTCGTCGAGACGAAGCCGCTGGTCGACTGGCTCGTCGACCACGTGGGGGGCTGAGCGCTCGATCGCGCTCGCGGCGCGCGGTCGGTCCCTACCAGTCCACGATCCGCCGCTGCCCCTGCAGCGCACGCACGTGCGTCGCGTCCTGCACGACCTCGAGGCAGCCCTTGTAGGCGCCGTCGGCATCGCGCAGCGCGAAGTAGCGGATGTGGATGAAGCGGCTGGAGACGGCCTCTGCCGCCTCCGGCTCGTCGTTTCGAGCGGACGCTTCGCGCCGCTCAAACGACGCGGGCATCTCGATCCAGAACTCGGCGACGTCCTTGGTGCCCGCCTTGAACTCGGCGAGGATCTCCTCGACCTTCGCCAGGCTCTTGGGCGGGTGGCAGTTGCGGACTTCTCGGCCGATGGCTCCGGGCGAACGCGGGAAGACCCGCTCGCCTTCCGAGTAGAACCGCACGCGGTCGTTCTCGTCGACGTACGTGACGTCGAACGGCAGCGCGCGGAACAGCAGGTCGAGCTGCGCGAGCGTGAGCGCTCCGGTCGGGAGCGGGAGCAGGAGCTCGCCGGAGTCGGCGGCGGCCGGCGCGGTTGGCGCGTCCGCGCGCTGAGCCGGCGACCCTCCCGGCGCAGCCGCTCCCGGCTCCATCCACGCGTACCCGATCTCGGCGTCGCCCTCTGCCATCGACGCCCACTCCTCGGCCGAGAGCAGGTCGAGGGCGGTCGGGAAGAGGATCTTCTCCTCCTTGTAGACCATGTCGTCGACCATCGTGAGCGTCTCCGGAAGCGTCGCGAGCAGCGAGGCCCGGTCGCCCGCAGCGACGAGCGCGCGTGCCGAGGCGATTCGCGCGACGATGTCGTCGTCGAGTCCCCACATCACCTTGGTCGGACCGGTGACTTCGTGCTTCTCGAGCACCGGGAAGAGCTGGTTCTCCTTGCGCACGTAGTGGGTGCGGACGAGCGAGAGCTCTCCCAGCTCCGCGTCCAGCTCGGCGAGCGCGGTGGCGACGTCCGCAGCGTCGGCGCTCTCGAGCCGGTCCAGGAGCGTTCGGGCCTTGGCGGTCAGCGCCGAGACGACCTCGTTCTCGCGACGGTACGCGTCGAGCGGATGGCCGGAGTCGACCTCGCGTTCCCGATGCGTGTCGAGCGACTCCTTGAACACGGTGACGTGCACGTCGCAGAGGCGCTGCACGTCCTCGATGGGCATCCCCTCGGCGATGAGCGCCTGCTCCATGCGCGCGATCTCGGCCGAGTCCACCCCGGTTGCCAGCGCATCGAACTCGGCCTTGACCTGCTCGACGGGAGCACCGTCGTGGAGCTTGAGGATGATGGCCTTGAGCGCCGCCTGGCGACGGGCCGCCTCCTCGGGATCGGATGGAGTCGCGGCGGTGGCGCCGGCGAGCTCCTCGGCGGCGATCTCATGCTGTGCGATCTGCGTACGGATGTCGTCGAGGAACTGCTCTACCGGGACGTGCGCGAGGTCGGCAGCGGTCTCGAGCTTCGCGCGCTTCGCCATGGTGTTGTAGAGCACCGGGTTCTTGAGTGCGTCGAAGTGGCTGTCGTAGCCGACGAGCCAGTCCATGAGGTAGGGGTATGCCTGTAGCAGCTCGTGGACGGTGGTTGTCCGATCGATATTCATGACTCCTCCTGGGAGGTCGGCGCGTACGCAGGGCGCGCTTCATCATTACCCGCATTCGGTCGCGTGTTCTTGACTGTGGTCAAGAAAGATGACCAGGTTTGTCGGAATTGCTGGAGACCACGCGGAGAGTCGCAGGCAGTGCCGGCATGGTGTAGCGTCGTTCAGGGGACGCCGACGGGTTCGGCCGATGGGGAGGGAACTGGTGGCAACGATCGTGGGACACAGAGGCTCTGTTCGCGTCGCTTTCTTCGTGATGGCGCTCGTCTGCGTGCTGGTCGCGCCTGTGCGGAGCGCCGTTGCGGGAACCGCCGCTGAAGTGATACCTGAGTCGTCCGGTGCCTACAGCGACTACGCCGGCACCTTCTCACCTTCGATGATGACCCCTCGCCTGGGGGAAGACGTCGCCCTGGAGGCATACCTCTGGGATGCGGACGACAACGAGTTGTCCGGCGCGGCCTGCGTGGTCGTCTCCTCCGCCGATGGCGTCACGTTCCGCCCGGTCGACCTGTACGTAGAGGAGTCCGCGTTCGAGGCCGGGACGTACGAGACGGAGGCCTTCAGTGTCGCCGGTCCGGTGTGGTACATGTTCGTCTGGCCGGACCTCGGCGTGCAGTCCCCGGTGATTCACGTGACCCCGGTGCCGACGCCCTCCGCCTGGTCCCAGACGCTCGGATACGCCTCGAGCCGGGGATACACCGCGGTGGACTTCACGGCGCCGTTCATGAGCCGCTTCATCATGCACTCCCAGTTGACAGGGACGCAGCCCGGCATCGATCCCGTTCCTCGTACGAGGGTCGAGTCATCGGATGACGGACTGACCTTCACCTACGTCGCCTTTCCCTACGCCGGATGGCAGAGGATCGAGTACTGCCCGCAACTCCAGTCCTTGAGCCCGCGCTACTTCCGGTTCGCGTACCCGGGCGATGCGGTATTGGGGGCGTGCGCCTCTACGCCGATACGGGTGTCGCCTGCTTGGAATCCCAGACCGCCTTCGAATGTCACGGTGAGGCGGAACAAGCGGTTCTCGCTTCGAGGCACGGTTTATCCCGGGCCGTCGCAGGGCTTCGCGCCGCGCGTGAAGATCGTCCTGAAGCGGGCGAAGGGCAAGAAGTGGGTCAAGGCGGGCAGCTACTGGGTGTCGCCCGCTCCGACGGGGATGTACGAACTCAGAATCAGACTGAAGACCCCGGGTAAGTACCGCGCTTACGTCGAGATGCCGGCGTCCCAGGGCCTCGCGGCCAGCGTCACGCGGGACTACGCCATGATCCGAGTCAGGTAGTCGTGACGCGGTGACGCACCCTCGCGGGCGGCGGTAGGTATAGAGTGAAGTCGACCGTTCGTCGCTTGGGGAGGAGACGGCCGTGACACGTCGTTCTCGTACGTTCGCAGTCCGGACCGCTCTGGCCGCGCTGCTCTCACTCGTCCTTCTCGGTACGCTCGTGGCGGCGGCGCCCGCGTCGTCAGACGTGAACGCACAGGTCGTCGGCGCGTATTCCTCGGCGATCTGGGCGAGTGGCACGGGAGGCGCCAAGCCGCTCGTGGGAGAGCGGACTCGCCTTACCGCAGACCTGCTGAATGCGAGCGATCTGCCGCTCACCGGCCAGGCTGCGAAGCTCTACTCGTCGCGCGACGGCAAGTCGTTCGGTCCGACGGCCGTGCCTGTCGCCGAGTCCGCTCCCGGCGAGTACTCCACGGCCAGCTTCAGCGTGGCGGGCCCGGTCTGGTACAAGATCGTGTGGCCGGCCGTTGGCGTGGAGTCCTCGGCGTTCCAGGTCGTGCCGATCGTGGGGCCGTCCGGCTGGTCGGCCCCGCTCGGCTTCTACTCCGACAAGGCGAGGGCTTCGTCGAGCGTGACGATTCCCTACAAGCGCGCGTTCACGGTCTACGCACGGCTGTATGCGACCGAGCCCGGCGTAAACGCCGTGCTCAAGAGCAGGCTCGAGGCCTCCACCGACGGACTCACGTTCGTGGTGATCCCCTCGAAGGTCACCGCGGGCTCACTGGGGACCGAGGCCCATCCGACGGTCACCGCTCCGGCGCTCTACCGGTTTGTGTACGAGGGCGACGCCGCGCTGCAGCCGTGTGCGTCCGCGGTCGTTCGCGCCACCCCTCAGTGGAACCTGTCCCGGCCGGTCGTGCCTTCCAGAGTACGGCGGGCGCGCCGGTTCACCGTGAAGGGCACGGTCCTGCCCGGTAGCGAGGTCGGCGCGGCCCCGGACGTCAAGCTCGTCGTGACGCGCAGGAGCGGGCGCCGTTGGGTCAAGGTCGGCACGTACCGCGCCACGGTCTCGCCGTACGCGCACACCTATCAGCTGAGTCTCCGACTGAAGAAGCGTGGGACGTATCGCGTCTACGCGAAGGCCGCCGGCGTGGACTGGATCGCAGGGACGACCACGCCGTATGCGTCGTTCGCGGTGAGGTAGGGGGCGGACGCCATGCCTGATCCGGCGTGGGGGTTCATCGCCACCGAGTTGCTCGGCGTGGTGACCGTCTTCCTGCTGTTGCCGGGCGTGACGGCCGCAGTCCTGACCGGTTTCGGCATCGTGGTCGGGCGCCAGCTAGGCGTTCTCGCCAGCGACCGGGCGACTCGGCTCGTCGCGGTCGCTTGCGCGCTGGTCGCGCCGATCCCCGAGCTCTTCCTCATCGACTTCTGGCCGGCGGACGCGCCGTTCGCGTGGCGCGTCATGACCTGGGTGACACTGCTCCCCGGCGCGCTGCTCGGGGCCTTGGTCGCGGCCCGCTACGCGCGCCGATTCCGCCCCTTCGCCGATGGCGACGCGGGGGACGGCCCTCGTCCGGTCGGTAGCCTCTAGCGCGCCCGCTTCTCGAGCGTGACCAGCTCGAGTCCGGGAGCGACCTCCTCGGCACGGATGCGCCGGTAGCCGAGCGACTCGTAGAGCGACAGCGCGGCGGTCGAGCGGCTGCCGGTGAACAGCTCGAAGTGCGGCGCGTCGGGGTATGCCGCCTCGAGCGCCACCATGAGCGCGCGAGCGACCCCCTTGCGGCGCCACCGTGGCAGCACCGCGAGCCGGCGCAGGACGAGCGAGCCGTTCGCGGCCGTCTCGCCCCGGACCGTGCCGATGATGGTGCCGTCGGCCTCCGCCACGAACGTCAGGTCGCCGCCGTCGAACGTGGCCTCGACATCGGCCGCCGATTCGCGCAGCGGCGGGATCTCGCCGTACAACTCGGCCTCGCTCGCGAAGCCCGCGCGGACGACTTCGGCGATCTGCTCGGCTTCCTCGCGCTTCGCGAGCCGGATGACGTACTCGCGTTCGCCCGCCTCACTCATCGGTCGCCGCCGGCTTGAGCTGCTTGCCCACCGAGTACGCGTCGGCGACCTTGGCGCCCAGCGCGCGGTACTCGCGCGCCCCGGGGATGTAGACGAGCGGGTCGAGCGCGTCCATCTCGACGACGTCGGTGCCCGGTCGCAGGATGTCCTCCTGCGCGTGCGCCTCGACGATCTCGCCGAACACCACCACGTACTCGCCCACGACGACCTCCTGGCTGACGCGGCACTCGAGGTTGTACGGGCACTCGGCGATCAGCGGCGCCGAGACGACCGCGCCCGGCTCGAGCGTGAGTCCGGCGTCAGCGAGCTTCTCGGCGGAGGCGCGGCCGCTCACGATGCCGCAGTAGTCGAGCGCGGCGACGAGGGAGGTGTCGGGGACGTTGACGGTGAACTCGCCGGTCTCTCGGATGAGCTCGAGGGTGCGGCGGTTCTTGCGGATGCCCATCGCCACGGTGGGCGGCGTGGACGCGACGACGTTGATCCACGCGCAGGCGAGCGCGTCGGCGTGCTCCATCGTGCCGCCCAGCACGAAGACCGCGGGCATCGGGTACAGCCGCTCCAGGGGGCCGAGTCGCTTCTTCATGGATGCGTCCTTTCGCAGGTCGGAGGTGCCGAACTGCCACGTCGAAAGCCGCACGCGGCACCCGTAGACTATAGCGCGCGTCGGGCGCCGCCCGGGCGTCGTCCGCGGGTGCGTGCGGGTCACCCGCCGAGAAACCACCATCGCCGAGGTGCGGATTGCCCTCTTGACCCGCGACCGGTCAGCCCCGAAACTGTGCGGAACCCGCGGGGCGCTCTCCGCTCCGCACCCAGCCGGCGATGCCGGCCCGAGAAGCGCGAAGGAGGTGTGTTCGAGAGATCATGGTTCGCCCGTCTGAGTTCGTGATGATGATGGACATGATGATGACCCAGCCCGGGTCTAACGGCGCATGCGCCGGATCCGGGCGGCCTTCGGCCGACCTCCGCTAGAAAGCGGCGGGTCGGGTATCGTCCCCATCAGACACGAACCCAGAAAGAGGCTGGTAACCATGAGCGACTCGAACACCCCGCGTTTCGACACCCTTGCCGTCCACGGCGGCGCCGCGCCCGATCCCACGACCGGCTCGCGTGCCGTGCCGATCTACCAGACGGTCGCCTACAACTTCAAGGACACCGACCACGCCGCCGACCTGTTCGGCCTGCGCGCTTTCGGCAACATCTACTCGCGCATCATGAACCCGACCAACGACGTGCTCGAGCAGCGCATCGCCGCGCTTCACGGCGGCACCGCCGCCCTCGCGCTCTCGTCCGGTCACGCCGCCGAGGTGCTCGGCCTGCTCAACGTCACCGACTCGGGCGGCAGCATCGTCGCGTCCACCTCGCTGTACGGCGGCACCTGGAACATCTTCCTGCACACGTTCCGCCGCCTGGGCATCACGGTCCGCTTCGTCGAGCCGACCGACGTCCAGGGTTTCGTGGACGCGAGCGACGACACCACCACCGCGTGGTTCGTCGAGACGATCGGCAACCCGCGCCTCGACGTCCCCAACATCGGGGCGCTGGCGACGGCCGGCCGCGAGCTGGGCATCCCGCTCTTCGTCGACAACACCTTCGCGACCCCGTACCTCTTCCGTCCGATCGAGCACGGCGCCGCGGTCGTCATCGAGTCGCTGACCAAGTGGCTCGGCGGGCACGGCACCTCGATCGGCGGCATCTTGATCGACGGCGGCAACTTCGACTGGTCGCAGGGCCGCCACCCCGGCTTCACCGAGCCGGACCCGAGCTACCACGGCCTGAAGTTCTGGGACGTCTTCGGCGACTTCCCGGGCCTGGGCAACGTCGCCTTCGGCATCCGCGCCCGCGTCAACCTGCTCCGCGACTTGGGCAGCTCGCTCTCGCCGTTCAACGCGCAGCAGTTCCTGCTGGGCGTCGAGACGCTCTCGCTGCGCGTCCAGCGCCACAGCGACAACGCGCTCGCGGTCGCGAAGTACCT
>CAZXWK010000040.1:0-18504 GCA_964644675.1 uncultured Eubacteriales bacterium | reverse complement strand
GCCAGCTCCATGTTCGCGAGCGCGCAGCCCAACGACACGTGCAGCTCGCGCAGCCGAGGATCCGCGGCGCCCATGGTGCGCTTCGCGTCGCCCAGCAGTTCGATCGCGTCGGGCGTCGCGCGGAAGCGCCAAGGCTGCGTGTTGTGAGAGCTCGCGGCGAGCGTCGCCGCAAGCAGGACGCGGTCGACGCCGGAGGACTCGGCCCACGCGGCGGCCGGGTCCTCGGGGCGCGTCGCGCCGTCCCAGACCGTCGCGCCGGCAACGCCGCCCACAGCCAGCGTCCCTAGGCCCACCGCTCCCGCCGTCAAGAACTGCCTTCTGCTCAACATCGCCTTCTCCTCGCACCCCGGGGCGGCTCCTCGCTTGCGTTCCTCGGCCGCCCACTGTTGTAGAGCTTTTACTCTAACCGTGGAGTAGAGTAAATGCTCTATGTCGCGGTGTCAAGGGAGGCGCGACCAGCAGGCTCTGGGAGAGACCACGCCGCTCCCGCTTAGCAGAGAGGACCTTCGAGAGTGGTGACCTTTCGGTTCCCCGGGCTTACTATCGGTTGGGGGAATCGTGCCGATCCGTGGGGGGTCACCGTGAAGCACCGTGCCAGTCGTCTGCTGTTCGTGTCCCTGCTCGCCTTGGGCCTTATGGCCCTTCTCGGCCCGGCGGCCGCGCTCGCCGCACCGGCGGTGACGTTCACCGCAGCAGGCGAGCTGCCTGCGCATCCCGGCCCCATCTGTGTCGTCTCGGCCGACTTCAACGGCGATGGCCGAGAAGAGGTCCTCGCCTCCAACTCGAACTACAACTCGTTCGAGCTCTACACGCAGCAGGGCTGGGACGTGCTTCACGACCAAACGCTCATCCCGGCTGCCGGTAGCCCGGACACGGCCGTCGCCGCAGATGTGAACCGCGACGGCAAGCTCGACATCGTCGTAGCGCTCACCGACAGCGACCGCGTGGGCGTGCTCCTCGGCCAGGGGGGCGGCTCGTTCGACCCGATGACCGAGACGATCGTCGGCGACGCGCCGCGCGGTCTGGCAGTCGGAGACGTGAACCGCGACGGCAAGCTCGACGTGGTGTGCACCAGTGACGACGGCGGCATCTACACGCTTCTCGGCGATGGTACCGGCGGCTTCCCCAACATCTCAGGCGTGGCGAGCGGCGCCACGCCCGGTTCCGTGACGCTCGCAGACCTCAACGCCGACGGGTGGCTCGACGCGGCGGTCGCCTGCCGGACGGCCGGATGGGTCGGCGTCCACCTCAACAGCGGCGGTTCCTTTGGCTCGCGCGTGGCGTGGTATCCCACCGCCACACGCCCTTGGGAGGTGCGCGCCGGCGACATGGACCGCGACGGCGACCTCGACCTGGTGACCGCCAACATGGGTGGCAGCGACGGCGCCTGCACGACGCTGCTCAACGACGGCTCCGGCGGCTTCGCCACAGCCGTCGCGATCGATGACGCGGTGGGCAGGCAGGCGAGCAACCTCGCGCTGAGCGACGTGGACGGCGACGGCGTGCTCGACATCGCGATCAGCGACCCCTACCGCGACGAGCTGCGCGTCTACCGCGGCACCGGCGACGGCGCCGCCGTGGAAGCGACGACCATCACGCAGGTCGACAACGCCTACGCGATCCTGCTCTCGGACCTCGACCGAGACGGCCTGCCGGACCTGGGCGCCGCCTCGTACTCGGACACGGGCACCGTCCGCGTCTGGCGCAACTCGACCAACGTCGCGCGGGGTCTGGGCTTCGCCTCCGCCGAGACCACCGGCACGAGCGCCAAGCCGCGCACGGTTGAGCAGGGCGACTTCGACCGCGACGGTACCCCGGACCTGCTCGTCTGCGACCAGGGCACGGTCTCGGGCGACGTCCGGGTGCTCTTCGGCGACGGGACAGGGGGCGTTCGCGAGACGAAGATGTTCGGTGCGGGCAGCACGCCGTATTGCGCACGGTTCGAGGACATGAACCGGGACGGTTGGCTCGACATCGTCGTCGCCGACTTCGGCCTCGGTAGAGTGATCGTGCTGCCCAACAACCACAAGGGAGGCGTGGGTAGCTCGCTCTGGGTCGAGACCGCGTGGCCGGCTTGGGTGGACACCGGGGACGTCAACGGCGACGGAGCGCCCGACGCGATCACGGCAGCCGTCGACGACCACCAGGTGCGCGTGCTCATCAACGACGGCGCGGGCAACCTCAGCGCAGGCCCGATCCTGTCGCTGCAGGCCGGCGCGTACGGTCCCAAGTGCTGCCGGATCGCGGACCTGAACCGCGACGGACGTGCCGATATCGTCTCGGCGAACGTCACGGGGAGCGGGTCGGTGTGGCTCGGGCAGGAGGGTGGCACGTTCTCGAGCGCCACGGCCGTGAGCACCGGGTCGTCGCCACTGTCGGTCGACGTCGCCGACATCGACGGTGACGGCAGACTCGACCTCGCGTTCGCCAACAGCGGTTCGGCGAGCCTCACGGTCCGTTTCGGGGACGGGAGCGGCACCGGCTTCGGGCCCGCAACGACGGTCTCCACCGCAGACTCCCCCGCCGGGGTGCGCATCGCCGACATGAACCGCGACGGTCGCCCCGACCTGGTCATCAGCAACCAGGGAGCGACGCGTGCGACCGTGTTCCTCAACAAAGGTGGACGAACCTTCGCCGCACAGCCGGGAATCTGGCTCCCCGGATACTCGTGGAACGCGCCCTGCGTCGTCGATCTCAACCGAGACGGTACGCCGGATCTGGTCGAGTCGCTGTTCGACGCCGATCAGGCCGGGATCGTGGTCGGGGCCCCGACAGCTACCCCGGGCGTCATCCGCGGCACCGTCTACTTCGATGGCTACCCCAAGTCTGGCATCACGGTGCAGATCGACGGGCTGCCGGCAGGGATCACCCCGAGCGACGGCACGTACTGGATCCCGCTCCTCTCGGCAGGAACGCACACAGTCACGTTCTCTCGGACCAACTACGCGACCCAGAGCTACGACCTCGAGGTCGCCGACGGTGCGACCGTGGTCAAGGACATCAACATCACCCTGGCGCCGGCGACGTTCTTCGGTACCGTCACCGCGCAGGACACTGGCGGGCCGCTCGCCGGGGTGGCGGTCAGAGTCGGTGACGTCGCTCTCGGCTTCAACGCTGTCACCGGCGCCGACGGGACGTTCTCTATCCCCGGCATCCCGCCCGCTACGTACGACGTGTACTTCAGCAAGGCGGGCTACTCGGACCACGTCGGGCACGGCTTCACGGTCTACAACGGAGCGACCGCCTACAACCCTGAGATGGTGCCGGCGCCCGCGAAGCTGAAGGGCATCGTCACACGCCAGAGTGACGGGGCACCCCTGTCAGGCGTGTGGGTCAAGGTCGGCGACCTCGCACCCACGACCACCGGTGAAGACGGTGCGTACGAGCTTTGGGACATCCCCGAGGGCGCCTACCGCGTCGAGTACTACAAGTCCGAGTACGCCACCCACACGATCGATTCACTCACGTTCTCGCGCGCGACCACCGTCACGCAGGATGTCTCGCTGAGGGCCCTCGACGAGACCGTGACCGCGATGATCGACTCCCCCACCGCGGGAACCTCTGTGGCGTATGGCACCGCGATCCACTTCTCGGGACATATGGCGAGCGACACGTTGGGTCACTCGGCGAATGGCTACGCCTGGCGGACGGACACGGGCGGGGCTCTCTCCGCGAGCCCGGACTTCTGGGTGTCGCTGCCGGTTGGAGTCCACACCGTCTACTTCAAGGTCCGGTGCGCGAACGGCCAGTGGTCCGCCGAGCAGAGCGTGCAGGTCGTGGTGCAGAAGATCGTCGCGACAGGCACCATGCCCAAGGTCTCGGGCAAGGCGACCGCGAAGAAGGGCACCACGCTGACCGGCGCGGTCGCCCCCGGGCGGGCCACCCGAGTCACCATCGAGGTGCAGGTGTACTCGAAGAAGAAGTACCGCGCCCATAAGAAGTACGCCGTCACCTCGACCGCTACCGGCGCCTGGAAGTACAAGGCCAAGCTGAAGAAGGGCACGTACCGGATCCGGATGAGGACGGACGCCGACGCGACCTATCTCGAAGCCGTCTCGGGGTGGCGGAAGGTCACCGTGAAGTAGCTGGCCAAGCGGGCGTGCCGGTGGCGCGCCCGCAGCGGGCCCTAGCGGGCGAGTGCCTCGAGCCGCGCCACCATCGCGTCGACCACGCGCTCGACGCTGCCCGGTGCGGTGTCGACGAAGTAGCTCGGCTCGAAGAGCTCGGCCTCGATGATCATCGGCCCGTCGTCGCCGGTCACCACGTCGTAGCGCGCGTAGAGCGGCGTCGCGCTGGCGCCGGTCGCGAAGCCACGCTCGGCGCTGATAGCGGCGATGGCGCGGCTGCATTGCCACGCGAGCTCAATCTCGGCGTCGCTCGGCGTCACCGGCGTGATGACCTCGTCGTAGACGCCGCCGATGTAGCCGCCGTCGTCGGCTAGGATCGGGCCCTTGGTGATCGCGTGCGAGTACTCGCCGTCGAAGAACAGCAGCCCGTGCTCGCCGCCCGCCGTGATCTGCGGGACCTCGGGCTCGACCAGCACAAGCTTGCCGGCGTCGAGCAGCTCGGCGACGTAGCCGGGAAGCTTGGGGTCGTCGGCCGAGGTGATGTGCGCGCCCCACGACCCGGCGCCGATGTTCGGCTTGATGACGACGCGGCCGCCGATCTCGCGCGCGGCAACGCGGACCTCGTGCAGCGACGACGCGACGGTGGTCGGCACGATCGCGACCCCCTGCGCCTCGAGGTCGAGCAGGTAGCGCTTGTCGAGGTTCCAGCGGATGAGCGCCGGCGGGTTCAGCACTCGACCGGTCGGCAGCGCTTCGAGCCACGCGAGGAACTCGGCGGTGCGGATCGAGTAGTCCCAGGGGCTGCGCATCACGATGAGGTCGAAACCGCTCCAGTCCACGCCGGTGTCGTGCCAGACGGGCGCGGTCGCGTCGACGCCGCGGCGCGCGAACTCGGCGAGCAGCGGCTCGAGGTCGAACTCGTGCTCGAGCAGCCAGTCGACGTCGGTGGTGACGAGCGCGATGCGTGCGGACATGCGGCCTCCGGGAGTCCTGCGAGGCCACACATCGCCTCGAAGATGGTCGGCCAGAAGGATACCAGCGCCGCATTCCCTACATCTTCAGGAACTTCATCAGCTCGTAGACCATGAAGCCGGGCCAGAAGAACGCCTTGATGAACCCGATCAGCCCACCGAAGAAGCTCGTGGCGGTCTGGATGTAGTACACGGCCGCGCCGAAGAACCCCAACCCGTAGACCGCCCCGGCCCCCGCGGCAGCACCGTTGTTACTCGCGTTGCCCACATCGCCCTCCTCGTCGCATCCCGTCATGCCGAGGGGCTTCTACCCCGAAAGGGACCTCTCGTACGTGGGAACGCTCGGTTTGCGTGCCGGCACGGCAGCTTGCATCCCCGCTACTAAGTGTTACTATGTACCAGTAGTCAATGACACTAGGTAGCATCGAAGGAGGTGTCCCGTGGCCAAGCAGATGACGGAGATGCTCAAAGGAACGCTGGACGGCATCGTCCTGCAGCTCCTGTCCGGGCGACCCGCGTACGGATACGAGATCACCGCGCGGCTGCGGGAGATGGGGTTCTCGGACATCGCCGAAGGCACCGTCTACGCGCTGCTCGTCCGGATCGAGCAGAAGGGCCTCGTCGACGTCGAGAAGGTCCCGTCGGAGCTGGGCCCGCCGCGCAAGGTGTACTCGCTCAACGCCAAGGGCCGCGAGTACATGGGCGAGTTCTGGGAGACCTGGACGTTCATCGCACAACGACTCGAACAACTGCACGAAGGAGTGGAGTAACCATGGCCAACTGGATTGAGACCATCACCGGGTCTCTCGAGCAGAAGAAGCAGTACCGGCAGCTCAAGGCTCGCATGGATGCGCTTCCCGAGCCGTACGGCACCGCCGCGAAGGCGATGCACCGGTACTTCATGTACTACGGCGGCATCGTCGACGGCGAGACTCTCATGACGATGATGAACGACCTCGTCGAGCTGTGGGAACGGGCTGCGGTGGACGGCACGCCCGTCCGCGAGATCGTCGGCGACGACCCCGTCGAGTTCGCCGAGACGTTCGCCGAGGCCTACGGTGGCACGCACTGGATCGACAAGGAACGCGCTCGACTCATCAAGGCCATCGAGTCGGCAGAGGCGCAGCAGTGACCACGGCAGACGCCGGCGGGACCGCGACCCGTGGGACCGCGATCCACGTGCAGGGACTCGAGAAGTCGTACAAGGACCTGCGCGTGCTCAAGGGCGTCGACTTCGACGTCGAGTGCGGCAGCATCTTCGCGCTGCTCGGCTCGAACGGAGCGGGCAAGACCACGGTCGTGCACATTCTGTCCACGCTGCTGAAGGCCGACGCGGGCACCGCGAGCGTCGACGGCTATGACGTCGCGACGCAGGCCGCGCAGGTGCGGCAGTCGATCAGCCTCACCGGGCAGTTCGCAGCAGTCGACGAGGTCCTGACCGGCCGAGAGAACCTGGTGCTCGTAGCCCGGCTGCGGCACCTGGATGACCCGGGCGCGATCGCCGATGCCCTGCTCGCCCGCTTCTCGCTGACCGACGCGGCTGCGCGCAAGGTGTCGACGTACTCGGGCGGCATGCGTCGGCGGCTCGACATCGCGATGAGCCTGATCGGGAATCCGCCGGTCATCTTCCTCGACGAGCCCACGACCGGGCTCGACCCCCAGGCGCGCCTCGAGGTGTGGGACACCGTGAAGGGGCTCGCGTCCCGCGGCACCACGGTGCTGCTCACCACGCAGGACCTCGACGAGGCCGAGCACCTCGCCGACCGGATCGCGATCCTGCACGGCGGCCGGATCATCGTCAACGGCACCCTCGCCGAGCTCAAGCAGCTCCTGCCGCCAGCCAAGATCGAGTACGTCGAGAAGCAGCCGACCCTCGAGGACGTCTTCCTCGCCATCGTCGGAGACGAGGGCGCTGAGCGCGAAACCACAACGGCCACAGCATCGGCCGAGACCAGATAGGACCCACGATGAACACGCACTTCATCGGCGATACCGCTGTCCTCACGGGACGATCGCTGCGCCACATCACCCGCAGTCTCGACACCATCATCACCACCACGATCATGCCGATCGCGTTCCTGCTGCTGTTCGTCTACGTGTTCGGCGGCGCGATCCAGTCCGGCTCGGACTCGTACGTGGGCTACCTGCTGCCCGGCATCCTGCTCATCACGGTCGCTTCGGGCGTGTCGTACACGGCGTACCGGCTCTTCCTCGACATGCAGAGCGGCATCTTCGACCGGTTCCACTCGATGCCGATCAGCCGGTCATCCGTGCTCTGGGCCCACGTGCTCACCTCGCTCGTCGCGATCCTCATGTCGCTGGCGGTGGTGGTGGGCGTGGCCTTCATCATGGGCTTCCGGCCCGCAGCGGGTGCGGCAGCATGGTTTGCCGTCGCCGGCATCCTCGTGCTGTTCACCCTCGCGCTGACGTGGATCGCCGTGATTCCGGGTCTGACCGCGAAGTCGGTCGACGGCGCAAGCGCGTTCGCCTACCCGCTCCTGTTCCTGCCGTTCATCAGCTCGGCGTTCGTACCCACCGAGACGATGCCCGGCCCCGTGCGCGCCTTCGCCGAGAACCAGCCCGTGACCTCGATCGTCAACGCGATCCGCGACCTGTTCACCGGGCAGCCCGTCGGCACCGACATCTGGGTCGCGCTCGCCTGGTGCGTCGGCGTGCTGCTGATCGCCTACACCGTCGCCATGCTCATCTACCGCCGAAAGCTCGCATAGCGGCCCGCCGGTCGGCGGGGCTCCCCTCTCTCGCTTCCCGGTCATGCGGCCGATACCATCGAGAGAGGTTCTCGGCTGGGGAGGCGAACATGGATAGACGACTGGTGCTGGCCATCGTGCTGGCCACCGCTGTGCTCTCAGGCTGCTCGGGCAAGGCAGCCACGCCGACGAGCTCCGAGGCGACCACTTCGGAGTCCGCGTCGACGTCCTCGCAGAGCGGACCGGTGACCTATCCCGCGCTCGCTCCTGAGGGGGCCGCCGAGTCCAAGGCGGTCGCCAACATCGGCGAGAGCTACAAGGCCTACCTCGCGATGGCCGAGAACAACCTCAAGCAGGATGCGAACACGGTCGTGTTCCGCAACGAGGCCAACGCGGAGCCGCGGTTCATCGGCTACGCGGTGACCGGCAGCTCGGACAAGCTGACCGACGGCAAGTTCAACATGGGCTCGGTCATCGTGCTCGACGGCAAGGTCACGACCGAGGGCGCGTGGAACAAGCCCGGCGAGCTGACCACCGCCGACGTCAACCCGCAGTACTTCGTGTACCAGGTGCCCAGCGTCTACGTGCAGGCGATCGAGGCGACCACGCAGCGCCAGAAGGACGCGGTCGCCAAGGCGCAGGCATGGTTCGGCGCAAACTTCTCGGACAAGCAGCTGTCCAAGTTCCAGCTCACGGGGCTCGTCTTCGCGTGGGGCCAGCCGGGCGACGAGCACGGACTCGTGCTGCAGGTGAATCCGGACTCGCCCGCATCGGTCATCTCCAACGCCTGGTAGCGGGGCGGTCGGTCGGCAACAAGACGAAGCTTCCCTCTTGACTTTTATCGTACGGTGTCCGATAACTACTCTCGGAGAGTTTGGTACACCGTACGATAGGAGCTGGACATGAGCACCTCGACCGCGCGCAAGGAGATGACGTTCCGGACGGTCTGGCCGTTCTTCGCCATGGCATTCGGACTGTCGTGGGGCCTGGCCTCACTGGCGATCTTCTTCTCGGACCAGATCGAGCCCATCTTCGGCCCGATCGGCTACACCAACCCCCTGTTCATACTCGCCGTCTACGCGCCGGGGCTTTCCGGGATCGCGCTGGTGGTGCGGCACTACGGTCTGCGGGGCCTGGGCAACTTCCTCAAGCGGCTGAGCCTGTGGCGTATCCCCGCCGGCTGGGCGCTCTACCTTGTGCTGGGCATACCGGCGGCGTTCTACCTGGCCGCGTGGATGAAGGGGGCCGATCTGGGGTTCCGGTTCACTCCCTGGTACACCGTGGTCCCCGCGCTGCTGCTCGGCATGCTCATCGGCCCCATGGAGGAGTTCGGATGGCGGGGCGTCGCCCTGCCGCTGCTGCAGCGCCGCTTCCGTCCGATCGTCGCGGACCTGATCCTCTCGACGCTGTGGGCGGTGTGGCACGTGCCGGCGTTCCTCATGAGCGGCACGCCGCAGAGCCGCTGGTCGTTCCCCGCCTTCTTCATCGGCGTCGTGTCCATCTCGTTCATTCTCACGCCGCTCTTCAACGCGGGGCGCGGCAGCATCCTCATCGCGGCGTTCTACCACTTCCAGATGAACAACCCCATCTGGCCCGACGCCCAGCCCTACGACTCGCTCGTGTTCGCGCTGATCGCCGTGTTGGTCGTCCTCATCAACCGCAAGGCCCTGTTCACGCCCGGCGGCGGCGTGACAAACGTGCTCATGCCCGGCGTCGACGAAGCGTCGTTCGTGGGCGCGTCGTCGACCACCGTGCCCGCCGATAGTACGCTGTACGACACCACAGATTCCGACGTGGTCGTCGCGCCGTCGCTCTAGGCAGGAGTGGAACCCATGGTCCCGCGCAAAGCCAACACCCCCACGCTGACCCGCGAGCAGATCGTCTCGGCGGCGATGGAGATCGTCGACCGCGACGGGCTCGACGCGCTGTCGATGCGCAAGCTCGCCTCCGAGCTGGGCGTGGGCACGATGTCGCTCTACTACCACGTGCCCGACAAGTCGGCGCTCTACGACCTGATCCTCGACGCCGGCATGGCCGAGGTCGACCTCACCGAGGACGACCCGTCCGCGCCGATCGAGACGCGCGTCGCCGGCGTCGCCCACGCGATCCGCGATGCCTTGCTCAACCACCCGCGCGCCTCGATGATCGTGATGAGCCGGTCGCTGCGGACGCCCGTGCAGCTGCGGCCCGTCGAGAAGCTGCTGCAGATCCTCTCGGACGCGGGAATGCCGCCGTCCCAGGCCATGCAGACGGTGAACGTGATCGGGCAGTACGCGGTGGGCGTCACCACGATGTACGCGAACCACGTCAACGACTCCGAGCTCAGCGACGCGCGCGAAGGCGACTACACCGAACTCACGCCCGAGGAGTTCCCCGCCATGTTCGCGGTCATGGAGCACCCAGAGGGCCTCGGCGACTGGGAGGCCGACTTCGAGGCGGGCCTCTCGGCGCTCATCAAGGGCCTCGTCACCGACCGGATCCCCTAGTCCCATGCGCACACTCAGTGGAAGGCGAGTCATGCAGTACGTGACCATCGTCGGCATCGCGCTGCTCTGCGCTCTGATCGGCGTCCTGATCGCGTGGAGCCCCGGCCGTGTCCGCCCCGTCACCGACGCCTCCGGCCGCCCGGTCCCCGGCTCCATCGCCGAGAAGATCCGCGTGCCCGTCAACGGCACCGAGCAGGGCATGGTCATCCGCTCCGCCGA
Source organism: uncultured Eubacteriales bacterium (assembly GCA_964644675.1). Taxonomy (GTDB): domain Bacteria; phylum Actinomycetota; class Coriobacteriia; order Anaerosomatales; family JAAXUF01; genus CAZXWK01. The sequence goes on along the minus strand of CAZXWK010000040.1, from coordinate 8,053 downwards.
CCCGAGTAATCCGGTGCTGCTGATCGTGCACGGCGGACCCGGCATGCCCGAGTACTTCCTCGACGCGACCCGACCCACCGGGCTCGAGCAGGACTTCACGGTGGTGTGGTGGGACCAGCGCGGCGCCGGGCTGTCCTACGGCGCCGGCGCCTCGGCTCCGGATTCGATGACCGTCGACCAGCTCGTGGACGACACCATCGCGGTCACCGACTACCTCCGCAAGCGGTTCGGCCAGGACAAGGTCTACCTGCTCGCGCACTCGTGGGGCTCCTACATCGGCATCCGCGCCGCCGAGCGCGCCCCCGAGCGCTTCCACGCTTACATCGGCATGGGCCAGATCACCCACCAGATCGAGTCCGAGAGGCTCGCCTACGACTACGCGCTGGCGGCCTACCGCGAAGCTGGAGACGCGGCCATGGTGCGCAAGCTCGAGGCCTCGCCCGTCACCACCGATGCGCCGCTGCCGCCCAAGTGGAACGCGATGCGCGACGGCGTCATGCACCGCCTGGGCGTGGGCACGACGCGCGACATGAAGTCGGTCGAGACCGGCGTCTTCGTGCCCTCCTGGAAGTCGCACGAGTACACCCTGGCCGAGAAGGCGAACCTGTGGCGCGGCAAGATCGCCTCGAAGAAGCGCTTCTGGGACGAGTTCATGACGGTGGACATGCGCGACGAGGTGCCGGCGATCGAGGTACCCGCATACTTCGTGCAGGGCCGCTACGACTACACCACCAACTACGACCTGGCGCGCGACTACTTCGAGAAGCTCGACGCGCCGGCCAAGGGGTTCTACACGTTCGAGGACTCGGCCCACAGCCCCATGTTCGAGGAGCCCGCGCGCATGCGGCGGGTGCTGCGCGAGGACGTGGCGGGCGGCTCGACGGCGCTCGCCGACCGGCGGTAGAACGTGGGCGCGCTCCGCTCAGCGGGCGCCGGCCACGGGGGCACGTAGCGTAGCGCCCATGACGGCGACGCGCTCTCAACGCACCCGCGACTGCGCGGGCGCCGCGTGCGGGCCGCCGTCTGGCGCACCAACCTGGGCCGCGAGCGTACCCGCGGCCCCCGCCAGCACCAAGCCGATCAGCGCGATCCAGCTCATCGCACGACCACCATCGTCGCCGCGCCCACCGCGACCTTCGCCGCCACGAGCACCACGAGCGCGACCACCATCGCCGTGTCGCTGGCCAGGAACGCCGGGCGCGCGCCGCTCACGAACGCGCCGGCGAGCGCCACGATCGCGATGCCCAGCACGATGCCCGCGAGCATCGGCAGGCTCGTCCAGTCGCCACCCATCCGCTTGAGCACCGGGCCGATGCCCAGCGTCGAGCACGCCACGAACCCGGCCACGAACACTCCCCAGAACGCCATCCTCAACATCTCGGTCTCCTTCTCGGCTACTTGAACGGGTACATCAGGAACTCGGTGAACAGCAGGATCCCTACGACCAGCACGATCCGCAGGGCGAACGCCCACGGCATGCTCCACATCCACAGCGCCACCATCCACGGCAGGCAGAGCAGCCAGATGACGCCCTGAGCGAGCAGCGGCAGCGACCGCGTCCACATCCACAGCTCGGTGAGCCGGGTCGGGTCGGTGAACAGGTAGTAGGCGAACGCCACGTTCACGAGGGTGGCGAGCCCGCCGACCGTCAGCGAGAAGAGCTTCTCGCCCGGGGTCTGGGTGGCCCAGCTGCCGGTCCTCGCCACGTCGGTGGCCGTCGTCGTTGTCTCCATCATTCTCTCCTTCACTACTCGGAAACCATATGGGTTTCCAGTTTCCATAGGGCCGAACAAAGGGCCTCTGCCACCGCCGGCTGGCCGGCCGGGGCGAGACCCGCACTGCCTATCCGATGAAGCGCAGCACCCGTTCCACGAGCTCGGCATCCCGGTCGAAGTCGGGAGCCGCGTTCACCATCACCACGTACTCGAGCAGCATCGCCTTGCACATCGCCTGGACCAGCTCGGGGTCACCACTGGCGAACTCGCCGGCCTCGATGCCCTCCTCGACGATCTCGCGCAGCAGGTCGCCGTTCGCCTTCGCGAACGAGTCGGCGGCGATCTCGTACTCCTGGAGCCACTCGGCCTCGCTCGTCTCGGCGATGTGCGCCCGAGCGCTTCCGATCACGAACTTCAACAGCGCCTCCGCCCTCGCGCGGTGCGTCGGCAGCTCGGCGACCATCGCGCGGAGCTTGCGCTGCTCGGCCGCGGCCTGCCGCTCGACGATGTAGCTGTAGATCTCGCGCTTGCCGTCGAAGTGCACGTAGATCGTCTTCTTGGAGATGTGCAGCTCGCGAGCGACGTCGTCGAGCGTCGTCTTCGCGTAGCCGAGGCGGCTCACGTGCCGCTCGAACGCCTCGGCGATCTGCTCCTTCTGGCCCACGGTGCACCTCCTTCGCGTGTCGATCGTGTCTCGCGCGGAAACTCCCAGCGCCATCAGTTTCCACCATGGAAACTCGAATGTCAAGCAGTTTCCTGCGATCGATCTGATGCGCTCTCAGCAGCAAATGCGACGGGGGCCGGTCATCCGGCCCCCGTCCGCGTCCTGACCCGCAGGGTCTGCTAGTGGCGATAGGTGAGGCAGTCCGCGTGCCCCGAGTGGGTGTTGAGCGTGATGCCCGCCGCATCGCACGCCAGGCCGTGGTTGAAGTGACAGTCGGCGATGTTGCACGAGGTGACCGGGGCCATGTCGTCGAGCGGCTTGACCTCACCGGTGGTGAAGGTGTCGCAACGAGGATGGTCGGAGCCCACCATGACCGACGGCGCGCAGCACTCTTCGCGGCAGTTCCACGAGCAGTCCTCGGCCAGGCATGTCATCACGTGCGCGTCACTCTGCATCTGCATCTCGGCACCTCCTTTCGGCCGGATGCACAGTACGTAGTGCCTTCCCGCCGAGTCGCGCTTGGTAATCCGTGCCTGCGAACCGGTGCGTCTCGGCAGAGAGAGGCTTCCGCTCAGCCGCGCCACGTGCCGAACGCGCCCTCGGCGGTACCGCCCGACGGAACCCGCGCGCCGATCCAGTGACCCCCAGCGGCGAGGCGGGTAGCTAGAGAAGGCGCCTCGAAGCACGAGGCGGTAGGTACGTCGATCGGAGGCCGATCATGGCTGGACTGGGTGGCTATCCCGCCGCAGCGGTACTGCGGGCGGAGAACCTGGATCGCGAGAAGCGGTTCTACACGGATGTGCTGGGACTGATCGAGGTCGCCGGCAGAACGGCCCCGGGGTCGGTCTTCCTCGAGGCCGGCGACGGGACCAAGGTCATGATCTACGAGCGCCCCGGCATGCCCGCGCCGCAGAACACCACGCTCGGCTTCGGGCTGCCGGCGAGCGAGTTCGAGCCGGTCGTGGCCGACCTGCGCGCCAAGGGCGTCGTCTTCGAGGACTACGACATGCCCGAGATCGGGCTGAAGACCGTCAACGGCATCGCCGAGATGGACGGCTCCAAGGCGGCGTGGTTCACCGATCCCGAGGGCAACATCGTCAATCTCGCGTCGATGTGAGGGGTCCGGGCGGCGCGGATCTGACCGCTAGCGCCAGCCTTCCCAGTGCAGGTCGATGACGTACTCGGGACTGTCGATGACGCCTGCGTCCCAGTTCCGCTCGGCGACGCGGGCGTTCTTGCCGCCCACGATCTCGAGCCCGCGAAGCAGCCAGCCGACGATCCGCTGGCTCCCGTACGGGTAGCCGCTCATGTCGCGCATGGTGATCGTCCCGCCGGACTCGTCGGCGTCGAGCGCGACGGTCACCTGGACTCCCGGATACGCGGTCTTCATGACGCTCTCGGCGCGACTCAGCACCGCCTTGGGCGAGACGAAGCGCGCGAAGATGCTGAAGATGCCGCCACCGGTGAGGAGCTGCTCGGCCGAGACGGCGCCCATGCGGCGGAACTCCTCCTGCGCGCGCATGCGCGAGCCGCCGCACACGACCTCGACGAACGCCTCGTTGAACCGCCCCATCGCCGAGAGGGGCACGTTGCCGCCGGCGGTGATGGCGATACGGTCGGCGTCGCTCAACCGATCGAGACACTGCTGCCACGGACCGTCACCGTGCACGTCCTTGACGTACTCGAACGTGCTCTTGGCGACGACACCCTTCAAGACGATCTGATCGCTCACGATATCCTCCGCGCCGTTCCCGCACCGTGTCTCGTGTGGCCTCAGTATCGGCACCACGGGCGCACCCCGTGAGTCACCGCGCAGCCACCTGGCGCATGACCTCGCGCCAGTCGTCCTCGGCGGTCGTCCCCACCGCCGAGAAGACCTGCGCCATGCGGTCGCGCTGGGATCCCGAGAGCTCGCTCTCGAGCTTGGCTCCGGCGGGGGTGAGACGCAGCTGCCGCACTCGGCGGTCCGCGCCGGGAGTACTCGACACGAGACCCTCCTCGGCAAGGCGGCGCAGCGGTGCGTTGAGCGCCTGCTTGCTCACGTCGAGCACGCGGAGCAGCTCGCTTACCGTGATGCCGGGATTCCGGCCCACGAAGTAGAGGATGCGGTGGTGGACCCGCTGCAGACCGCGGCGTGCCAGGACCTCGTCGGGATACGCCGTGAACTCTCGGTAGGCGAAGAAGAAGAGCTCGAGCGCCTCGTTGAGCTGGTGTTCGCGCAAAGAGTCAACCATGTTGACATACCTCGCCTGCCGCGGGAATATAGGTCAATCTTGTTGCCATTCTACCGCGATGGGCGGCACCCGCCAACGCGGCGCGAACGGAGGGTCCGATGTTCTCGGAACGCACGTCTCGGCTGACCTCGTCGCTCGTCCGTGACATCCTCGCGGCGACGCAGCGGCCCGGCATGATCTCGTTCGCCGGCGGGCTGCCCGCACCGCAGACGCTGCACCTCCCCGACTGGGACGCCGTTCCCGTCGAGGCGCTCCAGTACGGCCCGAGCGAGGGCGAGCCCGCACTGCGCGAGGCGATCGCCGAGCAGGCCCGCGCGCTCGGCATCGCGTGCGACTCCTCGCAGGTGCTCGTGCTCTCGGGCTCGCAGCAGGGCATCGACCTGGTCGCGAAGCTCTTCATCGACCCCGGCACCCCGGTCCTGGTCGAGTCGCCGACCTACCTCGCCGCGCTCCAGGCCTTCGAGCTGTTCGGTGCGCACTGCCACGGCCTGCCCCTCTCGGAGGGCGGAATCTCCCCCGACGCGCTCCGAACCGCCGCCGAGCAGACCGGCGCGCGCCTCGCCTACCTCATCCCGACGTTCCAGAACCCCAGCGGCACGTGCTACTCGGCCGAGAACCGTCGCGCCGTCGCGCTGGCCGCACGCGACGCAGGGCTCGTCGTGTTCGAGGACGACCCGTACCGCGAGCTCGTCTACGAGGACGTCGACCGCACGCCGCTGTGCGCCCACCTCGACGGTGGCTCGTGGATCTACCAGTCGACGTTCAGCAAGTCGTTCATGCCGGGCATCCGCGTGGGCTACCTGGTCGCCTCGCCGGACCTGATCGAACACCTGGTCCACCTGAAGCAGGCGGCCGACCTGCACACCAACCGCATCGGGCAGTACCTGGCGCTCGCACAGCTGGGCTCGGACGGGCTCGACGAGCACCTCGCCACACTGCGTGCGACCTACGGCGCCAAGCGCGACGCGATGCAGACCTCGCTCGAGCGCCACTTCTCCGACCTCGCCGAGTGGACCCCGCCCCCCGGCGGCCTGTTCTTCTGGCTGCGGATGCGGCAGCGCCTCGACATGCGCGAGCTGCTGCCCGCGATGCTCGAGCGCGACGTCGCGTTCATGCCGGGCGAGGTGTTCTTCCCGCACGGCTCCGACGAGGTGGGCTACGCGCGCCTCAACTTCTCGCACGCGAGCGAGGAGCAGCTCGAGACCGGCCTCGCGCGGCTCGCCGCGGTGGTGCGAGAGCGCATGACCGCGCGGGCGTAGCGGCCGCGCGAAGCCGACCACGCGATGCGCGAATCCCAACCCCCCACATCGAGTACGATGTGAGGTGCGCTGCCCCTTGCGACATGCGCAGCGCACCGCCGGCGAAGTCGCCGAATCCCTCGCTCGGCGCGATCTGGGGGGACCCGTGTACGAACCCAACGAATACCAGAGCTCGCTGCACCGCCTGTACCGGCTGCTCGGTCGCGCTGAGACCTACTCGGCGATCGCAGCGGCGATGATCTCGGAGATCCCCCAGGCGACCGGCTACTCGACCGTCTCGCTCGGCATCATGTGCGAGGACGACCAGTGCTTCCAGATGCTCGCGTTCGAGGGCAGCGACCTCGAACTCGAGCAGATCCGGGAACCGCTTCACGAGATGGGCGGGAAGTACCGCGCCGACACCCGGACCGAAACGTTCATCAGGATCCCTATCACCGAAGATCCCATGATGCAGGAGCTGGTCGAGGGCACCCACATCGTGGTGGTGGATGACGCCCGCACCGATCCGCGCACCAACAAAGAGGTCGTCAACGCGATCCAGAACCGCACCATCATCAACGTCCCGCTCATGCTCGCCGACGTCATGCAGGGCAGTCTCTTCCTGGGAACCTTCGGCGACGAGGGCGTACGCCCGCCGACGCAGGCGCATCTGGACTACCTGACGGCTCTCGCGAACCACGTTGCCGTGGCGGTGGACCGCGTCCGCTTCCTCGAGGGACGCCGAGAGGCCGAGAAGGCCCTCCTCGCCTACTCCGAACGACTCGAGCGCCTGCTGAAGAGCACGATCTCGACGATGGGCAAGATCGTCGAGGCCCGGGACCCGTACACGCAGGGCCACGAAGTCGCCGTCGCCGGCATCGCGAAGACCATCGCCGCCGAGATGGACCTCCCCGAGGACGACTGCGAGGGCATCGAGATCGCGGCGCTGGTGCACGACATCGGCAAGCTCACGGTCCCCGTCGAGATACTCACCAAGCCCGGTACGCTCTCGGACATCGAATTCGAGCTGATCAAGAACCACTCGCGTGTGGGATGCGAGATCCTGGGCGAGATCGACTTTGGCTGGCCCGTCGCCGACGTCGTGCTGCAGCACCACGAGCGCATGGATGGCTCCGGCTATCCCGCGGGACTCGCCGGCGACCAGATCATGATGGCCGCGCGAATCGTCGCCGTTGCCGACGTCGTCGACGCCATGGCCTCGCATCGCCCGTATCGACCGGCTTTCGGACTGGACGCCGCCGTCGCCGAGATCACCGGCCACCCCGAGAAGTACGATCCGCAGGTGACCGACGCCCTGGTGCGACTGCAGGAGTCCGGGCGACTCCATGTGGAATCGACGCCGCTGGGAGCGCGCTGAGCGCCAAGGCCCGTCACCGCAGAGGAGCCCGACCTACCCGAGCGCCGCGAGCGCCCACTGTGCGAGCCAGAGCGCGCCCATGCCCGCGGCGAGCGTCCAGAGCACGTTCCTGGTGCGCCACGCGACCAGCAACGCGATCGCCGAGGCGATGGTGCGCGCCGGCGCGAACGTGTACTCGCTCCCCTGGTGCAGGTAGAGCGCCCCGGGCACGACCAGCGCGGTCAGCGCCGCCACCGGCACGTGCTTGAGCAGCCGCTCGAGCCACGCGGGGTGCGGCACGTGGCCGTGCAGGATGATCGGGAAGGCGCGCATGGACCACGTCCCAAGCGCGAGCACGACGATGAGCAGCCAGAACTGCGCGACGTGACTCACGACTCCTCACCCGCTCGGGGCCGATCGAGCACGGCGCCGGCCGCCATGCCCACCAGGATCGCGACGATGAGCCCGCTCTGCATCGGCAGCAGCGGCACCAGCACCGCGGACGCGACGCCCGTCACCGCTGCGACCGCGAGCGCGGTGCGGTCCTTGATCGCCGGGACGAGCATCGCGAGGAAGACGAGCGGGATCGTGAAGTCGAGCCCCCACGACGCGGGGATGAACGGTCCGGCCAGCGCACCGGCGATGCTCGAGATCTGCCACACGGTCCAAAGCGCCGCGCCGCCGCCCACGTAGTACCAGACGACGTTCACGTCCTCGCGGTGGCGGCCCTCGATCATGGTCGAGGTGTAGTTCTGGTCGACCAGCATGTAGCCGAGGAACGGACGCGCGCTCGCCGGTGCGTCGGAGAAGAGCGGCGCGATCGAGACGCTGTAGATGAACATCCG
>CAZXWK010000039.1:0-18538 GCA_964644675.1 uncultured Eubacteriales bacterium | reverse complement strand
ACCATCACCGAGGTGAAGGGCCACGGAACGCAAGGCGGCATCTCGCAGCACTGGCGCGGCGCCGAGTACGTGATCGACCTGCTCCCGAAGGTCTCGGTCGTCGCCGTGGTCAACGACCACGAGGTCGCAGACTTGGTGGACACCATCGTGAAGGTCGCGCGTACGGACCGCATCGGTGACGGCAAGATCTTCGTCTCCACGATCGACGAGGTCATCCGCGTCCGCACCGGCGAGACTGGTCCGGAAGCGCTGTAGCGGATCGAAGGTGACGTCTCCGTCACCCCAAGACACGAGGAGCGGGCCCCTCACCGGGGCCCGCTCCTTCGGTTCACCGGCCGTTTCTGCGCCGGCATCTATTCCGTCTCGTTCGCTCTGGGCAGGAATCGACCGGGATGGCCTTCGCACCGCCCGAGGTACCCCTCCAAAGGGTTATCCTGGGGGATTCTTGGTCGCCGTGTTGATGACGCGACCGCATCCCTCGGCGCTCCAGGGGCTTATGCCCGGCTCTTCGGTAGGTCGTGCTCGGTGGTTCTCTACCGTTCGCGCCGACTCGATCCGGCGCCCTTCTCGTTCACGGTCTTCCGTACACGTTCCCTCGTACACGTACCTGGTTCACGTACCTGCCTACATCCCTCTTCTACCGAATGCCTTCAGCTGCCATCCCGGTCCGGGTTTCCTGCTCTACCGATTCTTCCACCTGCAGTTAGACCTCCTGACTGACGGGTGCGGACGCCGAGCAGGCGCCCTCGGTCTCGACTATACCCGCCCACAGCACGGTGCCCAGTCGTCCAGTCGGGTGAAAACGACGAACGGTACCACTTGGGTACCGTTCGTTACCGATTCCTTGACGAGCGCGCCCGTTCTTGTGATGGGCGACTCCTCGCCGGGCGCCTCGCGCGACGCCCGACTACTTCAACCCGTCGAGCACACTCGCAAGGTCGGACTCGGCGATCTCTCCAACCTTCTGCGTCGCGACGCTGCCGTCCCGGTTGACGAAGACGAACGTCGGCACGTACTGCGCGTTGAACTTCGACATGAGCTCCTGACCCTCTTGGCTCTTGTCGACGTCGTAGAGCTTGAACTCGACCTTGCCTTCGTACTGCTGCTTGAGCCTGTCGACCACAGGCTTCATCTTCTGGCAGCTGGGTCACCAACCGGTGTAGAACTCGTACATCACCGGCAGCGCGCTCGCCTGAAGCTGGGGCGCCTGCGAGGTCGAGCCGCCGCCCTGTTCGAGCGACCCCGTCCAGGCGACGATGCCCTTGTCGAAGTGGAGGATCTTCTCGAATCCCAGCTGCTGCAGCATCGAGACCGCCTCGGCGGAGCGTGCGCCCGTCTGGCAGTAGACCAGCACGGGCTGGCCCTTATCCCACTGAGAGGCGATCGACTGGAACTGGTCGAGCGGCACGTTCTGCGCGCCCTCGATATGGCCACCTGCGAACTCGCCCGGAGAACGAACGTCCACGATGCGCACTCCGGACGACTGCGCGTCCTTCACGCCCTGGACGTCGACGGTCTGTACGCCGGCAGCGGCGGGCTTGAGCGCGAACACCGCGATCCCCACCACGACGACCGCCACGATGATCCACGGAAGCGCCTTCTTCACTGCATCTCCTTCTCAAGCGGGCCCGAACGGCCACTTCGCCGCCCGGGCGCTGTCGCGCTAGCATACCCCAAGGGGTATCTTGCGAGCAAGCCGCGCGCCACCTTCTCGGCTGCTCGGGGATAATGACTCTACCCACCTCGCGCAAACACCCCGCCAACTGTGGCCGTGACCGGACGCCAAGGAGCCCCATGTCCGACGACGCACGCACCGACACGGACCGCTCGGCACTCGGCGACGAGGCGCTGCGCGGCGAGCTTCTCTCGGCCGAACGCCTCGCCGAGGAGGCGCGGACGCTCGCGAGCGAGCAGTCCTGGACGGTCGCCGGACGCATCCGCACGACCCCGCTCATCGCGCTCGCCGAGAAGGCCGCAAGCGGCCTCGCGTCCGACAACCGGGAGCTCGCGGCGGCCGCTCGCAGAATCGGCGGCTCCTCGCCCGCGGGCGAGTGGCTGCTCGACAACTACTACCTCATCGAGGAGCAGGTGCTCCTGGTCCGCGAGGACCTGCCCGCCGACTACGGCATCGAACTGCCGCGCCTGACCCAGGGTCCCTACACCGACTTCCCCCGCGTCTACCCGGCGGTGCTGTCGCTGGTCACCCACACGGACTCCCGCCTCGACGAGGAGTACCTCTTCCGGTTCGCGAACGGCTACCAGGAGGTCTCGCCGTTGACGATCGGCGAGGTCTGGGCCGTGCCGATCATGCTGCGCGTGGCGCTCGTCGAGAACCTGCGCCGCCTTTCGCGCGCCGTCGTGCGCTCGATGCGCGCCGAGCAGGCCGCCGACCAGTGGGCCGGCCGCCTGGTCGTCACCGCCCAGGACGACCCCGCACGACTCCCTGCTCTCCTCGCCGAGATAGACGCCTCGACGCGCGACGCGACCGCCGCCTTCTTCGTGCGGCTCACCCAGCGCCTGGGCGAGCTCGAGAGCGGGGGCGACGCCGTCAACGCGTGGCTCGAGCGCCGGCTCTCGGCGGCCGGCATCGTGCTCGAGACCGCCGCCGCCGATGCGCAGCAGGAGCAGGCCGCCAACCAGGTCTCGATCGCCAACGCGATCACCAGCATCCGGCTACTGGACGCGCTCGACTGGCGCGAGTTCTTCGAGCGCGTCTCAATCGCCGAGTCGATCCTGCGCCGCGACCCCGCGCAGACCTACGCGTTCATGGACTTCGCCAGCCGCGACCGCTACCGCCATGCACTCGAGATGATCTCGAGACGTTCCAAGCTCGCCGAGAACGAGCTCGCCGAGAAGGTCGTGTCGCTCGCCGAGGACGCGCTCCGCCGCGACGCCTCCGACGCCGTCCGCGGACACGTCGGGTACTGGCTCGTCGCCGACGGCCGCTACGAGCTCGAGCCTCTCGTGGGATACCGTCCCCGCAAACGCGAACGCCTGTACCGCGGATGGCTTTCCCGGCACGGCCTCTTCTACTGGGGTTCGCTCGCCGCGGTCTCGGTGGCGCTCATCGCGCTGCTCGGCGTCTACGTGAAGGCCGAGGGCGCAGCGCCCTGGCAACTCGTCGCGACGCTGTTCCTCGCGCTCGCTCCCGCCGTCGAGCTGGCACTCGTCGTCGTGAACCGGCTTGCCGCTTTCGTCTTCGCGCCCCGCATCATGGCCAAGCTCGACCACCGCCGTCCGGTGGACGAGGCGCACCGGACGCTCGTCGTGGTGCCGGCGCTGCTGAGCTCGGTGCCGTCGGTCCGTGACGTCATCGAGAACCTCGAGATCGCCTACCTCGCCAACCGCGACCCCAACATCGGCTTCGGGCTTCTCGGCGACGTGCGGGCGGCGGACCAGCCGACGCGGCCCGACGACGGCGAGATCGTCGAGGCGGCGGTGCGCGGCATCTCCGAGCTCAACGAGCGCTACGAGGCGGAGCACGGCATGCGCCCGTTCCACCTGCTCGTGCGCGACCGCAGCTACAACGAGTCCGAGGAACGCTGGATGGGATGGGAGCGCAAGCGCGGCGCGCTCCTCGAGCTGGTGCGCGAGATGCGCGGCACCGCGCGGACGACGTTCTCGACCAAGCTCGGCGACCTCGACTTCCGCCACTCGGCGACGTTCGTCATCACGCTCGACTCCGACACGGTGCTGCCGCGCGACGGCGCGCGCAAGCTCATCTCGGCGATCGCGCACCCGCTCAATCGCGCGCGGTGGACCCCGGGCGAGCCCCGGGTCGGGCGCGGCTACGGCCTGGTGCAACCGCGCGTCGGGATGACGCTGCAGGGCGCCGGGCGCAGTCGCTTCGCGGGGCTGTACTCGGGCGCGACGGGAATCGACCCGTACTCGGGCGCGGTCTCCGACACGTACCAGGACGTGTTCGGCGAGGGCTCGTTCACCGGCAAGGGCATCTTCGAGGTCGACGTCTTCGAGGGCGTGCTCGAGGGCCGCTTCGCCGAGAACTCGCTGCTCTCCCACGACCTGATCGAGGGCTCGTTCCTGCGCACCGGCCTCGCGAGCGACATCGAGGTGCTCGACGACTACCCCGCGAACTACCTCGCGGCCGCCTCGCGCCTCCATCGCTGGGTGCGCGGCGACTGGCAGACGCTGCCGTGGCTGGGCGGGCGCGTCGACGACGCCTCGGGCAAGCCCGTGCGCAATCCGCTCAACTCGCTCAGCCGCTGGAAGGTCGTCGATAACCTGCGGCGTTCCCTGGTCCCACCGGCGACCATCGCGCTGCTCCTGTTCGGGTGGATGCTGGTGCCGCACGCTGCGGTCTCGTGGCCGCTCGTAATGGTGCTCGTCATCTTCTTCCCGGCGTACTTCGCGCTCGCGGACTCGATGGTGTTCCGGCCGCGCTCCGTCTCGTTCGTCTCGACCGCACCCTCGGTCCTGCGCGACTTCGGGCTCGACACGCAACGCGGGCTGTTGTCGCTCGCCGTGCTCCCCTACCAGGCCTGGCTCATGGCCGACGCGATCGTCCGCGCGCTGTGGCGGATGCTCGTCACCCGCAAGAGGCTCCTCGAGTGGGAGACCGCCGCCGACGCCGAGAAGCGCGCCGGCACGACCCGGACGGCGTTTCTGGCCGTCATGGGCCCGGCGGCCGCGATCGCCGTCGCGATACTGCTGCTGGGCACGCGGGCCGAGCCGGCCCGGCTCGCCGTGGCGCTTCCACTCGCGCTCGTCTGGGCTGCCGGTCCGTTCGTGGCGTGGTGGTACTCGCGGCCGCTCGCGGGACGCGAGCCCGTCCTGCTCGGCGAGTCCGACGTGCGCGCGTTGCGCCGGGTCTCGCGCAAGACGTGGCGCTTCTTCGACACCTTCGTGGTCGACCACGGCCACAGTCTCGCGCCGGACAACTTCCAGGAGGACCCCGGCGGCGTGGTCGCGTGGAGGACGTCGCCCACGAACATCGGGCTGCAACTGCTCTCGTACGTGACCGCCTACGACCTGGGCTACGCACCACTCTCGCAGCTGGTCGACCGGACGGCCTCGACGCTCACGGCCATGGCGGGGCTCGAACGGTTCCGCGGCCACTTCTACAACTGGTACGACATCGCCACGCTCGAGCCGCTCCGGCCCGCCTACGTGTCGACGGTCGACTCGGGCAACCTCGCCGGCCACCTCCTGGTGCTGCGCGTGGCACTCCTCGAGGCCTCCGAGTCGCCGCTGCTGGGGCCGCAACTCCTCGCCGGCATCCGCGACGCGACCCAGCTGGCCCTCGAGGACCTGGTCGCCTGCCGAGAAGACCTGTGCCCCGCCGACGCCGTGCGCTCGCTGCGGGAATCGCTCGACGGGCTGCTGCGCACGGTGGACCTCACCGAGCCGCCGACGGACCTGGGCGAGTGGGCGGCCCAGCTCGAGCGGCTCGCGGACCTGACCGCCGACCTCGCCGGGCCTCTGGCCCAGATCCTCGCGTCGCAGCCCCAGGAGGACGGCGTGAGCGCGCCCGCGCCCGAAGCGGGCGACGACGGCGTGACGGTGCCCGCGACACCGCTCGCGGCACTGGTCGCCTCGGCAGGCGAGGTCCTCGATGCCGTCGCCGCGCCGAGGGCACTTCTCGACGCGTGCGCGCCGTGGGCCGCTGTCCTGCAGCAGGTCCCGCCGTCCCTGCGCGGCGAGCCCACCCTCGAGCCGCTCTCGGCGTACGTGCCCAGTCTGGTCGGCCTCGCCGAGGGACTGGAGCCAGCGCTCGCCGCTCTCGACGCCATCGCCGACTCGTCGGCCGAGCCGGACGCAAGCGCGTGGGCCGCGGCCGCGGCCGCCGGTATCCGAGACGCCCGACCGGTCTGCGTCGAGCTGCTCGCTCGGCTGCGACTGAGCGCCGACATCGCGCGCGAGATGTGGGAGCACACCGACTTCTCGATGCTCTACGACCCGCACCGCCAGCTCTTCTCGATCGGCTACAACCTCAACGAGGGTCGGCTCGACCCGAGCTACTACGACCTGCTCGCGAGCGAATGCCGTCTTGCGAGCTTCCTCGCGATCGCGAAGGGCGACGTGCCTCAGGAGCACTGGTTCCGGCTCGGCAGGGCGCTGACACGTACCCGCGAGGGACGAGCGCTCGTCAGCTGGAGCGCGTCGATGTTCGAGTACCTCATGCCGCTGCTCGTGATGCGCGGGTGGCCCCAGACGTTGCTCGACGAGACGTACCACACCGTGGTGCGAGCCCAGATCGACTACGGTCGCGTCCGCGGCGTGCCGTGGGGCGTCAGCGAGTCGGCGTTCAACGCGAAGGATGCGGCGCTCACCTACCAGTACCAGGCGTTCGGAGTGCCGGGTTTGGGGCTGAAGCGCGGGTTGTCCGACGACGTCGTGGTCGCGCCGTACGCGTCGATCATCGCCCTGCCCGTCGCCCCCGCCGAGGTGATCGAGAACCTCTCGGCGTTCTCGGAGGAGGGCGCGGAGGGGCGCTACGGCTACTACGAGTCCCTCGACTACACGGCGGGCCGCGTGCCGGCCGGCAAGACGCGAGCGGTCGTGAAGTCGTACTTCGCGCACCACCAGGGCATGGCGTTCGTCGCGCTCGGCAATGCGATCCTGGGAGGGCGCATGCTCGAGCGGTTCCACTCCGACCCCATGGTCGGGTCGGCCGAGCTGCTGCTCCAGGAACGCCTGCCGCGCCACGTACAGCTCGTGTCCCCGCACGTCGAAGAGGTCGAGAGCGTTCGCTCGATCCGCGAGCTCCCGCCCCCCGTGACCCGCTCCTACCCCACCGCCGAGACGCCCGTGCCCGCGACCCACTTCCTCTCGAACGGGCGCTACTCCGTCATGGTCACCAACGGCGGCGGCGGATACTCCCGCTGGAACGACCTCGCCGTGACCCGCTACCGCGAGGACGTCACGCGCGATTGCTGGGGACAGTTCTTCTACATCCGCGACCCCGAGACCGGCACGACCTTCTCGGCGCCGCACAACCCACACCCGACGCGCCCGGACGACTTCCACGTGGTCTTCGCTCCGGACAAGGCCGAGTATCGCCGGCGCGACGGCGAGATCGAGACGCACGTGGAAGTCACCGTCTCGCCGGAAGACGACGTCGAGGTCAGGCGGCTCACGATCACCAACCACGGTCGCCGGCCTCGCTCGCTCGACGTCACCTCGTACTTCGAGATCTCGCTCGCCTCGCAGGGCTCGGACCAGGCGCACAAGTCGTTCTCCAACCTCTTCGTCGAGACCGAGTGGTTGCCCCAGACCAACGCGATCCTCTTCTCGCGGCGCCCGCGCCGCAGCGACGAGCCGCGGATGTGGGGACTGCACGTCGTAGGCTGCGAGCTCGAGGGGTGCGAGACCTCGTTCGAGACCGACCGCGCGGCGTTCCTCGGCCGCCTTCGCGGCGCCGACGACCCGGCGGCTCTCGAGCGGCCCGGTGCTCTGGCGGGTGGCCACGGCCCCGTGCTCGACCCGTGCGCGTCGATCCGCCGTTCGATCACCGTCGAGCCCGGCGAGAGCATGCGCCTGGTCTACGCCACCGGAGTCGCCGAGACGCGCGACACCGCCCTGCGCCTCACCGAGAAGTACGGCGACGTGCGCAGTGCGCAGCGCGCCATCGACCTCGCGTGGACGGCCGCCCAGCTCGAGCTGCGCGACTTGGGCATCAGCCCCGAGGAAGCGATCACGCTCGAACGGCTCGCGTCTCGGCTGGTGCTCACCGACCCCTACTCGCCGCTCAAGGTGAAGACACCGGTCGAGAACGGGCTGCAGATGTCCGGTCTGTGGTCCATCGGCATCTCGGGCGACCTGCCCATCCTCCTAGTCACGGTCGAAGAGCTCGAGCACGCCCCGCTGGTGAAGCAGGCGCTCCTCGCCCACCAGTACTGGCGGCACAAGGGACTCGTCGCGGACCTCGTCGTCCTCAACACGCGCCCGACCGGCTACGCCGACGACCTCGACGACCGGCTGCGGCTGCTGGTCCGGACCGGTCACGCGCTCCAGCTGCTTGACAAGCCCGGCGGCGTCTTCCTGCGCCGAGCGGATCAGATGCATCCCGACGTCCACAACCTGCTCCGCTCGGTCGCGCGCGCGACGCTTGAGGGCGAGGGCGGCCCGATCGAGCTCCAGCTCAACCGCCGAGGAAAGCGTCCGGACCTGCCCGGCGCGTTCGTCCCGACCGCCGAGCCGGTGCCGTACGTGGCGCCCGCGTTCGAGCGGCCCGAGCTCCTGTTCGACAACGGATACGGCGGGTTCGACGCCGAGACGGGCGACTACGTCATCGTGCTGGAGGAAGACCGCACCACCCCTGCGCCGTGGATCGACGTGCTCGCGTCGCCAGACTTCGGCTGTACGGTGAGCGAGGCCGGCGTGGGGTGCACGTGGGCGCTCAACAGCCACGAGAACCGCATCACCACGTGGAACAACGACCCCGTCTCCGACGGCAGTGGCGAAGCGATCTACGTGCGCGACGAGGAGACCGGCGAGTTCTGGAGCCCCACCCCGTTGCCGGTCCGTACGCCGGAACCGTACGTGATCCGGCACGGCAAGGGTCACGCGCGCTTCGAGCACGAGACGCACGGCATCGCTCACACGCTGGACTGGACCGTCGGCGTCGACGATTCGGTCCGAATCTGCCGGCTCACCCTCGAGAACCGATCGGGACGCGACCGGGTCCTCTCGGTGACGCAGTTCGTCGAGTGGGTGCTCGGCGACTCGCGCTCCCGCGCACAGCAGCTCGTCGTGACGTGGTTCGATGCCGAGACGGACATGCTCACCGCGCACAACCACCTCAACCTCGACTTCCCCGGGCGCTGCGCGTTCCTGGCGTCCGATCTGCCGCTCCACTCGTGGACCGCGAGCCGCACCGAGTTCGTCGGCCGCAACCGTCGCCCCTGCGAGCCAGCCGCGATGAGACGCAAGGCGCTCGGCGGTCTTTCCGGCCGCTACCACGACAACTGCGGCGCGCTCATGAACCACCTCGAGGTCCCCGCGGGTGGCTCGGCGAGCGTGAGCTTCCTGCTCGGCCAGACGGCGACGCTCGACGAGGCGCGCGTGCTGGTGGCGCGCTACCGAGAGCCCGGCGCGATCGACGCGGCCTTCGAGGCGAGCTCCGGGTTCTGGGACGACCTGCTCGGTACCGTGCAGGTCAAGACGCCCGACGCCCAGCTCGACCTCATGGTGAACGGTCAGGCGCTCTACCAGGCGACCGCGTGCCGGCTGTGGGGGCGCACCGCGACCTACCAGTCGAGCGGCGCCTACGGCTTCCGCGACCAGCTCCAGGACGTGATGGCGCTGCTGCTCGTCCGTCCCGACTTGGTGCGCGAGCAGATCGTCGAGGCCTCGCGCCACCAGTTCCCCGAGGGCGACGTGCTGCACTGGTGGCAGCCGTTCTCCGGTCGTGGCGTGCGCACGCACATCACCGACGACCGCCACTGGCTCCCGCTCGTCGTCGCCGAGTATCTCGCCGTCACGGGCGACGAAAGCGTGCTCGACGAGCGCACGGCGTTCCTCGAGGGGCCGCTCCTGCCGCTCGAAGAGGCCGACGCCTACCTGCAGCCCGCCATCTCCGAGCAGACCGCGACCGTCTACGAGCACTGCCTCCGAGCCATCGAGACGGGACGCCCCACCGGCGAGCATGGCCTGCCGCTCATGGGCGGAGGCGACTGGAACGACGGCATGGACCGCGTCGGCTACCAGGGCAAGGGCGAGAGCGTGTGGCTCGCCTGGTTCCTCGGCCACGTGCTCACGCGCTTCGCCCCGATCGCCGAGCACCGCGGCGAGCCAGAGCTGGCGGCCGACTACCGCGCGTGGGCCGCGTCGCTTGCAGCCGCTGTCGAGGAGCACGCGTGGGACGGCGCGTGGTACCGCCGCGCCTACTTCGACGACGGCACGCCGCTCGGCACCCACTCCGCCGAGGAGTGCCGCATCGACGCAATCGCCCAGGCGTGGGCGACGATCTCCGGGCTCGGCGACCAGACGCGTGCGGAAACCGCGCTCGACTCAGTCGAGGAGAACCTGGTCCGCCGGGAAGACGGCCTGATCCGGCTGCTCACGCCGCCGTTCGACCGAATGGCCGCCGACCCAGGCTACATCAAGGGCTACGTCCCCGGCGTGCGCGAGAACGGCGGGCAGTACACGCATGCGGCGCTCTGGGTGGTGCTCGCGCACCTGCTGCACGGCGACGGCGACGAGGCTGCGGCGCTGCTCGACCTCATCAACCCCATCAACCATTCGCTGACACGCGAAGCCGCTGAGCACTACGTCGTCGAGCCGTACGTGATCGCCGCGGACGTGTATGCGGCCGAACCCCATACCGGCCGCGGTGGCTGGACGTGGTACACGGGCTCGGCGTCGTGGTTCTACCGCGTCGCGGTGACTTCGATGCTCGGCCTGTCCGTGAGTACGCACGAGGGCGTACCCCGGCTCGTGATCGAGCCGTGCATCCCAAAGCGCTGGGAGGGGTACGACTTCGACTACCGGTTCGGCTCGAGCACCTACCACGTCCGCGTGGACAACCCGCGTGGCGTGAACCGAGGCGTGGCCCGGGTGACGCTGGACGGCGACGCGGTCGAGGGCCTCGCGGTCCCGTTGGCCGACGACGGCCGCGAGCACCGGGTGGTCGTCACCCTTCTCGGCGGATGATGCCGGCGTCGTCTTCGGCCACAAGCGCGTGCTCCGCGTCGAGCGCAGCCGAGGCGCCGATGGCGATGCAGACGAAGCCCAGCATGTAGGCGAAGTCGACGATGGAGCCCGCGACCCAGCTCTGGCTCGTGCGCTGCAGATACCACCCGAGGTCGGAGATCGTGAGCGTGACGGCGCCGGCCAGTACGAACGCCCAAGGTCCGACGAGCCGC
The DNA here is from genome assembly GCA_964644675.1 of uncultured Eubacteriales bacterium. GTDB lineage: Bacteria > Actinomycetota > Coriobacteriia > Anaerosomatales > JAAXUF01 > CAZXWK01. Next base: position 7,712 of record CAZXWK010000039.1, on the reverse strand, counting down.
CGGTCGACGTCCCGCATCCGCCCGTCACCGCCGACGCGGAGCACGGTCAGCAGGGCGAACAGCGCCGGCAGGACGTAGAACACCATGTCGAGGATTCCGAACGCGCCATCGGCCCACACCATGGATGCGGCCGTCTCGCCATCGGCCGGCGCACTCGCGCGCACCGCTCCCGCGCCGACGAACCACGCCACGACGCCGAGGGCCGCTACGGCCACCGTAGCCTCGACGGCGGGCCACGTGAGGTCCACCGTACGGCGGTAGCCGATCGCGCAGATCGCGCAGGCCGCCGCAAAGGCGACGTTGCTCGCGACGTAGAGCGCGAACGCGTACCACGGGACCCCCACGTCCTCGCCGGCCGAGAGCATCGCGCCACCCCAGAGCACATCGGCCGCACCGGGAAGCAGCACCGCCACGCCGAGAAGCGCCCAGCACGCCCGGTTGAGGCGGGCGGTCATGCGAAGACGCACGAACACCACCGCCACACCGGTGGCGATGATGAAGACTCCCTCGAAGATGAGCACGACGGCCGGCCCGTACGCGTTTCCCCCGACCGCCGCGCTCAGGCTCTCGGTGAGCGCGGCGAGCGTCACGCCCACGAGGGCGAGAGCGAACGTCCTGCCGCTCACGAATCTCCAGCGCGCATGTCCCGAGTCGGCCAATCCCACTCCCCCTTGCCCCCGCAGAGGGGTACCTACTGGATATACGTCTCATGCCCGAATCCGGCCGAGCCATGTCAAAGGGGAGTTCATGAAGATCGCGGTCGTGGGAGCCGGCGTCGCCGGTATCGGTAGTGCGTGGCTGCTCTCGCAGGCGAACGATGTCGACGTCTATGAGTCGGAATCGCGCCTGGGAGGACACGCTTACACGCTCGACATCACCGTAGACGGTCACACGTTCCCCGCAGACACGGGCTTCCAGGTCTTCAACACCCGCACGTATCCCAACCTCATCCGGTTCTTCGATCGGTTGGGCGTGACCTGGAACGAGACCGACATGTCCTTCTCGGTCCAGGTCGGATCAGAGCACGTCGAGTGGTCCGGGACCAACCTCGACACCGTCTTCGCCCAGCGCAAGAACATCGTGAACCCCAAGTTCCTGAGCATGCTGACGGGCATCCTCCGCTTCAGCCGCGACGCCGACCGCCTCCTCGCCGACCCGACCATCGACCAGATCACCCTCGGGCAGCTTATCGAGCGCGAGCGCTACTCCGAGTGGTTCACGGACTGGTACCTCATCCCGATGGGCGACGCGATCTGGTCGACCCCTCCCGGCGAGTTGCTCGACTACCCGGCCGGCACGTTCCTGCGCTTCTGCAACAACCACGGCCTGCTCCACGTGACCGGCAAGCCCATGTGGCGCAGCGTCATCGGCGGCAGCCGCACCTACGTGGCCGAGGCGGCGCGGAGCTTCTCGGGCGAGGTCTTCGAGGGCGAGCCGGTCGAGCGCGTCGAGCGCTCCGCGAGCGGCGAGGGCGTCCGAGTCAGCACCGCCACGCGCACACGCGACTACGACGCGGTCGTGCTGGCGGCGCACCCGCCGCAGACGCTCGAGATGCTGGCCGAGCCCACCGACGACGAGCGCGCGGTCCTCTCGGCGTTCAACTACCACCCCAACGACGTGGTGCTTCACACCGACGCGAGCTTCATGCCCGGCAGCCAGCGCGCGTGGGCCTCGTGGAACTGGTACGCCGCGACCGGCGACGTGACCAAGGACATGCTCACGCTCACCTACTGGCTCAACAACCTCCAGCGGATGCCCGAGGGCGTGCGCCCGGTCTTCGAGACGCTCAACCAGGACCGACCCTTCGCCGAGGGCACCGAGCTGATGGGGATCCCCTTCATGCATCCGATGTTCAACACCGCGGCGATCGAGGCGCAGAAGCGCGTGGGGGCCATCCAGGGCACCGGCGGCGTCTACTACGCGGGCGCCTGGCAGCGCTACGGCTTCCACGAGGACGGCCTTCTCTCGGCGGTCCGCGTCGCCGAGAAGCTCGGCGCGGCCCTGCCGTGGGGCGACGAGCTCGACGAGAGCCGTACCCGCGAGCTGGTGCCCTACACCGACCCGGGCGCAGAACGCGCCCCTGCTCCGACGCCCGCGCCGATCCCGTCACCCTCCCCTCTGCCCGAGAGCAGTCAGTGAACAGCCGCCTCTACACCGGCCACGTCGCCCACAAACGCACCCGACCTCGCGAGAACGCCTTTCGCTACGGCGTCTACTTCCTCTACGTCGACCTTGCCGAGCTCGACGACCTCGACGCTTCTCTCAAGCGATTCGGCCACAACGGTGGCGGCCTCGTGCAGTTCCGGGACCGCGACCACGGTCCGCGCGACGGCTCGCTGCTGCGCCCGTGGATCGACGCACTCCTCGCCCGGGCTGGCATCGACCTCGAAGGCGGCCGCGTCTGCGTGCTGAGCTTCCCGAGGGTGCTGGGCTTCGGCTTCTACCCCGTCTCGTTCTGGTACTGCTTCCACGCCGACGGCACTCCCCGTGCCGTCCTCGCCGAGGTCCACAACACCTTCGGCGGGCGCCACAACTACCTGCTCCACAACCGCGGAGAGGTCTTCGACTGGGGCTCGAAGCCCACGGTCGAGAAGGTGTTCTCGGTGTCGCCCTTCATCCCGATGGATGCAAAGTACGAGTTCCGGTTCACCGAGCCCGGCGACCGCGTGCACGTCGCGATCTACGACTACGTCGAGGGGCCGCTGCTGCTCGTCGCGAGCCTGGACCTCGAGGCGCAGGATCTGACCGACGCCAACCTCTCGCGCGCCGTCCGGCGCTACGGCCCCATGTCGCTGCGCGCCTGGCTGCTCATCCATTTCCAGGCGCTGAGGATCGTCTTCAAGGGAATCAAGTACATACCGCCGCAGAAGCCACCCTCAGAGGAAACGTCGCTATGAGCCAGGCCATTCAGAAAGAGCCCTTCACGCTACCAGCCCTCTCCGAGCAGATCGTCTCGGCGGTCATGGGCCGCCTGCGCCGTGGAACGCTCGAGATGCGCTTCCACGACGGCACGGAACGCCGCTTCGAGGCCCCCGAGCCCGGGCCGTCCGCGCGCGTCGAGGTCGCCGACCCGCGCGCCGCTCGGCGTCTGCTCGCCTCGACCGCCAACGGCATGGCCGAGGGCTACATCGCGGGCGAGTGGGACACGCCCGATCTCGACGCGGTGCTCGACTTGGGCCTCGCGAACCTGGTGGACCGGCCGTCGGCGCTCGGCGCGATCACGGCGCCGCTTCACCGCCTGGGTCACGCGCTGCGAGACAACTCGCTGCTGGGAAGCCGCAAGAACATCGCGGCCCACTATGACCTGGGTAACGACTTCTACCGGCTCTGGCTCGACGACTCGATGACGTACTCCTCGGCGCTCTTCGAGGACCCCGCCGAGCCGCTCGACCAGGCACAGCGACACAAGTGGGATCGGCTGCTCGACCTGCTCCAGCCCAGCTCGCGCGACCGCATCCTCGAGATCGGATGCGGGTGGGGCGGCTTCGCCATCCACGCCGCCAAGCAGGCCGGTTGTCGCATCACCGGTGTCACGCTCTCCGAGGAGCAGCACGCGTGGGCGACACGCCGCATCGCCGAGGAGGGCCTCGAGGACCGCGTCGACATCAGGCTGCAGGACTACCGCGCGGTCCCTGACACCTTTACCGCCATCGCGTCTATCGAGATGTTCGAGGCTGTGGGCGAGAAGTGGTGGCCCGTGTTCTTCCGGCGCCTGCGCGAGCTGGTGCAGCCCAGCGGCGCCGTCGCGCTGCAGACGATCACCATCGACGAGGGCCGCTACGAGGACTACCGAGACAGGCCCGACTTCATCCAGCGCTACATCTTTCCGGGTGGCATGCTCCCTAGCCCCGAGCGCTTCTCGGCGGCGGCGAGCGGTGCGGGACTGCGCGTGGGGCCGCCTGCATTCTTCGGCGACAGCTATGCCCGCACCCTGATCGAGTGGCGGGACCGCTTCGAGCACGCGCTTCCGGCTGTGCGCGCGCTGGGCTTCGATGAGCAGTTCGTGCGGATGTGGCGCTACTACCTGGCGTACTGCCGAGCGGGTTTCGACGCCGGCACCATCGACGTGATGCAGGTGCGGCTGGACGTCTAGCGTCGGCGCGTCGGTGTCGCCAGCGTCCGGCCGAGGGGCCCTGCCGGACGCCGAACTTGCGTGCGCGATTTCCCTTTCCGCTGCGTAGCGCGTATAGTGCGTTCTCGTTGCGCGCTGGGAAGGCCCAGCGCACCACCCGAGACTCGGTTGTCCCTCGCTCCCCCTGTGGCCGTCGGATCAGCTGCGTCTACACGCAGTGCTGCCGCATCGGCGCACAGGAGAGGAGCTTCTTCTTGAGGTTCGACAATCTAGGTCTCGACCCCCGCCTTCTTCAGGCGGTGGGTTCCATGGGCTACGAGACGCCCACACCCATCCAGGCCAACGCCATCCCGCCCGTCCTCGAGGGTCGAGACGTCGTGGGCTGCGCACAGACCGGTACCGGCAAGACCGCGGCGTTCACCCTGCCCACGCTCCAGCGCGTGAAGCCGGGCCGTCGCAAGCCGGCCGCGCTCATCGTCACCCCCACCCGCGAGCTCGCGCTGCAGATCGAGGGCGTCGCCAAGCAGGCCGCTCGGTTCACGCAACACAAGATCGCCGTCGTCTACGGAGGCGTCGGCTACCAGCCGCAGGCCACAGCGCTGCGCCGCGGCGTCGACATCCTCGTCGCCACCCCGGGCCGCCTGCTCGATCTGTGCGGCCAGGGCGACTGCGACCTGCGCCACGTCGAGGTGCTCGTGCTCGACGAGGCCGACCGCATGCTCGACATGGGCTTCTGGCCCGACGTGAAGCGCATCCTCGCGCTGCTCCCCGCCGAGCGCCAGAATCTGTTGTTCTCGGCGACGATGACCCCCGAGGTCATGCGAGTCGCCGGCGACACGCTGCACGAGCCTGTGCACGTCGACGTCGCGCCGCCGAGTAAGCCGATTGAGACCATCGAGCAGTCGGTCTACCCGGTCGGCGGCAAGCAGAAGACCGACCTTCTGCTCAGCCTGATCAAGGACCACAGCCTCGAGCGCGTCCTGGTCTTCACGCGCACCAAGCATCGCGCCGACCGCGTCGCCCGCGTCCTGGACAAGCACGGCATCTCGGGCGCCGCGATTCACGGGAACCGCTCGCAGTCCCAGCGCCAGTCGGCGCTCGACGGCTTCAAGAAGGGTCGCCACAAGGTCTTGGTCGCGACCGACATCGTCGCCCGCGGCATCGACGTCGATGGCATCAGCCACGTCATCAACTTCGACCTGCCCAACGTGCCCGAGGACTACGTCCACCGCATCGGCCGCACGGCCCGCGCGGGCAAGAGCGGCACCGCGATCTCGCTGCTCGCACCCGAGGAGCACGACCAGCTCCGCGACATCGAGAAGACGATCGGCGCGGTGCTCGAGTGCGCCGACCACGACGGGTTCGCCTACACCGACGAGCGCCTCGTCCCCGACCCGGAGCGCCTGGCTGCGCCGGTGCGCCAGCAGGCCGCCGCGCGGCCCACGCCGGGCAGCGGCCGCAAGGGTCGCCCGGGCGGCGGGGCCCGCAGGCGCCGTCAGGCCGAGCGCCAGTCGGGCTCGGGCACGCAGGCCGCGACCCCCGCGGCACAGAAGCCCGCCGACACGCAGCGCACGCAACCCGCCGATCGCCCCAAGCGCTCGGAGAAGCCGCGCCGCCAGCACCCCGCAGAGGCTCAGCGCCAGCAGCAGCCGGCGGCGCGTGCCCACCGGCAGCCGGCTTCGCACGGCTCTCGGCCCGTCAGCGAGGGCACGCCTCTCTTCTAGACAACGCCGGGCAGGAGTCGGCGGTGCGCTACAGCTTGTAGCCGATCGTGCGCAGCAGGCCGTGCCGCCACTCCTTGCCCTCGGCGTCCTCGACGCCGAGGGGCGACTGCCCGTCGACCACGCCGATGACGCCGCGGCCGTTCTCGGTCTGGGCGACCAGCACCTCGACGGGGTTCGCGGTCGCGCAGAAGATCCCGCAGACCTCGGGCACCATCTTGAGCGTGTTGAGCACGTTGATGGGGTAGTAGCCCTCGGCGAGCATCAGCACGAAGACGTGGCCGGCGCCTATGGCGAGCGCGCTCTTCTCGGCAAGATCGACCATCGCGTCGTCGGTGCCGGTGGTGCGCACCAGCCGGGCACCCGACGCCTCGCAGAACGCGAGCCCGAACCCGATGCCCGGCACCGAGTTGACCATCGCCTCGTGGATGTCTTCGACGGTCTTGATGAAGTGCGACTGTCCCAGGATGAAGCTCGCGGTTTCGGGCTTCTCGATGGCCACGGCAAGCAGTTCCATGTCGACCCCCTCAGGCGGATTGCGTCGCGACCAGCCTACCCGTACCCGCGCACCGGGACTATCCCCGCGGCCCCGGACGCCGGCGGATTCGGCGGGAGACGGAATGAAAAGGGCCCCGGCAGAATGCCGAGGCGCCTTCGTATCTCATGGTGGGCCCGGATGGATTCGAACCATCGACCTCACGGTTATCAGCCGTGCGCTCTAACCAACTGAGCTACGGGCCCATTCTGGGCGAAACGCTCGCATACCTTATACCAGCACTCCGAGGCGGTCAAGGAACCCGAGGAGGCCTTCCCCGGGGCCGGAGGTTCGCGCCAGCCGCCGCCGTTATCGCACCCCGGGCACGACCGTGACCTCGATGCGACGGGTCCTGGGGCCGTCGAATTCTCCGAGGTAGACGGCCTGCCAGGTCCCCAGCGCAAGGCGGCCGCCATCGATCGGGAGCGTCGCGCTCGACCCGATCAGGGATGCCTTGAGATGCCCGTCGCTGTTGCCCTCGGCGTGGCGCCACCCTGCGTCGCGCGGCGCGAGCCGCTCGAGCCCGACGAGTAGGTCGCGCGTCACGTCGGGGTCGGCGTTCTCGTTGACAGTGATGCCGGCGGTTGTGTGCGGACACGACACGACCACGATCCCGTCGGCGACCCCGCTCCCGGCGACCTTCTCGGCGACCTGGCGCGTGATGTCGACGAACTCCTCGCGGCGCGACGTGTGGACCTCGAAGCGCATGCGGCCTCCTCGGTAGGGCCGGACCGGTGTGCCGGCGGCTTGCCGTATCATGGGACTGGGTACCTTCCTGCCCACCGACGCGGCACGCATCCGGAGGTGAAACCGATGATCCAGGTACGTATCGCCAGTCTCGCACTCGACCCTCGGTCGAACCAGCCGGTCATCGTGCTCAAGCCGCTCGACGAGCCGGAAGGCCACGGCCGGCTGCTCCCGATCTGGATCGGTCAGCCCGAGGCGACGTCGATCCTCCTCGCGCTCGAAGGCGCACAGCTTCCGCGCCCGCTCACGCACGACCTCATGAAGGGTATGCTCGAGGCGCTGGACGCCTACGTCGACCGGGTCGAGGTCACGCGGGTCGAGAGCGGCACCTTCTTCGCGGCGATCGTGCTGCGGGGCGAGGAGCGCTCGGTCGTGGTGGACGCACGGCCCTCGGACTCGATCGCCCTCGCGATCAGGATGGGCGCTCCGATCTTCGTCGCCGACGAGGTGCTCGCCGAGGCGGCCGTGCCCGACGAACCCGGTTCCGTCGTCGACGAAGAAGCGGAGCTCGAAGCGTTCCGCGACTTCCTCGAGCACGTCGATCCTGAGGACTTCGCGAGCTAGCCGCCGGACCCGCCTCGGGTCACTCGTAGCGAAGCGCGGCGATCGGGTCCAGACGCGACGCCTTCCACGCCGG
>CAZXWK010000038.1:0-18662 GCA_964644675.1 uncultured Eubacteriales bacterium | reverse complement strand
GCGGTGATCGCCGCCGAGATGGTCTCGAGGTCGCGCATCTCGCCGACGAGGATGACGTCGGGGTCCTGGCGCAGCACGCGCTTGAGCGCCGCGGCGAAGGAGTGCGTGTCCTCGCCCACTTCACGCTGGTTCACGTACGCCTTCTTGTTGCGATGCATGAACTCGATCGGGTCCTCGAGGGTGATGATGTGCAGCGCGCGGGTCTCGTTGATGTGGTCGATCATCGCGGCGAGCGTGGTCGACTTACCCGAGCCGGTCGGCCCGGTGACCAGGACGAGGCCGCGCGGGCGCTCGGCGAGGTACGTGCAGACCTTGGGCAGCGCGAGTTCCTCGATGGTGGGGATCTTGATGGGGATGACGCGGAAGACCGCGCCCATCGAGTTGCGCTGCTGGAAGACGTTCGCGCGGAAGCGCGAGACGCCGGGGATGCTGTACGCGAAGTCGAGCTCGAGCTCGGTCTCGAAGCGCCGGCGCTGCTCCTCGGAGAGCAGGCCGAGGATCATCTCCATCGTGTCGCGGGGCGACAGCGGCTTCATGTTCTCGACCGGCACCAGCTCGCCTCGCTGCCTGATGCCCGGCGCGCTGCCAACCGCGATGTGCAGGTCCGAACCGCCACGATCGAGCATCAGGCGGAGCAGGTCGTCGATGTGCGGCGTGTCGGCCCCGCCGGGAGCGGCGTTGTCGGCACCCATGACCGGCCGTGCGGCCTGCGCGGGCGCGGGCTGCGGCGCCCCGTAGTTCGCGGGTGTCGGCGCGGGAGCCGGCTGCGGCGCCCCGTAGGCGGCCGGCGGGCTGGCCGGCGCAGGTGCGCCCGGCGCCTGCGCGACGGGCTGCGGGCCGGCGGGCGCAGCGCCCGGTGCCGCGGGCGAAGGCGCGGGGCCGGGGGCCGTCCCGCTCGCGAGCGCAGCGACCCTGGAGACGATCTGGTCGACGGGACCCGTCGACGCGAGCTGCGCGGCGGCGCCGACCTGGCGGGCCTTGAGCGCTGCGACCTCGCTCGCCTCGAGCGAGACGATGACCACGGGAATGCCCGCGGTGGCCGGGTCCGCCTTCAGCTGCTTGGTGAACGCGTACCCGTCCACGCCGATCAGCTCGGCATCGACGACGACCACCTTCGGCGCGACCTGCGCCATCATGCCCATCGCACGGGGACCGGACAGCGCGTTGGCGAACTCGAGGTCGGGCGCCATCGTGGCGGCCGCGCTCCTGATCTTGTCCACGAACTCGGCATCGTCGTGGACGATGAGAACGGTATTCGTTGCCACGGAGAAGAACCTCCTCGCAGGGGTCTAACGGCAGACAGGGGCGGCGCCCCCAGGAAAACTCACACCGTCCCTGTGTATCGGCTACCCGTTTCGCCGACTGAACCCACCGGACCAAGCCCAATCAAGTACGATGACCTGCATGAGCACAGACAGATCGCCCGGAGAGACGCTCGACATCCAGAGCCTAGCATACGGCGGCGACGCGGTCGGGCGCCTGGCCGACGGTCGCACGGCCTTCGTCCGGGGCGCGTGCCCCGGCGACGCCGTCGAGATCCGCGTGGTCGAGGACCGCGGCCGATTCGTACGCGCCGAAGTCGCTCGCATCGTCTCGGCATCTCCCGACCGGGTCGCGCCCCGCTGTCCCTACTTCGGCGTGTGTGGCGGATGCCAGTGGCAGCACGTCTCGTACTCGGCCCAACTCGTCGCGAAGCGCCAAGCGGTCGTTGACGCGCTCGCGCGCATCGGGAAGGTCGAGAACGCCGACGAGCTGGTCCGCGAGACGATCGCCTCCCCCGCCGAGTACGGCTACCGCAACAAGGTCGAGCTTCTGGTGGACCGCGCCTCGGGGCGTCCGCGCCTGGGCTACCACGAGGCGCACTCCGAACGGTTCGTCGAGGTCGAGGAGTGCCACCTGCTACCCAAAGCGCAGCTCAAGGCGCCCAAGGCCCTCGGCGGAGCGCTCCGCTACATTTCGGGCGAGCAGGACCTGGGCCTGTCGAGGGTCGCGATCCGCGTCGCCGCGAACACCCGCGACGTCGAGGTCGCCCTGTGGGGCGAACCCGGGCCGTTCCCGCGCAAGCCCGTCGCGTCCACGCTCGGCCAGGCGATGAAGATGTCGAGCCTGGTGCGCGTGCTCGTGAAGGGACCCGTCAAGGAGCGCAAGATCGCCGGCGTCGAGGTCCTGTCGGGCAGCGGGTTCTGGCGCGAGCGGCTCCTGGGAACGACGATGACCGTCTCGGCCCCGAGTTTCTTCCAAGTCAACACGCGCGCCGCCGAGAAGCTCGTCGAGGCAGCACTCGCCGCGGCCGAGGTCGACGGCACCGACCACGTCGTTGACCTGTACGCGGGCGCGGGCACGTTCACGATCGCGCTCGCCGAGCTCGCCGGCGAGGTCACCGCGATCGAGTCCGCCTCGAGCGCGGTCAAGGACCTGCGCCGCAACCTCGAGGACGCGCAGGTTTGGGCCGACGTCGTGGGCGGCGACGCCCTGCGCGAGCTACCCGAACTGGGACACGTCGACTGCCTGCTCGTCGACCCGCCCCGCTCCGGACTGCACGAGCGCGCGATTCCCGCGATCGCCGGCTCCGGCGCCACCCGTGTCGTCTACGTCTCGTGCGACCCGTCCACACTTGCGCGCGATGCGCGCCTGCTCGCGGAGCAGGGCTTCGAGCTGGTCTCGGCGACGCCGGTCGACCTGTTCCCGCAGACCTACCACGTCGAGACGGTCGCGGCGTTCCGGAAGCGCTGACACGCGAAGGGGCGCCACCGGCCGCTTGGCCGATAGCGCCCCTGGTACTCGCTCCGATGCCGCTAGACGAGCCTCCCCACCTCGGGGAAGTCCGTCACGTACACGTCGTGCGGAGCCTCGTCGTGCTCGTTGGTGAGGTCGGCACCCGCGAAGTGCATCCCCTCGTGGTCGCCGTCGCCCCACATGGCGCTCTCGGTGACGTCGTAGACGACGCCCTGATAGGCCACGTACGCCGGCTGGCCGTCCTTGCCATTGAAGCCCGCGAGTTCCTCGAGCGTGAAGTCCTTCATCGTTCCTCCTGCTGAACGGTGACGTTGTCGCGAGGTATTTCTCCGCTCCGGCCGAGCGGCAAACGCGCCGGGGACACAAGACGGCGCCGCGAACACGAAGTCCGCGGCGCCGGTCCAGGGAGCGAAGTGGTGGCTCAGTCCTGCTCGAGACGCTCGCTGAGCTTGGCGAGGTCGACGATGAGGCGTCGCCCATTCGTCGTGATGATACCGTCGCGCGCGAGCTGGGCTATGACGCGGCTGGCGGTCTCGCGCGACGTGCCCGCGAGCGTCGCGATGTCGTAGTGCGTCATGCCCTGCACGATCGGCGTCCCGCGCGTCTCGAGGCCGGCGGTCGCGACGTTGAGCACGACGCGCATGACGCGGTGCGTGGCGTCGTGGAACGCCATGTCCTCGAGGCGGTTGATGGTGTGGCGCAGGCGACGCGACAGCGTCGCGATGAGGTTGAGTGCGAGCCGCGGCTGGACCTGGATGGCGGCCGAGAGGTCCTTGCCGTCGAGCGCGAACAGTTCGACGTCGGTCACCGCGATGACGTCGGCCGAGCGGGTCTGCGCGTCGACCAGCGACATCTCGCCGAAGTGCGCGGGCGCCTCGAGGTAGTTGAGTACCAGTTCCTTGCCCTCGGGGCTGGCCAGCGACACCTTCACGCGCCCCGAGATGAGCAGGTACATGCACGTGCCGACCTCGTTCTGGCCGATCACGAACGCGCCCTTGGGGAAACGCTTGAGCTGGACCATGCCGGCGAGCGTCTCGAGGTTCTCCTGAGAGAGGTCGGAGAACATCGGGATGGCCGCGAGGCGGGCCAGAAGCTGTTCTTTGGTCACCATGCTGTTCATATCGAGAGTATCGGCACTCGGTGATGTGACTTAAGACACAATCCCGAGGGGACGGCAACGCGGCGGTCGCATCGCGCTTATCCGAGCTGCTACGATTCCGGCGTCCCGAACTCGACGCGAAGGTGGCTCCGTGCTCTCAGCAGTGCTCTTCGACTTGGACGGCACCCTCCTCGACATCGACCTGGACTCCTTCTTCGAGGAGTACTTCTCGGCGCTGGGTCCGGTGCTCGCCGAAGCACTGGGCAATCGCGTGTCGGCCGAGGAGGGCCTCTCGGCGGTCATGGCGGGCACCCAGGCGATGATGCGACCCCATCCCGGCACGACCAACGCCGCCGTGTTCAACGCGCGATTCCACGAGCTCACCGGTGCCGACCTCGACTTGGACGAGTACGCCGCGCCGCTCGAGCGCTTCTACGCCGAGGTGTTCCCGGGACTCCGAGGACGGATGGGTCCGATGCCCGGAGCGCGTGAGGCCGTGCGCACCGCGCTCGGGCTTGGCCTGCGCGTGGCGATCGCGACCAACCCGATCTTCCCGCGCTCGGCCATCGAGGAGCGCATGAGATGGGCGAACGTGGCGGACCTCGACGTCCACTTCGTGACGTCGTACGAGAACACCCACGCGACCAAGCCGCTCGGAGCGTACTTCGCCGAGACCGCCGAGCAGCTCGGCGTGACGCCGCACCGATGCCTGATGGTCGGCGACGACCGCTCGCTGGACATGCCGGCAGCCGACATCGGGATGCGCACGTTCTACGTGGGGGCGCCGCCCACGCCTTCGGCCGACTGGGCGGGCACGCTGGAGGACCTGGCCGCGCTGCTCCCCCGCCTCGTGCAGGACGCTTAGACGCGACACGGCGCAGAGGCAGCCGGGCGCGCTAGGGTTCCCGGGCGGCGGCGACCGGTCAGTCGCGCTTGCGACGCAGGAAGGCGACCCAGGCGCCGTCGGAGCGGCGGTCGTAGGAGAACTCGAACTTGCCGCGGGTCTCTCGGCGAAGGTCGATCTGGTAGCCGAGGCCGCTGGGCTCGTGATCGGTGACGATGAGAAGCTGGTCGTCGGAGTCGAGCTCGACCATCTTGTCCACGATGCAGAAGAGGAACGGCCGCCGCAGCGCAGGGTCGAACGCCCGCATGTCGATCTGAAGCTGTCCGCGCGAACCCGGAGTCACCGGATGTACCCCTTCCGTGCCGTTCTGGCGATTATGGCCTATTCGCCGATGTGCGCGACACCCCTGCCGCCAGCGCGGAAGATGCCGCGCGAACGGGGTATGGACCACTAGAGGGCGACACGGAGCATCGAACCGACGGGCCTGGACGTGACGGCCTGCGCCTGAACCAGAGTACTCCTTGCAGGAGTGGTCCGGTGCAGCAAGAATGCCCCAATCGGGTGGCACTGCGCCCCCGGAATGGTACTCTGAAACAGACGTTCACCGAGGCGAGGGGAGTTGCGGGGGTCTTGAGCGCGTCGCTCACGCATGGGCTTCGACCCGAACCGGCACAGCCGGCCCTCTGCTCCCCCCGGACAGACCCCTCGCACAGCACGGTGCGTCACCTGCCGTCCTCTTGAGCCGACCGCACCGCGGCGTGCCCGACGGCGAACCCCCCACAGGTCGGACCGGCCGCGCGCGGCGTAAGCCGCGCTGTGCCGTCCACACATAGGTATACAAGCCCCTGGGTCACCGTGAGAGGAGGGTTGCCGGACCACGTGGGCCTCCGCGTTGCCGGACCTGCCGTTATCGCAGGTTGAGTGGAGGTCCAAACACAGTCAGATCTCATCGGAGTCACACAAGGAGGTGTATGGCATGGCGTATGAGGGTCGAGGATTCTACGAGCAGCTCGAAGACCGCGGGGTGAGTCGTCGCGACTTCCTCAAGTTCTGCGGTTCCGTCGCCGTCGCGCTCGGTCTGACCGAGGCGATGGTCCCGACGATCGCCTCGGCGATCGAGCAGCAGATCGTCTCGAAACTCACACCTGCCGTCTGGCTCGACGGTGGCCTGTGCACTGGCTGCACCGAGTCCACAGCACAGTCGACCAATCCTGACGTCGCCCAGATCGTGCTTGATCTGCTCTCCATGAACTACATGGAGACGATCATGTACGCGACCGGCGATTCGGCCGAGCAGGCCCTGAAGGACACGGTCGAGAAGTACAAGGGCAAGTTCATCATGGTCTACGAGGGTTCCGTCATGACCGGCTGGGAGGGCAACGCGCTTCGCGTCGCCGGAAAGCCCGGCCTCGAGCAGATCATGGAGGTGGCCCCCAACGCGGCGGCCATCGTCGCGGTCGGCTCGTGCGCAGTCGATGGTGGCTGGGTCAAGTCGTATCCGAACCCCGCCGGCGCCACGGGCATCGGCATGTACCTGAAAGAGCAGGGCGTCACCACACCGGTGATCAACCTGCCCACCTGCCCGGTCAATCCGGAATGGCTCGTCACGATCGTGGTCGACGTCCTGCTCCTCGGCAAGCTCGAGAGCGGCGCCATCCTCAACGATCTCGACGACTTCGGTCGGCCGAAGATCATCTTCGGGCAGACCATCCACGACAACTGCCCGCGTCGTGGCCACTTCGAGAACGGCGAGTTCGTCTACGAGTTCGGTTCGGCCGAGGAAGCCAAGGGCTACTGCCTGTACGCCGTTGGCTGCAAGGGCCCCCAGACGTACACGAACTGCCCGATCGTTCGCTGGAACAACCAGGTTTCGTGGTGCGTCGAGTCCGGTTCGCCCTGCATCGGCTGCGGCGACTTCAACTGGGTCGACGAGAACGCCCCGTTCCTCAACCGGTTCCGTCGCGTCGGCATCGGCCAGTACACCGAGGGTGGCGGCTACAACCCGGCGAACCTTGCGGCCCTCGCGGGCGGCGTCGTCGCCGGCGCGCTGGTCGTCCACGGTATCGGCATGAAGGCCGCCGGCCGTATCGGCGAAGGCCCTGCGACCGAAGAGATGAAGGAATACGACCGCAAGCGCATGAAGAAGGGAGGCGATAAGTAGTGGGTACCCCGAACGTCACCATCGATCCGCTGACCCGTATCGAGGGTCACACGCGCATCGAGTGCGAAGTCGAGGGCGGTGTCATCAAGGACGCTTGGGTCTCCTGTACGCTGTTCCGCGGCATGGAGATCGTCCTGAAGGGCCGCGCTCCGTCGGACGCGTTCTACGTCGCGCAGCGCATCTGCGGCGTCTGCCCGATCTCCCACGGCCACGCCTCCACGATGTCGGCCGAGGCCGCCCTCGGGATCGAGATCCCCAACGGCGCCCGCATCGTCCGCAACATCATCGAGGCTGCACAGTACCTGCATAGCCACGTCCTGTGGTTCTACACCCTCGCCGCCCTCGACTACATCGACCCGGGCAAGGCGCTCAAGGCGGACATCGCCCAGACCTATGCCCTGGCCGAGGCCGCCGGCACCAGCACCGCCGACTTCGGTGCGGTGCAGGCCAAGCTCAAGGGCCTCGTCGACGGTGGTCAGCTGTCCATCTTCACCAACGGCTGGTTCGACCACCCGGCGTACGCGCAGGACATGCCGCCGGAGCTCGCCCTCATCGCCGTGGCGCACTACCTCGAGGCCCTGGACATCCAGGCCGAGGCGTCGCGCGTCATCGCCATCATGGGCGGTAAGTTCCCGCACTTCATGACGTCGATCCCGGGTGGCACCGCATGGATGCCCACCGAGGAGAAGCTCGACGACGTCCTGTTCCGTCTCATCAAGGTCCGCGACTGGGTCTACAACACCATGATCCCGGACACTCTGGCGATCGCGCCGTTCTACAAGGGCGCGCTGAGCTACGGCGGAGGCCACGGCAACTTCCTGGCGTGGGGCGTGTTCAACAAGGAGTCCATGGAGCGCAAGGACCGGTACCTGCCGGACGGCATGGTGTTCGCCGGTTCGCTCAAGGCCGAGACTCCCGATCCCGCCCAGGTCAAGGAGTACGTGAAGCACGCGTGGTTCACCTCGCCCACGGGCCTGAATCCCGCCGAGGGCCAGACGGACCCCGAGTTCACCAAGTACGACGTCAACGCCCAGTACACGTGGGCGAAGGCGCCGCGCTACGACGGCAAGCCGATGGAAGCCGGTCCTCTCTCCCGCATGCTCGTCGCCTATCTCAAGGGCGTAAAGCCGGTCACGAACATCGTCGACCTGGCGCTCGAGAAGCTCGGAGCTGCCGGCAAGCCGGAGGTCCTCGTCTCCCTGCTCGGCCGTATCGCGGCCCGCAACCTCGAGACCGCGGTCATCGCCGACTGGGTCATCGAGTGGGTCAACGAGCTCGCCGGCGCGCTCAAGGGCGGCGATGTGAAGTTCTTCCAGTCCACCAACGCCACCGAGGGCGAGGGTGCAGGCATGTGGGAGGCGCCTCGTGGAGCGCTCGGGCACTGGATGACGGTGTCCGGCGGCCGCATCTCCAACTACCAGGTCTGCACGCCGTCGACGTGGAACATGGGTGGCCGTGACGACAAGGACGTCCGCGGTGTCCTCGAAGAGGCACTCGTCGGCGCTCCCTGCATCGACCCCGAGAAGCCGATGGAGGCCGCCCGTATCGCGCGCAGCTTCGATCCTTGAATCGGCTGCGGCGTTCACGTGATTGAACGCAAAACGGGCAAGCAGGGCACGGTCTTCACGAAGCAGTGGGGGGTGAAGTAGATGTCTCACGACCTCTACCGCGAAGCGCACCCGATGCCCATGGTGATCACCCACTGGATCAACCTGCTGGCGATGTTCTTCCTGGCGCTGTCGGGCTTCTACATCCACTTCCCGATCGTCCCGGGTCTCATGGGACTGGCGCGCGGCACGCACTTCTTCTGGATGTTCGCACTGCTCATCAACCTCGTTGTTCGGCTGATCTTCCTGTTCACCGTCAAGGACGCGAACATGCCGGACACGCGCGAGGTCGAGCCGGACTACAAGAACTGGCTCCCCCAGAAGGCCAACCGTCACCAGCTGATCCCGTGGGTCAAGTACTACCTGTTCCTGAAGAAGGACCACCCGATCTCGGCGAAGTACGGCGTTCTCCAGAAGATCGCCTACTGGATGGTGCCGTTCCTCATCCTCGCCGCGGCCTACACCGGCTTCTGCCTGTGGGGACCGACTTCGAGCTGGCCGTTCTTCATGGCCGGGACCACCTGGATCGCATCGCTGTTCAACCTGGGCGGCGGCGCGGATCCCATGGGAGTCCGCATCGTCCACTACTGGATCATGTGGGTCATCCTGATCTTCACGGCCGCGCACGTGTACCTCGCGAACATCTACAACTTCGCCCCGTCGGCGATGATCTTCGCTTGGAAGGAGAGCGTGCACTCGAGCCACGAGTAGCCGCGATCCTCGCGTGATCGACCACGGTGGGCCCCGGAATCCCGGGGCCCACCTTCTTTTCGCGTCCCAGACCATGTGACAGACAGGAATCCCGGCTCCCACGTGGTAGAACGCCTCAAGGGGGTAGCGGCCCGGCGTGTCCGGTCCGTGCGTATTCGCTATTCTGTAGTCATCACATACCGATGGGCCCGGCAGCCCGAATGATTCGTGATGAAGGAGCTGCTGTGTTCTCGGAACGTGTGATATCGACGGCGCTTGGCGTGCTCAACAAGAGCTACCTCGCCACTACCCCGTGCGACATGGACGCCCTGCCGGGTCCGCAGGACGGCCACGGCTACGTCCTCTACGCGCACGTCCCCTTCTGCGAGCGGCTCTGCACGTACTGCTCGTTCAACCGGTTCCTCTTCAAGGAGGACCGCGCCCGCGAGTACTTCAAGCGGCTGCGCAAGGACCTCACGCTCGTCCACG
The DNA here is from genome assembly GCA_964644675.1 of uncultured Eubacteriales bacterium. Lineage (GTDB taxonomy): Bacteria > Actinomycetota > Coriobacteriia > Anaerosomatales > JAAXUF01 > CAZXWK01. The sequence goes on along the minus strand of CAZXWK010000038.1, from coordinate 9,036 downwards.
GCCTTGGGTACGACTTCGCGTCGCTGTACGTGGGCGGCGGGACGCCGACGATCCTGCTCGACGAGCTTGCCGAGACGATCGACCTTGCCCGCGAGCTCTTCCCCGGCATCCGTGAGGTCTCCGCCGAGACGAGCCCGAACCACCTGGGTCCGGAGCTCATCGATACGCTCAGCGGCCGCGTACAGCGCCTCTCGGTGGGCGTACAGAGCTTCGACGACCGGCTCCTGCGCCAGATGGACCGCTACGGCAAGTACGGGTCCGGCGAGGAGGTCTTCGAGCGAGTGGCGAGCGTTGCCACGGCGTTCCCGTCCTTCAACGTGGACATGATCTTCAACTTCCCCAGCCAGACCGAGGAGATCCTGCTCCACGACATCGAACTGGTGAAGCGGACCGGCGCGAGCCAGACCACGTTCTATCCGCTCATGGCCTCACCGCTCCGTCGCAAGGAGCTCGCCGAGACGGTCGGCAAGATCGACTTCGACCGTGAGGCGCGCTACTACCAGCTGGTCTCCGCGGCGCTCGCACCCGAGTTCGAGCCCGCGAGCGCGTGGACGTTCTCGCGCGACCGTTCGGCGATGATCGACGAGTACATCGTCGACTTCCCCGAGTACGTGGGCGTCGGTTCGGGTGCGCTGTCCTTCCTCGACGGCGCCATCTACGGCAACACGTTCTCTCTCGCCGAGTACAGCGAGCGCATCGACTCCGGCCGCATGGCCATCGTCAAGCGCGGCAAGCCCTACGGCTTCTGGGGCCAGATGCGCTACCGGTTCGTGACCGACATGTTCGGCCTGCGCCTCGACAAGACGCGGTTCAAAGCCGACTTCGGCGTCCCCGTCGAGATCGGGCTCATGGGCGAGATCGCGTTCCTGACGATGGTCGGCGCGATCGCGACGAACACCGCCGAGGAGATCACGCTCACGCCCAAGGGCCGCTACCTGCTGCTGGTCATGATGCGCGAGACACTCGCCGCGAGTAACGACGCGCGCGACAAGGCCCGCGCCGAGCTCCCGCTCGACGAGCGCATCCTGCTGCTCGAGGGCGACACCTCGGCCCTGCTGTCCGCCGAGCCGATCCTCGCTGCCGGCTAGGCCCCACCATCCGATACCGGTCCGCGGCTTCAGCTACACTGAGTCGCGCGTCCTACCCCGTCCGAAAGGCATCTCGTGACCTCTGAGCAGCGCGTACTTGTCATGGGCGTCGGCAATCCGCTCATGCGCGACGACGGCATCGGACCGCGCGTCATCGAGCTGCTGCGCTCGGGCTACTCGTTCCCCGACAACGTCGAGGTCGTTGATGCCGGCACGATGAGCTTCATGATCCTCGACCTGCTCCGCGGGATCGACCGCCTGATCGTCGTCGATGCCGTCAAGGACACCGGCTCGCCCGCGGGAACGGTGTTCCGGCTCACGCCCGAGGAGATCGCCCCCAACCAGGTGGCTCACTCGCTGCACGACGTGCGGCTCATCGACGTGCTCCAGGCGGCCGACCTCATGGGCAGCACGCCCGAGACCAGCGCGATCGGCGTCCAGATCGACGCGATCGAGGAGTGGGTGCTCGAACTCTCGGAGCCGGTCGAGGCCGCCGTCCCCATCGCGGCCGCTGCCGTGCTCGACGAGCTGGAGGGCATCGGCATCGTGCCGGAGCCGTGCGACGACGCGGACGTGCATGCGCGCATCATCGAGGCGTTGCGCACCTACGCACCGATGCCGGACACGACCCCCGAGTCCTAGCCCTTCCCCACCGCGCGCCGCACCGACGCGGCGATCCCCTCGGCGTCGAGTCCCACGCGCGCGAGGAGCGACACGGCGTCTCCTGAGCTCTGGTAGTCACTCACGCCCAGACACACGAGCCTGGTCGCCACGCCGCTCTGCGCGAGCCATTCCGCGACCGACGCACCGAGCCCCGTCCGCACGCCGTGGTCTTCGGCGGTGATCACGACCGGGGCCTCGGCGACGTAGCGCATCGCCGCGTCGTCAAGATCCAGCGGTGTCGCGGCGATGCCGACCTCGAGCTCGATGCCCTCGTCCCTCAGCAGGTCCGCGGCTGCGACCGCCGCGCCGGCGACCGTGCCCATGGTGAGCAGCACCGCGTCGCTCCCCTCGCGAGCCCACACGATCTCACCCTCGGCGAACTCGTAGTCGCCGCCGAAGAGCGGCTCCCCGTCCTCGCCGAGTATGACCGGCAGCTTGCTGCGGCCCATCGCGACGCAGACGTTGCCTTGCGAGGTGGCGGCGGCGCGCACGGCGCGGTCGGTCTGGTTGGGGTCGGCCGGCACGAACACCTTCCAGCCGAAGAAGTCGCGCAGCGCGCCCACGTAGTCGAGGCACTGATGCGTCTTGCCGTCCTCGCCCACGTCGAGCCCGCAGTGCGTGACCACCAGCTTGAGGGCCGCGCCGTTGATGTCGTTGAGGCGCTGCTGGTTGTAGACCTCGTCGACGCCGAACGCCCCGAAGTCACTCCAGAACGACACCACGCCGGGCACCGTCGACAGCGCGCCCGATGCCGTCGCCGCATTGTGCTCGCCGACGCCGCACTGCACGAAGCCCTCCGGCCGCGCGGCCGCGAACCCGTCCGTCTTCACCGATACGGCAAGATCGCAGTCGAAGACCGCGATCGGCAGGTCTGGGTTCGCCTGCGCGAGGTCGACGAGCGCCTTGCCCCACGCCGAGCGATTGTCGGTCTTCTCGGCGGCGGAGTAGGTGCGCGGCGTGCCGGGATCGATCGGGACCGCGGGGGTGCGGTGGTCGAGCGGCGCGACCGTACACGGCTGCTCGCGCAGCGCGCGTGCCGCGTCGAGCTCCGATGAGTCGAGCCCGAGCTCGGCCATCGCGCGCGGGTACTCCTCGGCGGTCAGTCCGCGGCCGTGGTACTCGGGGACGTCCTCCATGAACGAGACCCCCTTGCCGATCACGGTGTGCGCCAGCACGGCGGTCGGCACCTCGTCGGCCACCGCGTCGCACAGCGCGGCGTAGAGCGCGGCGAGGTCGTGCCCGTCGCACTCGATGACGCGCCAGCCGTCCGCGGCCCAGTCCTCGGCGATGGGGACCGGCATGACCTCGTTTGTGTGGCCGCTGATCTGGACGCGGTTCCAGTCCACGACCACCGTCAGGCCACCCAGCCGCTCCTTGACCGCGAGACGCCGCGCCTCGGCGACCTGACCCTTCTGCTGCTCGCCGTCGCTCATCGCCACGAACGTGTGCCAGCTCGCACCGGTCAGTCGTGCCCCAAGTGCCAACCCGACACCCGCCGAGAGGCCCTGGCCAAGGTTCCCCGTCGACCACTCGACGCCCGGGACCGAACGCTCCACGTGCCCCTCGAAGATGCTCCCGGTCTGGCGGAAGTGCGCCGCGAACTGCTCGGCATCGAAGAAGCCGGCGCCCGCGAGGGCCGAGTACACGCCGGGAGACGTATGGCCGTGCGAGACGACGATGCGGTCCCTGCCGTCCCATCGAGGCTCGTCGGGGCGCAGGCGCGCGAGCGAGTAGAGCAGCGTGTAGATCTCCATCGACGAGAACGAGCCACCCGGATGGCCCGACGCCGCGAGCGTCGTCGCCGTCAGCACGTGGCCGCGCGCGACGCGGGCGCGCTCCGCGAGCGTCGCGAGGGTCTCGGCGTCCATCGGCGTCGTGAAGCCGCGTTCGAGCATGGAGTCTCCTGTCCGACCAAGAGGACCGCGCGAGCGCGGTGGCGGGTACACTGGACCCGACCCGTTCTGAGTATGCCCGAGGAGGCCCCTTATCGTGCGCGAACTGCTTGAGACCGCTATGACCGCCGCCCGTGCCGGCGGGGCCGTGCTCGAGGCCCGCCAGGGAAGCGCGGGCGAGATCCGCAGCAAGGCGTGGTCGATCGATCTGGTCAGCGAGACCGACATCGCGGCCGGCGTCGCCGTCGCGCGCGCGATCGCCGAGCGCCACCCCGATGCCCGCTTCGTCATCGAGGAGGAGGAGGTCTACGACCTCGCCGGCGTCACGCGGGGCACGCTCGAGGACGACGTGTGGGTGGTCGACCCCCTCGACGGGACGACCTCGTTTCTGCACGGCTACCCGAACTACTCGGTCTCAGTGGGCTACGTCTCGGCCGGGCAGCCGATCGCCGGCGCAGTCTACAACGCCGCCCTGGGCGAGATGAACGCCGCGGCCCAGGGGCTCGGGGCGACGCGCCAGGGCCTGCCGCTCCAAACGGGCGACGCCGCCACCGTCCAGGAGGCGCTGCTCATCACGGGATTCCCCTACGACCGCGGCGAGCCCCTCGACACCCAGCTCGCGGTGCTCGCAGCGTTCTTGCGCGCGCCGGTGCAGGGCATCCGCCGAGACGGTTCGGCCGCGCTCGACTGCTGCCACGTCGCCGGGCAGCGCGCCGATGGCTTCTGGGAGTACTACCTCAAGCCGTGGGACATCGCGGCCGGCGCGATCATCCTCCGCGAGGCGGGGGCCGTCGTGACGGGAACCGACGGCACGCCCTGGGACATCACCACGGACAGCATCTGCTGCGCGAACCCCGCGCTCCACGGGCGGATGCTCGAGGTCATCGAGCGGGCGACGGCCGGTTAGCCCGAAAGGACGCGACCAGGCGCAGGACGCGCGCGACGCAGCGCACAGACCTGCGAAGCGCACCTGCGCTAGTACGCGCGCTTCTCCTCGACCGAGTCCTCGGCGAGTGTGATGCCGAGATCGCCCAGCACCTTCGAGACGGCCGCCTCCCCGCTCTCGATGCAGTTGGGCAGCCCGACGCCGCGGTAGCTGCCGCCGGCGAGCGCCAGACCGGGCATCTCGGCGGTGCGCGCCTCGATGAGCGCTACGCGGTCGAGGTGGCCTAGCGAGTACTGCGGCATGCCCAGCGTCCAGCGGAAGAAGCGGCTGAAGAGCGGCTTGACGGACGGGTCGATACCCAGGATCCGCCTGACCTCAGCGAGTGCGACTGCCGTGAGCTCCTCGTCGCTCTGCTCCATGATGGCCTGGTTCTGCGGGCCGCCGACGAACGCGCGGAGCAGGACCTTGCCCTTGGGAGCGCGACCCGGCCACTTGGTCGAGGAGTAGGTAAGCGCGAGGAGCTTGCTCTTCTCGATCGCGGGACACAGGACCCCGAACGCGTTGGTGTCGATGCCCAGCTCGGCCTCGTCGAACGCGAAGGACACCGTCGCCGAGGAACTCGAAGGGATGGCGGCCAGCGTGTCGGCGACCTCGGCGTCGAGCGGTCGCAGAAGCGGCTCGGCCGCCCACGATTCCGTCGCGACGACCACCGCGTCGCCGTGCTCCACGGTGCCATCGGCGAGGGTGACAGCCCAGCCGTCCGTAGCGCGCGCGATACCGGTGACGGCCGCGCCGGTGCGGAGGTTGTCTCGGCCGGCGAAGTCAGCCATGGCGTCCGAGAGCTCGTGCATACCGCCCTTGAACGCGGTGAAGAAGGTCTTGGGGTTCTTGGGGTCCGGCGGGTACTTCTTGCGCATCTCCTCGACCATCTTGCGCTGGGCGAGGAAGCCCTTGATCATGCAGCCGTACTTCTGCTCCATCTCGAGCAGGTTCGGGAAGGTCGCCGCGAGCGACATCTCGCCGGGGGCCGAGCCGTGCACGCCGCCGACGAGCGGCTCGGCGAGACGGTCGAGGATCTCTCGGCCCATGCGGCGGACGATGAAGCTCTCGAGCGACTCGTCGTTGAACTCGCCGGGGGCGAGCTTCTTCTTGGGGATGAACAGGTCCATTCCCGCGCGGATCTTGCCCCGCCACGAGAAGAGCCCGGTCGTGGCGAACGGCACGAACTTGGTCGGCGCGAACTGCATCACGCCATCCGGCATGGCGTAGAGCTTGCCGTTCTTGAGGATGCGCGTGAGCTTGCGTGACTCGTCGGTGGGCATCTTGTCCCCGTCGATCCCAACGAGCTTGGCGATGCGGTGCACCGCCGGCTTCGCAGTGAGGAACGAGTCCGGTCCGCCGTCGACGATGAAGCGACCGTGCTCGTTCTCGACGATCTCGCCGCCGATCTTGCCGCCCAGACGGCCGTCACGCTCGAGCAACACGAACTCGAGGCTCTCCCCTGCCTCGGCCGCGCGCTTGACCTTGAGCGCCGCGCCGAGACCCGCGATGCCGCCACCGATGATGATGATCCGCTTCATGCGCTCCCTCGTGCCGTCTCGGGCGCCTCGGCGCCGCGTCTAGTAGAGCCGCTTCTGCTGCTCGGTGTCCTCCGCCAGCTCGATCCCCCACTCGCCGAGGATCTTGCTCACCGCCGCCTCGCCGCTGTCGAGGCAGTTGGGGACGCCCACGCCACGGTAGCCGCCTCCGGCGAGCGCAAGACCGGGGGTCTCGTTCATGCGCGTCTCGATCTCCTCGACGCGGTCGAGGTGCCCGATCGTGTACTGCGGCATGCCGAGTTCCCAGCGGTACACCTTCGCGAACAGCGCCTCGGCCGTCGCCTTGACGCCGAGGAGCTGTTCGATGCCCTTGCGCGCGATCGCGAGGATCTCGTCGTCGCCCTTCTCGAGCACGCCCTGGTTATGCGGCCCTCCCACGAACGCGCGGAGCAGCACGCGCCCTTCCGGGACGCGCCCGGGCCACTTCGAGGACAGGAGCGTCACGCCGGTGACCGGCAGCCGCTCGATACGGGGCGAGAGGATGCCGAACCAGCGCGGGTCGAACGGGCAGTCCTCAGACCTGAACGCGAAGCAGACCGTCGCCGAGGACGAGCTCGGGATGTCGGCCAGCAGGTCGGCGGTGCGCTCGTCGACGCCACGCACGAGCTTCTCGGCGGCCCAGACCTCGCTCGCGACGACGACCGCGTCGCCCTCCAGGGCTTCGCCGGCGTCGAGCGTGACGCGGTAGCGCCCGTCGTCGAGTCGCGAGAGCGCGGTGGCCGCGACGCCGGTGCGGATCCGCTCGCGGCCGGCGGCGTCGGCGAGCTTCTCGGTGAAGAACTGCATGCCCTCGGCGAACGACGAGAAGAAGGTGCGCGGCTTCGCGCCCGGCTTGGGCGGGTACTTGGCCTTCATCTCCTCGACCTTCTTGCGCTGGGCGAGGAAGCCCCGGACGAGCGAGCCGTGATCCTGCTCCATCTGCAGCAGGCTCGGGTACGTTGCGGCGAGCGACATGAGCGCGGGGTCGGAGCCGTTCACGCCGCCGACGAGCGGCTCGGCAAGCCGATCGAGACACTCGCGCCCCATGCGGCGGGTGACGAAGCTCTCGAGCGTCTCGTCGTTGCGCTCACCCGGCGCGAGCTTCTTCTTCGGGATGACCAGGTCGAGCCCCATCCGGAGCTTCGCAGGCCAGGAGTAGAGGCGCGTCGTGACCATCGGCATGATCTTGGTGGGCGCGAAGAGCATGATGCCGTCGGGCAGCTCGACGAGCTTCCCGCGCTTGACGATGAACGTGCGCTTGTTCTCCTCGCACGTCGGCGTCTCGTCGTCAAAGATGCCCAGGAGCTTGGCGACCCGGTGGATCGCGGGCTTCTCGGTGAGGAACGAGTCCGAGCCGCCATCGACGACGTAGCGCTCGCCCGTCTCCGGATCGAGCGGGTAGTCGGTGGCGAGCTTGCCGCCCAGGCGCGCGTCCTTCTCCACGAGCGTGAAGGTGACGTCGCGGCCGGCCTCGGCGGCGCGGGCGATCTTGTACGCCGCGCCGAGCCCTGCGACTCCTCCACCGATGATGATGACGTGCTTCACACGCGCTCCTGTCCGTTGCGTGCCGAGGAGCGCCCTGCCGGAGGCGCCGTGCGTACTAGAGCAGGTCCTTGATCACTCTCGCGACCCCGTCCATCAGGATCTCGTGCTCGTTGGGGACGGGCACGCGCACCCATTCAAGGTCGCCGTCGTAGACCTTCTCGGCGGTGAGCACGTCGAGGTCGTACAGCGTCTCCATGTGGTCGGTCAGGAACCCGATCGGGGCGACGATGAAACCCGTCACACCCGAGTGCATGCCGGCTTCGATGAGCTCGTCGAGGTCGGGCCCCAGCCACTCGCCACCGCGGGCGCCCTTCGACTGCCACCCCAGGAACCACGCGCGCGGCGGCTTCGAGCTGCCGAACGCCGAGACGCCCGGAAGCACGTTTCCGCCCTCGGTGTCGGCACCGGGCTCAAGGCCCAGCCGCTGCGCGACGGCGTCGGACGCGCGCCGTATACCGGCGACGTAGGGGTCGTCGGCCACCAGGTCCGACTCCGGCAGGCTGTGCGCCGAGAACAACAGCACGAGCCCCTCGTTGGGCTCGACGTCCGAGAGACCGGTCGCGATGGCGCCCGCCCAGTAGTCGAGGAACTCGGGGACCGCCGAGACGAGCGGCGCCTCGACGACTTCGACGCCCTGGTGCTTCTCGAGCGCGGCCGCTACGGCCTCGCGGTAGGCGCCCAGCGTGATTTTCGCCTCGAACGGCGAAAGCGCGACGGTGACGATACGGTCGCACCCCTCGGCGACGAGGCCGTCGACGGCCTCAGCGATGTAGGGGTTCCAGTACTTCATGCCGACGCGGATCGGCACGGACACGCCCTCGGCGGCGAGGCTGTCCTGCAGCTTCGCTCCGATACTGTTCGCAATCTCGGTGATCGGCGACGCGCCGCCGATGGTCAGGTACTTCCGGCAGGTCCTCTCGACGAGCTCGGGAGACGGCTCCCGGCCCATGAGGTTGCACATGAAGGGCGCAACGGCGTCCAGGGAGTCGGGCCCGCCGTAGCCGAGAAGCAGGATGCCGGTCCTCGCCATCGTCTACGCCCCCGCGCGGATGCGGTCCGAGTGCTCGTGCACGAGGCGGATGAGCGTGCGGGCCTTCTCGGGATCGCTCGTCTTGTGGATGCCGTGGCCCAGATTGAAGATGTGGCCCGGGCGCGTGCCGACGGCCTCGAGGATCTCGACGACCTGGCGCTCGATCTCGTCGTCGGGAGCGAAGAGCGCGACCGGGTCGATGTTGCCCTGGATGCCGAACTTGGGATCGATCTGCTCGACGGCGTTCTTCATGTCGATGCGCCAGTCCACGCCGATGATGTCGCCGCCTGCCTTCTGCGTGAGGTCGAGCATCGAGGTGGCGCCGTTCGGGAAGTGGATGACCGGCACGCCGCCG
>CAZXWK010000037.1:19153-20828 GCA_964644675.1 uncultured Eubacteriales bacterium | reverse complement strand
CTATGGTGGCCAGAGACGGACTTGAACCGCCGACACGGGGATTTTCAGTCCCCTGCTCTACCAACTGAGCTACCTGGCCGCACTGAGTGCCTAGTGAGGATACCCGCGACCCCCTGCAGGGTCAACCCGCACGAGCGTCCCCGCGAACACCCGCACGGGAGCCCGTGTCCGCACACGCGACGAGGCGCGGCCCAGTCGGACCGCGCCTCGCGATGCGACGTTCTCGGCGGGCTACTTCTTGGCGGTCGCCGCCACGAAGATCATGACCGAGGAGCCCTTGGGGACGATCGCCCCGGAGCTCGGGATCTGTCCGATGACCTCGCCGGCGGGAGCGCTGGTGCCTGCGAACTGGATCGTGACGGAGGCGAGCCCGACGTTCTTGATGGCCGTCTGCGCTTCGCTCGTCGTCTTGCCCACCACCGCCGGGACCGTCACCGAGGTCACGCTCGATGACTTGGGCCCGGTCGAGACGACGATGCCGACGATCGTGCCCGGCACCACCGAGGTGCCCGACACCGGATACTGGATCACGACCTGCCCCTTGGGCACGGTGCTGCTGGGGTTGTCCACCGACTGGACTCCCAGACCCGCTGCCTTCAGCGTGCCCTCGGCCTCGCTCTTGGTCTGTCCCGTGACGCCGGGAACCGTCACGTTCTGGACGCCTTGGGAGACCGTGAGCCCGATGCTGGTCTCGGCGGGGACCTTCTGTCCGGCGGCGGGGGCCTGCGAGATGACGCTCCCCTTCGCCACGTCGTTGCTGTACGCCAACGAGACCTGCGAGGTGAAGCCGGCGTCCTTGAGCGCCTGCTCGGCCTCGGCCTGGGTCTTGCCGACCACGTTGGGGACGTCGATGAGCTTCTGGCCGCCGGACACGACGACGTCGATGGGCGTGTTCAGCCGCACGTCGCCGTTGGGCGCGGGCGTCTGCGTGACGACCTTGCCGACCTCCGCGGCGCTGATGGTCTGCGTCGTGCCGACCGCTCCCAGCTTGAACCCGGCGGAGGTGATCGCGTTGGTCGCGTCGGCCTGCGACAGGCCGACGACGTTGGGCACGGTGCCCGTCCGGTTGTACCAGAGGTAGCCGGCGGCGCCGAGCGCGGCGAGCACCAGCACCACGAGCAGGATCCACAGCCAGAGCAGCGAGCGCTTCTTCTTGGGCATCTCGGCGAGCGACGTCGAGCTGGGAAGCTGGTCGAGGACGACGCCGAGCGGGACGGTCGGGCTGTACTCGCGCACGATCTGCGGCGAAAGGCCCGAGGCCTGGAGCTTGGAGATCGCGTCGGATTCGTGAAGGCCGACGACGTTGGGCAGCATGACCGGGGCGGTCGGCGCGGCGGCCGGGCCGCTCGAGACCAGGAGCACCGCCTCGCTTCCCATCGGAACGCTCATGTTGGGGTGCGGCAGCTGGCCCATGACCTGCCCGCGCGGCAGCGTGTCGTGGTAGTCGTTGAAGACCTGGGCCGAGAGCCCCGTCTCCTGAAGCTTGCCGAGCGCCTCGCCCTGCGACAGGCCCATGACGCTCGGCGCGATCACGACCGCGGGCGGGACCGACGGCGCGGGGCCGCGGGAGAGCACGACGATGACGCGGGACCCTGAGGGCACGGTCGGGACCTCGAGCACGGCGCCGCTGGGGGCGGTCACCGGCACCGCGGGCATGACCTCGGTGGGCTGCGGC
>CAZXWK010000037.1:0-19053 GCA_964644675.1 uncultured Eubacteriales bacterium | reverse complement strand
GCGCGGCAGGCGTGGAGTCGAGAACCGTGGTCGGCTGCTCGTCGGGCGTCCACTGGACGGGCTCGTCAGGCGCCCCCGCTCCGAACTCGGCGGCGTCGCCCTCCTGGGGCGTCGACTCATGATCGGGCGTGAACTCGTCCGTCATGTCTGGCACTCCTCTCCCCTGCGCGGTCCCCGGCTCGGGCCGTCACTGTCGCGATTCTTCCCCTCACCCGCTGCAACACTACCGTACCCGGCCCCCGCCGAGAACCACGAAGGCCCGCCTTCCGGCGGGCCTTCGGTCGCTCCTACCATCCGCCGCGGGGACACCCGTAGGTGCCGCGCTGCGCGGCGGCGTCTGGGTCGCCGTAGCCGTAGCCGGGTCCCCCCTGATACTGGCGGCTCATCATCGAGCCGTGGAACCCGGTCGGGCCGAAGCCACGCGGGGCGGCGTGGAAAGCCGCTCCGGCCAGCGCGATCGTCCCGACCAGGAGTGCCGTCGCGAACACGCCCGCGAAGAATCCGCCGAGCGCGCCCAGTGCGACCTGCTTGTTGCTGTCCATCGCTACCTCCGAATACTCTCGCGCGCCGCGGGCTTGCCCGGACGGCGCGCGTGTTCTGCGAACCTGCTCCTCTATAGAGAGCCCCGTGCCACCCCTGGTGGGTGCGGCGTGCAGAGTATGTGGAGTATCCGTGACGCTCCCGGGGGCAGCGAACCGGGCCGCCGCGACAAGAAGAGCCGGCGGGCTGCACCTGCTCCCACCGGCTCCTTGATACGGGAACTAAGCTCCCTCTGCGCGCTACGGCGACGTGGTCGTCACGACGATCGACACCGTCGACCCCTGTGGCGCCTTGGTGTTGGCCGCCGGGATCTGCGCCACGACCTGACCGCTCACACCCGTCGTCGCCACCTGGCTCGCCGTCACCTTGAAGCCGAGGCCCTGCAGCTCGCTCGTGGCAGAGCTCTGTGTCTGGCCGACGACACCGGGGACCGTGACGGTCGCGGGTGCAGGCGCCGGCCCGTTCGACACGTGAATCGTGACGACCGTGCCGGGCGCTACGACGGTGCCCGCAGCCGGCACCTGCTGGTAGACCTCACCCTTGGTCGCGTCGCTGTAGTTGCTGACGACCTGCGACTTGAGGCCGGCATCCTTGAGAGTGGCCTGCGCGTCGGACTCGGTCTCGCCCGTGACGTCGGGAACCGTGGCATTTGCCGGCCCGGACGAGACGGTGATCCCTATGCTCGTGCCCTCGGGCACCTGCTGCCCAGCGGCGGGCGCTTGCGAGATGACCGTGCCCTCCGCGACGTCCTTGCTGCTGGCGGTCGTGGTCTGCGCGACGAGACCGGCGTCCTTGAGCGCGGACTGCGCGTCGGACTCGGTCTTGCCGGCGACGTCAGGCACCTCGACCAGCTTCTGCCCTCCGGAGACCACGATGGCGATCGCGCTCCTCGGCTTCGCCTCGGCATTGGGCGCCGGGTCCTGCGCCATGACCTTGCCGACGTCGGCGGCACTAGCGGTCTGCGTGGTGGTGACCGCGCCCACCGTGAATCCGGCGGCCGTGATCGCCGCCTCGGCGTCAGCTTGGGACATGCCAACGACGCTCGGGACGAGCGCGGTGCGGTTCAGCATCCGGTAGCCCAGGAAGCCGAGCACCCCGATCGCCACCACCGCGAGCACGATCCACAGCCACAGGAGCGAGTTCTTCTTGGGCGGAGCCTCGGAGAGCGACGCGGGGCTCGGCAACTGATCGATGACGGTGCCCGCGGGCACGTTGGGGCTGAAGGCCTCGAGCACGTGCGGCGTCAGGCCCGCGCGGCCCAGCGCGTCGGTCGCCTGCGCCTCGGTCATTCCCACGACGTTGGGCAGCGCGACCTGCGCGGTGGGATTCGCCGCCGGTCCGCGGGACACCCGCAGTACCGCCTCGGTGCCCGCCTCCACGCGGTCACCGCCGCGCGGTAGCTGTCCCAACACGTGTCCGCGCGGAACCGTGCCGCTGGTCCCGTCGAACACCTCGGCGGACAGCCCGACCTCCTGGAGCGCCCCGAGCGCATCGCCCTGCGCCGTGCCGACGAGCACGGGCACGTTCACATAGGCCGATTGCGCAGCCGGTGACGGGCCTCGCGAGACGCGCACGACGACGCGCGAACCGGCGTCGATCGGCGGGCCGGCGACGGGCATCCGAGTGGTCTGGGACGGGCTCTCGCCGGTTCCCGGCGTGTCGTTCGTCACGTCTGCTCCCTTCGGGTCAGCGGCTCGGCGTGACGGTCCCTAGCTCTGCTGCATCTGCCGAGCGCGACCGTTGCCGACGTACGTGCCGATGTCGATGAAGAGCGCGAGCGCCAGCCACAGCCAATCGAAGCCGTTGATGCCGTTCGGGAAGACGATCACGTACATGATGGTCGTCCAGGGGATGAACAGGACCCCCAGAAGCGCCCATATGAAGTTGGGGAACGTGGCCGACATCCGGTACGGCTGGAAGATCCACCAGATGATGAACGCCAGGCGCGGCGCACCCGCCAGCATGACAGCGAACAGACAGCAACCCATCGTCTACTCCTCGGTCGTCTCGGCCAGGCCGAGCACTACAGAACGTCCGCCATGAGGCGGTTGGTGCGCTGGTTCAGGCGCTCGCCGAACGTGTACGCCTGGACCTCTTCGAGCGTGATCTCCCGGCAGTCCTTCTTGTCCTCTTCGAAGACGCGCTCGAGCTCGATGGTCGCGTCCGCATCGTAGACCCACGTCATCATCTCGTTCTGCAGGAAGAGCGAGCGCCGGTCGAGGTTCATCGTGCCGATGGCGCAGGCCTCCGAGTCCACCGCGATCGTCTTGGCGTGGAAGAAGCCCTTCTCGTACATGAAGATGCGGCACCCTGCGCGCAGCAGCGGCTCGAAGTACGACTTCGCCGCGTTCCACGCACTCTTGTGATCCGGCCAGCCGGTCATGATGAACTGCACGTCCACGCCGGCGAGCGCCGCGTTCACCATCGAGTCGTAGAGCGAGACGCTCGGCACGTAATACGGTGAGCTGATGCGCAGCGTCTTCTGCGCGCGCCCGATCGCGACCTGGTGCGCGCGCCTCGACGACCACCACGGGTCGTCGTTGCTTTGCGCCACGACCTGCAGCATCATCGGGTCGCCCTGCAGCAGCGAGGTGTCGATGATCGGCAGGTACTTCTCGGTCATGAGGTCTTCCTTGGTGTTCGCGAGCCACCTTGCCGAGAACCACTTCTGCAGCTCGGCGACGGCCGGCCCGGTGAACCGGACGCCGGTGTCGCGCCACGCCGGGTACGCCTTGCCGCCGTCGATGTACTCCTGGCCCACGTTGAAGCCGCCCGTGTAGCCGATCTCGGAGTCGATGACGGTGATCTTGCGGTGGTTGCGGTAGTTCACCGAGTTGAGGCGCTTGAAGTCGGCGTAGACGCCCGCGCCCGCGGCCTCGAGCTGCTTGAGCTCGTCCTTCTTGTAGGTGCTCGAGCCGAGCCAGTCGTAGATGATGCGGACCTCGACGCCTTCCTTGAGCTTCTCGAGCATGATCTTGGTCATCTCGGCGGTGAGCTCGTCCTGCTCCCAGATGAAGTACAGGTGGTGGATGAAGCGCTTGGCGTTGCGCATGTCCTCGAGCATCGCCGGGAAGAACAGCGACCCATGCGGGTAGAGCTTGTAGCTCGAAACGGGGAGCGGCTTCGCATCGTTCTGCTTGGCGATCGCCGAGACGACCTCAGGGATGACGGTGCCGCGCGTCTTCTCTACGAGCTTGTCGCCCAGCGGCGCGTACGCGTCGTAGTACGGCGTCATCGCCGGCACGATGTACTCCTGGCCCTGGTGCCACTTCGAGTTCACCGGTGCGCGCCAGTCACGGCCGAAGAGGAAGTACAGGACGCCGCCCAGGAACGGCAGCATGAAGAGCAGCACGAGCCACGCGAGCGACTGCTCCGGCTCCTTGTTGTCCATGACGATGAAGATGAAGACAGCGATCCAGTAGACGATCAGCGCGATCGGTCCGAACCATCCCAGCAGGTAGAGTGACATGTGTGCGAATCCCCCTTGGCCCTAGTCTCGTCGCATCTCATCGAGCGCGACCGCGACCGCGAGGACGAGAGCTACGTCCTGGCCGGGCTGCACCTCGATTCCGTACGTATCGCGCACGCGGAACCACTTCTTGGAGACCTCCGCGACCTTGTCCCGGCCGTTCGAGATCTCGTACTCGTGGTCCACGATGTTGCCCTGCACGTCCCAGTCCCCGCCGCCTTCGATGCTGACGTCGAAGCGGTCGCGAAGCGGTGAGACGAGCGCCTTCTTGATGGTCGCGAGGTGCTGGCCACCGCGCTCGATCTCCATCGTGTCCTTCACCCGCAGCATCTTCTCTTGGATCGACGCGACCTCGTTGCCGCTTGCATCCTCGAGCACGAAGGTGCTGCGCATGCGCAGGGCCTTGCCGTCCGCCTTGAATGCGCGGTTCCCCTGCTCGTCCTCGATCCAAGCGTCGTCGCCGATCGAGAACATCTTCTCGCGCATCTGGTAGCGGACCATTCCGCCGCCACCGCCGCCGAGAAGCCCACCGCCACCGACCCTGTCCCTCAATCCCATGACCAGTCCCCCCTCATACCGCGCGTGTCGCGCGGGTAGCTCGTTTACGGCACATGGGGTTTGTCCCCCATCCGGCCCCTACGGCGTCGCGGTCTCGGCGTTCGTGTCTGCCGGCAGTTGCTGAGGTGCGACGGGTTCCTCCGCCGGCAGGGGCGTCGGCTGGGTCGGCTTCTCGTCCGGCAGGCTGATAGAAGGCAGGCTGATGGTGATCTTCACCGTCGTGCCGCGGTCGACCTTCTCGCCCGCGCCCGGGTCCTGCTTGATGACCTTGAGGTAGTCCTTGTCGCTCGACTCCCAGACGTAGGAGACCTTCAGGTGTGCCTTCTTCAGCGCCGCGATGGCCTCGACGATCCCCTTGCCGATCACGTCAGGGACGGAGACCGTGGTATCGGGCGCCGGGGGATTGTCCGGCTTCGGGGGCTCGGCCGGGTTCGACGGCTCGGCCGGGTTCGACGGCTCGCTCGGAGGCGCGGGCTCGGAGGGCGCCGGCGCACTCGGGGGCGCGGCATTCGACTGATCGGGTTCGGGCGCGCCGGTCGAGACGGTGATCGTCACGGTGCTTCCGGTCGCGACGACAACGCCGGCCGCAGGCGACTGGGCGATGACGTCGCCGGCGGGCACGCTGTCGCTCGACGCCTTCACGCTCTTCGAGACGAACCCGTCCGCCCCGATCACGGAGGCGGCGTCGTCCTGCGAGAGCCCGACGACGTTGGGGACCTGACCCTGCTGCACGCCCTGCGACACGGTGAGGTCGACCGCCGCACCGACCGTTGACTCCTTGCCCTCCTCGGGATTCTGCGCCGTGACGACGCCGGCCGGGGTCTTGGAGTCGTAGACGTAGTCGATCGTCCCGACCCGCAGGCCCTTCTCGGCGAGGGTGGTGATCGCGTCCGACTGGGTCTCACCGACGACCTTGGGCACCTGAACGGAGGGCAGCTTCGCGACGCCGACGTCGACCGCCGACTCCTTCGCCGCCGTCTGACCTGCGCCGGGCGACTGGGTCACGATCGTGCCGGGCGCGACCGAAAGCGTCTCGACGTCGCTGGCCTGGCCCACTCGGAGCCCGACCTCCGCCAACTTGCTCTGCGCCTCGTCCTGCGTCAGCCCGATGACCGTGGGGACGACCACCTCGCCGCGCAGTGTCATCATCCACAACCGGCCCTGTGGCGTCTGTGTCGCGAACAGGCCCAGGCCGACGAGCACCAGCGCGACGACGCCGACCACGACCCAGATCCAGGTGCGGTTCGGGGCGTCCGGCGACGGGGTTCTCGCTGCCGTGCCGTTCGCAGAAGCGTCGTCGGCTGACGGCGGCATGCCGCCTTCTCGCTGTTCATCCATGGTGCGCTCCCTCGTCGCTCGATGGACTGCCGAGTCCAAGTGTACTCGCAACGCGAGTCGGGTACTCTCGCTCGCAGCTCAGGCCGTTGGGTACCTATCCCCTCAAGTGGCCTTGCTATGAAGGCGTCCACTCACCGAGCGCTCTGGCTGCCCCGAGAGTGCCGCCGGTGGATGGGCGCAGCGAGCGCGTGTGCACATCGGAGGGCGGGAGCAGAAGGGACACGGCATGTCAGAACAACTCGTTGACGTTCTGGTAGCAGGCTATCGGGACATAGAGACCGCACAGACCGATTTCGACGCCCTGGTGAAAGAGGTCGCGTCGAAGTCGGTGAAGATCGACGGCGCGATCCTGGTCACGCACGACGAGGAAGGCAACGTGTCGGTCGTCGACACCGGGAACCATCTCGGCCGCAAGGGCGCCGGTTGGGGCGGCGGGGTCGGCGTGCTCGTCGGCCTGTTCGCGCCTCCCCTGCTCGCGTCGGTCGCGGTCGGTGCCGCGGCGGGCGCGGTCGTGGGCAAGTTCACGGACCACAAGCTCAAGAGCGGTATCGCCGACAAGATCGGCGCGAACCTGCCTCCCGGCAAGGCCGGGATCATCGCGATGTTCACCGACGACCAGAGGCTGCCGATCGAGCGGGTCCTCTCGGGTTCGCCCATGAAGTCGATCGCCCAGTCCGAGAAGGGCGGCCTCAAGCAACTCCAGTCGTCGCTCGCCGAGGCCATGGGCAAGTTCTCGCAGGACCGCACCGTCCTGCCGATCCCCGACCGGGCGTTCGGCGGGGTCGCGGGAAAGAACCTGCGCGAGTCGGTAGCAGACTGGAGCTTCCTCGCGGGCCCGGCTGCGCCCGAGGGTGCGCCGAACGTGCTCGTCGTGCTCATCGACGACGCGGGCTTCGGCTCGATCGACGCATACGGCGGCCCTGTCGCCACGCCTGCGTTCAGGCGCGTGCAGGAGATGGGCGTCACCTACAACCGGTTCCACGTCACGGCGGTCTGCTCGCCGACGCGCGCGGCGCTTCTGACGGGACGCAACCAGCATCGAGTCGGATTCGGCTCGATCGCCGAGTTCCCCGGACCCTTCCCCGGCTACAGCGCCACCCTGCCACGCTCTTGCGCACCGTTCCCTCGCGTCCTCAAGGAGAACGGCTACGTGACGGGCGGGTTCGGCAAGTGGCACCTCACCCCGGACAACGTCCAGGGGGCAGCCGGGCCGTTCGACCGCTGGCCCAAGGCGTGGGGCTTCGACCACTGGTGGGGGTTCCTGTCGGGCGCCGCCGGCCAGTACGACCCCATCCTCACGATGGACGACTCGATCGTCGGGATCCCCGAGGGCGAAGACGGCAAGGTCTACTACTTCCCCGACGACATCACAGACAAGGCGGTCGAGTGGCTGCACGCCGTCAGGGCCCAGGACGCGAAGAAGCCTTGGATGATGTTCTACTCCACAGGCTGCGCGCACGCCCCGCACCACGTCGCCAAGGAGTGGGCCGACAAGTACAAGGGCGTGTTCGACGACGGCTGGGACGCGCTGCGTGAGCGCACGCTCGCCCGCCAGAAGGAACTCGGCATCGTGCCGGAGGACACGGACCTTACTGAGCGCCCCGACCTGTTCCCCGCCTGGGACTCGCTTTCCGACGCCGAGAAGAAGCTCTACGTGCGCCAGATGGAGGTCTACGCGGGCTTCCAGGAGAACGCCGACTGGAACATCGGACGCCTGCTCGATTCGATCGAGGAGATGGGCGACCTGGACGACACGCTCATCTTCTACATCTGGGGCGACAACGGCGCGAGCATGGAGGGCACGATCACCGGCTCCTTCAACGAGACGACCTTCCTGAACGGGATCGTGCTCGACGCCGAGCAGCAGCTCGAGCTCATCGAGCAGTACGGTGGCATCGAGGCGATCGGCAACGACCACACGGCTCCGCACGTCGCGGCCGCGTGGGCGCACTCGATGAACACGCCGTTCAAGTGGGGCAAGCAGATGGCGAGTCACCTGGGCGGCACCCGCGACCCGATGGTCGTCGCGTGGCCCAACCGGATCAAGCCCGACAAGGCGATGCGTTCTCAGTTCACCCACTGCATCGACGTGGGGCCCACGGTGCTCGAGGCCGCGGGTATCCCCGAGCCGAAGCGGGTCGACGGGATCGACCAGGAACCGATGGACGGGACCAGCTTCGTCTACTCGTTCAACGATCCCGCCGCGCCAGAGCAGCACACCCAGCAGTACTTCGAGATGTTCGGCGGGCGCGCGATGTACAAGGACGGCTGGTGGGCGGCGAACAAGCCCGAGCGCATACCGTGGGACTTCTCGCCCGCGGCCATCAAGAAGTTCGGGCCCGAATCGGACTTCGATCCGGACCGGGACGTGCCGTGGGAGCTCTACGACCTCTCGACGGACTTCTCCCAGGCGCACGACGTGGCCGCCGAGCACCCCGAGAAGGTCGAGGAACTCCGCGTGCTCTGGTGGCAAGAGGCCGAGCGCAACCGGGTGCTCCCGCTCATGGGCGGCCTGTCCGTGATGTTCGGCATCCTGCCGCCGCTCGAGACCAAGACCCGCTTCAGCTTCGCGGGCGACGTCCAGAACATCCAGCGAGGCATGGTGCCTCGGGTGTACGGCCGCTCGTACGCGATCGAGGCGGATCTCGAGGTTCCCGAGACGGGTGCCGAGGGCGTGATCGTCGCCAACGCGGACTTCATCGGCGGGTTTGGACTGTGGGTCGGCTCGGACGGGCTGCTCCGCCACACCTACTCGCTGCTCGGCGTTGAGACGTACCGGCAGGTCGCAAGCGAGCCACTCCCAACCGGCGACGTGAACGTGAAGATGCTGTTCGAGACCGACGAACCCAAGCCCGGCAGCGGCGGGACCGTCACGCTGTGGGTCAACGGCCAGCAGGTCGGCGACGGTCGCATGCCGCGGACGGTGCCGCTCGCGTTCAGCACGTACGCGGGCATGGACATCAGCCGCGACAACGGGCTCGTGGTCGACCTCGACTACGAAGACAAGGCGCCGTACGCGTTCACCGGCACCGTGAAGAACGTCGTGTTCGACTTGAATCCCAAGCCCCTGACGCACGACGAGGAGATCGCGCTGCACAAGCACGCGTCGGAGCAGGCTGTGGGGCAGGGCGCCGCGGGCTAGCACGCTCGCCACGCAGATCGCCGAGACGCCCGGACGGGTCGCACCCGTCCGGGCGCTCGTCTCGGCTGGTCGCGTCCGGGTCGCGCTGTTCCGCGATCAGCTCATGGCGAGCGACACGCAGAAGCCCAGCACCGCCCACACGCCGGCCGCCGCACCACCGCGCTCGAACGAGAACGGCATCAGCGAGTCGGTGAGCATCGCGAGCACGCCACCGATCGCCAGCGCCGAAGCGCGGTCTCCGTTGGCGGTGCCGGTGATGTGCGCCATACCGTATCCGAGCGCCGCCGCCAGCCCGCACGCCAAGGCGACGCCAGCCCACATGCCCACCAGCTTGGCCTTGCCCCACCCCTCGGCGGCGAGGTCCGCTGAAGGTGCGAGCGCCTGCGGCACGTTGGAGACGAACACGGCGGTCAGGAACGCGATGCTGATCGGGATGCCGGCCGCGATCTGGATGCCGAAGATAAGCGACTCGGGCACGCCGTCGATGATCGAGCCGATGACGATGCCCAGGGCCGCGGAAGCGCCTTCGTTCCCGAACTTCGCCTCCACGATCCGGTCGCTGATGACGAAGACGGCCGCACCGCCGAGCATCCACGCCGCGAGGCTGGGGTTGGAAAGCTCCTTGGCCGAGGGAACGAGGTCGAACGCGACGGCGCCGAGCAGGAGCCCGGCACCGAGCCCCGCCATCGCTCCGACGACCTTCTTGGGTACCGTCCACCAGAAGACGACGAGCCCACAGAGGACGAGGGACGACTGCGCGATCGTACCCAGCGCGATCGCCTGCAACAACGAAGACGCTCCAGCCATCGCAACCGACCTTCCACCCGAGACGACGGGAGGCCCCCATGGGCACGAACGCACCCGCTACGAGGATCGCGAACAGCAACGCCTACGAGCTCTTCATCCTCGTGCTCACGCTTCTCTCCCTCGGCATCATGGTACTGCTTCTGTTGCCCTCGCAACCCGCGATGGGGGAACTCCTCCAGACCTACGACAACCTCATCTGCTTCGTCTTCCTTCTCGACTTCGGGCTCCGTCTGAAGGTTGCTTCGTCCCCGGCCGAGTACTTCGTCCGCGAGCGTGGCTGGCTCGACCTTCTCGGCTCGATTCCCAGCTTCGGCATCCTGAAGTACGGCGGGCTGCTCCGCCTCGCCCGGCTGAGCCGGCTCGCGCGTATCGCCCGGCTCATGAAGACCCAGAACCGCCGAGAGATCCTCGACGACGTGCTTGCGAACCGGAGCCAGTACGCGGCGTTCATCACCGTGATATCGGCGATCCTGGTGCTCGTGATCGCGAGCATCATGGTGCTCGGCTTCGAGAGCCGAGGGGGCGGCAACATCAAGACGGGCGGCGACGCGCTCTGGTGGTCGGTCGTCACCATCAGCACCGTCGGCTACGGTGACTTCTTCCCGGTCACGCTGGGCGGCCGGATCACCGCGTTCTTCGTGATGCTCGCGGGAGTGGGCATCATCGGCGCCCTGGCCAGCATCCTTGCGAGCGTGCTGATCTCGCCGTCATCGTCCGAGCCTGCGCCGGCGGATGCGGGCGTCACGACCGCGCTCGAAGGGGAGCTGAGGGCCATCAGGTCGGAACTCGAAGCGCTCAGGTCGATCATCGAGAGAGACGTCGCCTGACGGCCTCGCGGCAATGAGCTGCGCACTGCGGCCCGGCCATGGAAAGAGCATCCGAACCCGTGCGGAGGAATGCGAGCGGATGGGCGCAGTCGGGTAAGAGCCACAAGAACACCGCGCTGAACGCCGCCAAGACGACCGAGGGGACACGCATGGCCGCTGACGCGAACCGAACCTCACGCTTCCCGATCCAGGTCATGCAGGGCGTCCTGCCGATCGATGCCAAGCAAGTGCCGGTCGACATCATCGCCGGCATCACGCTGGCCGCACTCGCCATCCCTGAGGTGATGGGCTACACGAAGATCGCGGGCATGCCCGTGGTCACGGGGCTGTACACCATCCTGATCCCCATCAGCGTCTTCGCGCTTCTCGGCTCGTCTCGGCACCTCGTGGTGGGCGCCGACTCCGCAACGGCGGCGATCATGTTCGCGGGGCTCACCGGCCTCGCGCAGCCGGACTCGGCCCAATGGGTGGCGCTCGCGGGGTGGCTCGCGCTGCTCGCCGCGGGTTTCCTGCTCGTGGCGCGCGTGCTCAAGCTGGGGTTCCTCGCCGACTTCCTCTCGGCGACCGTACTCATCGGGTTCCTCACGGGCGTGGGTGTCCAAGTGGCGTGCGGACAGATAGCCGGGATGCTCGGCGTACCCAAGAGCGGGTACGGGCCCATCATGCAGGCGTGGAACGCTCTCAAGGACATCCCGCAGGCGAACGTCACCACGGTCTACGTCTCCGCCGCAGTGCTGATCGTCATCGTTGGTGGACGAATGCTCAGCAAGAAGTTCCCCGGCGCGCTCGTCGCAGTCATCGGAGCGATCGTCGCGAGCGCCTACTTCGACCTCGCGGCGAAGGGCGTAGCGACTCTGGGTGCCGTACCGAGCGGTCTGCCGCACTTTGGCGTACCTGCGATGCCGGCCTCCGGGCAGTGGGGCACACTCGTCGCGACGGCGGCGTCGATCTTCCTGGTCATCCTCGCCCAGAGCGCCGCGACGTCGCGCGCGTACGCGGTGAAGTACCAGGAGCACTTCGACGAGAACGTCGACCTGGTGGGCCTCTCGCTCTCCAGCGTCGCGGCCGGGCTGACGGGCACATTCGTGGTCAACGGCAGCCCCACCAAGACGCAGATGGTCGACAGCGCAGGCGGCAGGAGCCAACTGTCGCAGCTCACCACGGCAGCCATCGTGCTGGCCGTGCTGCTCTTCCTCACCAAACCGCTGTCGTACATGCCCAGCGCGGTGCTCTCGGCGGTCGTGTTCCTGATCGGTGTCGAGCTCGTCGACATCAAGGGAATGCGCCGAGTGCTGGCCTCGCGTCCGGTCGAGTTCGGCGTCGCGCTGGTCACGGCGGCCACCGTGGTCGTCGTCGGAGTGGAACAGGGCATCATCCTCGCGATCGCGCTGTCGCTCATCGCCCACGTCAGGCACAGCTATCGACCGACCAACCTGATCATCGCGTACCGAGACGGCGAGGGCCTCTCGCACCCGATCTCCGACCCGGTCCAGGACAAGCCCGGCCTGCTGATCTACCACTTCGCGGCGAACCTGTACTACGCCAACACCGAGGCGTTCCAGACAGAGGTGTTGGCGCTGGTGGAGGCCGCGGATCCAAAGCTCGAGTGGCTCGCCCTCGAGGCGTCGGGGATCGGAGACATCGACTACACCGCGGCCGAGATGCTCGGCCGGCTCGTGCCGATGCTCCGGGAGCGCGGCGTCACGTTCGTCGCCACCAACGTGACCGACGCAGTCCGAGCGGAGCTCGAGCGGTCCGGGCTGGTTGAGGTCATCGGAGAAGGCAACCTCTACCGCGGCGTTCGCGATGTGGTGATGGGCTTTGAGTCGCGGGGCGACGCGACGAGGGCGGCCTCGGGGCCCGATTCCTAGCTGACGTCGGACCTCGGCTTTGGCCTACTCGCCGATCCCGGCGGCCTTCCGGACCTTGCCCACGAACTCCTCGGCGTCCTCGACGTCGAAGACGGGCACCTCGGCCGAGTAGACCACGCCGTCGCCCTCGAACGAGATGGTGGCCGAGACGGTGCGCTGGTAGGCGGGCTCGCCAGCGGCCTCGGTCTTGACCGTCGAGCCGATCAGCCCGCCGGCGACAGCGCCGGGAACGCCCGCTACCACGCCGCCGATGACCGCGCCACCGGCGACGGCGGCGGGATTCGCTACCTCGGAACCGGGCTCCGCACCTTCGCTCACCTTGTTGCGTGTCAGGCTGGCCGCCGTGACGCGATCGAGCGGGATGAGCCCGTTGGGAGTGTGCAGACCGTCCTTGTCGAGCTCGAGGTCCTTGAAGCGTGCGTGCATCGATACCCCCCAGTTGTCGGTGCCCGAGACGGGCCGGTACGGATGAAAGGATACTACTACTCTTGCTCGTGCTTGCGGTCCGGAAAGCAGCCGAGCCGGGACCCCGCTCAGGTCTCTTTCGGGGAAGGGCCGGGGCTGCCCATCAGGCCCCACAGCAGCGTATCGACGAACTGGACGACCGCCTCGCCGGCGTCGAGTCCGACCTCGCGCAGGACATCCGGATCCTGCGACAACGCTGCGCCGGCAAGGAGCAGTCTGGTGGTGAACCCAACGTTGAGCGGGCGGAACTCCCCCGAGGAGATCCCCTCCTCGAGCACGGCGGCAAGGACCTTGGCTCCCGGCCGATGCGCGAACAGCGCGGTCGCCCCGGGGTTCTCGGCGACGTCCTGCCAGAAGGCGATGGAGCCGCGACCCTGCCACTCGCCGACGACGATCATGTAGGCCTGCACGCGGTCGGCGGCCGACCGGCCGGGCGCGTCCACGGCCGCGCGCAGGTCGTCAACGGCCTGTTCGAGGATCCGCTCTACAACCAGCAAGATGAGCTCGTCCTTGCTCGACGCCAGCTTGTAGAGCGTGCTGCGGGAACAGCGCAGCCGCGCGGCCAGGTCGCCGATCTTCCAGTCGCGGAAGCCCTCGGCGAGCATCATGTCGCGGAGCTCGTCCAGCAGCGCCGCCCTATCGCGTCTCTCACTCACGACTGCGCGGCTTCCTCATCGCCACGACCGCATCGGCGGATATCGCAGATCTGCCTCACAAATACGCACATCGCGGCCTCCTCGGCGGCTGCATTTGGGCTAGATTGTACAAGCGCACGTGCGGAGCTACTGCGAGACGCGTGTGTTGCGAACGAAGCGAGAGGACGCATGCAACAGATCAGCTTGGTCAACCTGCTCGGCGTGTCGATCATCGCATTCGTGATCCCGTTTACCCTCGGGTTCTTCCCCAAGCTTCGCATCCCCTCAATCGTCCTCGAGCTGGTGGCGGGCTACATCTTTGGACCCGCCGTGCTCGGGTGGATCTCACCCGGCCCGGTGGTGTCGATCATCGCGACGATCGGTGTCGCCATGCTGCTGTTCCTCGCGGGCATGGAGATCGACCTGCGTCTGCTCCAGGGTGCGCCTCTGAAGCTGGGTTCGATCGGGTTCGTGATCTCGTTCGGCATCGCGCTGGCGTGCTGCCTGGTGCTCGGGTTCACGGGATTCGTGCTGACACCGTCAATCATCGCGATAGCGCTCTCTGCCACATCGGTCGGCATCATCATCCCCGTGCTGCGGGATACCGGGCAGCTCGACTCGCCCACGGGCAAGTTCACGGTCGCCGGCGCCACGGTGGCCGAGTTCGCCACGATCGCACTGCTGGGCGTCTTCTTCGCGGGCCCGGGTTCGTCGGCGCTGGTCGAGGCGCTGCTCCTGGCCGTTATCGCGGCGCTCACGGTTCTCCTGCTGTTCGTGATGTCGCGCGCATGGAGGTGGGCGCCCGGACGGGCCGTCAGCACGCGGCTCGACGACACCTCGTCCCAGGTCCGCGTGCGCTTCGCGATCATGGTGCTGTTGGGAGCGGCCGTCGTGGCCAGCACCTTCGGGTTCGAGGCGATCCTGGGCACCTTCCTGGCCGGTGCGATCCTCGCCATCCTCATTCGCGGCGACGAGTTCGAGGAGACGTACCGCCGCAAGCTCGAGGCGATCGGCTTCGGCTTCTTCGTGCCGGCGTTCTTCGTCACGAGCGGCATGAAGCTCGACCTGTCCTCGCTCTCGTCGCCTTCGGCGCTGGGGCGCGTGGCACTCTTGTTCGTGTTGCTCCTCGCGGTGCGCGGACTCCCCGCGCTGCTCTATCGCAAGCACCTGACGCGGCGAGAGACCCTCGCGGCCGGACTGCTCCAAGCGACCAACCTCTCGTTCATCGTGGTCGTCGTCTCGGTGGGCCAGGAGCTCGGCCGCATCCGACCGGTCACCGGCGCGGCGCTCGTTCTGGCGGGACTGCTCTCGGCGGTCACGTTCCCGATGCTCGCGCAGGTGGTGCTGGGCGGTCGTGTCACGCTCGAGAAGAGCGGTGCCGACTACGAGATCGTCGAGGGGCTCTAGCGCCGCGGCGCCCAGAAGGTCGTCCCGAGCGCACAGCCGCCGCATGACTGGGGTACGAGAAGAGTAGCTGGGGCAGGGGTCTACGAAGAAGGGAACTGTCGCATGCGGTTTCTCAGACCGATCATGACGGGCACGCTCATCTTGCTTCTCGCGGCGCTCGGTTGTGCCGCACTGGCCGGATGCTCGGGCGAGACCACCGGCACCATCATGGTGGTGACCGAAGCCGACGACGGCACCACCGTTTCGATCGCCAAAGGCCAGGAGCTGAGCGTTCAGCTGCCCGCCAACCCGTCAACGGGCTACTCGTGGGTCGCCTCGGACACCCCGCAGTTCCTGGCGCTCCAGGGCGAGCCGACCTTCGAGACCGGTGCTCCGGACGGCGTGGTCGGAGCGGGCGGCACCCAGACGACGGTATTCGTGGCGACGGCGACGGGGACGGGCAAGCTCATGATGGACTACGTACGGCCCTGGGAGAGCGGCGTCAAACCCGAGAAGACCTTCAGCGTCACGATCGAAGCGCAGTAGAGCCGCCGGCCGCGACGGCAACGCGACCAGAGACGACCTCGGCCCCAAGGATGTGACCACTTGAGCGAGACGATGGCCCCGCCGACCGATCCGCCCACCACCACGAGAGCCGCGGCGGCAGGTGAGGTCCCGGATCGGAGCGGCCTCGTGCTGACCTCGCTCATCCTCGTCGCAGCGGTTGCGAACCTCAACCTCGCGGTCGCCAACGTCGCGTTGCCCGACATCGGCGCGGCGTTCGACGCATCGCAGACCGCGCTCAACCTCGTGGCCGTCGGCTACTCGCTCGGCCTCGCGGCATCCGTGCTCTACCTCGGGGCGCTCGGCGACCGATACGGCCGCAAGATGATGCTGCTCGCGGGCACGGCGCTGGCGATTCCCGCGTCGCTCGCCGCCGCGTTCGCGCCCACTGTCGAGGTCCTCTTCGCGGCAAGGCTCGTCGGAGGGCTCGCCGCCGGCATGGCCTACCCCACCACGCTCGCACTGATCACCGCGCTGTGGTCGGGACCCGGTCGCACCCGATCGATCGCGCTGTGGTCCGCGCTCGGCGGAGGGATCTCGGCACTGGGACCGCTGATCGCCGGGGGCATGCTGCTCTACTTCGCGTGGGGGTCGGTCTTCCTCATCACGCTGCCGCTCGCGGCCGTCGCGCTCTTCCTGGCGTGGCGCTACGTCCCCAGCCACGTCAACGAGGCGACGGAGCCCGTCGACAACCTGGGTGGCGTTCTCTCGGTGCTCATGGTCGCGGCGCTGGTGCTCGCCATCAACTTCGCGCCCGCGCCGGACATGGAGACGGTCGCGGCCGGCCTGGCGGTCGTCTTCCTGCTGACCGGCGTCGCGTTCGTGGTCCGGCAGCGACGCGCGGCATCGCCCCTCTACGACCTCAAGATCGCCGGACGGCGCATCTTCTGGGTCGCGGCGTGTGCGGGCATCATCGTGTTCGGCTCGCTGATGGGCGCGATGTTCATCGGCCAGCAGTACCTCCAGAACGTGCTCG
This sequence comes from uncultured Eubacteriales bacterium, assembly GCA_964644675.1. Taxonomy (GTDB): domain Bacteria; phylum Actinomycetota; class Coriobacteriia; order Anaerosomatales; family JAAXUF01; genus CAZXWK01. The sequence continues at coordinate 2,475 of CAZXWK010000037.1, read as the reverse complement.
GCTACTCGTCGCTCGAGGCAGGTGCGTCGATCCTCCCGGCCGTGGTGCTCATGGTCATCGTCGCCCCCCGCTCGGCACGGCTCGTCGAGGCCCGCGGCGCCCGTTTCACGCTGCTCCTGGGCTACGTGTTCTGCCTGCTCGGCTTCGTGACGATGCTCTTCCTCTGGACCGATTCGAGCGCGTACTGGCAGGTCGGTCTCGCCTACGGCCTCATCGGAGTCGGCGTCGGGTTCGCGGGCACGCCGGCCTCGCACTCGCTGACCGGGTCGGTGCCGGTCCGCCGCGCAGGCATGGCCTCGGGCACGGCCGACCTGCAGCGCGATCTGGGCGGGGCGATCATGCAGTCGATCTTCGGCGCGCTGCTGACCGCCGGCTACGCGGCTGCCTTCGCCGCGACGTTGGCCGCAGCGCCGACAGCTGATCAGGCGAAGCTGACCGACACGATCGTCAGCCAACTCGAGAAGTCGTACGCGGGGGCGGCGGCGCTCGCCCAGCAGTACCCCCAGTACTCGCAGCAGATCCTGACCGCCGCCAAGGAGTCGTTCATGGCTGGGGCCGACAACGCCTACGTCGCCGGGATCGTGGCGATCCTCGTGGGGGCCGCACTGGTCTTCTTCGTGTTCCCCAAGCACGAGGACGAGGCGCGACTGCTCTCCGAGTACCGCGAGACCGACCTGGCCGGCTAGGAGCTCCAGCGCCGCCGACCGTCCTGCCCGCGACACGACGCTACGCCGAGCCGCAGCACGCCTTGTACTTGCGCCCACTGCCGCACGGGCACGGGTCGTTGCGGCCGGTGCGGGCGTACTCCTCGGCGAGGAGCGGCATGATCTCGGCGGCGTCGCGGCCCTCTTCGAGCAGCGTCGCCATCATCCGCATGCGCCGGTCGGTGTGCGCGAAGAAGTGCTTGAGGCCGTCGCACAGCCAGTTCAGCCCCGGCTCGCCGTCGGGCGTGAGCAGGATGCGGTTCTTGGGGCACTCGCCGTTGCACGCGAAGAGGAAATCGCACGCTCGGCAGTAGGCCGGCAGCGTGTCGCGCTTCGCCCTGCCGAACGCCCGCTGTCGCTCCGAGCGCACGAGCTCGCCGACCGGCGTCTCCGTGATGTTGCCGAGAAGGTACGGCGTGTCGACAAAGTGATCGCACGAGTACAGGTCGCCGTTGTGCTCGAGAGCCACGCCGTCGCCGCACGTCGGACGGAGCACGCACAGCGACGAGTACCCGCGCAGGTAGGCGGCGAGCACCCCGTCGAAGAACTGCACGAACATCTCGCCCACGTCGCGCCGAACCCACTCGTCGAAGATCGCCGAGAGGAACTCGCCGTACGCGGCCCCGCCGACGCTGCGGTCCGTCACCGTGCCCGCGACGCCCGGACGCTGCGCCGTCTCGACCTCGACGATCGGGATGAACTGCAGGTACCGAGCGCCCAGCTCGTCTCGGAAGTAGCGGTAGACGTCGAGCGGGTGCGGTGAATTGGCGGCGTTGACGGTGCACAGCACGTTGAACTCGGCGCCGTGCTTCTGCAGCAGGCGAGCGGCCGCCTCGACCTCGTCGAAGACCGATCGGCCCGCGCCGTCGTGGCGGTACGCGTCGTGCAGCTCACGCGGACCGTCGATGCTGAGGCCGACGAGGACGTCGTTCTCGGCGAAGAACGCGGCCCACTCGTCGGTGAGCAGGGTGCCGTTGGTCTGGATCGTCCGCTCGACCTGCCAGCCGTCGGGCAGCGCATCGCGTTCGACCGCGAGCGCGCGCCGGAAGAAGTCGAGCCCCATCAGCGTGGGCTCGCCCCCCTGCCATGCGAGCGTCACGAACGGCACCTGCTGCGCCGCGATCGTCTGGCGGACGAACGCGTGCATCACCTGGTCTGTCATGCGCTCGGGGCTGCCCGGGTACAACGCCGACTTCTCGAGAAAGAAGCAGTAGTCGCAGCGCAGGTTGCAGCGGGACCCGGTGGGCTTTGCCATGACGTGGAATGCCTGAGGCGCGGTGTCGGTCATGCGCTCATGGTACGCGAAGATGGTGGGCGCCCCCGACCCGAAAGCAGTGCGTGCGCGTTCGGGTACATGCGATGCAGGCGCGAGAGCGGCCGAGACCGATCGGCATCCTCCAGGAGAGAGCAAGGTGATCGAATGCCTCAGGACAAGCCCAACATCCTCGTTCTTTGGGGTGACGACATCGGCTATTGGAACATCAGCGCGAACAACAAGGGGATGATGGGCTACTCGACGCCCAACATCGACCGGCTCGCCAACGAAGGCGTGGGGTTCACCGACTTCTACGGCCAGCAGAGCTGCACGGCGGGCCGCTCGGCCTTCATCACGGGACAGAACCCCCTGCGCACGGGACTGACCAAGGTCGGCTTCCCCGGAGCCAAGGAGGGCCTGAGCTCCGAGGACCCGACGATCGCCGAGCTCCTCAAGCCGCACGGCTACGCAACAGCGCAGTTCGGCAAGAACCACCTGGGCGATCTCGACGAGCAC
>CAZXWK010000036.1:0-20864 GCA_964644675.1 uncultured Eubacteriales bacterium | reverse complement strand
TCGCCTCGACCCGCTACGTGGTCGATGGCGGATCCGAGCAGAGCGGCACCGGCCCCATCCAGGTCACCAAGGAGGGCACGACCACGATCGAGTACTCGAGCGTGGACGTCGCCGGCAACCGCGAGGCCACCAAGACCGCCACGGTCCGCATCGACCTCACCGACCCCGTGACGACCGACGACGCTCCGAGCCAGTGGGTCAAGCACGCCGTCCCGGTCACGCTCACGGCCACCGACGCCACCTCCGGCGTCGCCTCGACCCGCTACGTGGTCGATGGCGGCGAGGAGCAGAGCGGCACCGGCCCGATCCAGGTCACCAAGGAGGGCACGACCACGATCGAGTACTCGAGCGTGGACGTCGCCGGCAACCGCGAGGCCACCAAGACGGCCACGGTCCGCATCGACCTCTCCGACCCCGTGACGACCGACGACGCGCCGCGCGGCTGGGTCAAGCAGCCTCGTGACGTGACCCTGAGCGCCACCGACGCCACCTCGGGTGTGGCAAGCACGCGCTACGTGGTCGACGGCGGCGAGGAGCAGCCCGGTCTCGGCCCGATCCACGTGACCAAGGAAGGCACGACGACGATCGAGTACTCGAGCGCGGACGTCGCCGGCAACCGCGAGGCGACCAAGACCGCCACGGTCCGCCTCGACCTCACGGCACCGGTCACGACCAGCAACGTGCAGGCAACGTACCTGACCACCGCGACGATCACCCTGTCGCCGAGCGACTCGATCTCCGGTCTCGCTTCGACGAAGTGGCGTCTCGACGGCGGCGACTGGACCACCGGAACGGTCGCGCAGACCGCCATCGGCGGCATGCACACGCTCGAGTGGTACTCCGCCGACATCGCGGGCAATACCGAGAAGGCCGCCTCGGCCACGTTCTGGGTGGCTCGCCGCTACGACAACGCGGACTCGAAGATCTTCTATCAGGGCAACTGGCAGCTCACCACCAACGGCCTGCTCTACAACAACACCGACCGCTGGATCGACGCCACCGGCACCGTGCACGTCGCGTTCGACGGCGTCGGCCTGAGCCTGGTCGGCACCAAGCACAAGACCTACGGCATCGCCAACGTGAGCATCGACGGCGGCGCTCCGCAGCAGGTCGACCTGTACAGCCCGAGCACGCTCTACCAGCAGCGTCTCGTCACGATCACCGGCCTCTCGGACGGCCACCACATCGCCCGGATCAGCTGGACCGGTACGCGGAGCGCCGCCTCGAGCGGCACGACCGTGCGCCTCGACGCGGTCGACGTGTTCGGCTCGCTTGCGGCGGCCGACACGCAGAACCCGGTCACGCAGACGAATCTCACGGGCGCCTGGCGGGGCTCGTCGGTGACGGCGACCCTCTCGGCCACCGATGACTACTCCGGCGTGAAGAACTCCTACTACCGCCTCGACGGTGGCTCGGCTACCACCTACACCGCCGGTGTTGCCATCACCACTGAGGGTGTACACACCTTCGACTACTGGTCCGTCGACCAGTTCGGCAACGTCGAAACGACCAAGACCGCGTATGCCCGGATCGACAAGTCGGCCCCGTCGACCAGCGACAACGCCCCGACCACGTGGCAGAAGACGCCGTTCTCGGTGAGCCTGGTCGCGTCCGACGCCTTGTCCGGCCCCGGCATCACCAGCTACACGCTCAACGCGTCGAACGTCGCCCAGGAGTACACGGGCCCGATCGCGATCTCGACCGACGGCGTGACCACCATCAAGTACGCCACCACGGACAGCGTCGGCAACAAGGAAGCCACCAAGACCGTCCTCGCCCGCCTCGACCGCGCCGCACCCGTCAGCTCGGACAACGCTCCGACCGCATGGGCTCGCGGACCTCTCACGGTCCAGATCACCTCGACGGATCCGCTATCCGGCGTCGTTCGCAGCTACGCGAGCACCGACGGTGCCGCGCCATCCATGGAGACGTCGCGACCGGTCTTCTCGGCGGAGGGTACGCAGACGCTCAAGTACTTCGCGGTCGACGCCGCCGGCAACGAAGAGACCGTAGTCACCAAGTCGGTTCGCATCGACAGCACCGCTCCGACGGTGGCTTCGGACGTGACGACCTCGTACGCAGGCTCGGCTTCGATCTCCTTCACCGCCACCGACACCCTGTCGGGCGTCACGGCGATCTCCTACCGCATGGACGGCGGCGCGTGGCTCACCGGAAGCTCGCTGACCACCGCGGTGCCCGGCACGCACGTGCTGCAGTACTACGCGACCGACGCCGCGGGCAACGCGTCGAGCATCGCCGAGGCGACCTTCGATATCGTGAAGCGCTACGAGCAGACCGACCCCTACATCTGGTACAGCGGCTCGTGGTCCAGCACGACCAACAACCCCAGCCTGTCAGGCACGTCCGACCGCTGGACGCAGAGCGCAGGCGCATCGGCGACCGTCGTCTTCGACGGTACCGGGATCACGTGGCTGTCCACCAAGTACAAGTCGTATGGCATCGCCTCGGTCCGCATCGACGGCGGCGCGACGCAGACGGTCGACTTGTACAACAAGACCACGCGCTACCAGCAGAAGGTCTTCTCGGTGAACGGGCTCGCCAACGGGCGTCACCGCATGACCATCAACTACACCGGCGAAGCGACCGCCGCGGCCACCGGATCGATCATCCGTGTCGACGCGTTCGACGTCGTCGGAACGCTCGCGTTCGTCGGCAACCGCTTCGAGCAGAGCGACACCAAGCTCCTCTACGAAGGCGTCTGGGCCAACACCGACAATGCGAACCTGTCGGCCGGCCGAGATACCCGTACCGACTCCCCGGGCTCGGCGGTCACCGTCGCGTTCAACGGAACCGGCGTCTCTTGGGTCGGCACCAAGTCGCCCTACTACGGCCAGGCGACCGTCAGCATCGACGGCACCTCCCCGATCACCGTCGACATGTACTCCCAGGGAACCGCCTACCAGCAGACGATCTTCGCCATCGGCAATCTCGCGCCGGGCGCGCATACCATGCGAATCGCGTGGCGCGGCACCAAGAACGACGCTGCTTCGGGCACGGTCATCCGTGTGGACGCCGTCGAGGTCCAGGGCGTTCTCGAGCAGGCCACCCCGGCCGGTGACCCGTCGACGCGCTACGAGCAGACCGACGCTCGATTCCGCTACAACGGTGACTGGGCCACGACCTCCAGCTCGAGTCTGTCGGGCGGCAGCGACACCCGGACCGACGCGGCGAGCGGATCCGTCGACGTGAAGTTCGACGGCACGGGTATCGCCTGGGTCGGCACCAAGGCGCCACAGTACGGCAAAGCGTACGTGACCCTCGACGGCGGCACGCCGCAGCTCGTGGACACGTATGGCTCGTCCGTGGCCTACAAGCAGCGTCTCTGGGCCATCTGGGGGCTGACCCCCGGTCCGCACACCCTGCACATCGAGTGGTCCGGCCTGAAGAACCCCGCCTCCAGCGGCACCATGGTCCGCGTCGATGCCTTCGACGTCGCGGGTACCCTGCTCGAGCCCGGCCCGACGCACGCTCCTGGCACGCGCTTCGAGCAGACGGACTCCCGGATCGCGTACGCCAACGGACCGTGGGCGACCACGACCTCCACCTCCCTCTCGGGGGGCAGTGACGCCCGCGTCGACACCACGGCCAGCGCCGAGGCCACGTTCACCGGTACCGGCATCGTCGTGGTCTCGACCAAGGCACCCTACTACGGAACGGCCCGCGTCACCATCGACGGCTCCACGGTGCACAGCCTCGACCTCTACGCGTCGGCCGTGAAGTACCAGCAGGAAGCGCTCGTGGTGCAGGGGCTGAGCGCCGGGACGCACACCATCAAGATCGAGTGGACCGGCACTAAGAACGCCGCAGCGACGGGAACGATGATCCGGCTCGACGCGCTCGACGTGATCGGCGGAACGCTCAACTGACGCGACAGCCACGTCGTGGAACACGAGAGCCCGGCACGGACGCGTCCGTGCCGGGCTCTTCGCCTTCCGCGTGTCCGCGCTACTCCTCGACCAGCAGCCTGACGCTCGTGGACCAGCGCTTGTAGGTCTGGTATCGCCCGGCGAGCCAGAGGGCGCGGACCGGTCCCGTCTCGCCCTCGGGACACGTCGGGCGAAAGCTCAGGCGGTCCCCGTCCTCCGGAGGCGTGATCGTCGCGCGACGGCCCCACGTCCCCGTGCGGGGATCTCGTCGCCACAGCTGCACGTCGCACCGCTTCTCGTTCCCGCGTGCGTCCACGACGCCGAGAAGGACGCGATCCGTGTCAGCACGGTCGATCGCCATCGCCCCGGAGTAGTGCGGATGGGTGTCGTCGCCGTACACGCTCGGGCCGCCGTCCGCCAGGTCCTCGACGACCCATCCACCGTCCACGTGCCGCGCGACGTGATATCGATTTGTGTAGCCGTGCGGAATGTCGTCACTGCGGACGATCGTGGAGAACGCGATCACCGGCTCGCCCGCGGCGTCCAGCGCCAGATCCAGGTTGAACGCCGGTCGCCCATCTGGCGCTGCGGAGTCGTAGACCAGGTCGAGCCGGGTACGATCGGTGAGCGGGAGCCCGTCCACCCCACAGATCCGCTCGCCATTCGTGGTAGACAGCACGCCTCGCTGCAGGCGGCACGCCATCACGTGGCATCGGTTGGCGGGATCGACCCGGTCCATGGTGTCCGAGCGCGAGAGGAAGATCGTGTCCCGGCCGTTCGACACCACGTGCGTGTACGGCACGTTCACGCCGCGCTCGCGCCATAGGATCCGCGCATCAGACCACGTCTCACCGAAGTCGTCGGAGGTCGCGTACGCCCACCAGTTCGCGTAGCCCCGTAGGCGCACCAGCTTGTGGCGAAGCCAGCCCGCATAGCCGCGTGCTCGGAAGAACCAGTAGAGGCGACCGCTCGGCCCCTCTTCGGCCAGGAACGTCATCTGCGTGTAGGAGTAGCGGCCGAACCCACCCGGGCGAACGGCGACCGGCGCGTCCCACGCTCCGACCTCCCCGGGCGCCGACGAGACCGCCGCCCACAGCCGATCCGAGGTGTGTCCGGCAGCGCCGATCACAATCCGCCCGTCCGGCCGGACGCATACCGAGGGATTGCAGTGGTCGTCGGCCGCTCCGACGGTGAGGATGATCGGCGATACGGTGACGGCGCCCGTCGCGTGTTCGTAGGCGGAGACGATGATTCCCGACTCGTCTCGCTCCGTGCGGGTCACCGATCCCCAGAACGTCCGGCCGTTCCAGGTGACCGCTCGCGGTGACGAGTGCCACGTCCACGCGGCGATGGGCGCCGTGACGACCACGCGTCCCGCCAGTTCGAGGCCATCGACCGCGCCGCCCATCTCACTGCGCTCGGCCATGATTCACCTCCCGGAGTACCGATCGGTACACCTCCAGAAGCGCTCCGACGTTCCTCGTGTCCGAGAAGTGCGCAGCATGGGCGCTCGTCGCCGAAGCGGACATCTCCGACCACTCGCGCTCAGAGGACTCGCAGACCGACAGTGCCTTCTCGGCGAACGCACGCATGTCGCCATAAGGCACCGACATGACAGACGGTATGCGCTCGACTGAACCGCCGGTGAACGTGAGCACCGGTGTCCCGCACGCGAGCGCCTCGACGACGACCATCGGAAGGGCCTCGAAACACAGCGACGGCACGACCAGCACGCGGGCGCTGCGCATCGCTTCTCGCACCTCTGCAGGCGGCAACTCGCCCGCGATGCGGACGGAAGGGTTGCCCGCCCCTGCTCGCTGGACCGCATCCGCCAGGGGCCCTGCTCCCACGACGTCGAGCCGCGTGCCGGAGGCCGGCCACGCTGAAGCCAGGCGCTCGATCCCCTTCTCCGGCGATAGCCGCCCGACGTACAGCGCGCCCGAACGGGCCGAGAATGGCGCGCCCACGTCCTCCGCCACGCTGTTGGGCTTGAGCACCAGCCGCTCGGCGGACAGCCCCTGTCCCACGAACCAGTCACGCTGGAACTCGGTGAGGCACACAACCCGGTCGGGAACGCCCGCCCTGAGCGCGGACACCTGGTCGCCCATGGCGCGAGCGTACGAAGCGCTCTGGAGCCGAGACCCCCGGTAGCAGCCGCGCACGCATCCCGCCCGGCGCGACTCGATCGAGCAGTCGGTACACCGGTGACCCCGGTACAAGTGTGTGCCCGCGATGCACGAGGTGCGGTAGTTGTGCCACGTGTGCACGGTTCCCACGCCCTGCTCGGCAGCCTCTCGCAACGCGCCGATGCCCAAGAGCGGGTAGAGGTTGTGCGCGTGCACGACGTCCGGCGAGTGGGCCTCAAGGGCCTGGCGCATCAACGACCGCCCGTATGCGTGATCCCCCAGGCCCAGGGCGAGCCCGGCCTTCTTCGCCGCAGGAAGCGAGTCGAAGTCCTCGCTCGGCAGCACCACGGGCGAGACGTCCACGCCCGCTTCGCGCAGTAGGCGGATCTCTCGCTCCACCACGACGTCCTCGCCACCGCGATGGCGGTACGAGACGTGTGCGACTACGACCTTCACGTCCCCGCACCTCCCACGATGTCCTCGTAGACGCCACGCAGCCAGTCCCGCTGGCTCTCTCGCGAGTACTCGCGCTCGACCCGCAGCCTCGCGGCTTCAGACGCTCGTGCACGCTTCTCGTCGTCCGATCCGAGTTCGAGAATCGCCTGGCCGAGCGCGGCGACGGTCTCGGCCGGGGTGGTCAAAGGCACGGCGCGACCGGTCTCGGGCGTCACCTGACTGGCCGGGCCGCCGATGTCGAGACACACGACCGGCAGTCCGGACCACATCGCCTCAACGCATGCCCAGCCGCCCGAGTCGTGCAAGCTCGGCAGCAGGAACAGGTCCGCACGCTCGAGGTAGCGAAGCGCCTCGGACCGGGGCTTCTCGCCGACGAAGGTGACCACATCCCCCAGGCTGAGCTCTCCGACCAGCCGCTCGAGCTTGGGGCGATGGGGCCCGTCTCCGACCAGGGTGTAGTGGAACGGCGGCAGCTGGTCCCTGACGCCCGCAAGCGCCCGCAGGCCGAGCTGCAACCCCTTCAGCTGCACCAAACGGCTCAGGCTCACGAGCTCCAGCACGTCGTGCGCCGTGCGGTCGACGCGGGTCGAGAGCATCGAGGCGGGCATCACGACCTCGGAGCGCACGACCACCTCCCGCGCACCCAGGTCCTTGAGGCGCTCGGCGGACTCACGCGCCTTAGCGACGCAGAGCGCGGCACTCCGAATCGCACGTCGCACCGACGGCCGGGCCTCGGACAGCGAGCGCGCGAGCGCCCGGAAGAACTCGAACCGCAGGGCCGCGAAGTCGTCAGCGACGAAGGACCATGGCGGCATCTCTGCGCCACCGACCGGCCCGATCAGCACCGGGACGTCCGCGCTTTCGGTCGCGTACGGCATCCAGTAGGTCCCGAAGGTCAGGTGGTGCACGAGGTCGGCGGGTTGCTCGGCAAGGATGCGTGCGACGACGCGCTTGGCGGAGCGCTGCCACGCGGCGTAGTAGGCCTGTGTGAAGCCGGTGCGTCGCTTGAGGGCGAGCGCAGTCTCAGAGAGGTCGTGGTAGACCCACGTCACGTCGCGTACCCACTCGTGCTCCGCCGCGGCGGCCTCGATCGCCGCCCGGTTGTTCGCGCGCGTCAGCACCGTGACCTGCGCGAACTCCGAGATGAGCTCCACCCACGCCCATCCGACGCCAGGCTCGGAGCCCCTCCCCGGTTCGCACGCGTATGCCGAGACGACGACGCGCATCAGGCCTCCTCCGACCCGACCGCGATGGTCCCAGCGACCTCGGCCGCCTCCGACCACCAGGCAGCTGTCTCAGACGCACCTAGCGTGGACTGCCGAGACGCGACCACCACGCACGTGACCACGCACACCGCGGCGGCCTCGCCGCGCGACAGCCCGCCCTCGGAGGCGAGCGCGCGCACGGCTCGTGGGACCGCCTCGTCGGGACGCATCTTGGCGAGCAGGCGGTCGGACTGGATGCTCCAGTGGGCCGCGTCGGTCTCGGGAAGCCCGTCGAGCCGGCCGTACTCCCAGTCGAACAAACGCGTGGCGCCGTCCGGCCCGACGACGGCGTTCCACGGCGCTGCGTCACCGTGAACCGGCGCGATCAGGAACCGCCGGTCGCCTGCGCCGCTGCGCGCGCGACGAACGACCTCGTCTGCTGTGGCCGGCAAGCCGACGACCGCGGGATGCTCGGCGAACGTGACGCCGGCGCCAGGCCTCGTGCGCTGCAGCAGCACGCGGGGGAAGCGCGCCCCGGGCGCGGAGGCGCGCCCGCACAGCGGTTCGACCACGATCCACGCGGCAGAGTCGTCGCTCCCCTCCCCGAGCAGCCGCGGCCCAACCGTGCCTCCGACGGCGCGGAGCAGCTGCGACTCGTTCGCGACAAGCGCGCGCGCCTCGTCACTCGTGGCGATCTTGGCGAAGCCCACCGGCCGACCGCTGGCATCGAGCAGCGCCAGCGTCGTCTTCGCCTCGGGCCCGGGGGTCCCCGCTATCGCCACCCACCGGCTGCAGCCTTCCACGCACGCGGCGATACGCTCCACGCGCGCGAGCGCGTCGCTGGACGCGGAACCGGGCCCGCGTCCAGCCCCTGCCCAGGCACCGACCGCGAGGAGCTGCCGCCGCGTGCGGGCACCGAGAGTCGTCGCAGGAAGCAGCAGGGCGTCCCGGTAGCGGTCCGCCGGCGCGGAAGCCGAGGTCGCGAGGCGCACGACCCCGCGCACGGCGAGCGTCCACACGGGCGTTCCCGAGCCGAAGAAGTCGCGGGGGTCCATGCTGGTCATCGCCGATCCACCCGCCCCGCCATCACCTTCAGCACGCGGTCGGTCACGTCGCCGACGACCGCGTCGAGCTCCCTGGACGCGTCGACCACGATCGCGCGCGGTTCCAGGGCCGCAGCCGCCTCGTAGGCGGCGAGTTGGGCCGCGGTCTGCTCGGCGGCGACCTCCGACTTCCGTGCCTGGATGGTCGCGACCGGTGCGATGAGCACGACGTACGCGTCCGGCCCGGGGACCAGTCGTCGCAGCGCCGCCGGCAGTCCCTTAGGGCCGCCGTAGCGGTAACGTCGCGGATCCGCCACGACGTCCAGGTAGTAGCGGTCGCACACGAGCAGGGTCGACCGAACCAGACGCGGCCACACGAGCAGCCAGTAGCCGACTATGTAGTCTACGAGCAGGTAGCCCAGCTTGAGCACGGAGCGCAGCCCACCGTACGGGGCCTGCTGATACGGGACCACCGCGCCGCGGCCCCCCTCGGCCCCTGACTTGGGGGGGAGCAGCCCCGGGCGCAGATGCAGGCCGCCGCGGCTCCTGAAGGCGGGCTCGAGGGCGGCGCCCACCCGCGCGTTGACGGCCGACTTGCCGACGCCGTCGGGGCCGAGCAGCGCAATCTGCACGCCCGTCCGCCTCGCAGCCCGGACGCACGCGCGCGCGACCTGTCGCAGCGGGTAGACGGCGGTGCTCACCGGGTGGCGCCGCAGGGCTCCGCGCCTGATCCGGGGACCGAGAGCGACGAGGTCCTTGGTACCGCCCGGCGAGGAGCCGTCGTCCGACATCACCCGCGCGACGAGCTCGACGCGTTCGCTGTCGAGCAGGCGCCCGACCCACGCGCGACACCCGATCTCGTCCTCATTCCACAGCTCGCGCAACGACGTCATCTGGTCCGCGCTGATGCGGCCCTTCAGCGCGCACTTGGCCAGGTAGGCAGCGAACTCGGGCCCGGGCGCCACCGCGCGGACGGCCCCTACCTGACGGGTCTCTTCCAAGAGCTCAGCGCCGCCGAACAGGATGCGTCCGTCTCGGCGGAAGTCGGTCGAGGCGTCCAGTTTCAGGTACGAGGGCATCCCGTCGGGTCCCGGAAGGGCGACGACGCGGTAGCACGCGGTCGGTTCGTGGCGGATGGCCTGGCAGAGCACGCCGTCGTGCTGCTGCGCGAAATCGGCCAGGAACTCGCCGAGCAGGCCGAATGTCGCAGGGTCGACGACGACGTCGATGTCGGACGCCACGCGCGAAGGGATCTCACGCGCGCCGTGAAGCACCGCATAGCGCAGCCCTGACTTCTCCATCGCCGAGAACAGCGCCGCCACGTGAGTGGGGTTCGCGTACGTCACGCCGTCCGCTGGACGCGCCCCTTCGGACGCCCCCACGACCACTACGCTTCACCGTCCCGCGCGAAGGCTGGCCCGATGCTCGGACCGCCATCTCCAACGGCGGGCGTGGAATCCGACCCCGACGGTTCGACGCCCGGGTCCGCCTCGGGAGCACTGAGCTTCTCGCCGGCCGTCGCGTAGGACACACAGACGATGACCGCGAGCATGAAGCGCGTGGCCGGGTGCCAGATGAACGCGCCGGAGGTGAAGACCGAACGGACGAGCTCGAGCACGACGATCGCGCCCAGCTCGGCAGGGATGAAGCCCATCGGGGAATCCGACTCCGCGCGGGCCATGCGGAACAGCGCCACCGTGACCGCGATGGCCGACGCCGCGACGATGGCTACGCCAACGACGCCCGTTCCCACCAGCAGTTCGATCCACGTGTTGTGGAGGCTCGAGGTCAGCTGCTCACCGAGCTGCTGCAAGACGCCGAATCGCCCGGCCGCGTACGCGCCGGCCCCGACGATGGGGTGCTTCATCCACAGCTCGATCGCCGCGGTCCAATAGAGCGTCCGGCCCGACAGGCTCTCGATGTTGCCTTGCGACTGGCCGCGAACCAGGTACGCGTACACCAGGTCGACGAATACGTAAGCCAGGGAACCGGCACCGACCGCGAGGAGCACGCCCTGCTTGCGCACCTTGGGGAGCAGGATCGACAGGACGATCACCGCGGCGACGACGCCGAGAAGTGCCGATCTCGCCTGGGACAGGAAGAGTGCGCCGGCGGCGGCCACCAGGAAGGTGATGAGCCAGCGCCGCGAACCTTGCGAGTACAGAAGACGGACGAGCACGACGAGAAGCACCGTGGCTGCGAGGTCCCCCACGGTGTTGGTCGAGGCCACAGGGAACACCCCGCCGAGTCTCCATCCCAACAGTCCCTTCGTGGGGACCATCGCCCTCGACGGAGCGACGAGGAACCCGATCCACACGAACACCAGGAGCGTCCCGAACATGGCCCAGGTCAGGTTCACCACGGCCTTGAGGTCGTCGAGGTTGCGGATCGAAAGCGCGAACAGCAAGGCAAGGACGAGCCCCACGAGATACTCGGCGCTCTTGTACGCCGTCCACATGGGCGAGACCGACCACAAGCTCGAAAGCAGCGCGAAGACCCCGTACGCGACGAGCAGCACAGCGCCGCTGAAGAGCGGACGACCGGCGGACGACGCGACCCTCTCGGCGCGCCCGAACAAGAGCGCGAGCACGACGAGTCCCACGGCGGCAACCATGAGCACGCGCAGCGATGCGGCCGGGTCCAACGCGCTCTCGGCGATGTCGGTCGCCGCGCGGATTCGGAGCGGCTGTCCGCTGATGAAGTAGATCGCCCAGGCGAGCAGGAGCATGCGAATCCGGAGCTCGTCGCCGACGAGGTTCCGCGACGCGAGGAGGCCGATCGCCCCGACCAGGCACGCCGCTGCGGCTGCCCCGACCACGAACGGGGAGACCTGCGTCACCGCCGCGCCCAGCAGGAGCGCGCCCAGCACGAGAACGCCCCAGGCCTCACGTCGCCTCACGTCGGCCCCCTCGCCCGATCATCGACGCGAGCCTCACGGCTACCGCCTTGCCTCGTGTCGTCACGGTCCGCGCGAAGCGCTGCGGAGCGGTCGTCCCCAAGATCACGCGGCTACCCAGGTTCGACCCGGGCCCGCCTGCGAGCGCCGCCATCGACCCGAAGCGATACTCGGGGAAGAGACGCGTGATGGCCGCCAGGTAGGTGTGGGCGAGGTCGGGAGCGTCCCAGTCGACCGCACGGCGCGCCGCGTCGAGCAGACGGTCCGCGGTGGCCTTGCGGTAGCGAGGCAGCTCCTCGGGGGCGACCCTGGCTCCGACGAGCCGCAGCCAGTGCAGGCTGAGGTCCAGATGGCGCAGCGGGTCCGTCTGCGTCCAGTCGCAGTTTGTCAGGCGGTTCGGCGAGTCGTGCATCCGCTGGACGGCCGAGACGATGTCGGTCGCCTGGAACACCACTCCCTCGAGCACCAGCCTGATGTGCAAGTCCTTCTCCTGTGCCTGCTTCAGCGACTCGTCGAACCCTCCCGCTCGGTAGACCGCTGCACGCTCGTGCACGGGCCCGAAGAGCGGCAGCCCCTTGCGCAGCATGAACTCGAGCGGCTCCATTGTCCCCCACCCGCGCATGCGGCTGGAAGCGGTCGGGAGGAGCTTCCGGCCGAGTGCTTCGAACTCGCCGAACACGGTCACGCCCGGTTCCGCCGCGCCAAGAAGCTCGCCGAGCACGCCGGGCAACAGGTAGTCGTCCGCATCGAGGAACAGCACGCGCTCGCCACTCGCCCGCTCGAGACCGTCGTTGCGGGCGGCGCAGGCCCCGCCGCGCGCACCCCGGGACACGATGGTCGCCCGGTCGCCATAGCGTTGCGCCACAGCTAGGCTGTCGTCGGAAGAGGCGTCATCGACCACGATCAGCTCTACGTCCGGGTGGTCCTGGGTCAAGACGCTCTCGATCGCCTCGCTCAGGTAGGCCGCCGAGTTGTAGCACGGCATCACGACGGACACGCGTCCGGCGACACCGCGGTCCGCGAGCAACGCAAGGGACGGTCGCGTGTGGCCGAAGGGATCCTCCCACGCCTCGATATCGGCCGGGAGGACCAGGTCCTGCCTGGCTGTGAGGGGGCGGGTCACGGTCGCGACCTCACGACGCGTCGCCTTCGCGGTCGTTCCGAGAACCCCTCACGCCGGCCAATCGGTCGGCGACCGCGTCGAACACAACCGCGTTGTCCTTCGCGACCTGCGGCAGCTGCGCCAGTATCGCGCGGCGCGTCTCGTCCCGCGCGAGCCAGCCTTGCGTGAGTGCCGCGCGTACTCCATCCTCGGTCGACTCGTTCACTCCGAGACAGGCGTCCTGCAGCCCGAACGGTCGCAACAGCTCGGCGTACTTATGGCTCCACCCCAGGGCCGCGCACGGGACCCCTTGGGAAAGCGCGAACACGAGCGAGTGGTACCGCGACGCGTACATGAACCCGCACTGCCCCACCAGCGCCTTGGAGTCTTCCGCGCTCAGCGCCGCATCGGTACGCAGGGTCCTGCCGGGACGATCGATCGCCTCGGCGGCACGAGCGCACAGCCAACGGTCGTCGTTCCCGGACAGCTTGATCTCGTTGGCCTGCAGGACGACATCAGCACCCAGGTCGTCGACGGCGGCGCGCCCGATCGTCGCGAGCGTCGCGAGGTACGCATCCGCGTCCCCGCGCCGGTAGGCGCGCAGGTTCGGGGCGAGCCCAACGACGGGCCTCTCCCCGCTCCAGCCCATCTCCCGCAGAATGCTCTCCCCGCGCCCCGCGGGCGACCCCTCGAACGCGAAAGCCGTGTCCTGATGCGCGCGGGCATCGCAGTGCTCGCGCGCGCAAACGCCCTCCAGGTGCTCGAGGGACACCGAATCGCGCGCAAATGCGTACGCCCCGGCGAGCCCGAGCAGGGTTCGGACCCCCTCACCAATGTGGGGATCGGTGAACGGTCCCCACGCTTGCGGTAGGTAGACGTACGGCTTCCCGGCGCTGGCGGCCGCCCGGGCCAGCGGCTCGACGAGAGTCAGCGCGTGCACGCCGAGCCCGTCCGCGTACGCGAACCCGCTCGCGTCGACCACGCCATCGAACCCGCCGAGCAGCTCGACCATCTCGGCGCCCTTCGCGCGCACGAGCAGCGCGAGTCCGCCGGAGCCGCCGATCCCGCCGCGCACGAGTCCCGGATGCCGTGCGATCCGGCCGGCGAGCCACGCGGTCTTCGCCGCCCGACCGGCGGGCGCCGTCGGCGCGACCGCACCGAACCCGGCCCGCTGCGCGAGCTCGAGATGGTCAGGGACCGCATCCCAGATCACCATCTCGATCGGGCCCAGACGCGCCTCGAGCTGGGCCTTCGCGGTCTTCAGCATCGCTTCGGCACCCTTGTTCGCGAACCCGGCACCGACGATCACGACCTTCATGCCGACTTCACCTGCCCGGCGACCTCACGCGATCGGATCGAGCGCAGGAGCTGCGACACGGTCTCACGAAGCCCTCGGCTCGCGAACACGAGCCCGACGTAGACGGCCGAGAACACCGCGGTCACTGCGAGTCCGGAACCGAGCATGGTGAACGGAGCCCAGAACATCACGAAGCCGCCCGCCGCGGTAGCGCAGAGCGTCACCGCGAACGGGAGCGCCGTCGCGCGCACGAACCCACCGGCCGTGACGGGCGTCCCCTTGAACGCGACGGCCGCGGTCACGCCGTAGAGCACGACACTCGACAGTGTGTAGCCCCATGCGACGCCGACGATGCCCCAACGCAAGCCGATAAGGATCGCCGTGACGGTGATCGCCGCGCTCGCGACGCCCAGGTTCAGGTACCGCCGCGTGTAGCCGTGGCTCATCATGGTGAGCGAGCAGATGGCGACGACCGACTGGACGGCGCCTCCGACCGACAGGATCCGGAACGACGGCACGGCACCGGTCCACTGCGGCCCGAGCACGATGCGGACGAGCAGCTCTCCCTCCAGCGCGAAGAACGCGCCGATCGGGAACGCGATCGCGGCGAGCGCCCGGACGATCATCTCGAAGTACCTCCGATAGCGCTCGGTCTCGTGCGTCAGCGCGCTGAGCACGGGCAGCGCGACGTCGCTCACGGGCACGCGGATCTGGCTCATCGGGAGCATCGAGATCTGGAACGCCTTGGAGTACAGGCCGAGCTGGACGGCACCGAGTACGCGGCCGATCGAGATGTAGTCCGCGTTCTTGGCGAAGTAGTTCACCAGGTTGAAGCCGGTCAGGTGAAGGCCGGACTCCAGCATCGTGCGCGCGCCGACTCCCCGTCTGGGAGCACTCGGCACCCAGGGGCAGAACGCGAACACGAGCACCGTCGAGACGATCGACGTGACGAACGTGCCGGCCACGAGCGACCAGTAGCCCCACCCGAGCAGGGCCGCGGTCACCATGGCCGCAAGGCCGAGCGCCTGCGCCACGACCTGCGACGTTCCCAGCGACGGGAAGTACAGGCTCCGCTTGAGGAGCGCCTCGTGGATCGCGCTGAGCCCGTTGAGCACGAACGCACCCGCCAGAGCGACGACGATGGCAACGAGTCTCGGCTCGTGGTAGAAGCGCGCGGTAAGCGGCGACGTGATCCCCAACGCCGCCCCGAGCGCGACCAATACCGCCATGTTCACCCAGAAGAGGTTGCTGATCTGGGGTCGCGTGATCTCGGGACTCTGGATCGTCGGCGTCCCCAGGCCAGCGTCCCGGAAGACCTGCGCGAACGCAACGATGACAGCCACCATCGCGACCAGCCCGAAGTCCTGCGGCGTCAGCAGGCGCGACATGATCGCAGTCCCCGCCACGGTGATTCCCAGACGAACGGCCTGCGACGACAGCGCGACCGCGGCGCTTCGAGCGGACTTGCCGGCCAGCCCGGTCTTGGCGCCGTGCCCGGCGAACGCAGACTCCGGATCGAGCCGAAGGCGCGAAGGCCCGCTCATCCGGACCGTCTCCTCGGCAACGGAAGCGCTCGTCCGGTCTTCGAACGGTACGCCGACAGGCGCCCACCGGTGCCGGACGGAGTCAGGGGGACGTGAGTCGGCAGCGAGGCGTCACACCAGGTGAGGACGCCTGCTGCGTCACCCACCCCAGTACCCCGCAATGATCCCGGATAGTCCCCACCCGAAGTACTGGTCGAGGAAGTAGGCGACGACCGCGGCGATGGCGACGACGAGCAGGAAGGCGAGCATGCCCGTGAGGACCGTGCCGATGACGCGGGCGATCTTGCGCCCCACGCTCTCCTCGGGAATCCAGTGGTCGGCCGCCGCATCGGCACTCACGCCGACGGCCTGAGCGCCGTTGTCGTGCTTGGCGCCCCGACGGCCGCCGCTCGGCTGGCTGTAGTAGCTCGCATAGTAGTAGCCGCTCGAGTAGCCGTACCCGCCCGAGCTGCCGCGCGACTCGTCCAGACCCCACACGACCACACCGGTCACCTTCGAGCCGACCTTCTCGAGGAGCTCGACGGCCTTCTTGCCCGCCTCGCGCGTCGAGGCACCGGCCTGCGTGACCATCAGGACGCCGTCGACCCAGCGCGCGACCGCGGCCGCGTCCGCGACGGCGAGGAGCGGAGGTGTGTCGATGATCATCCAGTCGCCCCACTCCTCGAGAGACTTGACGACCTCCTGCATCTTCGTCGATGCGAGCAGCTCAGAGGGGTTGGGCGGCATCTTGCCCGAGGAGAGCACGAGCAGCTGCTCGTCGCCGGGGCGCTGCAGCGCCGACTTGAGAGAGTGCGTACCGATCAGGACGTCGGACAGCCCGATCATGTTGTTGACCTTGAAGAACTGCTCGGTGGTCGGCCTGCGGAAGTCCACCGAGACGAGGACCACCTTCTTGCCGGCCTGAGCGAGCGCGGCGGCGAGGTTGGCAGCGACCGTCGACTTGCCCTCTCCCGGCGCCGCCGAAGTGACCAGGATGGACTTCATGTCGTGCTGGAAGTTCATGAAGTCGAGCGAGTTGCGCAGCACGCGATAGGCCTCGGCGGTGGCCGAGCCGGGCGCCTGCACGATCGCGAGCCGCCTCGTCTGGCCCTTCTCCATCGTGTCGATCGGCACGGTGCCCAGCACCGGCGCCTTGAAGAGCTTCTCGCACTCCTCGGTGGACTTGATGGTGTTGTCGAGATACTCGTACAGGAACGCGAGCGCCAGGCCGAACACCAGACCGACCGCCAGCCCGATCACGACGTTGCGCAGCGGCTTGGGAGCGACCGGCTCGTCGTCGGGTACCGCGGGGCTCACGAGCCGCCCGGGGCCCGTCTCGAGCTGCTGGCTGATCTTGAGCTGCTCGTACTTCTCCGCCAGCGTCGTGTAGGTGCCGGTGGCGATCTGCAGCTCCGCGGACAGGTCGCTCGCGTTCGACGAGCTCGCGACCTTCTTTCCCAGCTCGAGGATCTCGAGCTTGGCCTGCTCCAGACGCTTCTCGACCTCGTCGGCCGCCGCAGCGAGACTGGCCCGCTGCGCTTGGCGCGCGCTCGCGACGTACTCCTCGGCCAGGGTGTTCGCGATCTGCGCCGCCGTCTTGGGATCGGGATCGAGGGCGGAGATCCGCACGATGTTCGTCTGTCCGACGCTCGTCACCGTCACTCGCTTGAGCAGCGCGGCCGGCGTGGTCTGGAGGTCGAGACGCTTGATGGTCGACTCGGCGATGGGCCTGAGCTGCATGAGCTGGACCTGCGTCTGCAGGGCGCGCTCGGGCTGGGTCGACAGGGCGCCGAGCGTGCTTCCGAACACGTCGGTACCGCTGCCCTTCTCGGACACCAGGACCTGCGCGACACCCTGGTACGTCTTGGGCTGCAGGTAGGAGATCGCGAGCGCGGTGACGGTCACGATGACGATCGCCTGGACGATGGTCCACTTCCGCGCGCGAATGACGTTGATGTAGTCCCGAAGCTCCATGTTCCGCCTATCGATGTAGTGACGTGGAGTGCCTCACGCCCACGCTCGCCAGTGATACACGCTGGTGGGCGTACGCATCACGTGGCGGAACGCTACTGCTTCTCGAACCCGGTGATGAACCAGTACGGTACGCCGCCTTGGTCCTCCTGGATGAGGATGAACCGACCGGCGGAGTCGGCCTCCGTGCCCCCCGTCAGGGTGACGTTGACGGCCGAGGTGCCAGCCCCCTGCGTCGTGTCCTTGACCACCACCGTGGTATAGCCCCCGCCGAGAAGCCCGTCGGTGATCATTTCCTGCATGTCGGGCTTCGCCTGCTCGGAGGTGATGACCGCGACGACGTCCTTGTTGTAGTCGTCGGGCAGGTTCGCTGTCTCCGGGTCCTTCTCGAAACGCGTGATCGAGAAGAAGTACCAGACACCGTTGTAGCGGCGTAGGACGAGTGTCCCATCCACCGTCGACCCGTCGTCCAGGTTCGCGGTGACCGGGACCACCGCCTTGTCGCCATCGACCTTGGGCGTGCCCACGTCGAGCGACGCGATCGTGCCGGCGGCGAGCTCGGTGATCATCTCCTGAGACTCGATCTGTTCGCCGTACATGCGCCGCTGCGCCTCGACGGGAACCCCGGGCGCGAGGGTGCCCTCGGCCTGTGCAGGAGGCGTGGCAGTCGGCGAGACCGACGAGGTGGTGGTCGCCGAAGCGGCGCTGGAGGCCGGCGGCTGAGCCCCTCCCCCTACGCCGAGCATGTCCATCACGGCGCCGAATCCGCCGACGTACATGACGGCGGCGGCAAACGCGCCACCGGCGAGTGCGACGACGAGCAGCCAGATCAAGACCGGTGAGGTCTTCTTGCCTGCCTTCTGTGTCGGCGAGTACGACTGAGACTGCGAGTCCGACATCTTCAATCCCCTTGTGCCTGTGTGCAGGGCAGCGCCTGTGGCACGAGCAACCACCTTCAGTGGTGCATTCTACCATTGCCACCACGGAGAATGCCACGCATGGCGACACAACGTCCCGACGAGCCCCCTGAGCGTTGCGACGCTACCGTGCAGGCTGCCGGGCCGGGGTGCCGATCGTGGCCAACCACGCCGTCAACTGCTCGGCTGCGGCGTCGCTTCGCAGGGAAGCCGCATCGGCCCGAACGAGGCGTCGCGCGACCGCGTCGCCGACCTGCTCGCGCACGATGAGATTCTGGGCAGCGTCGAGGTACGCCGCGCCATCCAACACCTTGTCCACCTCCTGAGGTGGCACCTCGACGACGCCAGCGCGATAGGAATACAGACGCGCGCCGTCGTACACGCTCATCGGAGCGGGAAGCTGCAGAGACAGCGGATCGGTCCCGGCGAGCTCGCGCCATTGCTTCGGGCCGATGATCACCCAGGTCGGCGGCGTGGACGCCGTGGTCTCCTTCGCGAACGCGGTCGCCAGGGCGTCGCCGCCACCGTATGAGTAGACCTCGGCGAGAGTCGAGGCGGTGGTCCCCGCGGCCTGCGCGCTCTGACTCGGATCCACCGACCGAACGGTCATGCCGCCGGGGCCGGGGGTGTAGACGTCGAGCACCCTGACCGTGCTGGCGCCCTTCTCGTCGGGGAGCACGAGCGCCACCAGCACCGGGCCCTCGATCGGGCGCCTTCCCGAATCCGATCCGGGTATCACCCCGGTCACCACCAGCGCCACGACTACGACCACGACCACCAGGCCCATGAGTCCGCCGACAACGATCACCCGCCCCATGGAGGTGCCCATCTATTCCCTCTCATCCAGAAAGGCGATGATGCCTGCCGCCATTCCCTCGGCCACCTTGTCCTGATAGTGCGGGCTCGTGAGCAGCTTGTCCTCGACCGGATTCGAGAGGAGGCCGCACTGCACCGAGATCGCCGGCACCTTCGACCAGTTGAAGCACGTGACGTCTCCGTGCTCGACCACCCCTCGATCGACGGCGTGAGTACTCTGCAGCAGCGCTCCCTGCACCGCCTGTGCCGCGCGCTTGCTCGCTGGCGAGATGGGCGCGGTCCAGCCGTTGGGCCCGGGGAAGAAGGTCCGGACACCCGACTCTTCGGCATTCGCGCTCGCATCCGCGTGCACCCGGACCAACAGGTTGGCGTGCGCGGCGTTCGCGATCGCCGCGCGCTCGCCGTTCGAGAGATCGACGTCATTCGTCGTCCGGGTCATGACCACGGTGATTCCCGCCGCCTCAAGTCGCTCCTTCAGGTTCATCGACACCTGGAGGACGATCTCGGACTCGGGTACGCCGAGCGACACGCCGGTCACTCCGCCGGTCGCGCGCGGTCGGGTCGCTCTTGCGCCGGGACCGATCGGCTCGGGCTTCGTGTCCGAATGCGCCTGATGGCCCGGATCGAGGCAGACCACCCAACCGCCGCGCTTGGGGGCCTTGGTCGCCGCCTTCTTGGGACTGGCCGGGACGACGACCGTCACGACCGTCCCCGACCTCACGACCGATCCGGCCTGAGGATCCTGCTCGATCACCGTGGGCGCCGTCGTCACGGAACTCGGCGATGTCTCCTCGGTCACCAAGGTCAGCCCGGCGACCCCCAGGATCGTGCGGGCCTCATCGAGCGAGGTGCCCGTGAGCTTGGGAACCTCGACCATGGTCGCCGTGCTCTCTGCGGCACCAGAGGCCGCCGAGACCGGCGCGGTCGCCGCGACCGCCTCCTGGGCGACCCGAGGCGCCGAGGCCCCCGAATTGGGACGCCCGCACCCGCCGAGCAGCCCGGCGGCGAGCGCCAACGCGCACGCCAGCGCCAGCAGCGCGGCCCGGCGCTCCCCGACACGTGATCCGAGGCGGCTCAGGTCCATCGTCTCCTTGCAGTCGCCCGTGTCCCGACAGCGACTCGGGCGGATCGGTGGTGGGCCCGGCAGGATTCGAACCTGCAACCAAGGGATTATGAGTCCCCTGCTCCACCATTGAGCTACGGGCCCGTTCTCGTCGTCTCGACCCGTACGATTCTAACCCAACACCCGGGTTTCGCCGCGTGCGTTCGACGCGCGTGAATGATGTCTCCGACCCGTGTTGCAAAGGCCGCGTTCGGTTCGTATACTTTCGTCTCGCGCCTGGGTTCGGGCGCGCCGAATTCCTCGGTAGCTCAATCGGCAGAGCATCCGGCTGTTAACCGGAGGGTTGTAGGTTCGAGTCCTACCCGGGGAGCCAGACATGACAGAAGGC
Source organism: uncultured Eubacteriales bacterium (assembly GCA_964644675.1). Lineage (GTDB taxonomy): Bacteria > Actinomycetota > Coriobacteriia > Anaerosomatales > JAAXUF01 > CAZXWK01. The sequence goes on along the minus strand of CAZXWK010000036.1, from coordinate 174 downwards.
CCCGCATTCGCGGGGCCTTCTTCGTTTGCTTCAACACCGTCTCGTCGCGGCCGAGAACCCCCTACTCGAGGTAGTCCTTGAGCTTGCTCGAGCGGCTCGGGTGGCGCAGCTTACACAGGGTCTTGCTCTCGATCTGGCGGATGCGCTCGCGCGTGACGCCGAACTCGCGTCCGA
>CAZXWK010000035.1:0-21411 GCA_964644675.1 uncultured Eubacteriales bacterium | reverse complement strand
GGTCGTACTGCATGAACACGAGGTTCCAGTACTCGAGGTAGCGGTCGCAGTCGCACCCCACTGCGCAGTCGGGACTGTCGCAACCGAGCTCGGGGCCCTGGTCGTAGTAGAGCTCGGAGCACGGGCCGCACGGACCGGTGGGGCCGGCGGACCAGAAGTTGTCCTTGGCGCCCATGCGCACGATGCGCTCTTGCGGGATGCCGACCTCGTCGCGCCAGATGACCTCGGCCTCGTCGTCGTCCTCGAAGATGGTGATCCAGATGCGCTCGGGGTCGAGCTTGAGCACCTCGGTCGAGTACTCCCACGCCCACGCGGCCGCCTCGGACTTGAAGTAGTCGCCGAAGCTGAAGTTGCCGAGCATCTCGAAGAAGCTGTGATGCCTCCCCGTGGTGCCGATGATGTCGATGTCGGTGGTGCGCACGCACTTCTGCACGGTGGTCGCGCGCGTGAACCCGAGACTCTTCACGCCCAGGAACACCGGCTTGAACTGCACCATGCCCGCGGTCGTGAGCAGCAGCGACGGGTCGTCAGGGATGAGTGAGGAGGACGGCTGGCGCCGGCACCCCTTGCTCTCGAAGAACGACAGGAAACTCTCTCGGATGTCGGCGGAGTTCACGCTCTTGGCTCCTTGTGGGGTCGTGGTCAGACGCACATGCCGTCGGGCGCCTCGTGGTCGGCGTCGGGCGCGTTATCGGAATCGCCACCGGCTCCACGGAACAACGCGCCGTCCTCAGTGGACAGCTGGCGCTTGGTCTTGCGCTCGTAGTAGTAGACGAACAGACCCTTGCCGGTCGCGGCGACCGGGATCGCGAACAGCATGCCCGCGATGCCGAAGAGCGACCCGCCGACAAGCAGCGAGAATATCACGAGGATCGGATGCAGGTCGACCTGCTCGGACATGACGCGCGGCGTCACGAGGGTGTCGGTCAGGTTCTGCGCGGCGATGATGACCGCGATGGCGAACAGCGCCGTCCACGGCCCCACGAACAGCCCGACCACGGCGGCGATCAGGCCGGCCGCGAACGGGCCCACGTACGGCACGTAGTTGAAGACCGCCGTGAGCAGTCCGATCACGAGCGCGTAGGGCACGTTGATGAGCGACAGCCCGATCCACGCGAGCGTCCCGGTGCACAGCGACGCGATCGTCTGGCCCTTGAGGTAGCCGCCCGCGACGCGGGTGACCGTGCTGATGAGCAGCTCCGCGTCGTCCTGGTACTTGGGGCCCGCCAGCACGATGATCTCCTCGCGCAGCTTGGGCAGGTCCCGCAGCGCCCAGTACGCCACGACGAGCGCGAGTACCACGTCGAAGAACGCCGTCAGCACGCCACCGCCTGCGGTGACGAGCGCCCCCGCGGCGACGTTGCCGGCACCGACCGCCGAGTTCGACAGCTGCCCGGAGACGTTCGAGAGCAGCGTCGTCCCCCAATCCGGAAGGATGAGCTGGTCGAAGCGGGTCTGCAGGCCGGCGATCACGCCCTCGATCCGAGCTACCGCCTCGGGAGCCGAGCGCGCGAGCGAGACGACCTGGCGGGTCACCGGCGGCACCAGCAGCGTGAGGACGGCACCGAGCACGAGCGCTCCGAGCAGGAAGCACAGGAGCGTGGCGATCCCGCGCGGCACGCCCTTCTCGGCGAGGACGCGCACCGGCCAGTTGAGCAGGAACACCATGATGAACGCCATCACGAACGGCACGAGCGCCGAGGAGATCTTCCCCAGCGCCCAGAAGGCGACGGCCGCGAGCAGGAGACCGCCGATGACCGCCCAGATGCCGACCGCGGTCGTCCGCAGTCGGGCGTAGCGTGCCTCCGGCGTCGTCACTGCTCCCTACTCCCTCACGATCGTCTCGCGCAGGACCTTCAGCGTGCGGCGCAGCAGCCGCGAGACCTGCATCTGCGAGATGTTGAGCTGGCGGGCGATCTCAGTCTGCGTGAGCCCCTCGAAGAAGCGCAGGTAGAGCACGCGCTGCTCCTGCGGCGTGAGCTTCTTGAACGCCTCCGAGAGCGTAGTCCGGTCGTCCACGACGGCGAGCAGAGCATCGTCCTTGCCGATGTACTCGAGGATCGAGAACGAGTCGGCGCCGTCGCCACCCCGGTCCGTCTCGAGGGAGACGAAGTTGTACGCCTCGCTCGTCTCCATCGCCTCGAGGACCTCTTCTGAGGTGACGCCGAGGTACTCGGCGATCTCGGCGATCGTGGGAGAGCGCTGCAGCCGCTGCGTCAGGGCGTCGACCGCCTGGTTCACGCGGAACGAGAGTTCCTGGAGGCGGCGCGGGACCTTGATGGCCCACCCCTTGTCACGGAAGTAGCGCTTGAGCTCGCCGACGATGGTCGGTGTCGCGTATGTGGTGAACTCGACCTGGCGCTCGATGTCGAAGCGGTCGATCGCCTTGATCAGGCCGATCGTGCCGACCTGCACCAGGTCGTCGACGGGTTCGCCACGGTTGCGGAAGCGGCTCGCCAGGTACTTCACGAGGTTGAGGTACATGGTGATGAGCTCGTCGCGGGCGGCCTCGTCGTCGTTGAGACGATAGCGTCGGAAGAGCTCCTTCGTGTACGCCTTGTCCCACGAGAGCTTGCGAGTCTGCTTGTGCGGACGGTCCCTAGTCGGCATCGACACTCCCCGCACGCTTGACCAGGCGCAGGTGCGCGCCGGTGTCGTCGCTCACGAACTCGAGAGTGTCGCACACCGACTCGAGGATGAACGTCGCGTACGCGGTGTTGCGCTCGGCGTCCTCGTCCGAGGCGGGCTCCTCGTCGCCGAGCGCGACGTCGATACCCAACGCGTCGTCGGTGACGGTGAAGACGAACTCCACCTCGCCGTCGTCGAGGAGCGTGTCCGAGGCGTAGACGAAGGCCTCCTCGGCGGCCATGCGCACCTCGTCGACCTCCTCGTACGTCATGCCCATGCGGCTCGCGAGCGCCGCGGCGGTGAGGCGCACGGTCTTGGCGTAGTCGCTGCGCGCGGGCACGGTCAGCGTGATCCGGTCACCTGTCATGAGTCGCTCGGTTCCCATCCCTCTTGCGAGCCCGCCGGGGGCTCGCTGCCGGTAGCTACATGCGGCGCGTCGTCCGTGACGTCGGCCGCGGTCTCGTCCTCGTCGTGCTCGGACGCGTCGTCCGCGGTCTCACCCTCGCTCGCCGCGGCCCGCTTGCGCGTCTTCCACGCCCGCCGCACGCGGTCCGCGAGGTCGTTCGCGATCTCGGCCGGCGCGTTGGCGACCTCCGAGATCGTACGAGAGGTGCTCTCGAACCGCTCGGTGACCTCCTCGACCTGGGTCACGATGCTGTCGATGCGCAGCAGCTCGGCGTTCATCGCGTCGACGGTGACGTCCGCCTTGTCGAGCAGCGGGATCACCCGAAGGTCCAGGTCGTCGGAGAGCACGCGTACCGAGCGGGCCGTCTTGACCAGCTCGACGAGCGCCCAGATGCCCACCCCGCACAATGCGGTGGCGACGACGAGCAGGGCGATGAGCAGCGCATCCGTGACGTTCACGGATACCTCCGTGACCTCGGCGAGAGACTCGATCAAGTGTAGCAGAGCGGACCGGGCCGGCAGCGCGCGGCGCGGCGGCTAGGAGTCGGAGTCAGGCCCGGGATCCGCGGTGTCGCCGGGCGCCCCGGATTCCGCGGCGAGCCGGTCGCGAACGGCCTCGAGCATCCGCGCACGGTCGGCCTCCCATCCCCGCTCCGACGCCGAGAAGAACGCGCCGCGCGCCAAACCGTCGGGCAGGTACTGCTGCTCGACGACGCCGCCCTCGAAGTCGTGGGGGTAGCGGTAGGGCCCGTACTCGTCGGCGCCCGGCCGGTGACGGTCGCGCAGGTGGTTGGGGACCGCCCGCGCGGGGCCCGTGCGAACCTCAGCGAGAGCCGCGTCGACCGCGACGTAGGAGGCGTTGCTCTTGGGCGCGAGCGCCAGGTAGACCGCCGCCTGCGCGAGGTTGATCCGCGCCTCCGGCCAGCCGATGGACTCGGCGGCCTTGAACGCCGCGTGAGCGACCAGGAGCGCCTGCGGGTCGGCGTTGCCGACGTCCTCGGAGGCGAAGATGAGCATGCGCCGCGCGATGAACTTGGGGTCCTCACCGCCGTGGATCATGCGGGCGAGCCAGTAGACGGCGGCGTCGGGGTCGCTCCCGCGCATCGACTTGATGAACGCCGAGATGACGTCGTAGTGCACGTCGCCGGTCTTGTCGTAGGGCAGGATACGCGTGGGCGACGCCTCGGCGACGTCGGCGGCCGTGACGGTCGCAGGGTTCTCGGCGGTACCGACACGCCCGCTCGCTGCCATCTCGAGAGTCGTGAGCGCTACGCGCGCATCGCCACCGGCCGTGAGCACGATCGCGTCCTCGGCGTCGGGCTCGAGACTCAGCGAGCCACCGAAGCCGCGCGCATCGGTGAGCGCGCGCCGGACGATCTCGCGCACGTCCTCGTCCGCCAGCGGGTACAGCTCCACGACGCGCGAGCGACTGATGAGCGGCGCGTTCACCTCGAAGAACGGGTTCTCGGTGGTCGCGCCAACCAGCACCACGATCCGGTCTTCAACGGCGTGCAGCAATGCGTCCTGCTGCGACTTCGAGAAGCGGTGGATCTCGTCGATGAACAGAATCGTCTTGGTCCCCGAGAAGCCGAGACGGTCGTTGGCGGCCTCGATCACGCGCCGGAGCTCGGCGACGCCACCGCTGACCGCCGAGACCTCCTCGAACTGACCGTTGGTGGCGGCCGCGATGATCCGGGCCAGCGACGTCTTCCCGGTGCCCGCGGGACCGTACAGGATCACCGAGGAGAGGGCGTCGGCGTCGATGGCCCGGCGCAGCCACGTGCCGGGACCTACCGCCCGCTCCTGACCGACGAACTCGTCGAGCGTGCGCGGACGCATGCGAGCTGCGAGCGGGGCCGCTTCAGCCCTCGCCCGCTTCGCGCTGTCGTCGAAGAGGGAGTCCATGTGCGCCGCGCCGGCTACTTGGCCGCGCGCTGCACCTCGCGCTCGAGCATCGCCCTGTCCAGCGCTCCGTGGCGCTTCCAGATGATGTAGCCCTGCGAGTCGGTCAGCACGACGAACGGGATCGTCGAGGCCCCCAGCGACCGAGCGAGCGTGATCGAGCGCCGCGCCTCGGCGTCGGTGGCGAAGGCCGGGTCGATCGTCATGGTCCCCGCCTTGCTCACCGTCACCCACTTTCCGATGTCGTAGGAGATGAGATCCACGAGCCCGCGGTTCTCCTCACGCACGTCGTCGATGACGTCCTGCGCCTGCTGGCTCACGTTGTCCTGGCTGTCGTAGAAGAAGATCATCGACGGCTGCTTGGCCGCGATGACGTCCTTGACCGCGGTCGGGGTCGTCGACGTGATCGGGAACGGCGCGAAGGTGATGGTCTCGTTCGCGGAGCGGTTGGTGATCGTCAGGGGCAGTCCGGGTGGCGGGGCCGCGGCGGCAGGCGCGGGTGCAGGGGGCGTGGTGGTCGTAGCCGCGCCACCGCCCCCACATCCGGCAAGCGAGACGGCGAATGCTGCGACGATGAGTACTACGACGAGTCTGCGCATGCTGTTCCTCCGCTGTGAGGTGACGCCCCGCCTTGTCGTGGTCCGACGCGGTGAACCTGCCTCGGCAGGTGGGTGCCCGCACGTCGGTTTCCAGCTTCCTCCTGAGAGGATACCTGTCCACCTCGGGATGCTAGGGCTCCCGGTGAAGAAGTGTTGGTTCGACCGTATGTGCCGAGCCACGAGCAAGGCGAAGCCTGCTAAGAGTGTAGCGCGGTGGATTCGGGCACGCCAACAGGCGTGCGGGAGAACACAGTCACGCCCGACGTACGGCCTTCACGGCATGCTCAGCGGTCTGCGCGGACGGGCGCCGCTCGCTAGTCCACCCGCAGGTGAACGTCTTTGAGCTGCCGCACCGAGACGCCTCCCGGCGCGTGCGTCATGGGGTCCCCGCCCGAGCTCGTCTTGGGAAACGCGATGACGTCGCGGATCGAGGCCAGCCCGGCGAGCACCATCACAAGCCGGTCGAGTCCGAGCGCGATGCCGCCGTGCGGCGGCGCACCGAACGAGAGCGCCTCGAGCAGGAAGCCGAACTGCTCGCGCGCGGCGTCCTCGTCGTGGCCGATGCGGTCCAGCACGCGCAGCTGCACCTCGGGGTCGTGGATGCGCAGCGTGCCGCCGCCGATCTCGAGGCCGTTCATGACCAGGTCGTAGCTGTGGGACAGCAGCTCGCCCGGCTCGGTCTCGATGAGATCGAGCTCGGAGAGGTACGGGAGCGTGAACGGGTGGTGGTTCGCCGTCCAGGCGTCCTCCTCGGCGTCGTACTTGAACATGGGGAAGTCGACGACCCACAGCGTCTCAAAGCCGGTCCGCTCGATCCCCAGCTCGTCGGCGAGCTTGAGGCGCAGCACGCCGAGAACCTCGTTGGCCAGGTCGCGCGCGTCGGCGACCATGCACACCAGGTCACCGGGCTCGACGGCGAGCGCGATGCGCAGCGCGTCCATCTCGGCGTCGGTGAAGAACTTGGCGACGGGGCTCTTGACCTCCCCCTCGGTCGTGAACGCCACCCACGCCAGACCCTTGGCCCCGGCGTCGATGGCGGCCTGGTTGAGCGCGTCGATCTTGCCGCGGCTCCAGTCGCCCGCACCCTTCGCGTTGATCGCCTTGATCGCTCCCCCGCCGCTCAGGGCACCCGCGAACACCTTGAACTCGCTCGCCGAGAAGACCTCGCTCACGTCGGACAGCTCGAGACCGAAGCGCGTGTCGGGCCGGTCGGAGCCGTAGCGCTCCATCGCGTCGCGGTAGGTCATCCGGGGCAGCGGCACGGGCAGCTCGTGCCCGGCGGCCGCCATGACCTCGACCATGACGTCCTCCATCATGCTCAGGATGTCGTCCTGGGTGACGAAGGACATCTCGATGTCGACCTGGGTGAACTCGGGCTGGCGGTCGGCGCGCAGGTCCTCGTCGCGGAAGCAGCGCGCGATCTGGTAGTAGCGCTCGACGCCACCGATCATGAGCAGCTGCTTGAAGAGCTGCGGGGACTGCGGCAGCGCGTAGAACTTGCCGGGGTTCAGGCGGCTCGGGACGATGAAGTCGCGCGCACCCTCGGGCGTCGAGCGGCCAAGGATCGGCGTCTCGACCTCCATGAAGCCGCGCTCCTCGAGCGAGCGGCGGAACGTCTGCGTCACGCGGTCGCGCAGCTCGAGGGCGCCGAGGACCTCGGGGCGGCGGATGTCGAGGTAGCGCCACTTGAGGCGCGTGAGCTCGTCGGTCTCGATGCCGGCCTCGATCTCGAACGGAGGAGTCTCGCTGCGGTTCAGGACCTCGGCGGCGTGGATGACGACCTCGACCTCGCCGGTCGCCATATTGGGGTTCTCGGTGCCCTCGGGACGGCGGCGCACGGTGCCGCGCAGGAGCACGACCCACTCGGGGCGGACCGTCTCGGCGATGGGAAACGCCTCGCGCGACGCCTCAGGGTCGAAGGTGCACTGGATGATGCCGGTGCGGTCGCGCAGATCGAGGAAGATGAGGCCGCCGTGGTCGCGACGCTTGGCGACCCAGCCCGCGAGCCGGACCTCCTCACCGATCGTCTCGGCAGTGACAGCGCCGCACGTGTGCGACCGCATGGAATAGCGCGCGTCAAGCATGGTGGTCCTCATCGTCCGTAGGATGAACAGAAAGCGGTGCCGAGTATACGCGATGGATCGAGCCCTCTGAGCGTGTATTACCCGCGCAGGGCCTGGGACACGACGCTCGCGGCGTTCTCGAGGGCGACCGGCGACTCTTCTTTGGTGCGCATGTCCCTGAGGGTGAACTGGCCTGCGGCCACTTCGTCCGGCCCCACGACGGCCACGAAGCGCGCTCCCAGGCGGTCCGCCTGCTTGAACTGCGACTTGAGGCTGCGGCCCTGGTGGTCCGCCTCGGCGGCGACGCCCGCGTCGCGCAACGCCGACAGCAGCTCGAACGCTGTCGCGCTCACGCTGTCGTCCACGCGCGCCACGTACACGTCGGCACGAGCGGGCGTCTCCGCCTTGGCGCCGGCGGCCTCCATCGCGAGCAGCGTGCGCTCGAAGCCGAGCGCGAAGCCGAGGCCCGGCGTGGCCGGCCCGCCGTACTCCTGCATGAGCCGGTCGTAGCGCCCGCCGCCGCCGATCGCGTTCTGCGAGCCGAGGCCTGCGTCGGCCTGCACCTCGAAGACGGTGCGCGTGTAGTAGTCGAGCCCGCGCACGAGCGACGGGTCCTCCACGTACGGGACGCCCAGCTCGTCGAGGTAGCCCTTGACCGCCGAGTAGTGCGCGCGGCACTCGTCGCACAGCTCGTCGCGGAGGAGCGGGGCGCCAGCCATCACCTCGCGGCAGCCCGGGTTCTTGCAGTCGAACGCGCGCAGCGGGTTGGTCTCGGCGCGGCGGTTGCACTCCTCGCACAGCCCCTCGGAGTGATCGCGGATGAAGCCGGCGACCTTGTCGCGGTACGCGGGGCGGCAGTTCTCGTCGCCCATGGAGTTGAGAAGCAGCCGCATGTTCGCAGCGGGGATCCCGACGGCCTCGAAGAAGCGCCACAACAGGACGACCAGCTCGGCGTCGGCCGAGGGCTCGGCCGCGCCGAGAAGCTCGGCGCCGATCTGCCAGAACTGGCGCATCCTCCCCTTCTGGGGACGCTCGTAGCGGAACATGGGGCCGGCGTAGTAGACCTTGGAGTACTGCCCGTTGGCGGTGAGGTTGTGCTCGAGAGCGGCTCGAACGACGCTCGCGGTCCCCTCGGGACGCAGGGTGATCGAACGCCCGCCCTTGTCCTCGAACGTGTACATCTCCTTGGAGACGATGTCGGTCGCCTCGCCGATCGCGCGCGTGAAGACCTCGGTGTGCTCGAAGAGCGGCGTGTAGATCGGCTCGTAGCCGTAGCGCGCGAAGAGGTCCTGCGCGATGCGGTTGAGGTGTTCCCACGCCTCGGCGGTAGCCGGAAGCATGTCGGCGGTGCCCTTGGGTGCGCGTGCGTTCATCGATGCTCCGTGAGTGGTCGGTACCGGCTGGTGCGAGTCCCTACTGTAGCGCATGGGGCGCAGCGTTCGACTGTCAGGACCTCACCCGTCGCTATCGGCGTCCGACGGCGGTGCCACACGCACGACGCGCGCGCCCGAGAACCGCTCGGCCGCGTCCGGTTTCCCTGCCGAGCGCGCGGTCGCGAAGAGCCGCGGTATGCCGAGAACCCCGGCGAGGAGACCCCACCGCACGGCCACCGCGCGTGACGGGCGCGCGCCGGTCGGCTCGGCGAGGGTGAGACCCATCAGGCGCATGCCCCCGGTGGTGGACCACAGCGCCGAACACGCCGCGAAGTAGGCCACCTGGATGAGCTGCCAGGCGACGAGGATGCACGCGACGTTGACGAGCGGCGGGAGCATCGCGCGGGCGATCGGGAACGGCCACACGAGCATGGTGATGACGAGTGCGGCGCCGACGTCGATGGCCGTCTGGGCGCGACGGGTCGAGACGGTGGGAACGCCGTCGGTGGACGCCGCGTCAGTCACCGTCGGGTTGCCCCATCATCGCGGGCATGTCTGCCGGCATCTCCTCGCGCAGGAAGTCGAAGCGCGAGCCGTAGTCCTTCATCATCTGCTCGAACGCGCTCATCATGTAGCGCCGCTTGAAGCCGTCGGGCAGCTCTTTGACCTCCCGCATCTTGTGCGCGTAGAAGGTCATGTAGCACTTGGCAAGTGCACGGTAGACGTCGTCGAGTGAGAGCTCGTAGGGCTCGATGATCGGCGTCATGAGGTTGTACTTCGAGTAGTCGAAGACGCGGACGCGGTCCTTCACGTCGTCGTAGAGCGGCGTGTACGGCATCGGGGTGATGACCGGGAAGACCGCGATGTCGGGGTTGAGACGGACGGCCTCCTCGGCGGTCTTGGCGACCGACTCCCACGTGTCGTTAGGGAACCCGATCATGAACGACGCCTCGGTCATGATGTCGTGCTCGCGCAGCAGGTCGATAGCGCGCTTGTTCTGGTCGACGTCGGTGCCCTTGTTCAGGCTCTCGAGGAGCTCGTCGGAGCTGCTCTCGGCGCCCAGGTACATGTGGATGATGCCGGCCGCGTGGTACTTGGGCAGCAGGTCTTCGTCGCGGATGATGTCCTCGACGCGCGTCTCCATGAGCAGGTGGACCGGGAGGTCGGCCTCGATGAGCAGGTCGAGCTGGCGCTCCCAGCGAGCGCGGTCGTTGGTCGGGTACGGGTCGATGAGCGTGATGAACTCGACGTCGTACACCTCGACGAGCTCTCGGATCTCCTCGATGACCTTCTCGGGAGTGCGGGCACGCCAGTCGCCGCGCCAGAACGCGCGGTGCGAGCAGAACGAGCAGCCCATCATGCAGCCGCGGGTCGTGAGGATGGAGGCCATCCTCCCCCACGGCTCGATGTTGTAGTGGTAGAGGCTCCAGTCGAGCAGGTGCCACGCCGGCGACAGCGTGTCGAGATCGGCGATGTGCGGACGCATGGGGTTCGCGACGATCGAGCCGTCCTCGTCGCGATACGCGACCCCGCGCACCTCGCGCGCCGTTCCGTCGGCAAGCGCGCCGAGCAGCTCGGCCAGGGTCTCCTCGGCCTCGCCCCGCAGCACGAAGTCGGTGGCGCACATCTCCGCCGAGAGAATCTCCTCGTGCATGAACGTGGGATGCGGCCCGCCGATGACCGTGACGATCGTCGGATCGACTTCCTTGGCGAGTGCGAGTGTCTCGAGCGCCGCCGGAACGGTCGCGGTGCTGATCGCACCAGAGACCGGCAGGTAGTCGAGGGTCACGACGACGTCGGGCTGCTGGCGCTCGATCTCGGCGCGGACGTCGTCGAACGTGAAGCCGTTGTTCATCGCGTCGCAGATGACGGCCTCGTGACCGCTGGAAAGCGCCGAGCCTGCGAGATACGCGATCTGGAGCGGCGGCCAGGTGCCGATGACCTGCACGCCCCAGCAGCGGTATGGCGGTGCTATGAAGAGAACCTTCGACATGGAGTAGCTCCTCGCGACCACCGGCCTAGTAGCCGGTCAGATACGCTCCGTGGATGGAATTGTAGGCGATGGGCACGCCGATGAGTGTGAAGGCCATGACCGGCAGGGCGACGACCGCGAACCACGCCGAGCGCGACCCTTTCCAACCCAGGGTGAGCCGGGTGTGAAGGTACGCCGCGTAGACGATCCACGAGATGAGCGACCACGTCTCGATCGGGTCCCACGCCCAGTACCGTCCCCACGCCTCGTTCGCCCAGATCGCGCCGGCGACGATCATCACCGACAGGAAGATGAACCCGACGCCGATGAAGCGGTACGAGAGGTCGTCGAGCACCCGCTGGTCGGGCAGGCGCGAAAGGATCCCGTCCTCCCGGGGGCTGGTGCGCTCGCGCACCAGGTAGACCACCCCGATCGCGAACGCCGCGATGAACGACGCGTAGCTGAGCTTGGCGAACGTGACGTGGATGGTGAGCCACCAGCTCGCAAGCTTCGCCGTGATCTCGAGCGGCGACTTGGGCGCGAGCATAGCTCCGCCCAGCATGAGCGTGGCGAGCGGCATGATGACGACTCCGAGCCACCGCAGTTGCGGGCGGATCGCGGTTGCGACCGCCAGCGCCAGGACCGAGGCGAACGCGTAGGAACTCACGACCTCGTAGAAGCCCAGGTACGGGCCGTGACCAGTCTGCACCCAGCGGATGCCGATCGCGATTCCTTGCGGGACCAGGCCGGCGACGGAGACCCACAGCGCCACGCGCAGCAGCCACTCGAGCCGGAACACCGCTCCGAACACGTAAGCGATCGTGCCGAGCGCGTACGCGCTCACGGCAAGCCACATGAGGATGATCTCGGTGCTCACGATCCGCTCTCTCTCTTCTCGGCGCCCAGCGTCGTTTCGAGGGCTTGCCGGACTTCAGTGGGGGTCACGCCCGCGTTGCGCCACGCGCGCGCCACCACGTCGACGCGGGTACCCTCCTCATCGGCACGATACTCGACGACCACGAGACGCTGCGGTGCGAGCAGCGCCACGGACAGGGCGACGAGTGACAGCGCCATGAGGGCGTAGATGAACGGGATGCTCGCGTCGTCGACGACCGACAGCCGCGCGTAGTACACGAGGTCGTCGAAGCGGAACGCCGAGCCTTCCGGCAAGGTCACGCTCTCGCCACGCACGAGGCGCTTCTCGGCGACGGTCGCGCCAGTGGACGTGTCCGTGACGCGGAGGAGCGCCGACGGCTCGCGGGGCAGCCCGCGGACCGGGTGTCCGTCTTGGCGGTCGAGCGGGACGACGACCTCGACCAGGTAGGCCTCGGGCTTGGTCGCGCTGGCGAGCGAGAGGTCGAGCGGCGTGGTGCCGCTGCTGGCCTCCTCCGAGAAGTCCACGAGCTCCGTGATCTTCGACACGGGCGCACCGGCCGGGTCGAGCAGCGAGAACGTCGAGGCGAGGCCGTAGTCGCTCGAGTGAACGGTGAGGAACCCGGTCTGCAGCGCGGCGTTGGGATAGACGCGCTGCTGGGCCCTGAGAGCGCCGTCAGAGGTCTTCACGACGACCGTCGGAGTGGGGCCGCGGTCGATTCCGTGATAGACGTAGGTCGGCGCGAACTTGGGAACGCCGATGGTCGCGCCGGACATCGACCACCGGTGGAGCGGTCCCTCGTTCAGCACGCGGAAGGAGTCGCCCTGGAGCGGGATGCTCGATCCCACCGGAACGCCCGCGAGACCCTCGGCGCGCGTGAGCTGTCCAAGGGCGATCGCAAGCATCAGGAGCGCGAGCGTCCAGTGGAACGCCGGGCTCGCGTAGCTCGCCCACGGCCGCGTGGCGACCAGCAGGCGGTCGCCCTCGCGCGACGGGCGCAGGCCGACCGACGCCAGCGCCACAGCGGCCGCGTCGAGCGCGGCGTCGGGGCCGCCGGCCACGCCGAGGGCGAAGTCGGCCCGGCGCTCCCCCATCCCGCTCGAGCGCGCCTCACGCAGCGCCCTAGCGCGCTTGCGGGCGACCGTGGTGCGACGCCACGAGCAGACGCACGTCGACGCGAACAGGAGCGCCGCCGGGACCAGGAAGACCCACGAGGTGTACGCGCGCTCGAACCCGAAGGCACCGGACAGCCGGGCGGCCAGCGGGTGTGCGATCGCCCACGCCGTCCTTTCGGCAAGCGGGCGGGCGGCCTGCGGGACGAGCGTCGCGAGAAACGACAGTACGCCGAGCACGATCATGAGCGACAGCGCGAACCTCGCCGAGCCCAGGAGCGAGACGAAGCGGCCGGAGGGCCGGCGACTCACTTGACCTCACCGATCGCGTTCGCCTCGACCGAGTCCACGATCCAGCCCCCGCCACCACGCGGGATGAGCGTGTAGGTGGTGTCGTAGGTGGCCGTGTACTCCGGGGACAGCGCCTTGGCACTGTTGAGCTCGAGGTAGCGGTACGTCCACACTTCGCGCGCCGGCAAGAGCACGTTCTTGCCCTGCTTGACCTCGGCTCCCGTCTTGATGGACTTCAGGCGCTGGTCGATGCGCTGGTTCTTCTGCTTGTTGAGCTCCACGTAGGAGTTGACGCGGACTTCCTCCTGCGGCGAGAAGGCAGCGGTCGCCACGTCGGAGTTCGCCATGACGTAGGCGAACGACACCCACGCGAGATACGAGTCCACCGCCTGCCGCGGGGTGTCGAACACGGGCGCCGGCGGACGCGTGATGCCCTGCGTCGGCGGCGCGACGGTCGCCGGTGCCGAGCTCATGGAGCCGCGCGAAGATGAGGGGCTCGGAGCCGGCTTCGGACCGGACGACCCACAGCCCACTGCCGAGAAGGCGAGGATCGCGAGCACCATCACGAGCGCCGCGGCGCGCAGGGTCGTGGCCGCCGCACGCGCCCGGAGTGCCGCAGCGCGGCTATGCGAGTTCGATCCGCTCATGTGCAGAGTCTACCTTCTACGAGCGCGGTGGCGTGGCCAGACATCGGCGCGGGACAGGAGGCGTGCCCCCTGCCCCGCGCGTGATGACTGTCAGTTGCTCAGTCGCTGGTGGTGCGTGTCGATCCTACGGCCAAGCCGTACCCGAAACGGTGTGCGTACCGCAGCCGCCGCAGTTGCTCTCGGTCCAGCCGGTCGCGCTCGAGTGCGTGACGACCGCGATGCCGGTGAGCGAGTTGCTCGACGTGTTGGCTGCGGGCGTCGTGCCGGACCACTTGTACGGAGCCACGTCACTGCCCGAGACGAGCATACGAGGACGCTTCCAGCCGTGCGGAACGGCGATGTGGCAGCGGATGCAGTTCGTGTTGTGGTTGCTGTTGCCGCTGTGGCCGTTGTTGGCCGAGCGCAGCGTGCTGCGGCTGTGGCACTTGGCGCAGATCAGGTTCGCCTGCATGTTCGCGTTCGCCGTGCTCGAGAGCACGCCCTGCTCGTACGGCAGGTCATACGCGGGATCGATCATCCACTTGGCGGTCGAGCCGTGCGGGCCCTTGGCCGTGGTCGAGGTGCCGCCGGTATGGCAGTCCGAGCAGGTCACCATCGACGTCTTCGACCAGCCCGTGTTGAAGATGTTGGCCGTCGGCCACGCCCACGTGACGGTGGTGGCACTGACGGTCCACGAGGTCTTCGGCCACGTCGCCGCGCCCAGGACGTTGTGGCCCGACGCGTTGTTCGGGTTGAAGTCCTGCGCCAAGTCGGTCCGGGTGTAGGTCCCCGAGCCGGTCGTGACGGACACGAGCGAGGTTCCCGAACCCGCGTGACACTTGAAGCACAGGTAGGCTTCCGGCGTGTTGTTGGTGGCCGTGATCACCTGCGGGGTCCAGGAGGTGGCCGCGGTCCAGTTGGTCGCCGCATAGGTCGGCTTCATGCCCACGACACCGCGCAGGACGCCTGCTGCCGTACTCGTGCCGGCGGTGTGCGTGCCCTCGAAGGTGGCGTGCGAGTTGTGGCAGTCCGAGCAACCCACGTGGCGGGTCGCCGAGTTGCCCAGGCTCGCGAACGTCTCCTCGTTGTCGTGCAGGGTGTTGCCCGTCGAGCTGGCGTGAGCGTACGTGCCGCTCGTCGGTGCCTGGACATCCATCGTGGCGCCGGTGCCGGTGCCGTGACACTTGTAGCACAGGCCTGTGCCAGCGATCGCGCTGGAGTTGTCGCGCATCACCGAGTTGTCGTTGGACGTGTAGGCGATGAGCTCCTTGTTGTTGGAGCCGTGCGGGTCGTGGCAGCCCATGCAGCTCGGGCGCGTCGCCGACAGACCGTAGCCGATGAGCTTCCAGTCGGTGATCGCCGGCGTGACCGCCGTGTCACTGGTACGCAGCGTCGCCGACACGCGCATCTTGGTGTAGAGGGTCGTCGAGTACATGTTGAGCAGTTCCTGGTACGCCGGCAGGACCGACGTGCGCGTGATGAGCGTGTCCCACCCGCTCGTGTTGGCGTTGTAGCCCTCGATGGTCACGTCGATCGACGTGTTCGCCGGCTGAACGCTGTTCACGGTCAGGTTGCCCCACGTGACCGCCGAGGCGGGAGCCGCGATGTCCGGGCTCACGACGCTACCCGACGTGTAGTACGTGGCGGTACCGTCCACGAGCGGCGGGTCGCAGTTCACGACGCCCAGGGTCGAGGCGGCCGGCATCGACGCCGGAGCGGCCGCATTGGTCCAGCTGCCCCAGTTGCCCACGGTCGTGACGCCGGTCTGCGGCACCGAGATCGAGTAGAAGTCGGTCGAACCGCCACGGATCGCGTAGAGCTTCTGGTCGGTCGGGTTGTAGACCAGGTCCGAACCCTCGGCCAGCGCGCTCGTGCCGAACGGGTACTTGCCGGTGAGCGTCGTCGTGACCGGGGTGCCGCTCAGCGTCGAGACCACCTGCAGCGAGAGAGTGCCCGCGCTGTTGGGTCCGAGGATGAACAGGTAGTCGGTCCCACCGATGTTCGCGCAGGTCATGCGGGTCACGACCGAAGTCGTGCCGGAGCTGGTGACCTGCGGACCGGCCACGACCGTGGCGGTGCCGCCGTTCGCGACGCCATCGGGGTTGGCCACGTAGTCGAGGTTGCCGTCGGCGCTCGTCGTGCCGTTCTTGTGGATCACGAACAGGCGGTTGGCCTGCGGCGAGAACGCCATCGAGGCACCCGTGTTCAGGCTGTTGGCGCTCCCGAACGTGAAGCTCGAGTTCGTCGCAGTGCCGGCGATCGGCTTGAAGTAGATCGCCGTGCGAGCGCCGCCGCCGCGCAGGAAGTAGATGCGCGCGGTACTCGTCGCGGCATCCGCGCCGGTACCGAGGGAGCTGCTCGAGCCGAAGTTGGCGTCGGTCGCCCACGAGTCGTCGGTCGGATCGGCCGACGGCGTGTAGACGTAGGCGGTGGTACCGGTCGCGACGTAGAGCTTGTTGTTCACCACGTAGGACGTGGCCGACGTGCCGGCAGCAGCGGGCATGACGGCCGGCGTGAACTTGGCCGTACCCGCGGTGTTCCAGCCACCCTTGTACTGGTTGACCGTCGTCGAGGAACCGGTCGTGGCGACCACGATACCGGCACCGTCGGCCGCCGTCGGGTTGACACCCGGGTTCGACGTGCCGAGCTCGATCTGCCCGGCCACGACGGACTGCGCCTGGCTGTACGTGTTCGCGTTGAACTCGGCCTGCGTCGTCTGGCTCATCGCAGAGACCGGTGCGCCGTCAGGATTGTGGACCGAACCCGTCCACGCGTAGCCGTTCATCGTCTTGGACCAGCCCGCGAAGAACGGCGAGTTGGCGCTCGAGACGGTGCGGAAGCTCATGGAGTACGGGATCATCTCGGTCGCGTTGACCTTGGGCGTCAGGCTCGTGACCGTGCCGGACGAGTCGCTGTGGCAGGTCAGGCAGAACTCGGAGTAGCTCTTGCCGGTCGCCGCCCACGACTGCTTGGTGTTGAGCGGGTTGGAGACACGGGACTTGTCCCACGCGCCGGAACCCTTCTTCACCAGGTGGGTGTTGTGGCAGTTCTCGCACTGGATGAGCGAACCCGACGCAGGCACGAAGGTCTGCTTCACGCTCGTCATCGACAGGCTGGTGAGCTGCGGCGTCATGTTGACGTCGTTGACGTTTGTCGTCGTGAAGGTCGCGGTGACCCTCATCTTGGGATAGGCCGCGGTCGTGTACGCCTTCAGGTCGACCGGTGACGTCGCCTGGCCGCTCTTGAGCGTCGTCCAGCTCGCGCCGTCGTAGCCGTCGACCTTCATGGTCAGGCTCGTGCCCGCCGGGACGGTGGCGTTCCACGTCAGGTTGCCCCACTTGGAGCTACCGGCGCCCGGCGTGATGTCGCTGACGGTCGACAGCGTACCCGACGCGAAGTACTTGAACGGCGTCTGGGTCAGCGGGTCGGCGTCGGCGAACTCGATCGCGGAGCCGGCGGCCCAGGTCTGGGCCCCGTTGAGCACGGTCCAGTTGACGCCGGTCCACGAGGCCGCGGTACCGGGGTTGGCCGGCACCTGGATGCGAGCGATGCCGGTGTTGCCGCCACCGCGGATCGCGTACAGGTAGCCGTCAGCCGGGTTGTACTGGAGGTCGCAACCGTCGCCCAGGGTGGTCCAGCCGCTCGGCGTCTTGGTGCCGATCGACAGGATCGCCGGGGTGGACGCCACGTTCGTGACGACCTGCAGCGTCACCGTACCGGCCGAGTTGTAGCCGTAGGTGAACAGGTAGTCCACGCCGCCGATCGTCGCGACGGTCATGCGGTTGTAGCGTGCCGTGGTGCCCGTGCTCGAGATCTGCGGACCCTGGGTGAAGACCAGGTTGGCCGCGGCCGGACGGTTGAAGCCCGTGTAGTAGTACAGGCGACCGTCAGCCGTGGTCGTGCCGTTCTTGTTGATGACGAAGATGCGGTTCGAGGTCGGCGCGTACGCGAGCGCGGAGCCCTGACCCTGGTTCAGGGTCGTGCCGCTCGGGTACTGGATGCGGCCGTAGTTGCCCGTGCCGCCCGTGCTCGGCTTCCAGCGGATGTAGTTGGATGCGCCACCCTGCAGGTAGTAGATCGCCGAGCCGGTCGTCGTCGAGCTCGAGTTGTTGACGGCCGTGTCGCCACCCGCGCCCACCGTGGCACCGGCGGCGAAGTTGGTGTCGGTCGTCCACGAGTCGCCGGTCGGGTCCGCCGGCGGCGTGTAGACGTAGGCCGTCGCGCCCGTGACGAGGTAGAGCTTGTTGGTGGAGCCGACCTTGAACATGCTCGCGCCGCTCGCCGGGTTGCCAGGTGCCGCAGCCGGCGTGAACAGGGCGCTGTTCGCCGAGTCCCACGCGTTGTCGGTCGTCTTGAACTGACCCATGGTCGTGTTGCCGCCCTGCTTGCCGAAGAGCAGCGAGCTCTGGGCGCCGGGGTTCGTGCCGCCACTCAGGTCCTGAGCGAGCTTGACCACCGGACCCGCCGCGACGGCGACGTTGGACTTGGTCTCCAGGTTGAAGGCCGCGACCGTCGTGTCGTTGAGGCTCGAGGTGATCTCCTGGTCGACGTAGGAGCCCTCACCCGTGGACAGGGTGTGCTTCGAGGTCGACTGGAAGGCCGCCTGGACGCTGCGCCCGTTCCAGCTGTTGGGCTTGTTCGGCTCGTTGACGAACGTCGCCTGGCTGGTGTGGCACTGGAAGCAGAGCTCCTCGTGGTTCGAGGTCTCCGACGGCCAGTTCGTGTAGCGGTACTCCATGCGCTTATCGAACGGTGCGCCGCCCGCCGTCGTGCGCGCGTGATTGTGGCACACGGTGCACTGGACGCTGACGGCCTGGTCGCCAAGCTGCGGCGTCGTCTGGATGCTGGCGTGCGCCGAGTCCGAGAAGCCGGAGTGGTCACCCGCGGCGGCGTCGTAGGCGGCCGCGCCCATCTTCGACGAGTCGGTGCCGTGACACTCGATGCAGGTCACGTTGCTCGCGGTCTGCTCGGCGCGGCCGTGGCTCTCGGTGTGGCATCCCGAGCACGCCAGGTTGTTGGCCGTGATGGCCGCCTGGACGGTGGGGTTCGTGCTGTCGTGGCACGTGCCGCACGTGAAGCTGCTGTTGTGGCGGAAGTGCTCCTTGGCCAGGTACTTGACGTGGCACGACGAGCTGTCGTCGAAGCACGAGCCGGTCGTGGTCGACGGGTGGATCGTATCGGTGTTGACGTGGCTGATCACGGCGCTGCCGGTCCACTTGTCGCCGTGGCAGTTCACGCACACGCCGCTCGGCGGGGTCGCCTGCGACTGGAAGCTGCCGTGGCAGACCGCGCACGAGGTGCGGGTCAGGCCGTTGACCACCGTGCTGGCGTTCGCGTGAACGTCGGCCAGCGTGGCCCCGCCTGCCGTCATGTAGTGGCAGCTCGTGGCGCCGGAGCAGGCCGCGTTCGCCGAGGATGCCTCGTGGCTCTCCTGCAGCTTGTAGTGACGTTCGTACTGCGTGCCGGCGGCGTGGCAGTCGGCCTGGACGCAGCCCTTGGTCCAGCCGCCGATGACCTGGCCTTCGGCCTCGAGCGAGAGGTACGGCTGCGGATGGCAGTTCGCACAACCCTTCGACTTGAAGGTCGACTTGTTGCGCGCGTGCTCGCTCGACAGCTCGGTCAGGTGACAGCTGGTGCACTTCTGGTTGGGCCACGCGGTGTTGCCGATGGTGATCGTCATCGAGCCGCCCGGAGCGGTCGAGGCAACGGCCGAAGCGGTGTGGTTCGGGAACGAGTACGCGTGCATGACGTTCTCGCCCTGCGGGTGGCACACGTCGCACTCGGCGGTGTTCGGGACACCCTGAGCATCGACCGAGAAGTTCGGGGTCGGGCTCGCCGGATCGGACTTGTACTCGTTGTTGAAGTGGCACACCAGGCAGGAGCGGACGACCTTGCCACCGACGGTGGCCTCGGCGCTGCGGTGCATCTCCGCGAGGTTGGTGCCCCAGGCCGGAGCGATCGTGTTGCCCAGGTGGCAACCGTCGATCACGCACGACTGGCTGTGCTCGGTGGGCATGTGGCGGGCAGTGATGCCCTCGTGCAGCGGCGAGGTCGACGTGGCGGTGTGGCAGTCACCCTGCGTGCAGCCCTTGTTCCACGTGGCGAACGTGTCGCGCGGCGACGGGTGGCAGTTATCGCAACCCAGCGTCGTCACCGGCTCCTCGGTCGTGCCGAGGCTGACGGTCTCGTGCGCGAGCTTGAGCTCGGTCGCGTGGCAGTCCGAGCAGGTGACGGTGGTGGTGAAGGAGTCGATCGTCACGTCACCGGTCGTCACATCGGCCTCGTGATATGCCGCCACGTAGCCGTGCTGCTGGTAGCGGTCGGGGTGACAGCCAAGGCACTCGTTGGTCCACTCGCCGCCGAGCGGGTCGACGAAGACCGGGACGACCGGCTTGGTGGGCTTGTCGAGGTGGCATGCCTGGCATCCCGTGAAGGTCTTGCCCTCGGCGGTGGTCGTCGTCGCCAGCGCGTGGATGTTGGCCAGCGTCGTGCCCACGTGGCACTTGCCGCCGGTCAGGCAGTCCTTGGCGACCGGAACCATCGAGTGACCGGCGGTGATGTCGGGATGCTCGGGGTTGGCGTCGGTGGCCGAGTGACATCCGACCTGCGCGCACGTCTTGTTCCACGTGGTGAAGGTGTTCGGAACCTTGGTCGGGTGACACTGCGAGCACGAGCCGAGACCCACGCCGAGGTGCGCGGACTTGAGGTCAGCGGTCAGGCCGCCGTTGCCGTGGCAGTCGGCGCACTGAATCTCGTAGGACTCGGAACCGATCTGGACGGTCGCGCTGGTCTCGCCCAGGTGGTTCGGGACCGTGTAACCGTGGGTGTAGGAGTTGTTGCTATGGCAGTCGGCGCACTGGACCGAAGCGGTCTGGCCAGCGCCGTGGCACGGCGCGCACCCGTACGCGGAGTGGATGTCGCGGACGTCGGCCTGAGCCGTGTGGCAGCCGGTGCCGAAGCACGTCACGCCCTGCGGCGTCTCGTGCGCAGTCGCGGTGGCCGCGTGCGGCTGGCCCATGTCGTGGCAGGTCGCGCACGTCGTCGTCGGGGTGACGCCCGGCGCGTGGCAGACCTGGCACGAGGTGCGGGTCACACCCGCGACGGTGGTGGTGGCGTTGGAGTGAAGCGACGCGACGCTGGCGCCCTCAGCCGTGTGGCACCCGGCCACGGTACAGCTCAGCGGGCCCGTGATCAGGTGGACCGTCGCGGCGTCGGCGTGCATGGGCGCGCTCGTGCCGGCGGTATGGCAGCCACCCTGCGTGCAGGTCTTGTCCCAGCTGGGAGTCAGGGTGTCCTTGGGAGCGGGGTGGCACGTCGAGCACTGATTGTTGTGCACGTCGGTCACGACCGAGGTCGTGTGGCACTCGGAGCACGCGTGCGTGCCGTAGTCCACGCCGCCGAACGAGATGTTCGCCGGCGAGAGCGAGGCCGTGTGCACAGGTGCGAGCGCGGCGTGCGGGCTGCCCAGGTCGTGGCAGCTCGTGCAGTCGCCCACCGGAGCGGCGGATGCGCTGTGGCAGATCGCGCACGACGTCCTGGTGCCCTGACCGTCGGTGATGGACTTGG
>CAZXWK010000034.1:20691-26334 GCA_964644675.1 uncultured Eubacteriales bacterium | reverse complement strand
TGACGCCCTCGAGGAACACGTCGTCGCCCTCGATCAGGTCGGTGGTCAGGCGCTTCTCGGCCCAGAAGGTGAAGATCTGCGTGATGCTCTGGAAGCCCTGGGGCGAGCGGACCGTGATCTTCTCGCCGCCGATCTCCTTGGCCGAGCACGGGCCGTAGAGCTTGATGTCGATCGCGTCGGCCGAGAGCAGCCCGCCCACGGTGAACGCGCCCTCGCCGCTGAACGTGTCGGTCTGCACGTCACCGGCGGCGTTGAAGAAGCCGCGCAGCACCAGGTCGTGCGCCGCGACGCCGCCGCCCACCGAAGCCTTGCCCTTGATGGTGAGCTGGCTGATGCCCACGCCGTCTCGGATGCTCGCGTCACCGTTGACCGTCATCGAGGTCGCCTGGACCTCGCCGTTGAAGGTCGCCTGCCCGTTCACGGTGATGTTGCGCGCGAGCACGTTGCCGTTGGCGGTACCCGAGCCGTTGACCGTGTACTGCAGGCAGTCCACGTCGCCCTGCACCGAACCGGCGCCGTTGATCGTGACCGTGCCGTACGCGCCGCCCGACAGGCTGCCGTCGCCGTTGATCTTGACGTCCTGCCTGGTCTCGTCTGTCATCGTCGTCCCTCCGTCTACCTGATCCGCGTGCTGAGCGCTTCGGCGCACTCGGCAAGGTTGAGCCGGGCGACGATGCGCGCGGCGGGTTCGAATCGCACCTCGGCGCCGCTCGAGACGAGCAGCGAGGTCGAGAGGCCCATGCGGCGCATGAAGATCAGATCCGCCGGCCGTCCCTCGAACGCCGGGTAGTTCTCCTGCAGTGCCTTCAGAGCGATGCGGCCCTCGTCCAGGCTCACGTCGCCGGTCTTGAGCAGCGTGTCGAGCGCCGAGAGCGAGACGATCTCGCCAAAGACCAGCGCCTCGTCGCAGTCGCACACGATCTCGCTGAAGATCTCGATCGCCTCGGCCGAGACAAGCCCCTGCTCCTTGACCTCGTCGAGCGTCATGCTCACCTCGCCCAGGTTCGGCGAGACCGTATCGGCGATCTCGTCGAGCGAGGCGTCCTCGTTCTTCATCGCCTTGATCTTCTCGACCCGGGTCAGCACCTTGTCCCGCGGGAAGAAGGTCTCCTGCCCCGTGAAGGTGGACTTGCGGATGAACCAGTCCTCGGGGATGAGGCCCTTGCGCTTCCACCGGTACAGCTGGCCGTAGCTGATGCCGGCCTGCTGGAGCAGCTCCTTCTTCGAGATCAGTTCCGCGTCCACGGGTCACACCTCCTGTCGGTACTCGGCGCTGCAGCCAGTCTAGCGGCTGCCGTGCTTCTCGGCGTCACGGCTATGCCGAGGCCGGGGCCGCGGGAGGCTCGGGCGCTGCCGGGGCCTCGGGGGCCGCGGGAGGCGCGGGCGGCTCGGGGGCCGCGGCGGTCGCGGGCTCGGCGGTGGTGGCCGCGCCGGGCACCGGAGGCGCCGGCGGGACCGGGCCGGTGGCCTGGACGCCGGCCGCGAACGGCGCCTCGGGGATCACGATCATCGCGACCAGGTAGACCAGGAAGCCCGCCCAGATGCCGGTGAGGATCGTGATCACCGCGTAGATGACGCGCAGCAGGCTCGGATCCACGTTGAGGTACTCGGCGGCGCCACCCAGCACGCCGCTGATCTTGCGGTCGGTCCTCGACCGGTAGAGCCGACGACCCTGGTAACCCGCGTTCGCTCCGTTCGCATACATGATGATCAGCACTCCCATCCCGACCAGCACCAACGGCCAGCCGATGTTCCCGATGACGTGTAGAACCCTGCCCAGCGGCAGGAAGACCCATCCCGCGACGCGCTGCAGAAGCATCCAGCCGCCCAGCACGAGCAGCCCCACCCCCGCCAGCACGAGCACTTCGTTGCGCTTGCCGTCACTCACCGCTGCCTCCTAGTAGCTCTTCACCGAGACGGACCCCACGCCCGACTCGACGCTGATGTCCCAACCCACGCCGTTCTCCGAGTAGCCCTCGGTCTGGTAGACGCCGCCACCTTCCGAGTGGAACCGGCTGCCCACGTCCATGCCGGACAGGCCGCTCTTGCTCACGACGCGCGCCTCGACGTCGCTCGGCACCAACACCGTCACCGCCGAGACACCCGACTTCACGGCGAGCTCGCTCTGCGACACGCCCGTCGGCACCTCGCCCAGCTTCAGCGTCGCGCTGCTCGCGCCCGACTTCAGCGTCAGGTCGCGCACGTGCACGTCGCTCAGATCGGCGTCCAGGCTCGTGGCGCCGGTCGAGATGGTGCCGTCCCACACGGCTGCGTCCGAGAGCGCGAGCTTCATCGTCCCGCCCACGCCCGGCCACACCTCCGTCGGGTGGTTGCCCGGGCCGATCGTGACCTGAGCGGCGTCGCCGTCGCGCGTCACGTTGACGACCGGTGTCCCGAAGGCCGACGTGCCCTTCGCGCTGACGAGCGCGTCGCCATCCGTGACCGTGAGCTCGCCGGCCGCGCCCGTGAGATCGAGCGTGGCTTCTCGGACTCCCTGGGCCGGCTCGGTGATCGCGAAGTCGGTGCCCGCGGGCGTCCAGACCGCGAACGCGGTGTTCGGGTAGAACCCGAAGGCGCCGGTGAACGAGACCGAGACCGCGAAGAAGAGCGCCAGCCACACGACCACGTGACTCGCGGCGCGCAGCCACTCGGCGCCGATGCCGCGGCCCAGGATGCTCACGCCCAGCGCGATGATCAGCACCGGCCACAGCGTCAGCAGCGTCCACCACACGCTCCACGAGATCACGCCGGTGGTGCAGCCCAGCAGCACGCCGCCAAAGAGCACCGTCCCGAAGCCCTCGAAGATGCGGTGCGCGCTCCAGATGCCGTTGTGGTTCGGCGTCACCATCTGCGCGAAGCCGCCCACGACGAACAGCAGCGGCCAGAGCATCCACCAGTACAGGCCCGGCACGAACTGGCCCAGCATGAACGCCAGGCCCAGGACGACCAGCATGACGCCCCAGAAGATCGCGCTACGGCGCTGGTGGCGCCTGTAGTCGATACCGGTCGGCACCTGCGGTGCGGTCGGCACCGTGTTGCCGAAGTCGTATCCGTAACTCGTATCAGTCATCTCTCTCACTCCCCAACCTCTGTTCTACCCTCAACGCCGCGTAGCGTAACAACACATTGTTACGCTGTCAACAACAGAGCGAAACAGAGTCCGAGGAGATTGCATAAGCCCAGCTAGAATGCGCGTCGCGAGCTGTATCAGCTACAAGCGGTTGCGCAGAACAAGGTCGAAGTAGAGTCCCCAGCTGATGAGCGCGATGCCGGCGGGGACGCAGATCCACGCCCAGATGCGCTCGCGCCGCGTGTATTCCTGTACGGTCATCCGCCCCATCACGCGCCGGTACGCGACCGCGTTGCCCTTGCGCGCGAAGAACGCGCCGAACCCCAGCGTGCCCGCCATGACCGCAGCGGCCACGATCCAGAGCCACCCGCCCCTCTCGGCGGCGGCTGCGATGGAGCTGTCGGCGAACAGCCAGATCGGGAGGAAGAACGCGCCCGCCCACTGCCCGTGCGCCGGGCCCCAGATGATCGGCAGGAAGAACGCCGCGAGGTTGAAGCGCGGGAGGACCGGCAGCGGCTCGTCGTCGTAGAGCAGCAGCGAGCCGCTGATGAGCCGCGGGTCGTGGCCCGCCGGGCAGCTGCCGTCGGGCTGGCGCTCGACCAGCTGGCCGCACTCGACACACAGCCCGATGTGGCGCACCTCGAGCCGGGCGTCCTCGATGCCGCCGAACTGCTCGACAGCCGCGATGTTCTCGGCGGGTGTCGGCTCGGCTGAGTGTCCGAACGCGTCAGCCAAGCAGGCCCCCCACGACCGCGGCGATGACGATCGCCGGGAGCATGTTGCCCACCGGCAGGCGCTTGATGCCCAGCAGGTCGATCCCGATGCAGAGGATGAGCGCGCCGCCCACGCCGGTGATCGAGCTGATGACGGCAGGGGTCATGTACGGCCCGATGAAGGTCGCCGAGAGCGCGATCGCGCCCTGAATCGCGAGCACCGGGATGATCGACAGTCCGACGCCGACGCCCAGCGTGGTCGCGAGGAACAGCGCGGCGAAGCCGTCGAGCAGCGACTTGAGGTAGAGCACCGAGTTGTCGCCCAGGCCCGCCTTGATCGAGCCGAGCACCGTCATCGCGCCCACGCAGAACAGCAGCGACGCGGTCACGAAGCCCTCCACCAGCGTGTGGCCCTTCTCGCCCGGCTCGTCGGAGGCCGACTTTGGCGTGGGAGCGAGCCAGGTGGCGCGGTAGCTCAGGTCCTGGAGCCACTCGCCAAAGCGCTCGAGCCAGTACTCGATGCGGATGGCCTCGCCCAACAGCGAGCCCACCACGAGCGACCCCACGTACACCAGCGCGGCGTACTGGCCCATCCCCGTCTTCCCCATCGAGGCAAGCCCGCCGATGCTCATCGACGCGCCGATGATGCCCGTCGACAGCCCGATCGCCGTGAACGTGATGGTGCGGAACCGGTCCGTGATCGCCCGCCCGAAGGCAAGGCCGATCGCGGTCCCGATGACGATCGCTACGACGTTGACCAACACTCCACTCACGTGCGCCGCTCCCCTACTCGTCGTCGGTGAGCCACAAGTCCTTCAGCTCGGCCGTGATGTCGTTCGCCCCCCGCGGGAGCCCCTCGTCGCGCGCGAGCGGCGCCTTCCGCGGCGCCTTGTCCGAAGCGCCAGCGAGCGTCTCCGCGTACACGCTCGAGCCGTCACGGTACTCCACGTGCCGGCCGACGTCCTGGCTGATCCGCGCCCGAAGCCGCAGGTCGTCGGTCACGACCACGACCTGGCCCTTCGCCCGCCCGCAGCGCCGCACGATCTCGTCGTCGGCACTCGCCGAGAACACCTCCCGTACGGGGTGGGTGTCGCCGGAGCTGATTCCCAGCGAATCGTGTGCGTCGAACACGACCACGATCTCGCCCCGGGGGGCCACGCGCGCGGCGTGCACGCGCAAACGCGCGAGCAGCTCCTCGCGCTGCGTCTCCTTGGAGCGCCCGCTCGTCGCCGGGTCACGCATGGTCACGTTGTAGCCGTCCACGAGCACAAGCATGCCGACCATGGTACGCCAAGCCGCCGAGCAGCGGTAAGCGTCCCGCCTTGTACGGGGACAGACGGCCCTCGCTTTCCGCCGCCTGACACGGCCGCAACACCTCTTGACGCCTCTCCGCTTGATACTATACTGACTAGTCAGTTTAGCACCACGCTAGGACCAGGAACGAAGGAGCGACCGCACCATGAGCACCTCCCCCGCGATCCGCGCGCGCCGTGCGAGCCTGAGCTCGAGCGGCCGCACGGTGTACCCCCCGACCACCTTCGAGTCGCCGGCCGGCTCGATGACCGCGCTGCTGGGCGCGTCGGGCACCGGCAAGACCTCGCTGCTGCTCACGCTGGCCGGCCGCATGCGCCGCTGGGAGGGCAACCTCGAGGTGCTCGGCGTCGACGTCGCCCGGGAGCCGGGCCACGTCCGCAAGCTCGCGGGGCTCGGCCTGATGGCCGGCGTCAACGACTTGGCCGAGGCGCTCACCCCCGCCCAGCACGTCACCGAGCAGCGGGTCTTCGTCCCGCGCGCCCAGCGATCGCCGCAGGCCGACGTCCTCGCGCTCGCCGGGATCGACGCCGTCGCCGACACGCAGGT